>NZ_RBIL01000001.1:2275438-2935442 GCF_003633755.1 Solirubrobacter pauli
CGACGTGCCCGCGCACCCGCACCGCGCCGACGTAGCCCGGGAACCGCCCGTCGGAGTGGGCCGCGTCGGGTACCCGCCAGATGTCTTCGAAGGTCATGTGCAGCTCTGACTCTCCGACGCGGCCGATCTCATCGCCCTACGGGTTCGTCGTCGACAGCGTGAACGTCACGCGGGTCGAATACGTGCCCGTCCGCAGCGCGTCCGTGCGGCCGATCGCCTGCCGGAACGTCACGTCGACCCGCTCGTTGGCCGTCGGCCCCGCCCAGGACGACCTGGACAGCTCCACCCGCAGCGGCTGCGGGAGGCTGAACGCGCCGTTGACCAGGTGCCCGGGGTCACTCGTGGTCAGCGCCGCGTCGCCGGCCGACGACGTGACCGTCAGCGTCGTGGGCACCGCGTACTCGCGGTCCACGCCCGGGACGAACGCGCCGAAGGTCGCCGGCGCACCGAGCGACAGCGCCAGCGTCGCGGGCACCGTGCCGCCGACGGTCCCGCCGGCCTGCGTCGCGTACTCGCGCGCCGGCGTGTAGCCCGCCGGCAGGTACTTGGGCTTGGGCGCGGCCACGACCAGGCCGCCCAGGTCGGTGCCGGGCGCGTCGACCAGCGGCAACCGCAGCTCGAGGTCGCTCACCGCCACCGACTGCTGCCCGGTCGGCGTGCGCAGGTACGGCGAGTCCTGGGCGAGCAGCTCGAGCTTGAGCACGTGCCCGGGCTGCACCGTCCACGCCTGCGGATGCAGCTGGAAGACCTGCTCGGTCGGGCCGCCGCCCGGGTTGAGCGGGCGCTGGACGCCGCGCGCGATCAGGCGCTGCGTCGCGCCGTCCACGTCGTACAGGCGCGCGGCGACCATGTCGTTGGCGCCCTTGACGTCGAGCTTGGCGATGACCGTCGGCGAGCCGGCGAGCGTGTACGCGGTCGTCGCCGGAGCGGTCTTGTAGGTCGCGGCCGACGCGTTGTCGGCGCTCGCGGTCGTGGTGCACACGTCGCCGGCGGTGAACCCGTTCGAGGGTGCGGTCCCGGGCGCGACGATCGTCTGCGCCGCCGCCCCCGTCACCCGCAGCTCGCCCGGCGCCAGCTGCGCCCAGGTCGGCGCGTGGTAGCGCGTGCCCGCTCCGCTGACGGGGCAGTGCGACGTCAGGACGTCCACGCCGCCGCGCGCGTCCGCCGGCTCGGCCCCTACGCCCTTGACGTAGAAGTCCAGCCACGCGTTCTCCGCGGTCGCCAGCGCGGCACGGTCCGCCGCGGACCCGGACGCCGCGCGCGGCGAATGGCCGAAGTCCAGGTGGAACATCGAGATCGGCGCCCCCGGGTGCTTGGCACGGACCCGGTTGTAGTAACGGAGCGACTCGTCGACCGGGAAGAGGTCGTCATTCCAGCCGTTGGCGAGCAGGGCGGGCGCGGGCGGGATGCTGTCGTCGATCCCGTACGCCGAGTGGTTCGCGGGCAGCTCGACCGCCATCGCGTCCGCCGCCGGCACGCCGTCGAACGGCCCACCGGTATCGGTCAGCGTCTTCCAGCCGGTGATGTCGGCGGACGGATCAGTCCCGATTGGGGCGTAATAGCCCAGCAACGCGCCCGCGCCGTAGAGCGAGGCGTTCCAGGCTTGCTTCTGGACGCCGACGCGATGGCCGCCGCCCAGGTACGGGGCGTCGGCGACGTAGTCCAGCGACGAGCCGTTCGGGTTGAGCGCGGTGGCCAGGTCCGACCAGGTGAACTCCGGCACCGTCGCCGCGATCGCCATCGGCTTGCCGAGCGGGCTCGTCCACGGGATGGAGGAGCCGTCCGGCAGCCGCGTGCGGTTGCGCAGCGCGCCGAGCGCGATCGCCATGCCGCCGCCGTAGGAGCCGCCGGTCGCGCCGATCCTCTGCGGCTCGATCAACCCGTCGTCGGCGAGCTGGCCGAGCAGGTGCTGCGCGTCGCGCACCTCATAGGCCGAGTGCATGAGCCGGATGTAGCCCTTGCCGGCGCAGCGCGGGTCGCTGATCATGGCGCGCCCGCACGAGCCGCCCCAGCCGCGGTCGGTCATCGTGAAGACGGCGTAGCCGCGGGTGAGCGCGCGCTGGGCGTCACCGCCCGACAGCGCGACCTTCGTCCCGCCCCAGCCGTGGAAGATCCCGATCACCGGATACGGCCCGTCGGGACCGCCCGCGGGCGCGGCCGGGAACCCGACCGCCACGTCGATCGGCGTGCCGTCCCAGCTCGGGACCTGGGCCGTGGCCGTGCCGCAGAAGCGCTGGCCGTTGGCCTGGACCGTGCAGTCGATCGGCGCCGCCGTCTTGGTGAACACCCGGGGGATCGCCGCGTCGGCCGCGGACGGTATGACCAGGGCCGGCGCCGCGCACGCGGCCGCGGTGAGCATCCTGCGCATGTCTCTCCTCCTTGAGCCGGACTGACCCGCGGAGGAATCTGACAGCGCGTCAGCTGCCGCGCAAGTCCGCGATGACCGCGCTGGCGAGCCGCAGGCGCAGCGCCAGGATCCGCGCCAGGTCGCGCAGCATCAGGTTCGCGATCGCCGGCTCGTGCTCGTGCAGGCGGTCGAAGGCGGCGAGGTCGATCCGCACCACCTCGACGTCCGTCACCGCCTCCAGCGTCGCGCTGCGCGGGTAGCCGTCGAAGAACGACAGCTCGCCCAGCACCGACGGCGCCTCGATCTGCTTGAACGCGCCCTCGTCGCGCGGCAGCCGGACGCCGACCGTGCCCTCGGTGAGCAGGTAGAGCGCGCGGTCGTGCTCGCCCGCCTGGACGAGCGCGAGCCCGGCGCCCACGCGCCGCACCTCGGCGTAGGAGAACACCGTGGCCCAGTCGGCCGCGGTGGCCTCGGGCAGGAACAGCAGGTCGGCGGAGTCCTCGTGCGCTTCCTCGACGAAGACGGTGAACGGTCCCTCGTGCACGGGCGGAAACGTACTGGGTCAGGCGCAGAACTCGCCGAGCGCGGCGTGCTCTTTGTCCACCTGCCGACGTTGCGCCTTCGTCAGCGCCCCGAACGGCGTCAGCGTTCCGTCCGGCTTCCAGGTGCCGGCGACCGCGCCGTCGACGAGGAACGTGCCGATCGACTGCGGCATCCGGACGTGGAAGATCCGCTCGCGGTGCTCCTCCGGCAGGATGCGCGCGCGGCGGCAGTGGACGAGCAGCGCCGCGTCCCAGGTCGGGAGGAAGCGCACGGGCGCGGGCGTGTCCGGGTCCGGCAGCGGCTGCCCGGGCAGGTCGTAGAGCGGCGTGCCGTCCTCGGCCTCGTGGGTGACGAGCTCCAGCCGGGTGAGCGCGGGCTCGACCTCCTTGACTCCCAGCCCGGCCCAGTTCGCGATGTCGGCCTTGGCCGCGGGTCCGTAGCCCGTCAGGTAGCGGGCGACGAGGTGGTCGAGCGCGGCGTCCCGCTCGATCTCCGGCGCCGGGAGCCAGTCCTCCGCGCGGCCGTAGAGGTCGGCGCGGCGCTGCTCCCAGGTGCCGAACGGCGGCACGCGCACCAGGTCCACCCACGCGCCGACGCCCCGCATCGCCTCGGCGCCGATCAGCGCGACGATCTCCTTGCGCCGCAGCGGGCCCTCGCGCAGCGCCGCGTCGAGCGTCTCGGCGGCCTCCGACAGGTCGTGCCCCTTCGCCACGCGCAGCCACGCCGCGCGCCGGGCGGCGCGGATCGCGACGGTCAGCGGCCAGTAGTCGGCGGCGGAGACGAGGTGGATCGTGAACCGCATCAGCGTGGCCTGGATGACGGTGCGCTGGTGCAGCGCCCGGGTGAGCGCGTCGCGCTCGAAGCCCTCCACGCGCGACCACAGGCCGATGTACATCGACGGCGCGTACTGCGCCTGCAGGCACGCCATCGCGTCGAGCGCGGCGGGAAGGGGCAGCGCGCGGCGCTCGAGCAGGCCCTGGCGCGCGAGCACGGCCCGGTTCAGGTGGCGTTGGGTGAGGATCACCGCGCGGCGGCGGCCGCGATCACGTCGACCACGGTCTCCGGGGCGAGCGCGGTCGAGTCGATCACGAGGTGGTAGAGCGCGGGGTCGCGCGCGTCGCAGCCGTAGAAGTGACGCACGTAGGCCTCGCGGGCCCGGTCGCCGTCACGGCGGAGGCGCTCGGCGTCGCGCCGGTCCAGACTCTCCAGCGCCATCGCCTGCGCCACGCGGCGCTCCGGCGGGCCGTCGAGGCGCACGTGCAGGGCGTCGGGGTCCTCGTGCAGGATCAGCGCGCCGGCACGGCCGAGGATGACCGCGCCGCCCTTCGCGTGCTCGCGGATCAGGCTCTCGGTCTCGCGCCGGTAGTCCTCGCCGGCCAGCACGCCGGCCTGGACCATCGCGCCCGCCAGCTCCGGCAGCAGCGCGAACGAGGACGCGAGCCGGCCGATCGCGTCGCCGAGCGACTCGTCGTGGGCGAGCGCGTCGTCGAGCGAGCAGCCGAGCTTCTCCGCGACGCGCGTCGGGATCGCGCGGTCGAGGAACTCGACCCCGAGGCGCTGGGCCACGGCGGGGCCGATCCGGCTTCCGCCGGCGCCGTAGGAGGCGGAGATGGTGACGAGCGGCGGCGTACGCAGAATCTACCTCCAGACCAGGTCGTCCGCCAACCGCGCCGCTTCGGCCGCGGCGGCGGCGCGGGCCTCCGCGCCGACGTCCGCGAACGGCTCGATCGTGACCACGCCGTCCTCCTGCGCCCACACGCCCGCCATCACGCCGTCCACGAGGAGGACGGGCGAGAACCACCCGCCGGGGCGGTAGATCCGCTCGGGGGCGACGGTCGCGCGGTCGTCGCGCGGCGCCGCCACGACGTACTGGTCGAACGCCGGCAGCAGGCGCACGTGCCCTTCGGGCCGGGCCGCGGCGATCGCGTCCACGTCCTCCGCGAGCGCCAGGCCGAAGTCCGTCTCGACGACGTCGTCCGGGAACCACTTGCCGGCCTGGGCGGGCGACGGGTGGCCGAACCACTTCGCCAGGTCCTCCCGCGTGGCCGGGCCGTAGCGCGTGAGGAACCGGCGCGCGACCTCCCGCGTGGCGGCCGCCGGGTCCATGCCCTCGAACGGCTCCGGGAGCGCGAAGCGGCCGTCCTGCGCGTAGATCAGCTCACCGCGGAACGCGACCGGCTTGAGCAGGTCGCCGTACCCGCGCGCGAGGCCCGCGTGCACGGACGCCGCGAGCTCCTCGCGGCTCTTCGGGCCGTCCCGCAGCGCCTCCGGGACGCCGACGATGATCCGCTCCACGTCCTCCGGCGTGAGTTGGAAGTGCTTGAGCCACGACTTGACCTCGTACCGCGGCTTGAGCGCGGCCTGCGCGCCGACCCACAGCGGGAGCTCATCCGTGCGGTGCAGGTGCAGCGTGCCGCGCTGCGCCCACGTCTTCACCAGCGACCGATCGGCCCACAGCAGCGTCTCGACGTCCGGCGCGTCCTCGACGCGTGCGGCGAGCGTGAGCTGCGCGCTGGACAGCACCTGCGCGTGCAGGCCGCAGATGTCCGAGACGACCGCGAGCGGATCAGCCGCGCGCGCCGTCAGGTGCTGGCGCGCCATGCGCCACGCCAGGACCGACTCCCATTTCACTGCCGACCAGCTCCTGGATCGTGGTGGCGCCCGCCGCGCGCACGGCGCGGGCGAGCTCGGCGTTGATGCGACGCGCCCACAGCGGCCCGCCGTAGACGAAGCCCGTGTACGCCTGGACGAGCGTCGCGCCGGCCCGCACCCGCTCGAGGACGTCGCCGGAGGTCTCGACGCCGCCGACGCTGACGAGCAGCACCTGGTCGCCCACACGCGCCCGCAGGCGCCGCAGGACCGCGAGCGAGCGGGCCTTGAGCGGGGCGCCGGAGACCCCGCCCGGCTTGGCCAGCAGCTCGGCGGGGGCGTGCAGGCCCTCGCGCGAGATCGTCGTGTTGGTGGCGATCAGCCCGTCCAGCTTCGCCTCCACGGCGAAGTCGGCGAGCTGGTCGAGCTGCTCGTCGGACAGGTCGGGTGCGAGCTTGACGAGGACGGGCTTGCCCTCCGCCTCACCGCGCACGGCGGCCAGCAGCTCGCGCAGGTGCTCGATCGTCTGCAGGTCCCGCAGGCCGGTCGTGTTGGGCGAGCTGACGTTGATGACGACGAAGTCGGCGTGCGGCGCGAGCAGCCTCGCCGAGGCGCGGTAGTCGTCGGCGGCCGCCTCGAGCGGGGCGACCTTGGACTTGCCGAGGTTGATGGCGACGATCCCGCGGCCGGACCGCGCGGCCAGCTTCGGCGCCACCGCTTCCGCACCGGGGTTGGGGAAGCCCATCGCGTTCATCAGCGCCCGGTCCTGGGCGAGCCGCCAGACGCGCGGCTTCGGGTTGCCGGGCTGGCCGATGGCGGTGATCGTCCCGACCTCGACGAACCCGAACCCGAGCGTGTTCAGGCCCTCGAACGCGGTCGCGTGCTTGTCCAGGCCCGCGGCGACGCCGAGCGGGCTGTCGAACTGCAGGCCCAAGGCGGAGACCCGCAGCGCGGGATCCAAGCGCGGACGCGGCGCCCTGGCGAGCAGCGCGAGGGCCCGCGTGGCGAGCAGGTGCGCCCGCTCGGCGTCGACACGCGAGAGGACACGGGAGTAGAGGGCGCCGTACACGGTGCGGGTTAGCCTAGTCACGGTGCTTCGCCTCCGCCTCGCGCTGGTCGCCGCCGTGCTCGTCGTGGCGGCCGCGCTGCTCTTCGTCGCCACCCAGGGCGGCGACGACGGCAACGTCCCGGTCATCCCGACGCCGCCGGGCGCCGAGCGCGGCGAGGCCGTGGCGGACCCGTTCGCCTGGACCGCGGAGCGCTCCGACGACCTGACCCGTCGCGCCGCCGCGGGTACGAGCCGCGTGCTCTACACCCGCTCGCCCGGCGGAGCGGCGGAGACCGCGAAGCGCGTCGCGACGTTCCGCAAGCCGGTGGAGGCGGCCGCCAAGCAGGCCGGCGTGAACCCGGACCTCCTCGAAGGCCTCGTGTTCCTCGAGAGCGCCGGACGGCCCGACGCCCGCGCCCCCGGCGGGATCGAGGGCGCCGCCGGGCTCACCCAGATCCTCGGCGAAACCGCCCAGAACCTGCTGCAGATGGACGTCGACCTCGAGCGCAGCGGCAGCTACACCCGCCGCCTGGAGCGCGCGCTGCGGGACGGCAACCTCAAGCGGGCCGCGGCGCTCAACCGCGCGCGGCGTCGTGTCGACGACCGCTTCGACCCGCCCAAGGCGCTCGCGGGCACCGCGCGCTACCTCAAGTTCGCGCTCGCGGAGCTCGGCGGCCGGGAGGACCTCGCGTTCGTCTCGTACCACATGGGCGTCGGCAACCTCAAGAACGTGCTCGAGGCGTTCGGCGGCGGCCCGCGGCCGTACGTCGAGCTCTACTTCGCCTCCTCGCCCACCCGCCACAAGCCGGCCTACGACAAGCTCGCCTCCTTCGGCGACGACTCGTCCAACTACTACTGGAAGCTCCTCGCCGCGCGGGACATCATGCGCGCCTACCGCCGGGACCCGGCCGCCGTCGCCCGCACCGCCGCCGAGCGCGCCCGCGACGAGAGCGGCCGCCAGGCGCTCCTGCGCACCGCCCCCCAGGGCGAGCCCCGAGCGGTCAAGGCGACGCCCGCGAACACCGGCCTCACCGTCCCGCCGGGCCTCGAGCTGCGCGACGAGGCGGCCGCGGCGGCCGTCTACATCGGGGGCGAGGTCCGCGCCGTCCTCGGCCGCGGCGCCCTGAAGCTCACGAGCGCCACCGACGGCGGCTCGAGCTTCCGCATCTCCCGCGACTACGCCTCCGAGCAGCAGGCCCTGGCCTTCCAGTACGTCCTGGACCGCCTCACCGTGCTCAACGTGATCGCCTGGTCACGTTCCGAGCGCACCATCCGCGTCACCGCGGGCCGGGACGCGGAGGTGCTCAAGCCGCTGCTCGACCGGCTGGGCTGAGGCCCTAGACCAGCTCTTCTTCCTGCGCCGGCGCCGACTGCGCCGCGCGTGCCTCGTAGGCCGCCCGCGCGGTGGCGTCCGTGTCCTTGACGTGGTTGGAGTTCATGGCGCGGGAGACGGCCTCACGCACGCGGCGTGGGACGACGGCACCCGTCCAGATCACGCCGGCCAGGCGCTTGGGCGCCCAGACGTCGAACTTGGGGACCTTGAGGGCGTCGACCGTCAGCGCGGCGATGTCCTCGGGCGAGATGCGGGGGACGCCGCGCAGGTCCGGGACGCCGGCGGCCAGCTCGGTCTTGGCGAAGCCCGGCATGACGACGGAGACCTCGACGCCGGTGCCGCGCAGCTCGGCGCGGACCGCCTCGGAGAGGCCGATCACGGCGTGCTTGGTCGCGCAGTAGGTGGCGAGGCCGGGGGCGGCGGCGCGGCCGGCGAGCGAGGCGACGTTGACGATGTGGCCCGTGTTGCGGGGCCGCATCCGGCGCATCGCCTCCTGCGTGCCGTGGATGACGGCGCGCACGTTGATCTCCAGCTGGCGCGAGATGCTGGCCTCGTCCTCGTCCTCGAGCGGGGTCACGTGCATGATCCCGGCGTTGTTGACGAGGATGTCGATCGGGCCGAGGCGCTGCTCGACCTCGTCGAGGAAGGCGGTGAACGCGGGGCGGTCGGTCACGTCGAGCGCCAGGCCGAGCGAGCCGTTGTGCAGGCTCGTGGCGGCGGCCTCGGCCGCGGTGCCGTCGAGATCGCCGATGGCGACCACGACCCCCTCCCGCGCGAGAGCCTGGGAGAGCGCCAGGCCGATGCCGCGAGCGCCCCCCGTGACGACGGCGACCTTGCCGCTCAGCGAGCGGGGAGTCTTGGACATGTGTCGATTATGGCTGGTAAGTGCCTGGCCGATGGGCAAGATCGGTCACAGGAAGGCGCCGCTCGGCAGGTACGGCGTGAACGGCCCCACGTCTCCGTCCGTGAACACGCCGCCGGCCATGTGGGTCCGCAGCTCCAGGCCGGCTTCGAGCGCCGCCGCGATCGCCCACTGCTGCTTGGCGGTCAGCCACTCGACCGTGATCTCGCCGGTGGCGCGGGCGAACACCGCCCGCAGGAGGTCGGTGGCCGCCGACTCGTCGGTCGCGGCCAGCACCCGCAGCGCGCCGTGCGCGTTGACCACGGCGTAGCCGCGCTCGGGCGCGACCAGCAGCGTCTGCCGCATCTCCAGCATCACCGCGATGTCCTGGCCGCGCGCCGCGCCGCGGACCGCGCGGTCGACGGCCTCGGTGAGCGGGATGTCGCTCGCGTCGCCGACCCGGACGCCGGCCGGCGCGTGGACGCCCTTGGGCGTGCCGGCCGCGTCCACGTGCGGGTGCAGCTCCAGTCCCAGCCGGAAGTAGGCCCGCAGCGCCCGCGGGTCGGGCGAGGCCAGGATGACGCGGCCGCGCGCGCCCTCGGCGTACGCGTGCGCGCGGGCGAGCAGCTGCCCGCCGATCCCCGTCGACTGCCGGTCGGGCCGCACGATCAGCAGCGAGAGCCCCCACACGTCCTCACGCCGCAGCGCGAGCGCCGCGCCGACGATCACGCCGTCCTCCTCGGCGACCCACGCACCGTCCGGGTCGGTCGTGGCCAGGTGGCGGTAGCGCGGACGCGCGAGGACCGGGTCGGGTCGCTGCGGCGGCTCCTCGCCGCGGCTGACGTCGAGCGCCTCGAACGTCATGACGGAGAGGTCGTGGACCTCCGGCGCCTCGTCGGGGCGCATCGGGCGCAGCTGGGCCATGCCCACGATCCTCGCACGGCGAGCGTCGCCGTCGGCGGCTGGCTGCGGATCTTTCCTCTGCCTCTCACAAAGGCGATCGCCGAGTTCTTGACGCCTGCCGGCAACCCCGCTCGACCAAACTCCACGGGCGAGCGTCTTAAACACACGAACTGCCGCTACCATCGCCCGCCGGATGTCGAGTCGCCAAGAAGAAAAAGAACGTCGGAAGCGCGAGCGCCAGGAGCGCGAGGCTGCGGAGAAGGCGAAGGCCGCCGGCCGCAAGCGCATGCAGATGGTCCTCGGTGGCCTGCTCGGTGCGGGCGCGCTCGTAGCCGTGATCGTCGTCCTCGTCGTCGTGCTGTCCGGCGGCGACGGCAACGACGAGCAGGACCTCCCCGCCGGCGCCGCCGCCATCCCGGCGCAGAAGACGAGCGACGTCAAGGAAGCCGCGCAGCTCGCGGGCTGCACCTACGAGGCCAAGGTGCCCAACGAGGGCGCGGGCCACGAGGAGAAGGACTTCAAGCCGACGGACTACAAGCAGAACCCGCCGACGTCCGGCGCCCACTTCCCGGAGTGGTACGACGACGGCATCTACGCGCCGGGTGACGTGCCCGAGCTCGGCAAGCTCGTCCACACGCTCGAGCACGGCCGGATCGACATCCAGTACAAGCCGGGCACGCCGAAGACGACCGTCGCCCAGCTCGAGACGCTCTACAACGAGATGGACGGCGGCCACCACCTGCTGCTGTTCGAGAACACGACCGGCATGAAGTACGCGATCGCGGCCACCGCCTGGGACGCCTCGCTCGGCTGCCCGGCGATGAAGCCCGAGGTGTTCGACGCGATCCGCGCGTTCCGCGCCGAGCACATCGACAAGGGCCCCGAGGTCGTGCCGTAGGCATTTGAAGGCGGGGCAGCCCCTCCGCGCCACCCCGATCATCCGACCTTCATGGAGGGCGCGCCCGACAGGCGCGCCCTTCGTCGTTCTAGCCCCGCCAGCCGCCGGTCTCGCCGCGGTACAGCCCGTGGCCGGTGACGGCCATCCGCGCGGTGAGCACCAGGATGCGCAGGTCCAGCCGCAGCGTCGCCCGCTCGATGTACTGCAGGTCGAGCTCGATCCGCTCGCTCCACGGCAGCGACGCGCGCCCGTTGACCTGCGCCCAGCCCGTCAGCCCGGGGCGGACCGTGAGCCGCTCGCGCTGGCGGTCGGTGTACTGGTCGACCTGCACCTGGATCGTCGGCCGCGGGCCGACGAGCGACATCTCGCCGCGCAGGATGTTGACCAGGTTGGGCAGCTCGTCGATCGAGGTGCGCCGCAGCAGCGCGCCGATCCTCGTGATCCGCGTGTCCCCCGCGTCGACGGCCATGCCGGCGCCCATGTGCTCGGCGCCGGAGACCATCGTGCGCAGCTTGATGACCTCGAACGCGTGGCCGTCCAGGCCGATCCGCCGCTGCTTGTAGATCGGGTGGCCCGGGCTCTCCAGCCGCACCGCGAGCGCGGCGAGCGCGACGATCGGCGCGCTGATCGTGAGCAGCGGCACCGCGACGGCGAGGTCGAGCGCGCGCTTGCGGCGGGAGTGCAGGTAGCGGTTCGTCAACGGGTCCCCTCCGCGATCTCCCAGCCGACCTGCGTGCCGTGCCGGAGCCAGTCGTACAGGCCGAGCGCGAGCGCGGCGGTGGTCAGGACGTAGTAGCGGGCGACCAGCACCGGCTTGGCCTTCCGCCGGCTCGCCGCCGCCGCGGCCAACGCCGCCTGTGCGGCGGCCGCCGCCGTGTAGACACCGCCGCGACGCAGCAGCGCGACCGTGGCGAGCGCGAGCAGCACGTGCAGCAGCGGCGTGCCGTAGCGCAGGAGCCGGTGGCTGACGATCATCAGCGCGTACAGCGGCGAGTACCCGCGGGGGTGCAGCAGCCCGCCCTTGAGCACGATCGGCCAGCCGTAGGACATCATCCGCCGCTTGCGGGCCCACTCGCCCTCGATCGACGGCACCATCTTCTCGGTGGCGCGCGCCTCGGGCACGTAGACGGCGCGGAATCCCGCCTTGACCATCTGGAACGGCATCGCCAGGTCGTGGCCCATCGTCGGGTCGACGCGCTCGTAGGCCGCGCGCCGCACCGCGTAGATCGCGCCGTTGCCGCCCGTGACGCTCGCCAGCGCCGACTCCTGCGCGCGCAGGAACATCTCGTAGCGCCAGTACAGGCCTTCCTGGTTGGTGCCGGCGTCGTTGACGAACGTCACCTGGCCGCACGCGTAGCCGACGGCCGGGTCCGCGAAGGCGCGCACGAGCGTGCGGAGCGCGGCCGGCTCCCACAGCGTGTTCGCGTCGCTGAAGGCGACGATCTCCCCGCGCGCCCGCTGGACCGCGGCGTCCTGCGCGCGGTACTTGCCCGTCCGCGGCAGCGCGAGCACCTGGTCGGCGCCCTCGGCACCCGCGACCGTGCCCTCGTCGCCCCCGTCGACCGCGACGATCACCTCGAGGTCCGGGTAGTCGAGCGCGCGCGCGTTGGCGACCTTGGCCGCGATCACAGCCTCCTCGTTGTAGGCGGCGACGATCAGCGTGACGCTGGGCGTGATGTCCGCGCCGGGCGCCGTGGGCGGGTTGCCCTTGATCCGGCGCAGCAGGGCGAGCGCGGGCGCGTAGGCCGCCTGCGTCCAGACGATCAGGGCGGCGGAGATCCAGAAGAGCGCGCGCATGAGGCGGCGAGAAGGGTGGCAGACTGCCGGGCCGTGCTGACCCTTCGCCCACCCCGCGTCGAGGACGCCGACGCCCTCGTGGCCGCCTGCCAGGACCCCGAGATCGCCCGCTGGACCAGCGTGCCGAGCCCGTACACGCGCGCGCACGCGCTGGAGTGGATCGGCCGCCGCCTCCCGACCGTGGAGTCGTACCTCGGCTTCGAGGACGACGTGCTGGTCGGGTCCTTCAGCCTGCTCGAGATCGACGTCGAGCGCCGGTACGCCGAGATCGGCTACTGGGTGGCGAGGGAGGCGCGGGGCCGCGGCGTCGCCACCCGCGCGGTGGACTGGCTCCGCGCCCGCGGAGCCGAGCTGGGCCTGAGCACGTTCGAGCTGCTGATCCACCAGGACAACCCGGCGTCCCAGGGGGTGGCGCGCCGCGCCGGGTTCACGGACACCGGGGAGCGCCGCCCGGCGCCGCGGGTGAGCCCGCCGACGCCGCCCGAGTGGATCGTCTACCGCCGCAACGACGCGTAGAGGTCGAGCGTACGGCGGGCGATGTCCTCCCAGCCGTACTCGCCGTCCGCCGCCGCGCGTGACGCCGCCGCCATCCGGTCCAGCCGCCCCGGGTCGGCGAGCAGCGCGCGCAGCTCGGTCGCGAGCGCGTCCGGATCATCCGGCTCGACGATCGCCGCCGCTCCCGTGTCCGCCACCTCGGGGAACCCGCCCACGCGCGTGAGGAGCATCGGCTTGCCGAACGCGAGCGCCGTGAACAGCACGCCGCTCTGGTCGATCTCGCGGTAGGGCAGCACCACGAGGTCGGCCGCCCGGAACGCACCCGCGAGCTCCCCGGCGGAGACGAACCGCAGCGCCGTCCGCACGCCGGGACCGTGGATCGCCGACACGTCCATGCGGGGCATGCCGATCACCCACAGCTCCGCGTCCACGTCCGCCCGGCGCCACGCCTCCAGCAGCACGTCGACGCCCTTGTACGGCCGGAGCAGGCCGAACATCAGCACGACGGGCTTGTCGGGCTTCGCGAACGGCGCCTCGCCGGGCACGTCCAGGCCGGTCAGCGCGCCGTGGCGGATCACGTGCACGAGCGACGGGTCCAGCCCGAGCTCGTCGCGCAGCCGCGCCGCGCCGTGCTCGGAGTGCACGACCACCGCGTCCATCCGCTCGTAGAGCCGGCGCTGGCCGGCGAGCTGGCCGGGGCTGGGCTCGCGCGGGAGCACGTCGTGCGCGGTCAGCAGCCGCGGGTGCCGGTCGGGCAGCAGGCGCCCGTCGAGCTGCTGCACGGGCAGCCACTGGAAGTGCACGACGTCGGCGGCCTTCGCCGCCCGCCGGTACCGGAGCATGTCCGGCACGTGCTGCGCGAGCCGCGCGTACCGCCGCCCGCGCGCCGGCGCCCAGCGGTAGAAGTCCTCGACCACCCGCACCCCGGGCGCGTCCGGCACGTCGCCGTACCCGAACGCGCTGGTGTGCAGCTGCACCTCGGCGCCCGCCTGCGCGAGCGCCGAAGCCAACGCCCGGTCGTAGGGCGGCGTGTAGGCCGCCGGGTCGACCAGGTGGACGCGCATCGGCGCCCAAGATAAACGTCCTGGACGTTTAAGAAAGCGCCTTAACCAGGTTCACGCGGCCGAAGCCGAATTGGGTGTCGCGGCCCGGGGTGCCGAGGTCGTCGACGGACGTGTCGAGCTTGGAGCGGATCTGTGCCGCGGAGAAGGACGGGTTCTTCGCCGCGATCAGCGCCGCCACGCCCGCCACGTGCGGCGTCGCCATCGACGTGCCCGAGAAGGCCACGTACCCGCCGCCGCGCTTGGTGGAGAGGACGTCGACGCCCGCCGCGGCGATCTCGACGTCCGCGTTGGCGTTCGAGAACGAGGCGCGCGCGTCGTTGCGATCGGTCGCGGCCACGGAGACGACCTCCGGGTACGCGGCCGGGTAGTTGGCCGTGGCGTCACCGTCGTTGCCGGCCGCCGCGATGATCAGCGAGCCGCTGGAGGTGGCGTTGCGGACCGCCGTCTGGAGCGTCGTCGACGCGCCGCCGCCGAGCGACATCGAGATGACCTTCACGCCCTTGCCGGCGAGGTAGGTGATGCAGTTCGCCACGCCCGCCGTGCTGCCCGAGCCGAGCGCGTTGAGCGCCTTGCAGATCGCGAGGCTCGAGTTGAAGGACACGCCCGCCACGCCGACGCCGTTGTTGGCCTTCGCCGCGATCGTCCCCGCCACGTGCGTGCCGTGGTCGTTGTCGTCGTTGCACGAGCCCTCGCGGACGCGGCTGGTGAGCAGCTGGACCGACGCGCAGGCCACGACCTTCCCCGACAGGTCCTCGTGCGCCGCGTCGATGCCGGTGTCCACGATGCCGACGGTCGTCGCCGGCAGGCTCGGGTACCCCGCGAGGTCCCAGCCCTCGGGCGCGTCCATGTCCGCGTCGTTGGCGTTGTTGAGCCCGTAGAGCTCACCGAAGCGTGCGTCGTTGGGCACCCCGAGCGCCTTGAGCTCGACGTTCGGCTCCGCGTACTCGACGGTCGACGAGCGGTTGAGCACCGCCGCCGCCGCGGCCGCGTCGGCCACCTCGACGACCTGCGCGCCGTTCGCCGCCACCGTGCCGAGCACGGCCGACAGGCCCGCCCGGTCCGCCGCCGCCGACTTGGACGTGGCTGCCGCACCCGCCTTGTACTTGACGATCACGCTGTCCGCGCTCGCCGTGGCCGGAACGGTCAGCAGCGCGGCGACTCCCAGCGCCACGCACGTGCTTCGCTGCATTGGATTGCCTCCCTTGAGCTATCCCCTGTGGAGGCCGTGAACGCAACGGGGCGGCGAGACTTGCGCGCACGCTGACACGGTGTCAGCAATCTGGCATTCGGTCACAGAGGCGCATCTCACGCCGCGGTTGCGCCACACTGCAGACCTTCGTGCCCGTCGAGCTCTCCTTCTGCGTGGTCAACACCGAGCAGCGCGGTCTGCTGCGCTACTGCCTGGACTCGATCGCACGCGAGCGGGCGACCGTCGACTTCGAGTCCGAGGTCATCGTGCTCGACAACGCGTCCCAGGACGGGTCGGTCGAGGTCGCCAGCCGCCATCCGGTGGTCAACGAGGTGATCGCGCTCCCGCAGCGCCAGGGCAAGGCCGCGAACGACTCGCTGCTGCTCGAGCGCGCGCGGGGCCGCTACTGCCTGCTGCTCAACGAGGACTCCGAGCTCGAGCCCGGCGCGACCGTCGCGCTGCACGCCGCGCTCGACGCCGACGACCGCGCGGGCGCGGCGGGCGCCATGCTCGTCCGGCCCGACGGCGCCCAGCAGCCCTCGGCCTGGCGCTTCCCGTCGGCCAGCACCGCGCTGTTCACGGCGCTGTGGCTGCACAAGTCGATGGTCGTCCAGAGCAGCGGCGAGGCCGTCAAGCGCGTCGACTGGGTGCAGTCGGCGGCGATGCTCGTGCGCCGCTCGGCCGCCGAGGAGATCGGCTACTTCGACACCGACTTCTTCGTCTACTCCGACGAGGTGGACTTCTGCAAGCGGCTGCGCGACGCGGGCTGGCACACGCTGTACGTGCCCGACTCACGCGCCGTGCACCACGAGCAGCTGCAGACCGGCAACGTCCCGAGCCGCCGGATCGTCGAGTTCTCGCGCAACCGCGACCGCTACATGCGCAAGCACCACTCGTGGATCTCGGCACAGGCGGTCCGCTGGCTCACGGCCTGGACCTACGCCGTCCGGGCCGCCGGCGCGCTCGTCATCCCCGGGCACAACCCCAAGCGCTACCTCAAGCACGTGAGCTCCACGCTCGCGCCCAGCCGCGGCGAGGGTCTGCGCGAGGGCGCGGAGGAGTTCAACCGGCGCTTGGCGCCTCCGATGGGGCCGGCCGGCTTCGACGACTGAGCAGGCCACGGGCGGCGCGCAGCTCGCCCGGCCGGAAGAAGCGGGTCGCGACCAGGGCGACCGGCAGGGCGGCGAGGACGAGCGCGCGGGTGACGAAGCCGGCCGCGCCGTCCGTGGGCAGCAGCAGCTCGCCGGCCGCGGTCAGCCCGCCCACGACCACGACGACCTGCGCGAGCCTCGCCCACTCGAACGCGACCGGGAACAGCGAGTGGGTGAGCGCCCACATCGCGACGAGCATCACGGCGTACGCGCCCACGAGCGCGAGCCCCGCGCCGGCGATCCCGAGCGGGGGCACGAGCACCACCAACAGGACGACGTTGACCGCGAGCCCGCACAGCGCCGCGGGGGCGTTGCGGACCGTGACCTGCGCGCGGGCGGCCATCGCCACCAGCACGAGGAAGAGCCCGTAGAGCGCCCAGCCGAGCGCGACCCAGGTGAGCGCCTCGTGCGCGGCGTAGAACTCCGGCGCGGCGAAGATCCGCACGAGCCAGCGGCCGAGCAGCGCGATGCCGGCCACGACGAGCCCGGTGAACAGGACGTAGTACGTGGTGATGCGGGCGTACACGCGCGCCGCCTCGGCGTCGTCGGCGATCGAGAAGGCCAGCGGCGGCCACGCCAGCTGGAACGCGCGGACCGTGAAGACCACGATGCCGGCGAGCTTGACGCTCAGCGAGTACAGGCCCGCGTCGTCGGGGCTCTCCGCCCGGTAGAGCCACAGCCGGTCGACGAAGAAGATCAGGAACACGGAGACCTCGGCGGGCACGGTCGGCAGCCCGAAGCGCAGCATCGGCGCGAGCTGCGGGCGGCTCGGTAGCCCGATCGCGTCGCGCTCCACCCACCACAGCCCGAGCAGCACCACGGCCGAGGCCGCGTAGTTGCCGAGCACGAGGCCGAACGCGCCCTGATCGGCGACGACCACCAGCAGCACGGTCAGCAGGACCGTCAGCCCGACGTTGATCAGCGACGCGATCGCGAAGTCCCGCGCGCGCTCCTCCACCCGCAGCAGCGCGTAGACGAGCTCGAGGTTCGTGAACGCCCACAGGCCGAGCGCACCCGCGCGCACCACGTCGGCCTGCTCCGTACCGAGCAGGGCGCGGCTCACGGGGTCCGCGAAGACGGCGACCAGCAGCGCGGCCACGGTCGTGATCGCCAGCAGCGTCCCGATCGCCGTCCGCGCGAGCGTGCGCCGGCGCTCGGGGTCGGCGTCCAGGTAGTGGAAGCGCACGAACGCCTCCCCCAGCCCGAGCCGCAGCACGATCGAGCTGAGGATGATCGTCGTCAGGATCAGCTCGGCCGTGCCGTAGTCCGCGCGCGTCAGATGGTGCGTGTAGACCGGCAGCAGCGCGAGGGCGACGACCTTGGAGACCGCGTCGGCGAGCTGATACGCCGCCCCGGTGCGCAGCAGCCGTCGCAGATACCCCGTCATTGTGTGGAGCACGCTAGCGTCCTTGCGCGATGACCGACCCGGCCGGCGGCTACGGATGGCGAGCGGGACCCGCGGGCGCCGCGGCGCGCGCGGAGCGCTCGCACGGCGACGAGCCGGCGGCGATCGGCGTGCTGCTGCTGCCACGCACGCTCGAGTCGTTCATCCTGCGTGACCAGGCCGAGGACCTGCTGAGCGCGCCCGGGATCGTCGCGGTCGAGCCGGCCCGGATCTCGTACGGCGCGTACCTGCGCCTGCCCGCCTCAGTCGGTGACGGGCTCGCCGCCACCCAGGCGAAGCGGCTCAAGCTGCCGGGCGTCCCGCGCCTGATCGTCATCTTCCACCCGCTGCAGTATCCGCTCGCGCGCGGGTTGATCGCCCAGCACCCGGACGTCGAGCTCTGGTACTGGCAGTGGGACCGCTTCGACGCCGCCTACGACGCGTCGCCGCGCCAGCGCGACCGGCTCCAGGAGCTGCACCTGGCCGCCTCGCTGCGGGCGAAGAAGAACGTCGTCGTCACGGACGCGCTCGGCGCGCTCGTCGACGAGGAGGCGGGCCCGGCCCAGCTGATCCCGCTGGCTGCGGACTCGTTCCCCGCGCCCGATCCCGGCGCGACGGTCGTCGCGGTGTCGCTCGGGCACCTGGGCCACCGGACCGACTGGAAGCTGCTGCGCGCGGTCGCCGAGGGCATGCCGGAGCTCGTGCTGCTGTTGATCGGCGCCTGGCACGAGGCCGAATCCGGCCACGACGAGGACTTCCAGGCCTGCCGGCGGGCGCCGAATCTGCTCTGGCTCGGGCACCGGTCCGACGAGGAGGCCGCGCGGCTGATCGCGCTGGCGGACGTCGGCATCGTGCCGTTCGAGCGCTCGGACTTCAACGAGACCGGCCTGCCGTACCGGATCCTCAAGTACGCGCGGCTCGGACGCCGCACCGTCTCGCGTGACCTGGCGGGCGTCCGCACGTGGGCGAACGCGGTCACGACCGCCGAGACGCCCGCCGCGTGGATCGCCGCGTTGCGCGCGCACGCGGGCGCGCGGGTCAAGCCGGACGCCGAGCTGCGCGAATGGGCGTTCGCCCAGACCGCGCACGCGCAGAACCGCCCGCTGTGGGAACGGATCGAGGCACTGGGGATCGAGAGCGGACGGCTCGGCAGCGAGCGCGTCAGCAGCGACGATACGCCGTCAAGATCCCGGCGGAAGCGACGCGCTCGAACGCCGGATTCGGCAGGTTGACCGTCGGCTTCGTGCCGTCGGCGAACCCGTAGCGGCGCAGCGCCTTCTGGCTCAGCGCGTAGACCTCGACCCCACGGTCGCGGCGCAGCGCGCTGCGGGCGCCGATCCGCGCGTCCTCGAGGTGCCACTTGGCGTCCGGGACGAGCCGGTAGGTCGGGAACGTCAGCGTTCCGCAGGCCATGCCCTCGCGCACGGCGGGGTCGTCGAGCAGCGTGACGAGGCTGTCGTGCGTGGAGCGGATGAAGCGCATCTCCTCGGTCACGTTGGTGAGTGACGGCGCGAGGATGACCATGCCGATCGCCCCGACCACGGTGGCGCCCGCGCTCACCCGCAGCCACAGCGCCCGGACGCGGCCCTCGGCCTCGGTGAAGCCGACCAGCGCGTAGCCCGCGAACAGGCACATCGCGACGGCCGGAACCGTGAGGTAGCGCGGCAGGATCGAGAGCCCGAGGATGCCGGTGCCGACGAAGGTGATGATGCCGCCGGCCAGCAGCGCACCGGGCACGAGCAGCCGCCGCCACCCGAGCAACCGCCACGCCAGGTACGCGCCGATCGGGGCCAGCAGCGCGACCGGCGGGCGCACGGTCGAGCCGATGAACGTGACGAACGAGCCCGGGACGTGCTGGATCCCACGCACCCGTCCGAGGTCCTCGGCCAGCGCGGACGTCGCCTGGATCGAGTGCAACGGGTTGCCCGTGACGATCAGGTCGGTCAGGCACCACAGCGCCGGGGCCACGAAGACGATGGGCAGGTCGCGCGGACGGCGCTTCCACAACCACCACAAGCCCGTGAGGACCCACGCCTCCGGGCGGAGCAGGCCGGCCAGCACGAGCAGGACGGGCACGCCCCGCCGGTCCTCGGCCGCCAGCACGCCCGCCCAGACGACGAGCGCGAGGAACGGCGGGTCCACGTACCCGCGCGCGGCGTAGAGCAGGAAGGACGCGGAGGCGGCCACGAACAGCGCGGCCAGCGCGCCGCTCCAGCGCCCGAACACCGCCGCGCCGAGCCGGTACGTGCCGAGCACCAGCGCCGCGTGCGCGAGGAAGCAGACGAGCACGAGCGCGCGGTCCCCGCCCTCGCCGAACACGAGCCCGAGCAGGGCGGCGAGCACGATGTAGAGCGGGTGCTGGGTCGGCGCCGCGTAGGCCTCGAAGGACGGCAGCGACCCGTTCAGCAGCTCCCGGCCCCAGACGAGGTGGTAGTAGGAGTCGTAGTTCGGATAGGTGCGCGTGAGCGCCCATACGAGCACGGCCGCACCGACCGCGAGCAGCGTGGCGGCGAGCTCGACGCGCCGCGAGAACCGCGAGCGGGCGGGGGACGGGGCCCGGGATGTTCGCCCCTCGGGCGAGCCGTCGCCACTCATTGGGCGGTGCGCGCGACCGCCGCCGGCTCGGTGCGGTGCCCGTTCAGCGCCGCGGCCGCGTCGTCGTCGGGGCGGCGGCGCGAGCGCGGAGCCGAGGCGGCCAGCGCGGAGCCGAGCGCGAGCAACGTCCAGGTCACCGGGTCCTCGAGGAACGCGGCGTACATCCACGTGTGCAGGACGAGCGCCGCGAAGCCGGCCGCGATCGCGGCACGGACCGGGTTCCCGCGCGCGCGGCTCAGCAGCCGCCGGAAGGCGAGCACGAGCAGGGCGACGTACAGCGCGAGCCCGACGAGGCCCTGCTCGGCGGCGACGGTGATCGGGATCGTGTGGGAGGCCGAGACCGCCTCACGGCCCGACGCGCGCTCCGCCCGCCGGTACTCCGTGTTGAACGAGCCGGAGCCCCAGCCCGTCAGGAGCTTCTCCCCGGCCAGGTGGACGCCGCCCTCCATCAGCTCGACGCGGCCCGAGGTGGCGTCGTTGAGCGAGTCGGAGTCGAAGTCGAGCCGCAGCGCGCTCGGGAAGGCGAAGATGACGACCGCGGCGATCACGACCGCCAGCGCGACCGGGATCGCGACGAGCTTGGCGCTGTATTTCAGCGCCGCCAGCACGGCGAGCCCGAGCAGCAGCGCGGCGAAGCTCGACTGCGAGAGCGTGGTCAGCAGGCCGCCCCAGAGGACGACCAGCGCGGCGATCGCCAGCAGCAGGTTGCGCGGGCGCTTCGCCCACAGCAGCACGGACGCCAGCCCCAGCATCACCAGCGCGAGGAAGCGCCCGTAGATGTTCGGGTCGAAGAACAGCGAGTTGACCCGGAAGTACTCCTCGACCTGGTTGGACGCGATCACCTTCGGGTTCAGCAGCAGATGACGCGTCTGGAACTCCCAGAACCCGATGCCGGCGAAGATGAGCGCGAGCACGACGAGCGCGCCGCCGCCCCACAGCAGCCGCCGCGGCGTCCACTCCAGCCCGCGCAGCAACACGAACAGGAGCGCGAACGGGACGTAGAAGAAGATCACCTGCTCGAAGGCCTTCGCGTGGCCGTCGCCGTAGATCGACTGGGCGGCGTAGAGCACGATCCCGCCCATCAGCACCCACTCCAGGCCGCCCGCGTTCTCGGCGGGCGTGCCGGCGTGCCGGGCGGCGAGCCTCGGGACCAGCCACGCCAGCGCGCCCGCGCCGATCACGACGTAGAGCGGTACGAGCAGGTTCGCGGTGCTGCCGCCGGCCTCGACCGGCACGCGGAACGGCAGCGCCGCCAGCGCGAGCACGGCGAAGAACCCCGGGCGACGCGCGAACAGCCAGGCGAGGCCACCCATCGCGACCACGCCGACGCACGCCGCGACCAGGCCGAGCACCGGCCGGTTGCGGACCGTCTCCACCTGCGGCGAGTTCCAGATGTCCCCGAACAGCAGGACGGGCGTGAGGATCAGCGCGCCGAGCATCGCCCACGCGCGCCCGCGGACGGTGCGGCCAAGGACGGCGGCCGCGGCGAGCGCCGCGGCGACGACCATCCCCGCCAGCAGGACGGCTTCCGGGAAGGCGGCGGTCTCGCTCATCGGCCTTCGGACCTGATCCGCGGCTGCACGCCTCGGAGGATGTCGTAGATGTTCCGGGTCACCTGCGCCACGTTCGGATCGTCCAGCTTGGACGGCCATTCGGGAAGGCCGACGCGGATCACGGTGCCCTTGCCGAGCTGCACCGCCGACAGGGCCGGCCGGAGCTCGCGCGCGGGCTTGCCCGACTCGGCCGCCGCGGCTTCCTCCTCGGGCGTGAGCGGCTGCCCGACGCCCGACAGGAGCTTGCCCTTGCCGATCGACGTGGCTTCTTCCAGGCGGGTGAAGTCCGGGAGGTCCAGCGCGCCCTCCATCAGGCCGTAGCTCGCGCTGGCGTCCGAGTACTCGCTCAGCGTCACCGGGCCGCTGGTCCTGCGCTCGCGCGCGACGCGCGTGCCGAACGGGTCGGCCGCGGCCGGCTGCGTCGGGCGCTCGAGCGTGCCCGAGTCGTCCGTGTTGACCACGCGCAGGCGGACTCCGCGGCGCAGCGTGTCCGAGCCGAACACCGCGAGCTTGCCACCGTCCTCGACGTAGTCGCGCAGGCGGCGGCCGAGCGCGGTCGTCACCCACGTCATCGAGCCGGCGAGGATCACGCCCTCGCGGTCGGACGCGCGCGGGTTGCGCGTGAGGTCCAGGTCGATGTCACTCGTCAGGTCGTACCGCAGCTTCCGGCGGTCCAGGAACACGAGCACCGGCGCGATGTCCTCGGCGAAGCCCGCCGGCAGGCCGTGATCGCCGGCGAACATCCGCGGCCAGCGCACCTTGTCGCCGGTCAGCAGCGTGTTCGGGAGCCCGTCGAACGGCCGGTCGTCGACGCGGTCGCGGCCGATCCACGTCAGCGTCGGCATCACGACCAGCACCTTCGCGCGCTCCTTGGCCTGCACGAGGAACGGCACGGTGGTCGACCAGCGCCCGGCGCGCAGCTCGAGCAGGTACACGCCCGAGTGGCTGTCCGGCGCCCGGAACACGAGCTTGGGGTCGGTCGCCGTGCCCCGCTTGACGATCCGGCGCTCACCCACGCGACGCACGCGCCAGCGGAACTCGGCCCCGCGCGCGTCGACGAACACCTCGGTGCGCCCGCCCGCCGTCACCGGGCGCACGGGCGGCTCGGCGCTGATCCCGCGCACGGTCAGGCCGGGGCGGCCGGACACCGCGCCGGGCTCGAACTCCGAGGGCGAGACGCCGATGTTGCCGGCGGCGTCACGCACGCGGGCCTGGACGATGTAGGTGCCGGGCGGAAGCGGCTTGCCGGCCTCGTCGAGGCCGTCCCAGCGCTTGCGTGCGTACCGACCCTTGCGGTGCAGGGTCCGGACGAGCTTGGGCTCGCCGGCCAGGTCCGTCCGCAGGATCCGCAGCGTCGTCTCCGAGCGGGAGCGCCCGCGGATGTAGATGTCGATCGCGCGGTCGCCCTGCGAGACGATGTTCTGCAGCCGTGGATCGCGCTTCTGGCACGGATCGCCGAGGCACACCTGCGGGGTCGGCGCCTTCGTGTCCACGTTCATGGTCTTCTGCAGCACCGCCGAGCGTCCCTCGTCGCGGAGCGCGACGCGCAGGCGGTAGCGGCCGTCGGGCACGACGGCGCCGTCGTCGTCCTTGCCGTCCCAGACGAGCCGGAGCGGCCGGTACGGCGCCATCGGGACCGCCTCGCGCAGCCGGCGGACGCGGTCACCGTCGATGTCGACGACGTCGACCGTGGCCACGTCCTCGACCTTGGTGGAGATCGAGAGGTTGCTGACGTCCTTGGAGCCGTCGCCGTTGGGTGAGAAGAACTGCGTGATCGCCCGGACGGTGATCACCGGCGGCTCGCTCTTGAGCCGCTGGGCCACGAAGAACGCCGCGAACGTCGCGCCCACCAGGATCACGAACGTGATCCGGGCGACGAGCGTCATCGCGCCGGCCCGCGGCTCAGCCGGTGGACTTGTCTTGGCCAATGATCGCGACCACGTTCCACTCGCGGCCGTCCGCGACGGCGCTCGCCTGGCCCTGGATCTCCTCCGAGAGCTGCTCGACACGCTCGATCCCGAGCACGTCGGCGACCTGCTCGGCGGCGGCCTTGTCGCCGCGGGCGTACATCACGGTGGAAGTGGTGGTCTGACCGGCCTCGCCGAGCGTGGCGGGCTCGATGTTGCCGTCGGGGTAGCCGTCGGCGACGAGCTCGCGCTTGTACTTGGCGGCGAGCTGGCCGGTGGTGGTGGCGTTGAAGACGACGATCTGCGCGTCTTCCTTGGTCACGCCCGGCGCCGGCGTCGGCGTCGCGTCGGCCGCACCCTCGCCGTCGCCCTCCGGCGTCGGCGTGCTCGTGACGTTCGGCTGGCGCGCGTTCGGGTCGTCGTCGCCGCCCATCTGCATGAAGCCGTAGGCGACCGCGGCGATCACCAGCACCGCGAGGATCGCGCCGATGATGATCCCGCGCGCGCCGTTGTCACGGCGTGGTGGCGGAGCAGCGCCGCCACGACGGGGCGGCGGCTGCTGCGTGCGTCGCGGCGGGAGCGGCTCGACCCGGCGGGCCGCCGGCGTGGCCGGAGGCGGCGGCACGTGCCCGCCACCGCCGTTGGTGGACGGCGTCGGCGCCGGGGGGACGTCCGCGACGGTCTGGGAGGCCGCGACGGCGCTGGCGGCCACGGCGGCCGGGGCCGCGTGGTGCTTGGGCTCGTGCGGCTCGTGCACGCCGGCGGCACGCGCGAACGCGAGCGCGGCGACCTCTTCCGGCTTGAGCTGGACCGTGCCGTTCGCGGGCGCGGCCGTGACGGGCTGCGCCTGCACGACGCGCTGCGGCTGCGCCGCGACGGGCTGCGCGGCCGGGGCGCGACGCACCTCCTGCGCGTAGCCGGCCTGCTCGAGCTCCGCGGCCCGCTCCGGGGCACGCCCCGCCCATTCACGCAGGCGCTTGACCTCGCGCGCCTGGGCGAAGTAGAGCAGCGTGAGCACAGCAAGGCCGAAGAAGGCGGCGATGCCGATGTAGGCACCGTACTTCTCGACCTGCTCCTGGAGCGAGAACGCGAGGAAGACCATGGGAGCCGGAGCCCAGAAGTCTAGGAGGCCGCGTCGCCGGACGGCTGTGCGGGCGTCGTCCGGCCGGTCGAGAGCTCCGCCACGGCGACCGCGAGAGCGGCCGCGTCGCCTTCCGCGACGAGCAGTCCGACCTTGTCGAACACGTACTCCACCCATGCGGGATCCACGGCCGGACGGGCGGCGCGGCGGATGCGCTCGGCCGGGGTCGGCTCAGGGGTCTCGTACGAGTTGAAGAGCTGCTCGTGCAACTTCTCGCCCGGACGCCGGCCGATGATCTCGATGCCGATGTCCTCGCCGACCTTCAGGCCCGAGAACTCGATCATCTGCTTGGCCAGCTCCATGATCGCCACCGGCTCGCCCATGTCCAGCGCGTAGACCTCGCCACCGCGGGCCAGCGAGCCGGAGCGGATGACGAGCTGGACGGCCTCCGGGATGGTCATGAAGAACCGGGTCATCTCCGGGTCGGTCACCGTCAGCGGACCGCCCGCCGCGATCTGGCGCCGGAAGATCGGCACGACCGAGCCGGAGGAGCCGAGCACGTTGCCGAAGCGCACCGCGCAGAAGCTCGTCTCCGGGAAGCGCGCGTTCGCGGCCTCCACGGCCCACTCGGCGAGCGCCTTGGACGCGCCCATGACGGTCGCCGGGGCGACGGCCTTGTCGGTGGAGATGAGCACGAAGGTGTCGACGCCCGCGTCGCCCGCGACCGTCGTCAGCGCGCGGGTGGCCAGCGCGTTGTTGCGCACGGCCTCGATCGGGTTGGACTCCATCAGCCCCACGTGCTTGTACGCGGCGGCGTGGAAGACGACGTCGGGCCGGTGCTCGGCGAACACCTCGCGCATGCGCTCCTCGTCCTTGACGTCCGCGAGGACGGAGACGGTGGTGAGCACGTGCCGCTCGTCGACGAGCTCGCGCTCGATCTCGAACAGGTTCGCCTCGCTGTGGTCGACCAGCACGATCCGGCTCGGGTTCACACGGGCGATCTGGCGGCAGATCTCCGCGCCGATCGACCCGCCCGCGCCCGTGACGAGCACGCGCTGGTCACGCAGGTAGTTGCCGACCGCCTCGATCTCCATCCGCACCGGGTTGCGGCCGAGCACGTCCTCGACGCGCACCTCGCGCAGCTGGCGGGTGAGCCGGTTGCCGTTCTGCAGCAGCTCGAACACCGTGGGGACCGTCCGCACCGGCACGCCGCGCTCCCGGCACGCCCGGACGACGCGTCCGCGCAACTCGCCGGAAGCCGACGGGATGGCGATCATCACCTCGTCGGGCTCGACGTCCTCGAGCACCTCGTCGAGCTGGAAGGTGGTGCCGAAGACGTCCGGCCCCTTCTTGTTGTCGTCGACGAAGCCGACCGGGCGGTAGCCGAGGTCCGGGTTCTTGCGCAGCTCGCCGTCGAGGAGATGGCCGCCGCTGCCGGCGCCGATGATCAGGACCTTGCGGCCGTTGCGACGCGTGCGCCAGCCGGAGATCCCGCGCATGAAGATCAGGTGGGCGACGAAGCGCGAGCCCGTGAGCAGCGCGCCCAGCAGCAGCCCGTACCCGAGCAGCACGCCGGCCGGGATCGACAGCGGGCGCAGGCCGTCCGTGGAGACGACGAGCACGGGCTGGACGATCGCGACGTAGCCGACCAGCACGAGGACGGCGATGACCGTGCCCTCGGCGATCTTCAGGTACTCGCGCTGCGACGAGTACCGCATCCAGTGCCGGTACATGCCGACGACCGCGAAGCAGACGATCGAGCCGACGATCGCGAACGTGAGCGTCCGCCAGAACAAGCTGGAATACCGGGACGGCAGATCGCCGTCGAAGCGGAACCAGAAGGCAAGGTAGTAAGCCAGCGCGACCAGCCCTGCGTCCAAGGCCACCTGCGGAACAGCGTGGCGATGGATCGGAAAGGCCGCGCTACGGAGCCGGCGGCGCATCCCGAGCAGTGTATTGGGCGGCGCGGCGCGAAGACGCTGCGCTAACGCGCGCCAACAAACAGGTCCGTGAAGACCTTCGGGTCGCGCCGGACACGCTCCGGAGCGGTCGCCGGGTCGCGCTTGGCGAACACCACGTCCTCCGCGCGCTCGAGGTGCCGCAGGCGCCCGGTGGCGATCAGCGCCTCGTCGACGGCGCCGAGCGTGCCCTCGAACGTCGTCCACACGGGCGTGCCGAGCGCGACCGCCTCGCGGTTCATCGTCCCGCCCGCGGAGATCACCAGGTCGGCGTAGGCGATCAGCGACTGCGCGTCGATCGCGCGCTCGGGGACGATGAAGCCCCCCTCACGCGCCAGCTCGGCGCGCTGCTCCTCCGTCCGCGGCAGCACGACCACCTGCCCGCCCTTCAGCCGGTGCAGCACCTGCGTGAACACGGGCGCGTCGAAGCGGTGGTAGAGCGAGACCGCGGGCGGGGTGCGCACGACCGCGATCGGCAGCGCGGAGTCCAGCGAGAGCTCGGCGAGCACCGCCGGGTCCGGCTCGAAGTCGGCGAGGTAGTACTCCTCCTTCAGCCCCGCGTAGGCGCGGATCTTCTGCGGCGTCGCCCCGTACGGCTTCAAGCGCTCGAGCGGGATCACGTCCGGGACGACGATCCCCGACGCCAGCCGGCAGTTGATCGCGTGCTGCTGGCGGGCCCACTCGTAGTCGAACGCGGTCACCGACGGGATCCGCAGCAGCTTGGCCGCCACCGAGATGTCGTTGGACCCGTGACCGAGCGCCAGGTCGATCCTGCGCCCGCTCGCCCAGCGCGTGAGCGCGCCCGAGCGCGAGACCAGGCCGAGGCCCTTGGCCGCGAGCCGGCCGCCGCGGTGATGGCCGATCGCCGTGTGGTCGAGCCGGAAGCGCTCGAGCAGCCCGAGCGTCTGGGCGAAGTCCCGCGCGGTGATCAGCACCTCGTCGCCGCGGCGGCGGAGCTCCTCGATCACGGGCCGCATCACCAGCACGTGCGGGGAGTTCGTGAGGTCGATCCAGACGCGCACGGCGTGCACTGTAGTTGCGGCAAGTTCGCTTGCGGACGCGCCCAGGCTTGACGGCCGAGCCGCGCGCGCCATACGCTCTCGGGGCCGGCCCGCGCCGCACCGTCCAGCCATGTTCACGTCTCAGTCCCTGCGAGCCGTACCCAAGCCCGGCTCCGTTGGCTTCAAGGAGCACCGGCTCGACGACGTCGTGCACCAGATCGACGTCGCGGGGGCGCTGGAGGACATCTCCGAGCTGAGCCGCCGGATCGAGGCCGCGCTCGCCGGGGGCGTGCGCTGGCTGATCCTCGACCTGAGCGAGGCGGCCGTCGTGTCCGACCTCGTGCTCGAGGGCCTCGTCGACGCCGCGGGCGCGCTGCGCTCGCGCAAGGGCGAGTTGATCGTCGCGGGCGCCCAGCGGCACGTCGCGCAGCGCCTCGCCGCCTACGACGTCGCGCACCGCCCGGCGGTCGCCGCGAACGTCGACCAGGCCGTGATGATCCTCAAGATGCTGCGCCCCAAGACGGACATCCGCCGCGCCAAGCAGCGGATCACGTCTTTGCAACTCCCAAGGATCGAACCGCACTAGCTGCTCTACCCTGCGGCGCGTGCTTCTCGCGTCCATAACCGATCCGATCGTCAATGTCGCCGTGGACGTCGTCCGCGAGATGGGGCTGGTCGGCGTGTTCCTGCTCATGCTGGGCGAGAGCGCGTGCCTGCCGATCCCGTCGGAGGCGACGATGCTGTTCGCCGGCTTCAACGTCGCCGAGGGTGAGTACTCGCTGCTCCTGGCGACGTTCGTGGGCGTCGCGGCGAACGTCGTCGGCTCGTGGATCGCGTACGCAGTCGGCTACTTCGGGCGCGTGGACCTGATCGAGAAGCACGGCCGCAAGGTCCTGATCAAGCAGCACCACCTCGCGACCGCGGACCGCTGGTTCGAGCGCCACGGCGACGCGACCGTGTTCTTCTCGCGGATGCTGCCGATCGTGCGGACGTTCATCTCGCTGCCCGCCGGCGTGGCCAAGATGCCGTTCTGGCGCTTCACGCTGCTGACCACGCTCGGCTGCATCCCGTGGGTGTTCGCGCTCGTGTTCATCGGCCAGCAGGCCGGTGACCGCTGGGAGTCCTGGAAGGACAGCCTGCACTACATCGACTACGCGGTGGTCGCGGTGATCATCGTCGGCGCCGCGTGGCTGTTCTTCCGGTGGCGGCGCGGGCGTGGGGACGCCGGGCCGGCCGCCGATGCGCCGTCCGCCTGAGCTCGCGCAGGTCGCGGCGCTCGGGCTGATCCAGGGCGCCGCCGAGCTGCTGCCGGTCTCGTCCTCCGCGCACGTCGCGGCGGTGCCGCGGCTGCTCGGGTGGGACGTGGCCACGTGGGACGCGGCGCGGCGCAAGGAGCTCGAGGTGGCGCTGCACGCCGGCGCGGCGCTCGCGCTCGCCCCGGAGTTGCTGCGTCTGCTGCCGGACGCGCGCACGCTCGCGCTGTCGCTGGCGCCGCCCGTGGTCGTCGGCGGGCTGTTCGAGCGGGCGATCGAGGAGCGCATGGGCGGCCTCGTGCCGGGGCTGCTGCTGGGGGCCGCCGCGCTGGCCCTCGCCGACTCGCGACCCGTGCGGGAGTCCCCGGGTGAGCCCGGGTGGTGGCTCGGGCTCGCGCAGGCCTTGGCGCTGATCCCGGGCGTGTCGCGGTCCGGCGCGACCCTGGCCGCGGCCCGCGCGCTCGGCTACTCGCGCGCCGAGGCGTCGCGGCTGTCGTTCGGGGTGGCCGGGCCCGTGCTCGTCGGCGCGACCGCGCTGAAGGCCTGGCGCGGACGCCGGACCGCCGATCCGCAGGTGCTGGCCGTCGGCGTGGCGGCGTCGTTCGCGGGAACGCGGATCGCGCTGGGGGCGTTCGGGCTCGAGCGTGGCCGGTTGTGGCCGTTCGCCCTCGAACGGACCGCGCTCGCGGCACTCGTGCGCTACGGTCGGCGATCGTGAGCACCGACGCGTACGCCCAGGCAGGAGTCGACCAACACGGAGCCGACCGCGCCGTCACGGCGTTGGTGTCCGTCCTCAAGACCATCGATCCGGGTCGGGCGTCACGCTCGCGCCTCGCCAGCGGCCACTACGCCGCCGTGCTGGAGGTGGCGCCGAACCTCGGCATCGCGGTCGGGACGGACGGCGTCGGCTCCAAGCTGATCCTGGCCGAGCAGACCGGGCGCTACGACACCGTCGGCATCGACTGCGTGGCGATGAACGTCAACGACGTCGTCTGCGTGGGCGCGGAGCCGATCGCGCTGCTGGACTACCTCGCGGTCGAGCAGGCCGACCCGGCCGTGATGGAGCAGATCGGCGTCGGCCTCAAGCGCGGCGCCGAGCTCGCGGGCGTGGAGATCCCGGGCGGCGAGGTCGCGATCCTGCCCGAGCTGATCCGCGGCCATCCGTCACCGAACGGCTTCGACCTGACCGCCACGTGCTTCGGCACGGTCGCGCTGGACGCGATGGTCACGGGCGAGACGATCGCGTCGGGCGACGCGCTGATCGGCGTGCCGTCGAGCGGGCTGCACTCGAACTCGTACACGCTCGCGCGCAAGGTCGTCGAAGGGCTGCCGCTCGACCAGGCGTTCGAGGGCGGCACGCTCGCGGACGCGCTGCTCGAGCCGACCGTGATCTACGTCCGCGCGGCGCTCGAGCTCGTGCGCAGCGACGTGGACGTCCGCGGCCTCGCCCACATCACGGGTGGCGGGCTGCTGAACCTCAAGCGCCTCAACGAGCGCGTCGGCTTCGCGATCGAGGACCCGTTGCCGAACGCCCCGATCATCGCCTTCGTCATGGAGCGCGGCAAGATCTCCACGTCCGAGGCGTGGGAGGTCTTCAACATGGGCTGCGGCTTCGTCGCCGTCGTCCCCGCCGACCAGGCCGACGCCGCGACGGCGATCCTCGCCCAGCACCACCCCGGCGCCCGCCGGATCGGCACGGTCACCGACCAGGCCGGCACCGTGACCGCACCCGGCTACTAGCGGAAGCGCCAGGCGGCGAACGAGCCCGGCAGCAGCGCGTTCGTCCCGATCACGTTCGGCCGCAGCTCGAGGACCTCGACGTCGTCGCGCGCGTCGAGCACCTCGAGCAGATCCCAGCTGTAGTGGTTGAGCTCGATGTAGCGGCGGCGCAGGAGCCCGAGCAGCGAGTCGGGCTGCACGCCGGCGAGCGCGTCGTAGACCAGGACGCGGTCGATCTTGTCGCGGTGGCGGGCGAGCGTCTCCACGGCCGTGGCGGCGGTGGGGAGCTGATGGAGGACCATCGAGAGCACCACGACGACCGGTCCGGTCGCCTGCTCGAGCGGCTCCGCGTCACCGGCGACGAGGTCCACCGGCCCGACCGGGAACGTGTGCAGGCGCTGCGCGAGCGCGCGGCCGGCGGGAGCGAACTCGCCGCCCGCGACGTGCAGCTCGGGCGCCAGCTCGGCGATCCGCGCCAGGTGGTAGCCGTAGCCGCAGCCCAGGTCGACCACGGAGGCGGCGCCGGCCAGGTGCGGGCCGACGAAGTCGAGCAGCAGCGCGGTCGCGCGGTCGAACGCCGCGCCGATCGGCTCGACGAGCAGCTGCTCGTCGAGCGAGACCGCGACCGGCGTCTCCGGGTCCCCCAGCTCGAGCCGCTTGATCGCCTCCAAGCTCAGCGACGGGTCGGCGTCCAGGGCGCGCATGAGCGTGCCGTACTTGTCGCGGTCGTACTCGCGCAGGATGCTCTCGGGCGTCCGCGGCTCGCGGGCCTGGCCCGTCAATCCCAGCAGTCGTGCGGGCCACGGGGACCAGCGCGGCAGGTCGTCAAGGGCGATCTCGGTGCGCGTCACGCTCATCGCCTGGCAGAATGCCAGGCCGAACTGTGAGTCGTCGCCTCAAGATCGCCGTAAAAGACCACCGGGGCGAGTCTCGCTTCCTGACGAGCGCGTTGCACGCCGGTAGCCACGAGTTCACGGGCCAGCCGCCCGCGGACCTGCTGCTCATCGACCTCGACGTGCCGGGCTACCAGTACGAGCCGATCATCGAGAGCTTCGCCGAGGCGGGCTCGAAGCTGATCCTGTACCCGCACGGCGCGGGCTCGGCGATGCTCAGCTACGACGGGCTGTTCGACCCCGACCCGCGCTTCCTCGCCAACCTGGTCACCGGCGTCGGCCAGGCCGAGGTGATGCGCCGGCTCGGCGACCCGCGCGAGGTGCACGTGATCGGCTGGCACCAGTGCGAGCAGCGGCCGTTCCGCGCCTGCACCGACGTGCGCAACGTCGTCTTCGCCCCGACGCACCCCAACGGGGACGGCTCGATGATGGAGCACCGGCGCGAGATGAACCGCCAGGTCTTCAGCGAGCTGCTCAAGGGCCCGTGGAACCTCACGGTCCGGCACATCAACTCGCTCGAGTCCAATGGCCTGTGGGAGGCGGATGGCGTCACCTACGTCAACGGCCGCGGGCGCGCCGAGTTCGTCGAGATCGACTCGGCGGACGCGATCGTCGCCGGCGACGGCACCTTCCCGACGCTGGCGATCGCGCGCGGCACGCCGACCGTGATCTACGGCCAGCACGAGCTCGCGTGGGGCCTGCCGGACGAGGAGCCGGTCCCGCCGAAGCGGCTCGCGCTCTACGAGGACTACAACGGCTACCCGCTGGACCCGAAGCACGGCCCGCTCGACGAGCTGCTGCACGTCGCGGCCCGCAGCGAGGACGCGATCGCGCACTGGAAGCGCCGGTTCGTCGGCAAGCCGTACGACCCGTACGCGGTAGTGCAGCTGCTCGAGCGGCTCGTGATCGGCGGCCCGACGCCGGTCCGGATCGACCCGACGCGCTCGGTCGCCACCCTCGCGCTCGCCGACGAGCTGGCCGAGAAGCCGGAGCTGCTGCGCGCCTACGCCGAGAAGGTCGGCCCGGACGACGACGCCACGCTCATGCTGTGGGCGCCCGGCCTGCCCGCCGAGGACCTGCTGGCGCTGGCGCAGGACGCGCTCACGGCCTCAGGCCTCGACGACGCCCGCGTGCCGGACATCCTGCTCGTGCCGCTGCCCAGCTCACCCGCGGTCGACCGTGCCCTCGCCGAGCGCGCGGATGCGCTGCTCAGCGAGTGGCCGTCCGCGGGCGAGATCGGCAAGCTCCCGCGCTTCTAGCGCTTCTCGAAGAGCCAGAACGTCACGTCGTCCCAGCCGCTGCCGTCCGGCTGGGCCGCCTCGAAGCGCTTGTCGAGGAGCTTCAGCTCCGGGAACAGGTGCTGGTAGAGCGCGCCCCAGTCGCGCTTGAAGAGCGCCCCGCGCTCGCCGCGGTAGGGCACCTCCTCGAGCTCGTCCGCGTGGTACTCGCCGCACAGCACGTAGCGCCGCGACGTCCGCACGACCTCGTTCATGACGATCGGCAGCGCGTCCGGCGGCTGGTGGATCAGCACGGTCGTGGTGAACGTCAGGTCGAACTGCGCGTCCCGGAAGGGCAGCGAGCGGGCCGAGGCCTTGACCGCGTTGACGTCCGGCAGCGTCTGCCGCACCTCGCGCAGCGCCTGGGCGTTGATGTCCACGCCGACGACCCGAGTCGGGTCCACGAGCTGGGCGAGCCAGTGCAGGTTCCCGCCCAGGTTGCACCCGACCTCGAGCACGCTCTCGAACGGGAACGCCTCGTGCAGCCACTTCCAGAACGGCTCGCGGTGCTCAGCCGCAGCCCGGTTGCGCTCGACGTAGCGATCTCCGAAATCGTCGCGCCAGAGCGCCTCGAGGCGCTCGACTTCACCGCTTTCACTCATGCGCCGGATGATGCCACGAACAACCGCTCGATCTCGGTGAAGGGCAAGGTGAGCGGCCGGCCGCCCGGCGGGATCGCCGACACGACGCGCCGGCCCGCGGCGAGCGCGACCGCCATCGCCATCGTGTCGCAGCCGACGACGGTGTCCGCCCAGGCGATGTCCTGCGCCAGCGAGCGCCCGGCGCTCAGCTCCAGCCCGTGCTCGGCGACGATGTCGGCGTACTTGCCCTCGGGCTCCGCCGGGTGCGTGCGCAGGCGCAGCGGGCCCGGACGCGCCGCCAGGTAGCCGCGCAGCGCGGCCCGCTCCTCATAGCCCCAGCCGAGCGGATCGCCCGTGGCGCGCTCGGCCGCGACCGACGTCGGCTCCGTGACGTACAGGACGCTGCGTCCCGTGCGCGGCGTCTCCAGCGCGCGGATCTCGGCCGCCGCGTCCTCCACGTACGGGTTGCCGCGCACGATCACCGGCGGGCCGGGCACCGTCTCGCGGGCGATCCGCTCGGCGTGCTCGTCGCAGACCCACAGCTCGTCGGGCAGCGCGTCGAAGCGCGCCGGGTAGTTCATCCAGTGGTCCAGCCAGACCGCGCAGCGCACGCCCGCGGCCCGCGCTTCCGCGACCGCGTCACGTTCGAGCGTGGAGGAGACGCTCGAGCCGCACAGGACCAGGTCGAACGCGCCGGTCGGCTCCTCCTGCTCGGGCAGCGCCGGCAGCTTGCGGGCGAAGATGCCGCGCGCCGGCCCGTCGAGGCGGAACGACGCGTCGGCGTCGCGACGGCGCAGCCAGGCCGAGATCACCTCGGCCCCGCCGGCGTCGTGGGCTACGACGAGGAGCTTCAGCGCACCAGCGCGCCCCGCCGGGCGTGCACCTTGCGGAAGGCGGCGACGATGTCGTCGACGTCGGCGTCGCTCAGGCCGCCGTGGACGAGCGGGTGGAAGAGCACCTCGTGATCGCGCATGCGCTCGCACGTCGGGCACTCGCCGTCGTCGTAGCGGCCGAGCCCGTCGTTGCGCGGGTCCGAGAACGCCCACGCCGCGCGCTGCCGGTACAGCGGCTGCCGGTACAGCGGGTCCACGTAGCCCTCGGTCACGGGCACGCCCTCGGCCTTGAGCGCCGCCGCGAACGCGGCGCGCGGCACGCCCAGCGCCTGCTCGTCCAACCGCACCACGTGCAGGTAGTAGACGTGCTTGGCGCCCTCGGGCACGTGCGGCGGGACGACGCCCTCGAGGTCGGCGAGCCCGGCGGTGAGCCGGTCCGCGTTGGCGATCCGCGGGGCGGTGAGCTCGTCCAGGCGCGCGAGCTGCTGCTCGGCGATCGCCGCCTCCAGCTCGCCCATCCGGTAGTTGAAACCGAGGATGTCCGCGTGCGGTGAGCCCATGTCGCCGACGACGGCCTCGCCGTGGTTGCGCGCCAGCGCGAGCCGCTCGGCCAGCGCGTCGTCGTTCGTGACGGCCACGCCGCCCTCGCCGCACTGGATCGTCTTGTGGTAGTTGAGGCTGAAGACGCCGATGTGCCCGAGCGTCCCCGCCGGACGCCCGTTCAGCTCGGCGCCCGGGGCCTGCGCGGCGTCCTCGATCACGACCAGGCCGTGCTCGTCGGCGATCCGCATGATCGCGTCCCAGTCGGCCGGGCAGCCGAAGATGTCGACCGCGACGATCGCCTTGGTGCGCGGCGTGATGCGCGCGCGGATCGACTCGGGGTCGAGGCAGAACGTGCGCTCGTCGATGTCGGCGAAGACCGGGATCGCGCCGTGCACGAGCGCGCACACCGCGGACGCGGACATCGTGTAGGGCGAGACGATGACCTCGTCGCCGGGACCGACGCCGGCCGCCGCGGCCGCCGCGTTGAGCGCGGACGTCGCGGAGTTCAGCGACAGCGCGTGGCGCACGCCGAAGCGCTCGCGCCACGCCCGCTCGAGCGACTGCACGCGCGGCCCGCCGGCGAAGTCCTCGCCCCATGCGCCGATGAACTGGGACAGGACGCCGGACTCCATCACCTCGGCGACGGCCCGGCGTTCGGCCTCGCCCACTCCGGGGCGCGGCGGGAAGGGCTGCGAGCGGACGGGCGTGCCGCCGTGGATCGCGAGGGTGGTGTCGGCGGTGGCGGTCATGGCTGGGCGAAGGCTAGCTCGCGGACGGCCTCGACCAGCTCCAGGGCGGCGACGCCGTCCTCACCCGTGCAGGCGGTCTCGCCGCGCACGAGCTGGGTGACGGCGTGCAGCGTCGTGTCGCGCAGCGCGCCGGTCGTCCGCTCGTCCGCCACCAGCACGCGATAGCCGGGGTGACGCGGGTCGTCGGCGACGGCGAACCGCTCGATGACGTGGCCGGACTCGGTGATCCGCACACGCCCCAGGGTGCCCACCAGGTCCATCTCGAACGCGGTGAATCGCTGCGTGTCGAGCCCGGCGAGCCGCGCGTGCGCGCCCCCGGGCAGCGCGAGCTCGGCGTCGAGGGTCGGGTCCGGGCCGGGTTCGCCCAACCGGTCGCGTCCGCTGGTCACGACGGGGTCGCCGGCCAGCATCCGCAGCAGGTCCAGCCAGTGCGTGCCGTTGTGGGCGAGGCCTTTGACGTAGAGCCCGCTCACGTGCTGCAGGGTGCCGATCCCCAGGTCCGCGCGCAGGCGCTGGAACGCGGGCGCGAAGCGGCGGCTGTAGTTGACGGCCAGCGCGACGCCGCGCTCGCGCGCCAGGGCGACGAGCGCCCGCGCCGTCTCGACCTCCAGCGCGAGCGGCTTCTCGGCGAGCACGGCTCGCACCCCGGGCGCGCGCAGGCATCGCTCGAGCAGCTCGGCGTGCGTGGGATCGGGGGTGGCGACGGAGACGAGCTCCGGCCGCGCCTCGGCCAGCAGCTCCGCGACGTCCGTGTAGGCGCGCGCGCCCCAGCGCCGCGCCGCGGCCTCGGCGCGGACGGGGTCGGCGTCGCAGACGGCGACGAGCTCCGTGTCCGCGCACGCCTGGTAGGCGCCCGCGTGGGTGATCACGCCGACGTCCGGGTGCGGGTCGGCGCCGCTGCCGGCGCCGATCGCCCCGCAGCCGAGCACCGCGGCCCTCACGTGGGCCGGATCGCCTTCTGCTCGATGTGCTGGTTGATCGCGGCGAGCTCGGGCCGCGCGTCGAGCAGCGCGAGGATCTCGGTCAGGCCGAACGCCGGGTTCGCGGGGTACAGCTCGTCGAAGATCGTCCGCACGAGCTCGTAGTCCTCCTCCGTGTCCACCGTCAGCCGCAACGCGCCGGTCTCGGGCCGCTCGAACCGGACGGTCTCCAGCGAGTAGCGCTCCGGGTGCTCGTAGATGTAGAGCGACACGTGCTCGCGGTCGTGCGGGTCCTGCGTCAACGTGGCGACCTCGGCCAGCACCGCGGTCGGGAAGGCCTGGGTGTCCATCCCGCGCGGGAACGTCCGCTCCAGGTTGTTGGAGCAGTAGTCGACGCCGGTGGCGTGGAAGCGCTCGATCACGCGCGAGACCGTCGCCGGGTCGATCAGCGGGCAGTCGCCGGTGGTCTCGACGATCAGCTCGGCGTCGTACGCCTGCGCCGCGCCCAGCACCCGCGCCAGCACGTCGTCCTCGCTGCCGCGGAAGCAGCCGACGCCGAGCCGGTCGGCCAGCTCCTGCAGCGGCTCCGACGACGCATCCTCGGTCGTCGCGATCACGACCTCGTCCAGCTCGGGAACGCGTCGCAGCCGTTCGATCATGTGCTCGAGCAGCGGCTTGCCGGCGGCCGGAAGCAGCACCTTCCCGGGCAACCGGCTGGACGTCATCCGCGCCTCGATCGTGGCGACGGTCCTCACGCGAGGCCCTCCAGCCGCACCAGGGAGTCGCCGCTGACGGCCTCGGTCAGGTCGCGGCCCAGCACGTCGGCGATCCGGTACGGCGGCAGGCCGTCGGCCGGGCACGGGCGCGTGGGGATGACGTCGTCCGGACCGAGGCGGTGGCCGGCGGGCAGGTCACGGGCGAAGCGCAACGCGCGGCGCTGGACGACGGCGGCCTCGAGCTCGTTCGCCTCGACGCGCTTGACGCCGTCGCCGAGCGCGGCGTCGGTCTCGCGCGCCCGGTCGACCATCTCGCGCCAGCTCGCCGGCGTCATGGCGAACGCGTGGTCGGGGCCTTCGCGGTCGTTGTCGTCGGTGAAGTGCTTCTCGAACACGCGCGCGCCGAGCGCCACCGCCGCGCACACGGTGACGTGCCCCGCGGTGTGGTCGGAGAGGCCCAGCACGGCGTCCGGGTAGCGCACCGCCCAGTCGGCCAGCACGGCGAGGTTGACGTGGTGCAGGTTCGCCGGGTCCGCCGTGTAGTTCGTGTTGCACTGCATCAGGACGATGTCGTCGGTCCGCTCGCGCAGGGCGGCGAGCGCGCGGTCGACGTCCAGCTGGTCGGAGGCGCCGGCCGCGATCAGCACCGGCTTGCCCTTCCCGCCGATGTGACGCACGATCTCCAGCCAGGTGATGTCGCCCGATCCGATCTTGAACGCGGGCACGTGGGCGTCGACGGCGTCGACCGTCGCGAGGTCGTACGGGCTCGTGAAGTAGTCGACGCCGACCTCGCGGCAGCGCTCGGCCAGCAGCGGCGTCCAGTCCTCGGGGACACTCGCGTCCTCGTAGACCTCGAACACCGGCTTGGCCCACTTGGACTGGTGCGCGACCTGCGCGCCGAGCTCCTCGAAGCCACGGCGCGAGACGATCTTGGGGGCGATGAAGTTCTGGAACTTCGCGGCGTCGGCGCCGGCCTCCGCCGCGAGCTCGATCAGGCGGTAGGCGCGATCGAGGCTGCCGTCGTGGTTCGCACCGACGTCGGCGACGAAGTACAGCGGTTCACCCGGGCCGATCTTCCGGCTGCCGATGGTCACATGGCTCATAGTCGTCCTTGATCATCCACCAGATCGCGCAGCTCGGGCCGCGCGGACGCGATCGTCTCGCGCAGCCGGCGCACGCCGGCGGCGACGGTGGGCGGCTCGGCGCCCAGCGCGGCCGTGAGCCGCGTGGTGTCGAGCGCGGTGTTCCGCGGGCGCGCCGCGGTGAGGTCGCGGCTCGCGAGCGTCACCCCTTGGATCGGGTCCGCCGGCAGGCCGAAGACCTCCGCCACCAGGTGCCCGAAGGCCTCCTTGGTGACCGCGTCGGCGGCGCCGAAGTTCAGGATGCCGGACGCGCCGCGATCGACGAGCGCGCCGATCAGCCGTGCGTGGTCGGAGACGACGAGCGGCGAGAACGTGACGTCGCTGAACAGCGTGAGCGGCTCACCGTGCGCCAGGCCGCGCAGGATCACCTCGGAAAAGCTGAGCCGCCCGCGCGGCGTCCAGCCGTGCATGTTCGTGCGCAGGACGAGCGCGGCGGGGTGCGCGTCGAGCACCAGCTGCTCGCCCTCGAGCTTGGTCTGGGCGTACACGTTGCACGGCCCGGGCGCATCGTCCTCGGCGTGCTCGCCCGGCCGCTCTCCGTCGTACACGGCGTCGGTGGAGATGTGCACGAACCCGGCGCCCAGGGCGGCCGCGGCCGCGGCGAGCCTTCCCGGCGCGAGCGCGTTGAGCGCGCGTGCGGCCTCGGGGTCGCGCTCGCAGCCGTCGACGTCGGTCAGCGCGGCGCAGTGCACGACCAGATCGGGCCGCGCCGCCGCCAGCGCGGCCTCGGGCACGTCGGGCGTGGTCAGGTCGAGCGGCCGCAACGACGTGCCGTCAGGCAACGAGCGCGTGGTCTGCGACCAGCCCTCGACCGCGTCCAGCCGCTCACGGAAGTGCCGCGCGACGGCCGCGCCGAGCAGCCCGCCGGCGCCGGTGACGACGACGCGCCTCACGCGGGCGCCCCAGCGGGACGGGCGCGGCGCGGGCCGCGGCCGGTGCGGCGCGCCCCGCTCATGCCGCGCTCCCCGTGCGGACGAGGCCCATGGCGTCGAGCACGCGGGCCGGGCCGCGGCCGTCGATCAGCGCGCGGCCGCGGGCGGCGAGGTCCGCCCGGGTCGCGGCGTCGTCGACGAGGCGCGTGATCGTCCGGGCTACGGCGGTCTCCGACAGGTCGGCGTGCCAGCCGAGGCCGACCGCCACGCCCCGCTCGGCCAGCGCGGCGGCCGCCGGACGCTGGTTGTCGGCGATCGCGACCGACAGCTGCGGCGTGCCGACGCGCGCGAGCTCCCAGGCCGTGCCGCCGGCGGCGGCCAAGGCGAGGTCGGCCCCGGCCATCCGGGCGGCCATGTCGTGCGCGTCCACCACGAGCGTGACCGCGTGCGGCGAGACCGCCGCCGCCTCTTCGAGGGCGGCGCGGTGCGGGTTCGCCCCGCCGATCAGGACCTCGACGGCCAGCGGGCCAGGCACCAGCGCGAGGCTCTTCAGCAGCTGCGTCGAGGTGTTGGCCGGGTCACTGCCCCCGAGCGTGATGAGCACGGTGCGCGCGCGGGCCGGCACCGGTCGCGGCGCGGCGTCCCAGGCGCGGAACTCACGGCGCAGCAGCACGTGGTCGACGCCCAGCAGCAGCCGCGTGTAGGGCTCGCGCGCGGCGTAGGCGTCCGCGTCTGCCCCAAGGTTCTGGTTGAGGACCAGGTGCGCCCAGTAGTGCTCGGCGTGCCCGTGGTCGTCGAAGGCGAGCACCTGCACGCCGGCGTCGACGAGCGCGCGCTGGTACTCGGCGCCGAAGTGGTAGCCGTCGACCACGACCCAGCGCGCGCCGACGGCACGCGCGTGCTCGACCGTCTCGGCGGCGTCGGCGGCGGACCCGGGCTGCGCGGCCAGCGCGGCCACGGGTACCTCCTCGGCGGCGGCGCGCACGGCGAACGCGGGCGGCGCGCCGGCCATCAGGAACGTGGCCTCGCCGCCCTCGTCGCGCAGCGCCTGCACGAGCGCGAGGCAGCGCATCGCGTGCCCGAGGCCGATGGCGACGCTCGCGTCGGCGCGGACGAGGATCACGCGGTCGGGTCCTTCTGCTCGATGTGCCCGTTGATGGCCGCGATCTCCGGGTGCGTCCGGACGAACGCGAGCACCTCGGCCAGGGCCACCGGCCGATCGGCGAGGCCGAGCGCGTCGTAGAGCGCGCGGACCATCTCGAGGTCGTCCGGGGTGTCGACCGTCCAGCGCAGATCGTGCGCGTCGACGCCGCGCAGCACCGAGTGCAGCGCGAACAGCTCGGGCCGCTCGGCGTAGCAGAACCAGGTCACGTGCTCGCGCGCGGGCCTGGACGTCGCCATCCGGTCCATCCGCTCCAGCGTGTCCCGCCACAGCGCTTCGGTGTCCAACCCGCGCGGGAGGTGCGGCTCGAGCCGGTTGGACGCGTAGTCGCTCCCGTCGCGGCGCTCCTCGAGCGCCGCGATCACGGCGTCGGTCTCCTCGGGGTCGATCAGCGGGCAGTCCGAGGTCACCCGGACGACCAGATCCGCCCGGGCCTCACGCGCCGCGCCGACGTAGCGGCCCAGCACGTCGTGCTCGCTCCCGCGATGGCACGGCACGCCGTAGCGGCGCGCGAAGTCCACCAGCGGGTCGTCCGCGGCGTTCTCGGTGACCGCGAGCATCACCTCGTCGGCGTGCTCGCAACGCTGCAGGCGGTCGAGCTGACGCTCCAGCATCGGCTTGCCGGCCAGGTCCATCAGCACTTTCCCGGGCAGGCGCGTGGACGTCATCCGCGCCTGCACCACGATCACCCGCCGCAATCGCGCCGCCTCAGTCGGTCTCGTCCGGCTCGGGCGCCGGGAGGTCTCCGTCGCCGGGGCCCTCGGGCGGCTGGTCGCCGCGGGTGGTGTAGTTGGCCTCGGGCGGGAGCCCGCTCTCGGGCGTGTCCGCGGTCGGCACGGTCTCGTCCTGGCGCATCTCCTCGACCTTCTCCTTGGCGCCGGCGATGTCCTCGCCGAGCCGGTCGGAGCGTTGCTCGAGGGAGTCGGCCTCGTGTTCGAGGCGGTCGGCCTGCTTGTCGTGCTCGGTCATGGTGAGAGGGGACTACCCCTCCTCCTCCGAGCGCGCACGCTCCTCCAGCTTCTCGCGCAGGTAGGCGTGCTTGTCGGCGCGGCGGAGGGCCGTGCGCTCCTCGGTCGACAGCTCGGCGTCGCGCGCGTGCTCGCGCTCGGCACGCTCGCGGTCGGCTTCCTCGATCCGGAGCTCACGGGTCTCAGGGTCCTCCATGGGCCCCGGACGTTACCCCAGTCGGACGTAGCCGATGGCGGGGCGCGACCCGGGCGGGTAGGACCGGGTGGAGACCTTGTCGGACGAGTTGCCCTCGATCGTGTTGATCGTGCCGTCGGCGCCGACGGACTCCACGACGCCGATGTGCTCGTCCCAGACGATCAGGTCGCCCGGCTGCGGCTTGACGTCGCCGCCGGTGTTCGGGATCGCCTTGCCGGCCTTCTGCGCCCACGCGTAGACGTCGTCCACGCGGCCGAAGCCCTGGCCGTTGTCGCCGAGCGGCACGCCCGCTTCACGGGCGGCCCAGGAGGTGAAGTACGCGCACCACGGGCCGACGCCGGACCCGGCGGTGGCCTGGCGGAACTGCGCGATCCGCGGCGAGTCGTTGGAGCCGGGCGGCTGCTCGGCCACGCCGACCTCGCTTCTGACGAGGTTCACGATCGCCTGCCCCGCCGAGGTCGGCGCGGGCGCGGGGGTCAGCGTCGCCGACGAGGCGCTCTGGAGCTGGGAGGCGAAGGCGGCGGGCGTCGTCGCCGCCGCCGCGGGCGCCGTCTTCGCGGGCGTGGCCTGCGCGGCCGGCGCGGGCGCGGCGGCCGGGTTGAAGAAGCTCTGGAGCTGGGCCATGCGGGCGAGTGCGACGTCGTAGCTCATGCACGAATCCCATCGGCCCCTCGCAGCGCCGACTTTAGGCCCTGGCTACACTCGCGCATCGTGATCGACCTGACCGGAAAGACCTTGCTCGTTACAGGAGGAACGGGGTCCTTCGGCACCGCGTTCATCAAGACCGTGCTCGCGCGGCACGATGTCGCGGCGATCCGCGTCTTCAGCCGCGACGAGCTCAAGCAGTCCGAGCTGCAGCAGTCCATGCGCGACAGCCGCCTCCGCTGGCTGCTCGGCGATGTGCGCGACGGCGAGCGGCTGAAGGTGGCCACGCGCGGCGCCGACGTGATCGTCCACGCCGCCGCGCTCAAGCAGGTCCCCGCCTGCGAGTACAACCCGTTCGAAGCGGTCCAGACCAACATCATGGGCGCGCAGAACGTCATCTCCGCCGCGATCGAGAACGACGTCCCGCTGACGATCGCGCTCAGCACGGACAAGGCCGTCAACCCGGCCAACCTGTACGGCGCGACCAAGCTGTGCGCCGAGAAGATCGTGGCCCAGGCCGGCGTCTACTCGGGCGGCAGCGGCTCCAAGTTCGCCTCGGTGCGCTACGGCAACGTGGTCGGCAGCCGCGGCAGCGTCGTCCCGATCTTCAAGGCGCAGGCGCTCAGCGGGAAGCTCAGCATCACCGACGAGCGCATGACCCGGTTCTGGATCACGCTCGACGCCGCCGTCGAGTTCGTGCTCAGCTCGATGGGCCTGGTCCAGGGCGGCGAGACGTTCGTGCCCAAGATCCCGAGCATGAAGATCGTCGACCTCGCGAAGGCGCTCGCGCCCGACGCGGAGCTCGAGGTGGTCGGCATCCGCCCCGGCGAGAAGCTGCACGAGGTGCTGCTGACCGAGGACGAGGCGCGTCAGTCCTACGACATCGGCGACCGCTACGCGATCATGCCGTCGCGCGAGCACCCGCTGCCCGCCCCGGAGAACGGCGTCGCCCTCGAGGACGGCTTCCACTACTCGTCCGACAACAACCACGAGTGGCTGGACACCGAGCAGCTGCTGGCGATGACGGACTCGGTCGCGCCGGCGCGACGCGCCGCGGATCGTCGCGACATCGGCGACGGCGTCGAAGTCGCCCCCACCGACCGCTAGCCCTTAACGCAGACGGGCGGCCTCGAAAGGCCGCCCGCGCGATCCGTCCCTCGGTGGGGTATGTGTGGGTCGCCCTCCAGCAACCCGTATGAACCGCGAACCGCGTGCGGAGGAGGGCGGGAGAGCCCTTTGAGTAACTCCTGCAGCGCCATCCGTGGCTAACCGGGGTAATCGGCAGCCTTCGGAGGACCTGTAGGGAACTTTTCCCTAGACGTGCTGGCGGTCTCCCGCGACGACTTCCCGCAGGACCTCGCCCCAGCTCTCCGCCGCGACCTCGATGCGACGGTGGTCGCGCACGTACTCGTGCGCCGTGCGCCCGATCCGCTGACGCTCCTCGGGGTTGTCGATCAGCCGCAGCAGCGCCACCTCGACCTCTTCGAGCTCACGCGCGTGGACGCCCGTGACCCCGTCCTCGATGTCCGGGTACACGTCCGGGTGCGCGACGAGCGGGATGCCCAGCGCGCTCGCCTCGAGCCAACGCAGGTCGCTCTTGCCGCGGAACTGGTTGTTCTCGGCCGACGGCGCGAAGGCGATGTCGAACAGCGTCATCGACGCGGGGTAGATCTCGATGCCGGAGCTCGGGTACGAGACGGCACGCTCACGGCCGAACTCCTCCACGTACGCCGCCGCGGCCGCGTGGCCGACCGACACGAAGCGCACGTTCTCGCGCTGACGCAGGACCGAGCGGATCGCCGGCTCCCAGCGGGCGAGCGAGGCCTTGTGGCCGACGCCGCCGGCGAAGCCGAGCGTGACCACGTCGTCCTTGCGGGCGGGCTTCTTGTAGTCGTAGCGGTTGAGGTCGATGCCGTTGCGGCACTCCCACGTGTGGTCGTTGAACGCGCGGTAGCGACGGGCGATGAAGTTGGTCGAGCAGATCATGCCGTCGACCGCCCGCATGCCCATCTCCAGGTCGCGGACGCGGTCCTGGCCGAACTTGTGCGCGAGCTCGTGCATCTTCGCCTTGCGGGCGGCCTGCACGTAGTCGTCGATCTCGTACAGGACCTTCACGCCGCGGTCCTGCAGCTCGCGGATCTTCTTCAGCCAGGCGCGGCCGTTCGCGTACTGGACGACGACGACCTCGTAGTTCGGGAGGTCCTCGACCGACGGCGGCGGGTTGCCGAGGCCGCCGGTGAGGACCAGCGTCGTCTCGTCGGCCAGCGTGCCCCAGGTCGCGTACTCCGCACCCAGCGCCATGGCCGGGAGGAAGCACCGGTAGTAGGACACCACGCTCGTGCCGAGGCCGAGGAACAGGGTCTTCGGGATATCCGTCATCAGATGACCTCCGGGCTCCAGCGCTGGAAGCTCATGTTCGCGTGCTTGAGGCGCAGCCGCCGCTCGGACGGAGCGGCCGGATCGGGCTCGCCGTCGACGTTCCGGATCGCGCGGGCGCGCACCGTCGGCTCCAGGACGCACTGCCCGCCGGCCTCCTGGATGCGCAGGCAGTAGTCGAGCGCCGCGTGCGGGCCCTCGAGCAGCTCGTCGTAGTGGCCGACCTTCTCGATCCAGCTCCGGCGCAGGAACTGCAGCTCGGAGCTGACGGGGCACAGCAGCGGCTCGTGCACGTCGAGGAGCTCCTCCGGCACGTGACGCAGGCGCGCGCCCCAGGCGCGGCGGAAGAGCGAGAAGAAGTAGCCCGCCTGGCGGATCACGCGGGTGGACTCGAGGACCGCGCCGCCGGTGACGGCGGCGGGGGTGCCGTCGGTGCCGGTGCGCGCGCGCAGGTTGTCGAGCCAGCCGGCGGTCTCGAACAGCAGGCCGGGCGAGACGAGGCAGACGTCCATGCCGTGCTCGACGGCGGCGGACAGCCCGACGTTGACGGCGGCCGAATGGCCTTCACCGTCCTGCTGCAGGACGTACGCGCAGTTGAGCTCGGCCGCGGCGGCCTCGATCAGCTGGGCCTGAGGTGCGGGCGAGCGGTCGTCGACGACGAGCACCATCGTTTCGGGTGCGCTCGCCTGGAGGGAGACGAGCGTCTGGAGGATCGGGTCGATGTCCTCCGCGCTGTCGGCCCGGACAGGGCAGACGATGAGGGTCGGATCGGATTCCACGTCTCTCCCATCGGTTGCCCGGAAGCAGACCTTGAGAGACGCGGTCTTTAAATGTTGTGAGCCGGCCCCCCGAGCGGGGGACCGGCTCAAAACGACGGCGACTGACCTAGCGGAGCAGCGACAGGACGCCCTGCGGCGCCTGGTTGGCCTGCGCGAGCATGCTCGTGCCGGCCTGCTGGAGGATGTTCAGCTTCGTGAACTTCGTCATCTCCGCCGCCATGTCCACGTCGCGGATCCGCGACTCGGAGGCGGTGAGGTTCTCCTGGTAGGTCGCCAGGTTCGTCAGGCGATGCTCCAGACGGTTCTGGACGGCGCCGAAGTTGCCACGGACCTTGGAGATGTTCTCGATCATGTCGTCGAGCTGGCCGACGTCGCACATGGCGCCGGTGGCGAGCACCGCCGCCGCGTCGGACGCGACGGTCAGCGTCGACGCCGCCGTCAGGTTGTTCAGGCCGCCGGCCGAAGCCGCAGCGTTGAACGAGATGGCGGCCATCGAGATGGTCTCGCCCTGGTTCGCGCCGACCTGGAACGTGAACGAGTCGGCCGGGCCGAAGAGGCCCTTCCCGTTGAACTTGGTGTCGGTCAGGATGTTGCTGACCTCCTTGGCGATCTCGATGACCTCGGCGCCGATCGCGTTCTTGTCGTTCGCGTCCAGCGTGCCGTTGTTGATCTGAACCTTCAGGTCACGGACACGCTGCAGCATCGAGTGCACCTCGGAGAGGGCACCTTCCGCCGTCTGGACGAGCGAGATGCCGTCCTGCGCGTTGCGCTGCGCCTGAGCGAGGCCACCGATCTGCCCGCGCATCTTCTCCGAGATGCCCAGGCCGGCAGCATCGTCCGCGGCGCGGTTGATGCGGTAGCCAGAGGAGAGCTTCTCCATGGCCTTGGAAGCCTGCGACGACGTCGCCGTCAGCTGACGGTGCGTGTTGAAGGCTTCGATGTTGTTCTGGATACGGAGGCCCATGATCTAACGCTCCTTGTTGATCGGGTTGAAGGGCTGTACCGAGGTGACTCCATGTCTCCTCAAGCACGAAGATCGGCCCCGAGGGGCCGATCTTTAGCGAGCGGTGGTCAGCCCGGCGACTAGCGCAGGAGGCTCAGGACGCCCTGCGGGGCCTGGTTGGCCTGGGCCAGCATCGAGGTGCCGGCCTGCTGCAGGATGTTGAGCTTCGTGAACTTGGTCATCTCGGCGGCCATGTCCACGTCACGGATCCGCGACTCGGACGCCGTCAGGTTCTCCTGGTAGGTGGCCAGGTTCGTCAGACGGTGCTCCAGACGGTTCTGGACCGCGCCGTAGCTGCCGCGCAGCTTGGACACGTTCTCGATCGCGGTGTCGATGTCGGAGATCACCGACAGGTCGCCGGTCGACAGCGCCGCGGCGACGTCGCTGACCTGGCACGCGGCCAGGGCGATCGTCGTCGAGAGGCCACCGGCGGTCGCCGCGCCGCTGAGCACGGTCGACGCCATCGTGATCGTCTCGCCCTGGTTGGCGCCGACCTGGAACGAGAAGCTGTTCCCGAACACGGCGGTGCCGTTGAACTTCGTGTCGGTCGAGATCGACTTGACTTCCTTGGTGATCTCGAGGACCTCGGCGGCGATGGCCGTCTTGTCGTTCGCGTCGAGGGTGCCGTTGTTGTACTGCACCTTCAGGTCACGGACGCGCTCGAGCATCGAGTGGACCTCGGCCAGCGCGCCTTCCGCGGTCTGGACGAGCGAGATGCCGTCCTGCGCGTTGCGCTGGGCCTGGGCGAGACCGCCGATCTGCCCGCGCATCTTCTCGGAGATGCCGAGGCCGGCGGCGTCGTCGGCCGCGCGGTTGATGCGGTAGCCGCTGGAGAGCTTCTCCATGGCCTTGGAAGCCTGCGACGACGTCGCCGTCAGCTGACGGTGCGTGTTGAAGGCTTCGATGTTGTTCTGAATGCGAAGGCCCATGGTCAACACTCCTTGTTGATCGGGGGGAGGGCATCTGGCGGCGACTCCTTGTCGCCTTAACCGCAAAGATCGGCCACGAAGGGCCGATCTTTAGCGAACTGCTTCGGGTGCTGACTTAGCGGAGCAGCGACAGGACGCCCTGCGGCGCCTGGTTGGCCTGCGCGAGCATGCTCGTGCCGGCCTGCTGGAGGATGTTCAACTTCGTGAACTTCGTCATCTCCGCCGCCATGTCCACGTCACGGATCCGCGACTCGGACGCCGTCAGGTTCTCCTGGTAGGTCGCCAGGTTCGTCAGACGGTGCTCCAGACGGTTCTGGACCGCGCCGTACTGGCCGCGGACCTTCGAGACGTTCTCGATCATCTGGTCGACGCTCGAGATCACCGACAGGTCGCCGCTGCACAGCGCCGTCGCCACGGCCGAAGCCGCGGACACGCCGACCGCCGTGAGGTTCGACAGACCGCCGGCGGTCTTGTCACCGCTCAGCGTCGTCGCGGCCAGGGCGATCGTCTCGCCCTGGTTGGCGCCGACCTGGAACGTGAACGAGTCGGACGTGCCGAACACGCTCTTGCCGTTGAACTTGGTGTCGCTCAGGATGTTGCTGACTTCCTTGGCGATCTCCACGACCTCGGCGCCGATGGCGTTCTTGTCGTTGTCGTCGAGCGTGCCGTTGTTGATCTGGACCTTGAGGTCACGAACGCGCTCGAGCATCGAGTGCACCTCACCGAGGGCACCTTCCGCCGTCTGGACGAGCGAGATGCCGTCCTGCGCGTTGCGCTGCGCCTGGGCCAGGCCGCCGATCTGGCCGCGCATCTTCTCCGAGATGCCCAGGCCGGCGGCGTCGTCCGCGGCGCGGTTGATGCGGTAGCCGCTGGAGAGCTTCTCCATGGCCTTCGAGGCCTGCGACGACGTCGCCGTCAGCTGACGGTGCGTGTTGAAGGCTTCGATGTTGTTCTGAATGCGAAGGCCCATGATCGAACGCTCCTTGTCTGATCGGGTTGCAGAAGGGCTTTGCCGAGGTGACTCCGTGTCTCCTCAAGCCAAAAGATCGGCCCCGAGGGGCCGATCTTTAGCGACGCGGGTTCGAGCTCTCGGCTGCGGCTTAGCGCAGGAGGCTCAGGACGCCCTGGGGCGCCTGGTTGGCCTGCGCGAGCATGCTCGTGCCGGCCTGCTGCAGGATGTTCAACTTCGTGAACTTCGTCATCTCCGCCGCCATGTCCACATCGCGGATCCGCGACTCGGAGGCGGTGAGGTTCTCCTGGTACGTGGCCAGGTTCGTCAGGCGATGCTCCAGACGGTTCTGGACCGCGCCGAGCTGGCCGCGGACCTTCGACACGTTCTCGATCATGTCGTCGATGCGGTCGATGTCGCACAGCGCGCCACCGATGAGCGCGGACGCCGCGACCGAGGCCGTGGCGGCCGACGACTGCGCCGTCAGGTCGGTGAGCCCACCGGCGCCGGACGACAGCGAGCCCAGCGACGTCGCCGTCATCGAGATCGTCTCGCCCTGGTTGGCGCCCACCTGGAAGGTGAAGTTGTTGGTGCCGTTCAGCAGCGCCTTGCCGTTGAACTTGGTGTCGCTGAGGATGTTGCTGACTTCCTTGGCGATCTCCACGACCTCGGCGCCGATGGCGTTCTGATCGTTGGTGTCGAGCGTGCCGTTGTTGATCTGGACCTTCAGATCACGCACGCGCTGCAGCATCGAGTGCACCTCGGAGAGGGCACCTTCCGCCGTCTGGACCAGGGAGATCGCGTCCTGCGCGTTGCGCTGGGACTGCGCCAGACCACCGATCTGACCGCGCATCTTCTCGGAGATGCCGAGGCCGGCGGCGTCGTCGGCGGCACGGTTGATGCGGTAGCCGCTGGAGAGCTTCTCCATCGCCTTCGAGGCCATCGACGACGTCGCCGTCAGCTGACGGTGCGTGTTGAACGCCTCGATGTTGTTCTGAATGCGAAGGCCCATGATTCAACACTCCTTGTTGATCGGGGGTGTGGGCAATGTCCGGGCGACTCCATGTCGCCCTTAACCGCAAAGATCGGCCCCGAGGGACCGATCTTTAGCGACTACGTCGGATTCGGCTGAGCCGGCTAGCGCAGGAGGCTGAGGACGCCCTGCGGGGCCTGGTTGGCCTGCGCGAGCATGCTCGTGCCGGCCTGCTGGAGGATGTTCAGCTTCGTGAACTTCGTCATCTCCGCCGCCATGTCCACGTCACGGATCCGCGACTCGGACGCCGTCAGGTTCTCCTGGTAGGTCGCCAGGTTCGTCAGACGGTGCTCCAGGCGGTTCTGCACGGCGCCGTAGACGCCACGCTGCTTGGAGACGTTCTCGATCATGTCGTCGATCATGTCGAGGTCGGACAGCCCGTTGCCGATCAGGGCGGAAGCCGCAGCGGAAGCCGTCGCGGCCGCCGACAGGCTGGTGAGCTGCGAGAGGCCGCCGCCCGCCGCGTTGGCGCTGAGCGGCGTCGCCGCGATCGAGATGGTCTCGCCCTGGTTGGCGCCGACCTGGAACGTGAACGAGTTGTCGCCGTCCAGCAGCGTCTTGCCGTTGAACTTGGTGTCGCTGAGGATGCTGCTGACCTCCTTGGCGATCTCGATGACCTCGGCGCCGATGGCGTTCTGGTCGTTGGTGTCGAGCGTGCCGTTGTTGATCTGGACCTTCAGATCACGGACGCGCTGCAGCATCGAGTGCACCTCGGCCAGCGCGCCTTCCGCGGTCTGGACGAGCGAGATGCCGTCCTGCGCGTTGCGCTGGGCCTGGGCGAGACCGCCGATCTGCCCGCGCATCTTCTCGGAGATGCCGAGGCCGGCGGCATCGTCAGCGGCGCGGTTGATGCGGTAGCCGCTGGAGAGCTTCTCCATGGCCTTCGAAGCCATCGACGACGTCGCCGTCAGCTGACGGTGCGTGTTGAAGGCTTCGATGTTGTTCTGAATGCGAAGGCCCATGATTCAACACTCCTTGTTGATCGGGGGAAGGGCGGACGTGCGGGCGACTCCATGTCGCCCCTTAAACGCAAAGATCGGCCCCGAAGAGCCGATCTTTAGCGAGCGGTGGTGAGCGGTGACTAGCGCAGGAGGCTCAGGACGCCCTGGGGCGCCTGGTTGGCCTGCGCGAGCATGCTCGTGCCGGCCTGCTGGAGGATGTTCAACTTCGTGAACTTGGTCATCTCCGCCGCCATGTCCACGTCACGGATCCGCGACTCGGACGCCGTCAGGTTCTCCTGGTACGTGGCCAGGTTCGTCAGACGGTGCTCCAGACGGTTCTGCACGGCGCCGTAGCTGCCGCGCAGCTTGGAGACGTTCTCGATCATCGTGTCGATCGTCGAGATCGCGGTCAGCGTGCCGGCCGCGGCGCTCAGCGCGTTGGTGGTGTCGCTGACGACGCTGACGGCGAGGCCCGTCAGGTCGGAGACGACGCCGAAGGACGCCGCGCCCATGGAGATCGTCTCGCCCTGGTTCGCGCCGACCTGGAACGAGAACGTATCGCTCGAGGTGAACAGCGTCTTGCCGTTGAACTTGGTGTCGTCGAAGATGTCCTTGACCTCCTTGGCGATCTCGAACACCTCCGCGCTGATGGCCTTCTTGTCGTTGTCGTCAAGCGTGCCGTTGTTGAACTGCACCTTCAGGTCACGGACGCGCTCGAGCATCGAGTGAACCTCGGCCAGCGCGCCTTCCGCCGTCTGGACGAGCGAGACGCCGTCCTGCGCGTTGCGCTGCGCCTGAGCCAGACCACCGATCTGACCGCGCATCTTCTCGGAGATGCCCAGACCCGCCGCGTCATCGGCCGCGCGGTTGATCCGGTAGCCGCTGGAGAGCTTCTCCATCGACTTGGAAGCCTGCGTCGACGTCGCCGTCAGCTGACGGTGCGTGTTGAAGGCTTCGATGTTGTTCTGAATGCGAAGGCCCATGATTCAACGCTCCTTGTTGATCGGGGGTGTGGGCAATGTCCGGGCGACTCCTTGTCGCCCTTAAACGCCAAGATCGGCCGCGACGGACCGATCTTGAGCGACCACCTTCAAAATGGCTGAGCGATCTAGCGCAGGAGGCTCAGGACGCCCTGCGGGGCCTGGTTGGCCTGGGCCAGCATCGACGTGCCGGCCTGCTGCAGGATGTTCAGCTTCGTGAACTTGGTCATCTCCGCCGCCATGTCCACATCGCGGATCCGCGACTCAGAGGCGGTGAGGTTCTCCTGGTAGGTCGCCAGGTTCGTCAGGCGATGCTCCAGACGGTTCTGGACCGCGCCGAGGCTGCCGCGGACCTTGGAGACGTTCTCGATCATCTTGTCGATGTCGGAGACCACGGACATGTTGTTCGTGGCGAGGGCCGAGACGGCGTCGCTGACGAGCTTGTTCGTGGCGAGCTGCGTCAGGTTCGAGAGGCCGCCGACGCTCGAGTCGCCGGCCAGCGAGATCGCGTCGAGCGTGATCTTCTCGCCCTGGTTGGCACCGACCTGGAAGTCGAACGAGCTCGAGGCGCTGAAGAGCGTCTTGCCGTTGAACTTCGTGTCGTCGAGGATGTCCTGGACCTCCTTGGCGATCTCGAGGACCTCGGCGCCGATGGCCGTCTTGTCGTTCGTGTCCAGCGTGCCGTTGTTGAACTGCACCTTCAGGTCACGGACGCGAGCGAGCATCGAGTGCACCTCGGAGAGGGCCCCTTCCGCGGTCTGGACGAGCGAGATGCCGTCCTGCGCGTTGCGCTGCGCCTGGGCGAGGCCGCCGATCTGGCCACGCATCTTCTCGGAGATGCCCAGGCCCGCCGCGTCGTCGGCGGCACGGTTGATGCGGTAGCCGCTGGAGAGCTTCTCCATCGCCTTCGAGGCCTGCGACGACGTCGCCGTCAGCTGGCGATGCGTGTTGAACGCCTCGATGTTGTTCTGAATGCGAAGGCCCATGATTCAACACTCCTTGTTGATCGGGGGAAGGCCGGACGGGCGACTCCATGTCGCCCTTAACCGCAGAGATCGGCCCCGGAGGGCCGACCTTGAGGTACCGCGTGAATTCGGGGGCGAAGCCCTGAGCTTTAGCCCTTCAGCAGCGAGAGGACGCCCTGCGGCGCCTGGTTGGCCTGCGCCAGCATCGACGTGCCGGCCTGCTGCAGGATGTTCAGCTTCGTGAACTTGGTCATCTCCTGCGCCATGTCCACGTCGCGGATGCGCGACTCCGACGCCGTCAGGTTCTCCTGGTAGGTCGCCAGGTTCGTCAGACGGTGCTCGAGCCGGTTCTGGACCGCGCCGAGCTGTCCACGGATCTTGGAGACGTTCTCGATCGCCTTGTCCAGGTTGCCGAGGTCGGAGAGGCCACCCGAGGACAGCGCCGCGACGGTGGCCGACACGGCGCTGGCCGCGAGGCTGGTGAGGTCGGAGAGACCGCCGGCGGCGATGCCGCCGCTGAGGCCGACCGGGGAGACCGAGACGGTCTCGCCCTGGTTCGCGCCCACCTGGAAGACGAAGCCGGTGGCACCGAACAGCGCCTGGCCGTTGAACTTCGTCTCGCTGATGATCGACGAGACCTCCTTGGAGATCTCGAGGACCTCGGCGGCGATGGCCTCCTGGCCGCCGGTGTCGAGCGTGCCGTTGTTGAACTGGACCTTCAGGTCACGGACGCGCTCGAGCATCGAGTGGACCTCGGCGAGCGAGCCTTCCGCGGTCTGGACGAGCGAGATGCCGTCCTGCGCGTTGCGCTGCGCCTGAGCCAGACCACTGATCTGGCCGCGCATCTTCTCCGAGATGCCCAGGCCGGCGGCGTCGTCGGCAGCGCGGTTGATGCGATAGCCGGAGGAGAGCTTCTCCATCGCCTTCGAGGCCTGCATCGACGTCGCCGAAAGCTGGCGATGCGTGTTGAAGGCTTCGATGTTGTTCTGGATGCGCAGGCCCATGGCCGGGGATACTCCTTGTGAGGAACTGGACGACTCCGTGTCGTCCCGGACGGATACGACGTCTGTCGGCCGCCTCGCAAGGGAGCTTTAGCCTGCGTGAGATTTGGGGGAACGCGGTCCGGCCCCCTGGTCCGCGTGCGAACCAGAGGGCCGGGAGAAGCGCGATCTAGCGCAGGAGGCTGAGGACGCCCTGCGGAGCCTGGTTGGCCTGGGCCAGCATCGAGGTGCCGGCCTGCTGCAGGATGTTCAACTTCGTGAACTTGGTCATCTCCGCCGCCATGTCCACATCGCGGATCCGCGACTCGGAGGCGGTGAGGTTCTCCTGGTACGTGGCCAGGTTCGTCAGGCGATGCTCCAGGCGGTTCTGGATCGCGCCGTACGCGCCACGCTGCTTGGAGACGTTCTCGATCATGTCGTCGATGCGATCGATGTCGCAGAGGCTGCCCGACGAGAGCGCGGTGGCCGCGGCGGTGGCCGTGGACGCCGAGAGGCTGGTCAGGTTGGCGAGGCTGTCGGAGACGACGGCACCGTCGAGGGTAGCCGCGGCCACGTCGATCGTCTCGCCCTGGTTGGCGCCGACCTGGAACTTGAACGTGTCGCCCGTGCCGAACACGGTCTTGCCGTTGAACTTGGTGTCGTTCAGGATGCTGCGGACTTCCTTGGCGATCTCCACGACCTCGGCGCCGATGGCCTCGCGGTCGTTGGTGTCCATCGTGCCGTTGTTGGCCTGGACCTTGAGATCGCGCACGCGCTGCAGCATCGAGTGCACCTCACCGAGGGCACCTTCCGCCGTCTGGACGAGCGAGATGCCGTCCTGCGCGTTGCGCTGCGCCTGAGCCAGACCACCGATCTGCCCACGCATCTTCTCCGAGATGCCCAGGCCGGCGGCATCGTCAGCGGCGCGGTTGATGCGGTAGCCGGAGGAGAGCTTCTCCATGGCCTTCGAGGCCAGCGACGACGTCGCCGTCAGCTGACGGTGCGTGTTGAACGCCTCGATGTTGTTCTGAATGCGAAGGCCCATGGTCAACACTCCTTGTTGATCGGGGGAAGGGCGTTACGACGGCGACTCCTTGTCGCCACTAAGCCGAGTAATCGACTCCGCGACCCGAACCTTGAGGGGGCGTCTTCGGCACGGCGCGGCGCTTCTGCTCGCGCTTCTCCTCCCGCCGGCGCCGCGCTTCCTCGCGCTCGACCGGCGTCAGCAGCCGCGGGCGTTCGACGCGGTCCACGCGCGGCGTGCCGGTCTCGCCCGGCTCGATCCGGTAGATCGGCGGGTTCTCCATCAGGAGGCGGCCTGCTGCTCGGCGCGCTCGGCGGCCATCTGCTCCAGGCGCTCCTGCTGCAGGCGCCGCTGCTCGAGCCGGTGCTCCTCGACCTGCTTGAGCTCGTTGAGCACGATGTGCCGCCACGCGATGATCGCGCAGCGCCAGACGACGATGTTGACGACGATGCCCGCGAGGAGCGCGCGCCAAACGGCGTCGAACGGGTCCTGGTCGCCGACCAGGTTGAGGATCAGCACGAGCAGGAACGACAGGAACGCCGCGCGCGTGCGGGCGCGGCGGATGCCGGCCTTCGCGCGCGGATGCTGCGACAGCGTGACCAGGGCCTCGGGCTTGTCGGCCTTCTTGCCCTTCTTGTCTTTCTTGTCGCTCATCGTTCTCGCGAGGCGCGCAGCGCCTGCACTTCCCGGTCGCGGATGTAACGCATGAGCCGATCTTCGTCGGCGCGGGCGATCCCGTCCATCCGGATGCCCTTCTGCTCGGCGTCGCTGCCCACGCGCACGACCCGGCCGAGCGCGCGCAGCGGCGGCCCGTCGGGCAGCTGGAGCTCGACGCGCACGTCGATGCCCAGCGGCAGATCCCACTTGTCCTGGATCTGGATGCCCGAGCCGGAGATGTCGACGGTCGTGGTGTCCCCGCCGACGGGCTCGTCGACGCCGCGGACGGTCACGTCCAGGAAGGCGTCGATGCGGACGAACTCGCGCCGCTGGATGCGCTCGACGTCGCCGCTCAGCGCGATCGTCAACGAGCCGTTGCGCTCGGCGGTGAGCGTGCCGGGGAAGCGGAAGATGCCGCGCCCGGAGGTCGCCTCGACCGCCCAGTCGTGCCCGACGGTGCGGGCGATCCGCTCGTCCTTGACGGCCAGCGCCACGACGACGCCCGCGTCCGTCCCCGACTCGATCGTGCCCGGAAGCATCCCGACGTGCAGGTGGCGGACGACGACGTGCTGGCCGACGACCAGCTTGGAGACGGGAGCGGTCACAGCGGCCATTATCAGGGAAGCAGCTGGGCGGCCAACGCGCCGGGATCGGCGGGGGTGGCCCCGTCACGCGAGCAGACGTAAGACAACGGACGGCCAGCGGCCAGCGCGAGCTCGAGCGGAGCGCCCGGGCGCGCGGTCTCGTCGGCATGGGTGAGCGTGACGTGGCTCGGGGTCAGCGGAGCGAGCGCGGCGGCGACCTCGCCGGCCGCGGCCGAGCTGATCGTGGCGGGCAGCGCCATGTGGACCTCGGCGCCGAGCGCCTTCAGGTCGGCCGCGAGCGCCTTGACGTCCGCCGGCTTCGTGCTCGGCCCGGTCGCGGGCGTGTCGATCAGCGTGATCAGCGGCTCGCGCGCGCCCAGGCGCTCGGTCGCCTGCTCGGCGTCGGCGGCGGCGATCACGCCCACGCCCAGCGGCTGCAGGCGGTGCGAGAGGCTGCCGTTGCCACGCAGCTCGACGACCGCGACGTCCGCGCCGGCGGCGGCGTAGACGGCCGCGAGGTGCGCGACGGCCGAGGACTTGCCCGAGCCGCCGCCGCCGACGACCGCGATCGTGCGCGGACCGGGCCCGAGGGCGGTCGTGGTCGGGATCCGGCGCGCGAGCGCGGCCCGGACGAGGCGCTTCATGTTGCGCGGCGCGGAGAACGGCAGGCCGTGGACGACGGCCTCGGCGACCACGTCGGCGGCCAGCGCGGGGCTGATGCCGGCGGCGATCAGGCGCTCCTCGGCGGCGTCGGCCGACGGCGGGCGCGGGATGCCCGACGGGCGCGCGGCGGGGACCGGGGCGGCCGGGATCTCGAGCGCGGGCTCGGGCTCCGGCTCGGCGACGGGCGCGGGCGCTTCGACGACCGGCGGCGCGACCGGCTCGGCGGCGACCGGGGGCGGCGGCGGGGCGACGGGCTCCGGCGTGGGCTCGGCCACCACGGGCCGGCCCGCCGTGTGCTCGATCGCGGACGCGTTCGGCTGCGGGCCGTAGAGGCCGGCGTTGGCCGCGGGCGCGGCGGGCGGCTCGGGCTGGGCGGCGCGCTCGCGCATGCGGCGCGGCGGCTCCTCGGCCTCGGGCGTCGCCGCGGGCTGTGCGGTGAAGCTCGCCGAGAACGTGTCCTGCTCCATGCGCGAGTCGCGCGCGGCGGCGGCCAGGGCGTCGGCGAACGGCGTCGCCTGCTCGAACAGGGCCTGCACGGCGGGGGACGAGAGGCCCTCGGCGGTCGCGCGGTCCGAGCGGATCTCGAGCGGGCGCTCATCCGCGTGCGGCGCCCGTGCGTCGACCTCGACGAACGGGCGCTGGAAGAAGCCGCCCGCCTTCTTGTCGCGCCCCTCGCGACGACGCAGGACGATCGCGTCCGGGCCCAGCTCGGCCCGGATCTGCGGCAGCAGCTCTTCCAGGCTGCGCCCGCGGAACGTCTTGACGTCGTCGGAACCTTGGCTCGTCGAGGCTTCCATTCGTGTTCAGCGCCCTTTCTTCTACGCGGCGATGGCCTGCGGCTGCAGCGCCGCGCTGATCACACCGGTCGTCTCCACTCCGATACCCGGAGCGATCTCGTTGTACGAGCAGACCGACATCTGCGGCAGGCGCTGCTCGCACAGCATCCGCAGGTGACGGCGCACGCGCGCCGAGCACAGGAGCACCGGACGGCCGCCGCCGGCGAGCGCCAGCTCGACCTGCTCGGCGGCGGAGTCCACGACCATCGCCGCCAGGTTCGGGTCCATCGCGAGGAACTCGCCGTCGGCCGTCTGCACGAGCGCCTCGGCCATCGTCTGCTCGAGCGACGGGTCGAGCGCGATCACGCGCAGCGTGCCCTCGGCGTCGAGGAACGGCGCGGTGATCGTGCGGCCGAGCGCCTGGCGGGCGTACTCGGCGAGCATCGCGGGGTCCCGCGTGAGGCGGGCCTTGTCGCCGATCGCCTCGAGGATCGAGCCCAGGTCGCGGATCGAGACGCTCTCGCGCAGCAGGGTCTGCAGCACGCGCTGGACCTCGCCGAGCGACAGCACGTCCGGCACGACCTCGGTGACGACCGCCTCGTTGTACTCCTTGAGCTGGTCGAGCAGCTGGCGCGTCTCCTGGCGGGAGAGCAGCTCGGAGGCGTGGGCGCGGATCATCTCGGTGAGGTGGGTGACGACGACGGACTCGGCGTCGACCACGGTCCAGCCCAGGGCCTCCGCCTCGGCGCGGCCCGTCTCCGGGATCCAGACCGCGGGCAGGCCGAAGGCCGGCTCGGTGGTCGGGATGCCGGGGAGCTGGCCCATGGCGTCGCCCGGGTTCATGGCCATATAGTGGCCCGCCATCACGCCGGCGCGCGCAACTTCCGTACCACGGACGCGCATGACGTACTCGTGCGAGTCCAGGCCGACGTCGTCGCGGATGCGGACGGGCGGGATGACCATGCCGAGCTCGGAGGCGATCTGGCGGCGGATCGTGCCGACGCGGGCGAGGAGCGTGCCGCCCGCCTGCGTGTCGACCATCGGCACCAGGCCGAAGCCGATCGCGAGCTCGATCGGGTCGAGCGCGAGCGCGTCGATCGCGGCGTCGCGCGGCGCGGGCAGCGCGCCCTGCGCGGCGGGACCCTCGGCCGCGGCGCGCTCGGCCTCGAGCGCCGCGAGCTCGTGCGACGTGGGCTTGTTGCGCAGCGACCAGCCGACCGCGAAGAAGAGGGCGCCGATGACGAAGAACGGGAGCTTCGGGAGGCCGGGCACGAGGCCGAAGACCATCACCATCACGCCGGCGACGAGCGGCGCCTTGCGCTGGTCGAGGATCTGCTTGGAGACCGTGGTGCCGAGGTCCTTGTCCGCGCCCGAGGAGCGCGTGACCAGGATGCCGGTGGCGACCGAGATCAGGAGCGCCGGGATCTGCGCGCACAGGCCGTCGCCGATCGACATCAGCGAGAAGTGGTGGCCGGCCTCGGAGAACGGCATGCCCATCTGGACGACGCCGATGACGATGCCGCCGAGCAGGTTGATGCCGGTGATCAGGATGCCCGCCATCGCGTCGCCCTTGACGAACTTCGAGGCACCGTCCATCGCGCCGTAGAAGTCGGCCTCCTGGGAGACCTCCGCGCGGCGCTTGCGCGCTTCCTCGTCGGTGATCTGGCCCGTGTTGAGGTCGGCGTCGATCGCCATCTGCTTGCCGGGCATCGAGTCGAGGGTGAAGCGGGCGCCGACCTCGGCCACGCGGCCCGCGCCGTTCGTGATCACGACGAACTGGATCACGATCAGGATCAGGAAGATCACGAGGCCGACGACGATGTTGCCGCCGACCACGAAGTTGCCGAACGCCTCGACCACGTGGCCCGCGTCGCCTTCGAGCAGGATCAGACGCGTCACGGACACGTTGATCGCGAGGCGGAAGAGCGTCGTGAGGAGGAGGATCGTCGGGAACGACGAGAAGTCCAGCGCGCGCGGCACGTACATCGTGGCCACGACGATCATCAGCGCCGCCGAGATGTTGAGCGTGATGAAGAAGTCGATCAGCAGCGGCGGCAGCGGGATGATCAGCATCGCCACGATCAGGACGACGCCACCCGCGGCGAGCAGGTCGGCCTTCTTGCCGATCTTGGACAGGGCGTTGTTCATGCAGCACTCCGGAGGCCGGCGACGCGGTAGACGTAGGCGAGAAGCTGTGCCACGGCGTGGAACAGGTCTTCGGGGATCTGACGCCCGACGTCGACGTTGGCGTACAGCGTGCGCGCCAGCGGCGGGTCGGGGACGATCATGACGCCGGCGTCCTTGGCGGCCTCACGGATCTTTGCGGCGATGATGTCGACGCCCTTGGCGACGACGATGGGTGCCGAGGTGCCGCTCTCGTACTTGAGCGCGACGGCGTAGTGGGAGGGATTCGTGACGATCACGTCTGCGGAGGGAACGGCTTCCATCATGCGGCTGCGGGACATCTCCATCGCCCGTCGCCGCTGCTGAGACTTGATTTCGGCAGGAAGCTCCTGTTGCTTGAATTCCTGCTTGATCTCCTCTTTGTCCATCTTCAGCGACTTCTCGTGCTTGTGCTTCTGCCAGGCGAAGTCGAGGGCCGCGAGGGCGAGATAGGCCATCGCCGCGCGCGTGGCGATCATCATCACCAGGTGCGCGATCTCGGGGATGATGTCCGCCGGCGGCGTGCCCACCAGCGCGGCGAACTCGTCCAGCTTCGGGAACACGGCCAGCGCCGTGATCGCGCCGACGGCGACCGTCTTGGCGACGTTCTTGAAGGTCTCGACCGCGAAGTGCTGCGGGTTGAAGAGGTTCTTGAAGCCGGACGCCGGGTTGAGCTTCTTGAACTCCGGCTTGATCGCGCCGGGCATCGGCTTCAGGCCGACCTGCGCGGCTGAGGCGACGAAGCCCGCGACGAGGCAGATGAGCATGATCGGCGCCGCCGCGAGCGCGACGTGCTGGCCGACGAGCATGAACAGCGTGCCGATGCCCTTCTGGTCGACGACCTGCGGGGTCTTCATCAGGTCGATGACCTGGACCATGGCCAGCTTGCACTGCTCCATGATCTTCGGCCCGAACGCGTTCAGCGCCAGGATCGACGCCAGCAGCACGGCCGCGCCGTTGATGTCCACCGAGCGCGCGACCTGGCCCTTCTTGCGGGCGTCCTCGCGCTTCTTCGGTGTTGCCTTCTCGGTCTTGTCGTTGGCCATGGCGGACGCTCACCCCCTACTTGAGGGTCTGCACGGCCTGCCAGACCGTCGACTCGACCGAGTTGCCCATGAAGCCGGCGACGAACGGCAGCGTGGCGCCGATGAGCGTCAGGCCGACGATCATCTTGGCCGGGAAGCCGACCGCGAAGATGTTCATCTGCGGGACGACCTTCGTCACGACGCCGAACGCGGCGTCGACGATGATCAGCGCGATGATGACCGGCGCGCCGATCATGAAGGCGGACACGAAGATGCCCGAGAACGCCACCTGCGCGCCCTGGACCATCGAGGTGATGGCCGGCGCGTCGAGCAGCGGCACGGCCTCGTAGGTCCGGCCGAGGCCCGCGATCACGAGCGCGTCGCCGTTGAGGGCGATGAAGATCGCCACGCCGAAGAGGCTGTACATCTGCTGGATGACGGCGGACTGCGTGCCGGTGACCGGGTCGACGATCGCGCCGAACGAGAAGCCGATCAGCGTGTCGAGCAGCGTGCCGGCGACCTGCAGCGCCGCGAACATCGCGTGCAGCGCGTAGGCGAACGCCAGGCCGACGATGACCTCCTTGACCAGCAGCCCGAAGTAGGGCAGCACGTCGAGGTCGATCTCGCCGCGCTTGACCACCGGCATCAGGCCGACGGCGAGCGCGACGGCCACGATCCCGCGCACGCGGGGGTTGACCATCTTGCTCGAGAACAGCGGCGCCAGGATGAACAGCGGCGAGACGCGGGCCAGGACCAGGAAGAAGGCCGCGACCTGCTGCTCGGAGAAGTGCGCGAGGAGCGTATTAGGGTCCATCAGAGCCGCCGACGGGCTTGAAGTCGACGGTCTGAGGGATGCCGCCCCAGAGGTTGCTGGTCCAGTCCGTGATCGAGTTGAGCATCCACGGGCCGGCGACGATGAGCACCACGACCAGGGCGACGATCTTCGGGATGAAGGAGAGCGTCTGCTCCTGGATCTGGGTGACGGCCTGGAAGATCGAGATGAGCAGGCCGACGATCAGCGCCGCCAGCAGCATCGGCATGGCGACCTTGACCGTGATGCCCATCATGTCGACGAGCAGCGAGGTGACGGTGTCCTGGGTCATGTGTGGAAGCTCTGCACGAGGGAACCGCAGACCAGGTTCCACCCGTCGACGAGGATGAACAGAAGGATCTTGAACGGGAGGGAGATGAAGACCGGTGGCAGCATCATCATGCCCATCGCCATCAACGTGGACGAGACCACGAGGTCGATGATCAGGAACGGCAGGAAGATCAGGAAGCCGATCTGGAAGGCCGTCTTGAGCTCGGAGATGATGAAGGCGGGGATCAGGACCTGGGTCGGGACCTCCTTGCGGGTCTCCGGCTGCTTCTTCATGTCGGCGAGGCCGATGAACAGCTCCAGGTCCTTCGAGCGCGTCTGGTCGAACATGAACTCGCGCAGCGGCGCCTCGGCCTTCTTGAGCGCCACCTCCTGCGTGATCGCGCCCTTCTGCATCGGGTCGTAGGCCTCGGTCTTGATCTCCTTGAGCGTCGGGCTCATGACGAACAGCGTCAGGAAGAAGGCGATGCCCACGAGCACCTGGTTCGGCGGCGCGGTCGGCGTGCCGAGGCCCGAGCGGATGAAGCCCAGGACGATCAGGATGCGCGTGAAGCCCGTGACCGTGAAGAGGAGGGCCGGGACCAGCGAGATGCCGCCGATGAACAGCAGCAGCTGGACGGCGTTCTGGCCGTCGGCCTTCACTTGACCACCGTCTTCGCGCGCAGCACGCTCATCAGGCCGCGCGGCTGCTCGACCTCGGCCTCGAGGCTCGCCAGCGTCATCGACGGCGGCTCGAGCAGGCCGAGCGAGTAGGCCTCGGCCTCGCTGTAGCGGCGGATCGGCGTGACCTGGTGCTCGGCGGCGCCCAGCAGGACGATCTCCCCACCGACGCGCACGAGGTGCAGCGAGCGGTTGGTGCCGAGATTCAGCGTCGCGATGGTCTCGAGCGCCTCACCGCTGTCGGTGGAGTCCTTGGCCTTCTTGACCTGCTTGAGTACCCAGTGGAGGCCGTAGATCACGCCCAGCACGACGGCCAGCCCGAAGATCGTCCGGACGATGCTGCCACCGGAGGCGCCCGAAGCGGTCTCCGCGGCCTTGCCGGCCTCGTTGTCGAGGTTCAGCTTGGTGTTCTCCCCGTCGGCCGCGAAGGCGACGGGGGCGGTGAGCAGGCAGCCGAAGGTGGCTGCGGCAGCCGCAGGGAAGATGGCGTGGAGGGTCCGCATAACCGAGGAGGCGAGCCCGGATCAGGCTCACGGCTCGTATCGGCACCTGGGGTCCAGACCTGAAGTCCACTTCCGGACCTTCAGCTTCCGCCCGCCGGTCCGATCACGCGCGGGCGTCTAACTGGTCTGCTGCGGCCTATGGCTGAGACGACGAACTCGCGGGCCCGTCCGGCCCGCCACCAGATGTACCCGCGGGCGCCGTTGCGCCCGGCATCGGTGCTGGCACGACGGGTCGATCCGTGGCAGCGCGCGGTACCCCCACATCGACAGTTCCCCCGCGGCGGTACCGGAGCCGTTCAAACCGCAGCTCGTTGATCACCGCGCCGGAGAGCACGATCAGCGCCAGCACGTAGAACCACACGAGCGCGATCAGCACGAACACGGCGCTCGTGCCGATCCGGAGCGTGGAGATGTTCGTCAGGTAGACCGGGAACGTGACGTCCACGATCCCGGTCGCCAGCGTCGCGCCGAGCGCGCCCGGCCACACGCACGCCCACGGGATCGGGCCCTTCGGCACCGCGGCGTAGGTGATGCAGAGCGCGCCGAACAGCACCAGCAGGCCGAGCCCGACCGACGCGAAGTAGACGACGTCGTCGGTCCCGGCGAGGCCGAACGGCAGGTCCTTGGCGCTCGACACCAGCAGCGCCTGCACGGTCGGCACCGCGACGCTCGCCGCGATGAAGACGAGCACGACCGCCAGCATCGCGAAGCCGAACAGCTTCTGGTGCACCCAGGAGCGGCACGGCCGGTGGTAGATCCGGCAGAACGCGGTGTCCAGCGCGCCCCAGAAGGACGCGCCGACCCACAGCGAGGAGACGACGGCGACGATGCCGACCGTCGTCGAGGACTCCTGGAGCCGGCGGATGCCGTCCACCAGCGTGCTCTCCGCGGCGGTCGGGAAGATCGTGCGCGCGTCGTTGATGACGGACGCGGCGAGCTCCGGGGAGCGCACGACGCGGCTCGCGACGAACAGCGAGATCAGCGCGAGCGGGAAGATCGACAGCAGCAGGTTGTACGCCACCATCGCGGCGAGGCCGGTGATCCCGTCCTCGTAGGCCTTGCGCCAGAAGGAGGCGACAGCACGGGCGGCGCGATGAACCACGCCGCCCGTTCTAGCCGATGTGCGAGTGCTAGGCGTCGTCCTCAGCGCCGTCAGCGGCCTGAGAGCCGGCCGGCGCGAGGACTTCAGTGACCCGCAGGCCGAACTCCTCGTCGATCACGACGACCTCGCCGCGGGCGATCGGCTTGCCGTTCACCAGCAGGTCGACGGGCTCGCCGGCCAGGCGGTTGAGGGTCACGATCGACCCCGGGCCGAGCGCGAGCGCCTCGCGGATGGTCATCTTCGTCCGACCGACCTCGACGGCGAGCTCCACCGGCACGTCGTGCAGGCGGGAGAGCTCCTCCGCGGTGACCGGCGCCGAGGGCGCCTCGGGCTCCGCGGGGCCGGCCGTGGTGGTCTCGAAGGGTGCGTAATCGACGTTCTCAGCCATTTCTGCCTTACTGGACCGTCAGGTCCGAGAAGATGACGTGCTCCACCTTCACATCGGTGTGCTTCTTGATGTCCTTGAGGATCTCTTCCTTGAGATGCTCGCGGCCCTTCTTCTCGATGAGCTCCTTGTCCGTCGCATCAGTGAGGGTATCCGTGATCACGTCGCGGACAACGCCTTCCTGATGCATCGCGCCGTAGCCCTCGGGGGGCGTCGGAGCGGCGCCGTGCCCACCCGCCGGAGCGGTCGACGTGTCGTCGTGGGCGAGGATCAGGCCGACCTGCAGCTTCGCGAAGCGGCCGTCGGCGAGGTTGACGAGGAACTCCTTCTCGAGCATGTAGACCGAGCCGTGGACCTTGGGCTCCGGCTTCTTCTCGGCCGCCGCCGGCTTGGCGAGGACGAACTTGTACGCCCCGCCGAGGATGGCGAGCAGGGCGATCACTGGGACGAGCTTCTTGACCATGGGTTCAGCGCCTCCATGCGCTAGGGATGTGACTCCGTGTCGGTGGGGACGGGCGAGTTGATGCGCGAGAGCACGATCTCCACCCGGCGGTTCTTCGCACGCCCGTCAGGCGTCGAGTTGGTGTCGATGGGCTCCTGGTTGGCGTACATGCCACCGGAGACCCGTCGGGCCAGGACGCCGTTCTGGACGAAGTCCCGGATCACTGCGCCGGCGCGTGCGCCGGACAGCTCCCAGTTGCTGGGGTACTGCGACCCCGAGATCGGCTGCGAGTCGGTGTGACCCTCGACGACGATCGGATGCTCACGCTCGTCGCCTACGACGACGGCGATCTTGTCCACGAGCTTCTTCGCGTACGGCTTCAGCTGGGCCGAGCCGGAATCGAAGAACACCTTGTCGGTCAGCAGCTGGATGACCAGGCCGCGGCGACGGATCGTCACGTTGACCTTGCCCTTCAGCCCTGCCTGCTGAGAGAGCTTGTCGATCCGGCGCTTGAGCGCGCGGAAGTCCTGCTCCTCCTGCTTGGCCTTCTTCTCGGCCTCGGCGGCGGTCTGCTTGGACGTCGTCGGCTGGATCTCGGTCAACGGCCGCAGCGAAGGCAACGGCGGCTGCACGGACGACTGCTCCGTGTCATCGGCGTCGGAGCCCGAGTTGAGCATCGACTTGCCGCCGTCCAGGACCGCGCCGGAGAACGCGTCGTTGAGGGACTTCTGGAGCGCCTCGAACTTCGACGTGTTCACGGACGAGATCGAGAAGAGCACCATGAAGAGCGCGAAGAGGAGCGTCATCATGTCCGCGAAGGACACGAGCCAGCGTTCCTCGTTCTCGTGCTCCTCCTCGTGGTGCCCGCCCTTGTGTTTGCGGTGACCGGCCATGGTGGATTACGCGGCCGCCTTCTCGGCGCCGGCACCGGCCGTCACGGACTCGCCGTCGGCGGGCCGCTGCTTCGGCGGGACGAAGGTGAGGAGCTTCTCCTGGACGACGCGCGGGTTGTCGCCGGCCTGGATCGAGAGGATGCCCTCGACGATCATCGCGCGGGCGTGGAGCTCCTCCTGCGAGAGCTGCTTCAGGCGCGCGCCGGCCGGGAGGAAGATGACGTTGGCCGAGGCCACGCCGATCAGCGTCGCGATGAACGCCGCGGCGATCATCGGGCCGAGCGTCTCGGGCTGGTCGAGGTTGCCGAGCACGTGGATGAGGCCGAAGACGGTGCCGATGATGCCCATCGTCGGGGCGTAGCCACCGGCCTTCTCGAACGGCTGCGTAGCCGCCGCGTGGCGCTTCTGCATCGCGCTGTTCTCGGACTCGAGGATGTCGGCGACCAGATCCGGGTCCGTGCCGTCGACGACGAGCTGGAGGCCCTTCTTGGTGTACGGGTCCTCGATCGTGTTGGCGACCTCGTCGAGGGCGAGCAGGCCGTCGCGACGGGCGGCCTCGGCGTAGCCGACGAGCTCCGCGACCTTCGCGTTGAGGTCGGGCGCCTCCGACATGAAGATCCGCTTGTACTGCATCGGGATGTTCTTGACGGAGTCGAAGCTGGTGCCCATGACGGTGGCGCCGAGGGTGCCGCCGAGCACGATGAGCATGGCCGGCAGGTTGAGCACGGCCATGGGGTTGGAGCCTTCGAGCGTGGCTCCGAGATAGAGACCGGCGATCCCGATGGCCAGGCCGATGAGCGAAGAGACCTTCATCGGTCGTTCTCCTCGTGATCAGTGTTTGGAGGGGGAGAGGCGGAGGTCGCGGCCACGAGCGTGAGGTTGGTGTCGTGGCTGCGGCGCTTGGGGGTGCTGGGCAGCGCGCTGGCGAGGATGGACGAGCGCCAGGCCTGGATGGCGGCGACGATCACCTCGGGGGAGTCGGAGACCAGGACCTTCTGGTGCGTGGTCAGCGTCACCACCGTGTCCGGCGTCGAGTCGATGGCGACGATCAGGTCGGGGTTGAGGTAGAAGTCCTCAGCCCGCGCGGATAGGCGGTGGAGACGGATCACACCCCTGTCATCGGCACATGTACGACTGTTCTTAAGCGAAAAAGCCCGCCGGATGGCGGGCTTTTTGGCTCTACGTAAGGGAAAGAACGCGGATTAGCGCTTCAGGTTCACCAGGTCCTGCAGCATCTCGTCGGCCGTGGAGATGACGCGCGAGTTGGCCTGGAAGCCGCGCTGGGCGGTGATCATGTTGGTGAACGTCTGCGAGAGGTCGACGTTGGACATCTCGAGCGTGCCCGGGGACACGGGGCCGGCGCCGCCGATGCCCGGCGTGTTGACCGTCTTGGCGCCCGAGTTGGCGGAGACCGCCCAGGCGTTGCCGCCGACGCGCTCGAGGCCCGAGGCGTTCGCGAAGTTCGCGATCGTCAGGCGGTAGCCCGTCTGCCGCGTGCCCGTGGCGCCGTCGATCCACGACACACCGCCGGACGGGTCGATGGCCACGCTCGTGGCGTTGTCCGGGATCTTGACCGCGACGCCGGTCGTGATCGGGTTGCCCGTGCCCGGGTCCAGCTGGTAGCCGACGACGTACTGGCCGGCCGAGTTGGTCAGGAAGCCGGCCGTCGAGACCGAGAAGTTGCCCGCGCGGGTGTAGGTCGTCGGGTTGATCGGCGAGTTGGACGCGGTGCCCGGGTTGCCCTCGCCGATCTGGAAGAAGCCTTCGCCCTGGATCGAGACGTCGAGCGGGCTGCCCGTCGTCTGCGACGTGCCGCCGGACATCAGGTTGTCGATCGAGCCGAGCTTCACGCCAAGACCAACCTGGGCGGCGTTCGTGCCGCCGGTGGCGGCGTTCGAGCCGGCCGCGCCGCGCTGAAGCTGGTTCAGGCTGTCCTGGAACGTGACGCGCGACGACTTGTAGCCGACCGTGTTCACGTTCGCGATGTCATTCGCGGTGACATCGAGCATGACCTGGTGCTGCTTCAGACCGCTGATCGCGGAAAACATGCCTCGCATCATGAGAGGGGGAGCTCCTTGGGGATTCTCTTTGGAGGGGTTGACCGCGGGTTAGGCGGAGACTTCGGCGATCTTCGAGGCGTCGATGCCGTTCTTGCCACCGACGGTCAGGGTCGCCTGGCCGTCCTTGGTGGTGGACACGCGCTCGACCTTGCCGGTCTGCAGGTTGCCGTCGGCATCGAGGTAGGAGACCGTGCGGCCGATCAGGCCGACGGCCGAGGACGTCGTCAGCGACGAGGCGATCTTCGTGTTCGTCTGCTGCATGTTCGTCATGCCCTCGACCATGGAGAACGAGGCCATCTGGTTGATGGAGTCGTTCGTGTCCATCGGGCTCGTCGGGTCCTGGTGCGTGAGCTGCGCCACGAACAGCTTCAGGAAGCCGTCCTTGTCGAGCGTGGAGGCCTTGTTCGTGACGGTGTTCGCGTCGGTGCCCTGGGTGGTGGCCGTGTGCTTGGTGTCGCCCGTGGCGTTGATGGCGGTCATGAAGAGGGGGTGATCTCCGGATCAGGCAAGGACGTCGACGAGCACGCCGTTGGGGAGGACAAGAGACGTGTCGGCAGGTGCAGGGGCTTCCGCGAGCCCTGCGTCACCCTGCGGACCAAAGCGCAGCGCACGCGCGCCGCCCGGCAGGTAGTCGTCGCCGAAGATGTCGGCCTGGGTCTGGCCGGCCTGCTGGTCCTGGAACTGCTGCTGCGTCGAGACGTCGAGCGAGAGCAGGTTCACGTCGCGGTCGGCGAGGTCCCGGCGCAGGTCGTCGGCGGCCTGCGTGAGCAGCTTCGCCGCCTCGGCGGAGTCGGCCACGAGCTGCGCCGTGACGCCCTGCGGCGTCGTCTTCAGGCGCACCTCGATGCCGCCGAGCTCGACCGGACGCAGGTGCAGCTTCGCGTGCGTGATGCCGCGGTCGGCGGCGATGCGGATCAGCGCGGCAGCGGTCTCGGGCGCGCGGTACAGCGGCACGGCACGCTCGGTGGCGACCGGTGCGCTCGTCGGCGGGGCCGGAGCGACCGGGGCGGTCGGCGTGAGCGGCTGCGCGGCCGTGCTCTGGGCGGGCGCGTCGGCCGGCTTGGCCTGGAGCGTGCTCTGAGCGGTCTGCGAGCCGGCCTGCGGGTTCTGCTGCTGCGGCGTGTCGGACGAGGCCTGCTCGCCGCCCTGCGGCAGCGCCCAGGCGGCGTCGGGCTGCGGCGCCGCGGAGGCGTCGGCCGTCGGGGCGGCCGGGGTCGGCGGCGTGGTGGGCAGCTCGACCGCGGGGACGTCCGCCTGCGAGGCGGGCGTCAGGCCGGCGAGGAACGGCAGCGGGATGCCACCAGGTGTGCCGGCGGCGGGCGTGGGCGCCGGGGCGGGCGCGCCGGTCAGCGGCTCGCCCTGCGTGGCGGGGTCGCTGGCGGGCACCTGCCCGGTGAGGGCGAGGTTCGCGGGCGTGAACGTCGGCAGCGTCGGCTGCGGCGTGGCCTGCCCCTCACCGTCGACGGCGACGCCCGGAGCGGCCGGCGTGGTCGGCAGCGCGGGGGTCGTCGCCAGCGGGCCGGCCAGCGGCAGCGCGAAGAGGTCCGGGGTGACGAGGCGCGGCTGCGGCTCGGTCGGCTCCTCCGTGGTCGGCTCGGTCGGCGCGTCGGCGGCCTTCGGCTCGTCCTTCGGCGCGTCCGCCGGCCTGCTCACGTCGTCGCGCCGCGTCGTGCGCGGGCCGTCGTCGCGGCGGCCACGCGGCTCGGAGCGCGGAGCGTCGTCGGCGCGCGGCGTGGCGGCGCCGAGCAGCGCGGAGAACGCGTCGGCCGGAGCATCCGGCTGGCGCCCGGCCAGCGGCGAGGAGGCTCGCTGCGGGAGCGCGACGGCGCGCGGCTGCGCGGTTGGGCGGTCTGTGGTCATGAGCCTCAGATCTCGGAGGGCTGGTTGGAGGAGGAGTACGGCGTGACGGACGGAGTCGGAGCGGCTGCCGGGGCAGCGGAGGAGGGGGTGCGCAGCGACGCGGCGTTCTGCTGCACGATGCGGACGTAGTTCTGGGTCTCGGCGTACGGCGGGATGCCGCCGAAGCGCTTCACCGCGCCGGGCCCGGCGTTGTAGGCGGCCAGCGCCTTGGCGACGTCGCCGCCGAACGCGTCGAGCTGCTGCTTGAGGTACTTGGCGCCGCCGTTGAGGTTCTCGACCGGGTCGAGCACGTTCTTGACGCCCAGGCCGGCCGCGGTCGCGGGCATCAGCTGCGTCAGGCCGCGGGCGCCCACGGGCGAACCGGCGGTCGGGTTGAAGCCGGACTCCTGCTTGACGAGCCCGGCGAGCAGCGCGGGGTCGACGCCGTTGGCCTTGGCCGCGGCGGTGATCTCGGCCGCGTACGGCGTGCCGGCCGGCAGCTCGGAGGGGCCCGTCGGGGGAGTCGCGGTCGTCGGGGCCGCCGACGCCAGCGCGGCGAAGTTCGTGTTGGCCGGGGCGGTGGCGGTGCCTTGCGCGTTCGCCAGCGCGTTCGAGAACGCGGCGGGCTTGGCCGCCGGCGGCACGGCCATCGGGGTCTGGGCCGCGAGCATGGCCTGGATCTGGCTCATGCGGCTGATCGCGACTTCGATGCTCATGCGGCGAGGGCTCCTCGGCGGTGGACGGCGAGCGCGAGCTCGTCGAGCGTGTTCTGGTTCTTGCGCGCCCACTCGGCGTTGTGCTCGGCGAGCTGACGCTCCTTGAGCTTGTCGATGGCCTGGCGGTCGCGGGCGGCCGCGGCGAGGTGCTCGCGCTTGGCCTGCACCTCCGCCTCGCGGCGGGACAGCTCGAGCTCGGCGCTGCTGCGCAGCTGCTCCGTGCGCTCGACGTAGCTCTGGATGGCGCGCAGGTTCACCGCGGAGGTGAGCTGGCCGCCGGCGACGGCCGCGCGGTTGAGGTCGCACGCCTTGTGGACCTCCGCGCGGGCCTCGTCGAAGAGCGTCTGCCCCTCGTCGCGGTGGCGGATCTCCTGCGTCAAGGCTTCGCGCGCCCGCTCTTCGGCGCGCTCTCGGATGTCCCGGACCCGTTCGAGCCGGAACGTGAAGGAGGGAGTCTCCACGAAACCTCCTATCGGCAATTGGGGTCTGGACCTGAAGCGGCCGTCGGGACTTCTCGCCCGATCCCTGCCGTAGAGCGGGTGTGCACCTCGCCACCGCTGCGGTCTTCGCCGGTCTTTCGTGGACGCTTCCCGCGGGCTGGCAGTCGTTGCCAGCCCCGCCGCCGCTGCGCTGTCCGGGCCCGTCGGCGCTCGTGGCGGCGTCCGGCGCAACCGTCGTGATGGTCGGCGCGACCGACGATGTGACGCCGCGCGACGTCGCGCGGCTGCCCCCGCGCCCGGCGCACTTCCGGCTGGCCGGCGAGCGGGAGCTGGAGTGCCTGGGGCAGGGGTCGGCGCTGGCGTGGCGCGAGCACGGCCGCGCCCTCACGGCGTGGGTGCGCGGCGGTGACGCGCGGCGTGGAGCGGTCGAGGCCCTGCTGGACAGCGTCGTCGTGCAGCGCGTCCCGCCGCCTCCGCCGCCGGCGGGCTGGGACACCGCGTTCTCGGGCACGGCCGACGCGATCCGCGTGCCACCCGGCTGGTCGGTGCGCGCGTTGCGCGTCCAGCGGGGCGTGGCCCGCCCGCGTGCGCTGTACCGGCTGACGAGCCGCGACGCGCGCGTGGTGCTGCGGGTGCGCGAGCACCGGCGCGGGCGCCCTTCGGCCGCGTTCCCGGCGGGCCGTGCGCCGCTTGTGTTCGACGCACGGGGACGCGCGGGGTTGAGCTTCCGCGGCTACCGGATCTCGTTCCGCGTCCTCGCGCGCGCGGGCGCGAGCGCACGGGATCTCGACTGGGCGCAGGTGAGCGCGCGCTCGGCCGGCTTCTCCTGGATCGGGCGGGAGTAGGGTTGCCGTGTCGACCGAGGAGCACGCCGTGCAGGACGCCGTCGCCGGCTGGAAGGTGCGCGTGGGGCGTCCCCTGAGCGCCCGCGGCGAGGCGACGCTCGTGCGGGCGGCGCAGGGCGGCTCGGCGGAGGCGGTCGACGAGCTGTTCCGGCGCCACTGGGGCGCGGCGCACCGCGCGGCGTGGCTCATCGTGCGTGACGCGTCCGCCGCGGAGGACATCGCCCAGGAGGCGTTCCTGTCCGCGCTGCGGTCGTTGGACCGGTTCGACCGGCGGCGGCCGCTGGGGCCGTGGTTGCACCGGATCGTCGTCAACCGCGCGATCGACTGGTCGCGCGCGCGGGCCCTGCGGCCGGAGACCTCCGCCGACGCCGTGCTCGAGCCGGTCGCGCAGGAGCCGGACGGCGGCGTCGGGGAGGACGTCGTGGCCGCGCTGGCGGCGCTCGGCCCGGAGCAGCGCGCGGTCGTCGTGCTTCGGCACCTGCTCGGCTACACGCCGGGCGAGATCGCGACGATGCTCGAGCTGCCGCGCGGCACCGTCAACTCGCGCCTGCGCCGGGCGCTCGACGCGCTGGCGGTCGCGCTCGGGGAGGACCGGCGATGACCCGCGACGAGCTCGAGCGGGCGCTGCGAGCGGTCGACGTGCCGGACGCGGTCGCCGCGCGCGAGCGGGCGCGGGCGACCGTGCTGGCGGCGCACCGGGAGCGCGCGCCGCGCCGTGGGCCGCGGGCCGCGCTCGTGTGGGCGCTGGTCGCGTGCGCGGTCGCCGCGGTCGCCTTCTCGGCGCGGGACACGCGGCCGGCGCGTGAGGTGCGCGAGCGCGTCCGCGACGTGTTCGCCGCCCCGGCGCCGGTGCCGACCGCTGCGCCGGCGGCGCTGTCCGGCCGCGTCCTCGTCAGCGAGGGCGACGAGCTGTTCCTCGTCGCGCGCGGGAAGCGCGCCTCGCTCGGGCACTGGCGGGATGCGTCGTGGTCGCCGCGCGGGCTCTACGCGGCGGTCGCCGGCGGGAACACGCTCGCGGCGATCGACCCGGCCGACGGCACCGTGCGCTGGAAGCTCGTCCACCGGGAGGAGGTCCGGTTCCCGCGCTGGGCGCCCGGCGGCCTGCACGTGGCGTACCGGGCGGGCACGACCCTGCGGATCGTCTACGGCAACGGCACCCACGACGTGCGCGCCGGCCGCGCGATGGCGCCCGTCGCGCCCGCCTGGCGGCCCGGGCAGCCCCGCACGGTCGCGTGGGCGGGGCTCGACGGGACCGTGACCGTCGAGGACGCCGACACCGCGAAGGTGCTCTGGACGCGCACGGGAGGCCGCGTTCGGCACCTCGCCTGGTCCGCCGACGGCCGGCGACTGCTCGTCGCCGGCGCCCGCAACGGCACGATCCACGACTTCGAGACGGGCGCGCGCACGCGCGTGCGCGCAGACGGGACGATCGTCGCGGTCGCGTTCGACCGGCGGCTCGCCCTCGCGATCCACCGCGACGGCCGCACGGCGGTGCGTGTCCGCGGCGAGGTCGTGCTCAGCGCCCCGGGACGGCTGCGCGACCTCGAGTGGTCGCCCGACGGACGGGCGCTCCTGGCCGCCTGGCCCGGTGCGGACCACTGGCTGGTCGTCCGCGGGCGGGAGGTCAGCGCCGTGCGCCACCGGTTCGGCGGCGCGGCGCGCGTGCGCGGCTGGGCTACTCCGTGACGCTCTCGACGACGACGGGCACGCCGTTGGTGATCATGTCCAGCACCGCGGAGCGGTCCTGCGCGTGCTGGACGAGCGCGCGCAGCCTCTCGTCGGAGGCGTCACCGGTGACGCGGAGCGTGACGCGGATCTGCGAGCTGCCGTTGCGGATGCCGTCGTCCACGCCGAAGCAGCCGCGCACGTCCATGTCCGCCTCCACGCGGGACTCGATCTCGGTCAGGCGGATCTTGCGGGCGGCGGCGCAGTAGGCGATCGTGGTCGTCAGGCACGCCGCGACCGCATGCAGCAGGTACTCGATCGCGCTCGGCCCGGTGTCGGTGCCCAGCAGCACGGTCGGCTCGCCCGCGTCGACGACGAACGCCTCCCGGCGGCTGACGTCCTCCCGGCCGGCGCCGTGGAAGCCCTGCATGCGCGAGCGGTTGTGGGCGCCGTTGATCCAGCGGTTCGTCGTGCGGAAGGTGAACGCGCCGAGCGCCGGGTCCGCGCGGATCGCGTCGATCGTGGCGAACAGCTGCTGCGTGTCGACGCCGTTGCGGATCGTGGAGATCATCTGCGCCATGACGAGATGACAGCCGACCGCGGTTGGGCGGCGGTATAAGCGCCGGTAAACGGTCGGTAGTCAGTGCTCCACGGTGTAGAGGCGCCACTCGCGGGACGCGCCCGCCAGCGGCAGCTCGACCGCGCCGCGCTCGGAGAACTCGATGCCGCTGCCCGCGACCAGATCCTGCACGGTGCTCGTCGCCAGGATCTCGCCCGCGGTGGCGGCGCGCGCCACGCCCGCCGCGATCTCCAGCGCCGGGCCGCCGAGCCGGCCGTCGACGAGCTCGCACTCCCCGGTGTGCACGCCGGCGCGCAGGCGCGGGATCGCCTCGGCGAGCGTGGACGCGCAGCGCACCGCGCGGGCGGGGCCGTCGAAGCTCGCACGGAACCGACCGGGAGGTGCGTCGAGCGGCTGGCCACGGAAGCGCGCCAGCGCCGCTCGGGCGATCGCCAGGTCGGGTTCGGGCACGTCGGCGTCCAGCACGGTGGTGAGGATGAGGTTCGGCTCGACGTCCTGGGCGCGCAGGTCCGCGAGGAAGCGCTCGATCGCCTCGAGCACCGCGCCTTGGTCGCCCTCCCACGGCAGGTGGTCGGAGCCGGGCGCCTCGACGACGTGCGCGCCGGGCAGCCGGGCGCCCATGTACCGGCTCGCCTCGCGCAGGTACTCCTGCGCCCGGTAGACGACGAGCGACGGCACCCGCACCGTCCCGAGCACGTGGCGGACGTCGATCTCCTCGTTCATGTCCGTGATCGCGGCGACCGCCGCGGGCGACGCGCCGCGCACGAGGTAGGACGTGTACCAGTCGATCGCGGCCTCGTCGGTGGCGATCGTCGGCGCGCGCTCCCGCAGGAAGCGCTCGACGGCGTAGCGTCCCCACTGCTCGGCCGTCGGCCGCAGCCAGCCGTCCTGCTCGGCGCGGCGGCCGATCGGGTAGTCCGGCGCCCAGTTGCGCCGAGCGTAGGCGCCGAGCGTGACGAGCGCCTGCGTGCGGTCGGGGTGCGTGGCGGCGAACAGCGTGCACATCGGCCCGCCCTCGCTCACCCCGACGACCACGGCCCGCTCCGCGCCGACGGCGTCCATCACCGCGCGCACGTCGTCCATCCGCTCCTCGAGCGAGGCGATCCCGAGCACGCGGTCGGAGAGGCCGGTGCCGCGCTTGTCGAACAGGATCAGCCGCCCGAGCTTCGCGAGCCCGCGGTAGAAGGACGCGAGCGCGGGCCATTCCCACCCGGGCTGGAACGAGCAGATGAAGCCGTGGACGAAGATGATGTCCAGCGGGCCGTCGCCGACCACCTGGTAGGCGATCGAGTAGCCGCCGACGCTCTGCACGTAGCGGATCGGCTCGAGCTTGAGCGCGGCCTCGTCCGACGTCTCCTCGCGCCCGTCCAGCCCGGCGTCCTGGCGCAGGATCCGGCGCTCGAGCTCGCGCATCCGCGCCGACGGCTCCAACCCGAGCTCCTCGTTGAGCGTCTCCCGGTACGCGTGGTAGACGGCCAGCGCGTCCGCCTCCCGGCCCGAGCGGTAGAGCGCGACCATCAGCTGCGCGCGCAGCCGCTCGCGCAGCGGGTTCGCGGCGACGTGGCTCTCGAGCTCCCCGACCAGGTCGGCGTGCCGGCCGAGCTGGAGGTCGGCGTCCACCCGGTCCTCGACGCACACCAGCAGCCGCTCGCGCAGGTGCGCGGCCTCGACGAGCGCGAACGGCTCGGAGAACTCGGCGAGCGCCGGGCCACGCCACAGGTCGAGCGCGGCGGCGAACCGGTCCGACGCGGTCGCCGCGTCACCGTGCTCGAGCGCCTGCCGGCCCTCCCGCCGCAGCCGCTCGAACCGGTCGAGGTCGAGCGGCAGCTCCAGCGCGTACCCGGGCGGCCGCGTGTGCAGCGTGCCCGGCGGCAGCGCCTTCCGCAGCGCCGACACGTGGATGTGGACCATCTTCACCGCCGACTCCGGGACCTCTTCGCCCCACAGGTCGTCCACGAGCTGGTCGACGGACACGGTGCGGCCGGCGTCCAACGCCAGCCGCGCGAGCAGCGCCCGCGGCTTGCGCCCGCCGAGCTTGAGCGCCTCGCCGCCGCCGTCCACGACCTCGAGCGGTCCCAGTAGTCGCAGCTCCACGGCCAGACGCTACCGGCTCACGGTAAACGCCTGCCAGCCGTTTACCGGACGCCTACTGCCCGTTGGCCCGCCTGCGGTCCACTGGCGCCCTCCCCATGACGCCCTCCTACCGCCACGCCCTCAACGCGACCGTGACCGGCGTGACCATCGTCACCACCCGCCTCGCCGGGATCCCCTTCGGCGAGACCGTCACCGCGCTCAGCTCCCTCTCCGACGAGCCCCCGCTGCTCCTCGTGACCGTCTCCCCCACGCTCGCGATCGCCATCCGCTCCCGCGGCGCGTTCGCCGCCAACGTCCTGGGCGACCACCAGGCGGACCTGGCCGAGACCTTCCGCGCCGTCGACCCGAGATTCGACCCGCGCGACTGGTGGCCGGTGTCCGGGGGCGGACTCCCCCGCCTGCACGGCGCCGCCGCCCGGTTCGAGTGCGAGGTGGACCGCGTCCACGAGGCGGGCGAGCGTGTGCTGGTCATCGGCGCGGTGACCCGCGCGGTGCGAGGCACGACGGCGCCGCTGGCGTTCGTACGGCGAGGCTACGCGGCGCCGCTCGCGGCCTAGGACGGGATGTGCAGCGGCGGGATCGCGTTGTGCAACGGCATGCCACCGTCGGCGCCGTTGCCGGCGGCCATCGCCGCGGCCGGGTCGATGACGTGGCCGTTGAGCACGGGCGCCTCCCAGGTGCCGCTCAGCTGGGCGAGCTGGGCCAGCGTCGCGTCGGCCGACTCGGCCGAGGAGGGCTCGGTGACGAGCTGCTTGAGGAAGCCGTCGATCGGGTCGCGGGCCTCGATGGCCGCGTCGATCTGCGGATCGGAGCCGGGCTGGTAGGCGCCGATCGAGATGAGGTCGGCCTTCTCCTTGTAGGTGGCCATGAGCTTGCGGACCTCGTTGCCGGCGGCGCGGACGTCGGGCGTGGTGATCTCGCCGACCAGGCGCGAGACGGAGGCCAACACGTCGACCGCGGGGTAGTGGCCCGCGTGAGCGAGGTGGCGCGAGAGCACGATGTGGCCGTCGAGGATGCCTCGGACGGCGTCGGCGATCGGCTCGTTCATGTCGTCGCCGTCGACGAGCACGGTGTAGAGCGCGGTGATCGAGCCGGAGGGCGAGGTGCCGGTGCGCTCGAGGAGCTTCGGGAGCATCGCGAAGACGGACGGGGTGTAGCCGCGGGTGGCGGGCGGCTCGCCGATGGCCAGGCCGACTTCGCGCTGGGCCATGGCGAAGCGCGTGACGGAGTCCATCATCATCATCACGTTCTTGCCCTGATCGCGGAAGTACTCCGCGATCGCGGTGGCGGTGAACGCGGCCTTCAGGCGGACCAGCGCGGGCTGGTCGGAGGTGGCGCAGACGACGACGCTGCGCGCGAGGCCCTCCTCGCCGAGGTCGCGCTGCATGAACTCGAGGACCTCTCGACCGCGCTCGCCGACCAGGCAGATGACGTTGATCTCCTCCGAGGTCGACCGGGCGATCATGCCCAGGAGCGAGGACTTGCCGACGCCGGAGCCGGCGAAGATGCCGATGCGCTGGCCGCGCCCGCAGGGCACGAACGCGTCGAGCGAGCGCACGCCGAGCGAGACGCGCTCGTGGATGCGCGGACGGGAGAGCGGATCGGGCGGCGCCTGCTCGGCCGGGTACCAGCTCGTGTGCTCGATCGGGCCCTTGCCGTCGAGCGGGTTGCCGAGGCCGTCGAGCGCGCGGCCGAGGAGCGCATCGCTCACGTCGACCTTCAGCGGCTGGCCGGTCGCGACCACCTTGGAGCCGGGGCCGATGCCCTTGGGCTCGCCGAGCGGCATCAGCAGCGTGCGGCCCTGGCGGAAGCCGACGACCTCCGCGGGCACGGACGCGCGCCCACGGCCGGTCTCGATCGTGCAGACCTCGCCGACCTCGGCCTCCAGGCCGGTGGCCTCGGTGATCAGGCCGATCAGGTCGACGACACGGCCGGTGCGCCGGTGCAGGTCCGCCTCGCGGATCGCGAGCGTGGCCTCGTCAAGCAGGTCATCTTCGGCAGCGCCGACCGCGTCGAGCGCGCTCTCCATCAGCGAGAACATCTAGGTCCGTATCGGCCGCGGGGGGCGGAACTTGAGCCGCTAGGCCTTGGGCGACCGAGCGGACCGCTTGGCGGAGGGCTTCGCCAGCGCGGCCGCGACGACCTCGGTCGCGCGCTCGAGCTTGGTCTCGATCCGCGCGTCCACGTCACCCACGGGCGTGCGCACGATGCAGCCGCCACGGCCGACGCGCCGCTCGGCCTCGATCACGCACTGGTCGATGCCGCCGAGCGTGGCCTTCAGCTCCTCGGCCGCGCCCTGGACGATCTCGAGATCCTCCGGGTTGACCATGACGATCACCCGCTCACGCTCGACGATCCCGCGCAGCGCGCCCTGGACCGAGTCCAGCACCCGCTCGGGCTGGACCGACAGCGCGCCGGCCAGCACCTTGGACGCGAGCGCCATGCCCAGCTCGACCGCGCGGCGCTCGAGCTCGGCGGCGGTGTCCACCTGCGCGGCGCGCACCTCCTCGGTGGCCGCGGCCAGCGCGGACAGCGCCGGGGCGAGCGCCTCGAGCGCCTCGTGGCGACCGGCGGCGTAGCCCTCCTCGAGGGCCTGGCGACGGATCTGGTCGGCCTCGGCACGCGCCTCGGCGAGCACGTCCATGACGGCCGCGGCCTGGTCGGCCGGCGACAGCTCGGGCGCCGGCGGCTCGAGCATCTCGAAGTCGAATTCAGCGACGAAGCCCATGGCTACACCAAGGCGTCCTCGCCGGACCCGCCACCGCGGGAGATGACGATCGCGCCGGCCTCCTCGAGGCGACGGACGACACCCACGATGCGGCCCTGGGCCTCTTCCACCACACGCTTGCGCTGCGGCGGCTGGAACTGGATCTCCTCCTTGAGGAGCTCCGCGCCACGCTCGGACATGTTGCCGAAGATCTTGCCCGCGACGTCGTCGCTGACGCCGCGCAGGGCGATCGCGAGGTCCTTCTGGTCGACCTCCTTGAGCACCATCTGGATCGAGCGGTCGTCGAGCTTGACGACGTCCTCGAAGGTGAACAGCAGGAGGCGGATCTCCTCGGCCAGCTCGCCGTCGGCCTTGGCCAGCTCGTCGAGCACGTTGCGCTCGGTCGTCCGGTCGGAGCTGTTGAGGATGTCGGCCAGGGACTTGACGCCACCGGCGGCCGCGTACTCCTGCGAGCCGACCGCGGACAGCCGCGAGCGCATGACGCTCTCGACGTGCGACACGACCTCCGGCCGGGTCTCGGCCATGAGCGCGATCCGCAGGGCCACGTCGGCCTGGATCTCCGGGTCGATGTCCGACAGCACCTGGGCGGCGAGCGTCGTGTGCAGGTTCGAGACCACCAGCGCGATCGTCTGCGGCGACTCGTTGCGCAGGAAGACCACGATCTGCTCGGCCGGCGTGCGGCGCAGGAACTCGAACGGACGGCGCTCGATCGTGGCGGCGAGGCGCCCGATGATCTCCTCCGCGCGATCCTCGCCCAGCGAGCGCATCAGCACGCTGCGGGCGTAGTCCACGCCACCCTCGGCGAGGTAGTCCTCGGCGAGGACCGACTCGACGGCCTCCGTGATCACGTCACGGCAGACCTCGGTTGGGATCTTCTGGGCCTTGGCGAGCTCGAGCGAGAGCGCCTCCACCTCGGACTCACCGAGGTACTTGAAGATCTCGCCGGCCCGCTGCTCGCCGATCGCGACGAGCAGGGCGGCGGCCTTCTGGATGCCCTTGAGGCCGGCGGCGGTGACCGCCGGCTTCTCGATGTCCTTCAGCGCGGCCATCTGACTAGTCCTCCGCCATCCAGGCCTTGACCTGCGCGGCGACGCGCTCGGGCTCGCGCTCCATCAGCTGGTCGAGCTGATGCATGCTGGCGTCCGGAGCGCGCGGCGGCAGCATGGCCGTCGAGGCGTTGTCGAGCGTGAAGTTCTGGCCGGCGCCCGCCTCGAGCTGAGCCAGCGACACCGGCTCGGAGATCTCCGTCAGCCAGGCCGGCGTCAGGTTCTCGTTCTCGCGCTTGCGCATGCCGCGGGTCATGAAGAAGAGGAACAGCAGCGCCGCCAGGCCGAGGCCGACCCACTTGAGCGGACCGAGCAGCGTCGTCGGCACCGGGCCCGCCTTGGGCGTCTCCGCCTTGGCGAACGCGAACTGCGTCGAGGTGATCGTGTCGCCGCGCTGCGTGTCGACGCCGGCGGCGGTCGCGACCGTGTTCTTGAGCGCGGTCGCCACGTCGGCCGGGACCGACTTGTCGAGGATCAGGGCGACGTTCATCTTGTTGACCTCGCCCGGGGCCTTCTTGGTCTTGGTGACCTTCTTGTTGACGCCGTTGACGGTCGTCTGCTTCTTGTTCTCGTAGTTGCCGCCGGCGCCCGCGCCGTTGTTCCCGTTGTCGGAGTAGGTCGGGACGTTGCGGCCGGTGCCGGCCGTGCCACCCGCGCCGGCGGCGTTCGCGCCTTCCATCTTCTCGGACTCGATCGTCTCGGTCAGCGGAGTGCTCTGGCCGCCGTACGTCTCGGACTCCTCGGTCGTGTCGTCCACGTTGAGGTCGGCGTTGACGGTGACCTTGGCCTTGTTCGGGCCGAGCGTCTGGGCGAGCATCGCGTTGATGGCCGCCTCCTTCTGGCGGGCGAAGCGCGCCTCGGCGGCCTGCTTGGTGCCGCTGCCGGTCGCGCCGGCCTCGTCGGACGGCCACAGGATCGTGCCGGTGGAGTCGGTGATGGTGACGTTCGCGCTCTTCAGGCCCTTCACGGAGGAGGCGACGGTCTGCGCCATGCCGCGCACGGCGCCCGGCTCGAGCGTGTCGGCCGTGTTGCCGAGCTGCACGGAGGCGGTCGCGGCCGAGGCCTCGTCCTGGAAGAGGTCGTCCTGCGGCATCACGACCTGGACCTGCGGGTTCGAGACGCCCTGCACGCTGGCCAGCGTCTTGCCGATCTCGCCCTCCAGCGCACGCTGGTAGGTGACCTGCTGCTGGAACTGCGAAGCGCCGAGCTTGCTCTGGTCGAGCAGGGTGTAGCCCTCGTCGGAGCCGCCGCCGCCCGTGGTCCCGACACCCTGCGAGGCGAGCGCGATGCGCGCCTGCGCCATCGAGGCCTTCTGCACCGCGAGCGCCGTGCCGTTGTTCTGGAGCTCGTAGGCGATGCCCTGCTCGTCGAGCGCCGCGGTGATCTTGCCCGTCTGGGCGGGATCGAGGCCCGAGGCGATCGTCGAGTACGCCGGCGCCGTCGCGATCTTGAGCAGCAGGAAGGCGATCGCCAGGATGGCGAAGGCCGACACGCCGAGGATCGCCTTGGTCTTGGCGGGCAGGGCGAGGATGTTCTGGATGAAGGGCGGCATGACTTAGATCAGACCTGCGTCTGGAAGATGGTCTGGACGGCCTCGACGGCCTTCGTGCGGATCTGGCTGGCCATCTGCATCGAGAGCTGGGCGCGCTCGACCGCCATGACCACGGCGGTGGGATCGGTCGCCTTGCCGGTGGCCAGGTCCTGCGCCGCGGTGGCGGCCTCGGCCTGCGTGTTCTGCAGGCCCTGGATCGCATCGCCGAGCATCGAGCCGAAGCCCGAGCCACCCTCGGTGGCGGTCGGCGGCTTGGTGATCGAGCCGATCGAACCGATGGAGCCGATCGAGCTGGCGCCGGTGACGGCGGAAGTCGGATCGATGGTCATTAGCGGAGGATCTCCAGGGTCTTGGCAAACATCTGCTTGGCGGCCGTCATCGCGGTCACGTTGGCCTCGTAGGCGCGCTGCGCGTCGATCAGGTCGACCATCTCGGTGACCGTGTCGACGTTGGGCATGCGCACGTAGCCCTCTTCGTTCGCGTCGGGGTGGCCGGGGTCGTAGACGAGCTTCCCGTTCGTCTGGTCCTCCGTGATCTCCGTCGCCTGGACGCCGCCGGGCGCGACGCCCGAGGTGCCCATGGCGCGCGAGAGCTGCGAGCCGAACGTGCCGGGCTGGCCGACCGCGCGCAGCGTGACCTCCTTGCGGCGGTACGGGTTCCCGTCCGCGCCCTTGGTGGTCTCGGCGTTCGCGATGTTCTCCGCCGTGACGTTCATCCGGAGCCGCTGCGCCGTGAGCGCGGACCCCGAGATCTCCATGCCGCCGAACATGCTCATCAGGCGACACCGAGGGCCGAGCGGATGATGGCCGTGCGCGCCTTCAGCACGGAGACGGCGGCCTGCTGCTCGAGCGCGTTGGCGGCGAGCTTGGCCGACTCGTTGTCGACGTCGATGGAGTTGCCGTCCGCCTGCGTCACGCCGACCGCCTGGTCGGCCTGGGTCGTGAAGGACGTGTGCTCCACCGTGGCCTTGTCGCCGGTGCCCAGCGCCGCGGCGAGGGCTCCGTGAAAGTCCACGTCGACGCGGCGGTAGCCGGGCGTCGAAGCGTTGGCGATGTTGGCGGCAAGCGCTTCGTGGCGCTGGGCAGCGCCCGAAATGCTGCGCTCAAGCGCCAGCTGTGTGGTATCGATCAGCACGAGGGGACGGATCTCCTGGAGGGAAGAGGGGGGCGGTCCGTCCTTGGACCTCACGCGCTCCATCCTTGGTGCGCACTCCCTCTATCGGCGTGCCGCTCGGGGGCCTTTAGGGCTCAGACCCGATTAAATGGACCGGCCCGCTCCATTGGCGGGCCGTTCGCGAAGAAGGTCTAGGCGCTGCGATTGACGAGGCCGTGCTCGACGGGCGGCGGGCCCGCATAGCCGCGCATGGCGGTCTTGTTGCGGTTCATGCCCCCGAGCTTCTGGAGCGTGAAGGCGCGGCCGGCCGACAGGCCGGCGTGGATCTCGGCTTGCAGCTCGACCAGGCGCTCGAGGTGCGCCCGGGCGGCGACGGGCGGGTGGCCGAGCGCGACCGAAGCGCTCAGGCGCTCCGCGGACGCCGCCGGGACTTCCTCCCAGCGGCCGTCACGGACGAGGTCCCGCTCGCGCTCGGCGAGGGCGACCAGCTCGGCCCAGGGCTGGGCCTCGGCGCTCACGCCGGGCGCGGAGCGTCGGCGATCTCGGCCCACGCGTCGCGCAGCTCGGTGAGGAGCTCGGAGACTTCCTCGATCTTGGCCGGGTTCTGCTCGAGCGAGGCTTCGATCAGGTGCCGGCGGCAGAAGGCGTAGATGCCCTGCAGCCGCGCGGCGACTTCACCGCCGCGCTCGTGGTCGAGCGTGACCGTGAGCTCGTCGATGATCGCCTCGGCCCGGCGCATCCGGTCCTGGGAGTTCGTCTTGTCGCCCTCGCGCATCGCGTAGGCGGCCTGGAACAAGAAGCGCAGGCAGCCGTCGTACAACATGACCACGAGCCGGCCAGGAGGGGCCGTGAGAATGCTCTGCTGCTTGTACTGGGCCGTCGGGTTGGCGGCGAAAGTAGCCACTGAAGAAGGCTCCTGGTGAGTCGGAGGGGAGGAGGAGGAGGGAGGGATCGGTCTGGTGATCGGCGCGTGCGCGGGGTTCTTGAGGCTCACGGCAGCGTGGCGATCTGGCTCGTGAGCCACGCCTGCTGCGTCTGTGAGTTGCTGAGCGCCTTCTCCATGGCCGCGAACTGGGCCTTGAGACGCTTCTGCTCGACCTCCATGCGCTCGTTGAGCTTGGTGATCTGGTCGGTGAAGCCCTTGAGCGTCGTGTCGTCGGTCTTCATCCGGCCGGTGATGATGCCGTTGGTGCCGGTCTGCGTTCCGACGTAGTCGGCGATGACCGCCGACAGGCCCTTGGTCGCGCCCTGGCCCGAGAAGAGCTCCTTGACCTTGGTGTAGTCGTTGGCGATCGCGGCCTTGAGCTTCTCCTGGTCGACCGTGAGCTTGCCGGCGCGGGCGTCCTCGGAGTTGGTGCCCGCCTTGGGCACGCCGATGCCGAGATCCGACAGGCCGGTGAGGCCGAGGCCGGAGATGGCCTTGGTCATCGTCTCCTTGAGCGAGTTGAGCATGGAGGCCATGCCCGTGTCGCCGAACAGCTGGCCCTTCTGCAGGTCGCTCGTGGTCGTCGCGGTCGGGACGCGCTTCTCGGTCAGCTCCGAGCGGGTCGCGGTGACGACCGCGTTGTAGGCGTCGACCAGCGCGGTGACCTTCTTCGCGATGTCCTCGGTGTTGACCGCGGGCTGGGTCGTGGTCACCGTCACCGGGCTGCTGGTGATGCCCTTCAGCGAGACGCGGACGCCCGGGATGATGTTCTCGAGGATGTTCGACTCGGGGTTGATCTCCGCGCCGCCGTTGACCTTGATCGCGGCGTTGAGCGTCGCGCCTGTGCGCGTGTAGGCCGGGTCCTCGGCCAGCGCGCTGCCGGCGCCGAGCTGCGAGGTGTCGACCGAGAAGTCGGAGTTGGCGCCGGTCTTGCGCGAGGAGAAGACGATCTGCTCGGTCGTGCCGTTCTTGACGACCGCGGCGTAGACGGGAGCGCCGTCCTTGGCGTTGATCGCCGTGGCGACGTCCTGGAGGGTCGCGTTGGCCGGGACGTCGATGTCGATCTTCGAGTTGCCGGCCGCGTTGGGGTCGTTGCCGTAGTAGAACGTCAGCTTGCCGGCGTTGGCCCCGGCGGTGTAGTTGAAGCCGTGCTGCGCGGACGACGCGAGGCGGCTGACCTCGATCGAGTTGCCGCCGATGCCGGCGCCGCCGAGGACGGTGACGTCGATCTTCGTCGGGTCCGAGGACGCCGTCGTCTGGACGGGCTTCCACAGCGACGCGGACGACAGGTCGTTCGCGGCCGTCTTGACCGCGTCGAGCTTCGTCTTGATCGCCTGAAGGTCGTTCTTGTGCTGCGTGACCTGGGTCTGGCGTTTCTGCACCGCCGTGACCTTGGTCTGCTCGAGCTGCATCAGCTGGCTGATGATCGACTCGGTATCAAGGCCCGACGCCATGCCGGTGAGGGAGATGGGCATGTCGATGGACTCCTCTAAAGGTCATCGCCGGACAGGATGTCCAGCGCTTTCGACGGCGGGATGGTCTTGATGACGTTGCCTTCGAGGTCACGCACCTGGATGATCACCCGGTTCGATTCCTCGTCGCGCTTGAAGTGCAGCTCGCGGTTGTTCTTGTGCATCGCCTCGACGACCTCCGCAGCCTTGGCCACGAGCTCGCGGGCTTCCGGGGTGGGTGCCGGGGGAACGTCGCCGACGACCGTCCCGGTCTCGACCACGCCCTGCTGGTGCGGATCCGTCGCCGTCGGGCGCGGGTCCTGCACTCCGGCCGCCGGCGCCGCGGGGGAGACCGCGGGCAGCTGCTGGTAGGGAGTGAAGCGACCGATCTGAAGAGTCATCTCAGACCCGGTAGTCGGCGGGTGGTGGCGATCCTTTAGCCGACGGCGGAGAACAACACCGCGTCGTCGGAGAGCTGCTGCTTGAGCGTGCGCTTGAGCTGCGAGTGGATCTGGCAGATGCGGCTCTCGGAGACGCCCATGACCTCGCCGATCTCACGCAGGGTGAGGTTCTTGACGTAGAGCAGGACGGCCACCTCGCGCTCGCGCTGCGGCAGGTTGTCGAACGCGCGGCGGAACTTGGCCTTGGCCTCCGAGTTGGCGGCCTGGTGCTCCGGGTCGCGCTTGGCGTCGCCGTCGGCGAGCGTGTCGATGCGCTCGACCGTGGTCTCGTCGTCGGAGATGACCAGCGTGTTGAGCGACGTCACGTCCGAGACGGAGATGTCGTCCTCGCGGCGGCGCAGCTCGTCGACCGTGATCGAGAGCGCGTCGGCGAGCTCCTCACGCGTCGGGCGGCGACCCTGGATCGTCGTGAACTGGTCACGGGCGCGGGCGATGTCGCGCTCCCAGCGGCGCAGCGAGCGCGGCGCCCAGTCCTGCCGGCGCAGCTCGTCGAGCACGGCGCCGTGGATGCGGGTCCACGCGAACTGCTCGAGCGTGGCGCCCTTCTCCGGGTCGTACCGGTCGATCGAGGCGATCAGCGCCTCCAGGCCACACGAGATGAAGTCCTCGACCTCGCAGCGAGCGGGCAGCTCGCGCACCTTCTTGAAGACGATGTACTTGACGAGCGGTGCGTAGGTCATGACAAGGCGATTGCGGACCTGCAGCGATCCGGTCTCCTTGTACTCACGCCAAAGCGCGAGGGCATCCTCCGCGCTGACGCGGCGGCGACTGCCTGAGGACGTCGTGGGCTTCATGGCGAGTAGGGAACTCCTGAGAGGGCGAGACGGACTGACGGACGCAGTCTGTATCGGGCGCTCACCGGAGTTTCTTCATCACCGATTTGGAGTAGGACGCTTTTCGGACAACCGGTAGGCCCAGGCCAATACCTGTGCGACAGCCGTCCACATCTGCTCCGGGATCTCCTGTCCGAGCGCCAGCTCGGTCAGCGCCGAGGCGAGCTCCGGGTCCCGGTGCACCGGCACGCCCGCCTCGTGTGCGCGCTCGAGTATCTGGGCGGCGACGGCCCCTCTGCCGGCGGCCACGACCTTGGGGGCGCCGTCACCGGTGTACTGGAGCGCCGCGGTGATGTCGGGGTCAGGCATAAAGATCCAGCGGCGCCTGTCGCGGTCGGACGTTTACCGTCGCCTCTAAACCGATCCCTTCCAAATTGGCGCGCAAACGCTCAGAGGCAAGGCTCGCGACTTGATGGGGGCGGCCTGCGGGGGTCGTCACCTCGGCCAGGAAGTGGTCGCCGCGCAGCTCGAGGCGGAGGTCCAGCTTGCCCAGCGTCGGCGACGTGAACGTGAGCATGACGACGTCCGCGGGCTCCCCGTCCGCCCCCGGGCGGCGAGCCGGCGGCTCCTCGACCTCCACGCGGGGCGGCTGGAGCGGCGGGGCCGGCATCCCCTGGCCGAGTACCTGGGGCTGCGGTTGCACGACCTGGGCGGGCTGGGCCTGCTCCGGCGGGGGCGGCGCGGGACCGTCCGCCGGCGCGGCCGTGGGTTGGGCCGGTGCGCTGCCGGGCTGGGCGGGCTGTGCAGGCACCGCGGGCTGCCCGGGTGCCGGTGCACCACCCGGTTGAGCGGGCTGCCCGGGCACCTGCGGCTGTGCGGGCGTGGCGGGTGCGCCCGACGGGGCCGGCGAGAGCACCGGTGGCGCTTTCGGCGCCGCGGCTTCGCCGGGCTCTGCCGGCTGGCCGGGCACGGCGGGCTGCGCGGCGGCCGGAGCACCGCCTGGCTGAGTGGGCTGCCCGGGCGCCGGAGCACCGCCCGGCTGAGTGGGCTGCCCGGGCGCCGGAGCACCGCCCGGCTGAGCGGGCTGGCCAGGAGCGGGTCTACCGCCGGGCTGGGCCGGCTGGCCCGGCACGGCAGGCGCCGGAGCGCCGCCCGGCGGGGCGGACTGGCCGGGCGCGGGCGCCTGCGCAGGCGTGGCCGGACCACCGGGTTGACCGGCGGGGCTGGGCAGCGGCAGCTTGATCGGCGGCAGGTACGCACCCGTGCCGGCGGGGGCCTTCGGCATCGGCGGCCGACCCGCCGGCGCCTCGCCACCCTGCGGCTGGTCGGACTCGATCTGCAGCCACACGCGCTCCGCCGTGACCTCCTTGACCTTCAGCTTCAAGGTGGCGCCGGCCGCGATCTCCGGCGGCAGCTTGGCCGTGATCGGCATCCCGGCGATGACGATCACGGCGTGCGTCTCCCCGCGGGAGGCGACGCGGGCCATCATCGACGCCCCTTCGCGAATCGGCACCGTCGGGAGCTGCTTGCGCAGCAGGGCGGCGGTGACAGCGATCGGATCCATGACTCAAGGATGCCGGTCCGACCGCCGATGGGATGTCCCGTATGGATCGCGGCCTCTATCTCGCAGCCTCAGGCATGCTCGCCGAGCAGATCCGCCAGGACCAGATCGCGAACGACCTCGCGAACGCGTCGACCGCCGGCTACAAGGCCGAGCGCACGACGCAGCAGTCCTTCGGCGAGCTGCTCCTCACCAACTCCGTCACCGGCCAGCGCGTCGGCAACGTCACCACCGGCGTCGCGGTGACGAACACCGTCACCGACTGGACCCCGGGGACCATGAAGGACACGGGCGAGCCGCTCGACTTCGCGATCAACGGCGACGGCTTCTTCGCCGTCCAGACCGGCGCCGGCACGCGCTACACGCGCAACGGGCAGTTCACCTCCGACGACCAGGGCCGCGTGACCACGCTCGAGGGCGACCTCGTGCTGGGGCGCAACAACCAGCCCGTCGCGCTCGGCGCCGATGGCAAGGTCGATCCGCGCCTGCTCAACGTCGTGACCCTGAACAACCCGGAGAAGGCCGGCAACTCGTACGTGACCGGCACGCCGGGCGCGGTCGCCGGCCAGGTCGCGGGCTCGGTCCGCTCGGGTGCGTTGGAGGCGTCCAGCGCCGATCCGACGCAGTCCATGGTGGACATGATGGCGTCGCTGCGCGCCTATGAGTCCGGCCAAAAAGTGATCCAGACGATCGACGAGACGCTCGGCAAGGCCGCGGGCGCCGTCGGTTCGCTGACCTAGCTCAAGTCGTCCGCTTAGAAAGCCGACCTAGATACCAATGCTCGAAGGACTCCGAACCGCCGCGGCGGGCATGAAGGCGCAGCAGTTCAAGCTCGACGCCGTCTCGAACGACCTGGCCAACGCCAACACCACTGGCTACAAGCGCCTGCGCGTCGGGTTCTCGGACCTGCTGTACGAGCAGGGCGGGCGCCCCACGATCTCCAACGAGGCGCAGGTCGGCACCGGCTCGCGCGCCGTGTCCGGCGGTCGTACCTTCGAGCAGGGCAACCTGCAGCAGACCGGCAAGCCCACCGACGTGGCCATCCAGGGCCCGGGCTTCATCCGCGTCAAGCTCGCCGACGGCCGTGACGCGCTGACGCGCGACGGCAACCTGCACATCGACTCCGACCGCAAGCTCGTGACGAGCTTCGGTGGCACCGTCAGCCCCGAGATCAAGTTCGCCGAGGGCGTCGCGGAGTCCGACATCTCGATCGGCCGCGACGGCACGGTGATGGCCAAGGGCCAGGCCGTCGGCCGGATCCAGCTCGCCAACGTCCGCTCGCCCCAGAACCTCGAGTCGGTCGGCGACAACGCCTTCATCACCACCGCGCGCTCGGGCAACGCCGTCGCCACCCCGGCGACCACCGTGCTCGAGCAGGGCGCGCTCGAAGGCTCCAACACGGACATGGCGCAGGCCATGACCGACATGATCGAAGCCCAGCGGACCTACCAGCTGACCTCCAAGGCGATCCAGACCGCCGACCAGATGATGGAGATCGCCAACGGGGTCAAGCGATGAGCTCGATCAACTCGATCTCGACGACGTCGCTGCCCGCGGACATCCGCGCCGCCGGCACCGACGCGATCAAGGACTACAAGTCGGCCGTCGGCTTCGAGCAGATGCTCGCCGGCCAGCTGGTGAAGAGCATGGTGAGCGAGAGCTCGCTCGGTGAAGGCCCCTACGCGTCGACGATGCAGGACACGCTGACCTCGGCGCTGACCGGTGGTCAGGGTCTGGGCCTCGCCCGGCAGATCTACAAGGAGATGCAGTCGTGACCACGGTCCTCGAGGCCGAGCTGCTCGTCCACCTGGACCAGCAGATCAACTCCGCTCGCCAGCTGCTCAAGCTCGTCCTCGCCCAAGGTGGCGCGATCCGCGAGCGCGATACCGAGGCCGTCCTGGCCCGGCTCGCCGACATCCAGTCGGAGATGGTCCGTCGCAACGGCCTCGAGCAGGAGCGCACCAGCCTGCTCCAGCGGGCCGGCGTCGCGCTCGGCATGCCCGCCACGAACGTCACGCTCGAGCGCCTCTGCAGCCTCATCACCCCCGGCGCCGCGTCCGCGGCGATGCAACGATCCGCCGAGCTGCGTGGTCTGCTCGCCGAGATCGCCCGCGAGCACGGCATCAACCGTGCCCTGATGCGCCAGGAGCTGACGTTCCTGTCGCACCTCACCCGCCTGATCGGCCAAGAGGCCGAGCCGGGCTACAGCCCTCCCAACGGCGCACGCCCCAACGCCGCACCAGCGCCCTCCACCTACCGCGCACTGGACCTCCAGGCCTAACCCCACCTGATCCCTCATGCCCGTCTCCTCCTTCTTCGGCATGCAGACCTCGCTGCGTGGCCTTCTGGCCCACCAGCGCATGCTCGACACCACCGGCCACAACATCGCGAACGCGTCGACGCAGGGCTACTCCCGCCAGGAGGCCACCCTGCAGGCGTCGCGGGCCGTGCAGCTGACGCTGACCAACAACGTCAACACGGTCGGCGCGCAGCTCGGCGCCGGCGTCGACGTCACCGGCTTCCGCCGCATCCGCGACCAGTTCCTGGACTCCCAGTACCGGGCGCAGAACACGAACGTCAACGAGTGGAACGCGAAGGCTGATGCCCTCGACACGGCCGAGCTCTCGCTCGCGGAGCCGGGCGAGAACGGCATCAACCAGCAGCTCGCCAACTTCTGGAACGCGTGGTCGGACCTCGCCGGCGCCGCCAACGACAACTCGGCCAAGCAGTCGCTGGTCCAGAAGTCGAACGGCCTCGCCGACTCGATCCAGTCCGTGCGCGCGCAGATGGTCGCCGCGCAGGAGCGCGCCCAGGGCCAGTACGCCGCGATCACCGGTCCGGGCGGCGAGGTCGAGAAGGTCGCGACCGAGCTCGCGGACCTCAACAAGGTGATCTCGCAGGCGATGATGGTCGGCGAGTCCCCCAACGACCTGCTCGACCGCCGCGACCTGCTGATCGACAAGCTGTCCGGCTACGGCCAGGTGTCGGTCGAGAACCTCGACAGCGGCTCCATGAACATCTCGTTCGTCGACCGCACGAACGGCACCGCGCACCCGATCGTCACCGACCGCACCGCGACCTGGTCCGGCCCGCCGATCGGCGACTGGAACCCGGGCGGCGAGATGGGCGGCCTGCTGGCCACCGGCAAGACGCCCGGCGGCATGATCGCCGGCTACCTGAACCAGATCGACACGATCACCTCCTCGCTCGTGAGCGCCGTCAACGCGGCCTACGGCGGCGAGTTCTTCAGCGTCGGCACGCCCGCGGGCGCGACCGTCAAGGTCGCCGACGCGCTGCAGGCCAACCCCTCTTCGGTCACGGCCGGCAGCGGCGCGGCCGGTTCCAACGACCTCGCCCTCAAGATCTCGCAGCTGCGCGGCAGCGCGGCGATCGACGGCGAGTACAAGGTCTTCGTCGCCAAGGTCGGCGGCGATCTGAACGAGGCCCAGCGGATGCAGGGCAACGCGCAGATCCTCACCGACTCGGTCGAGAACCGCCGCCAGAGCGTCTCGGGCGTCTCCATGGACGAGGAGATGTCGAACCTCGTCCGCTTCCAGCGCGCCTACCAGGCGTCGGCGCGCGCCATGTCAACGATGGACGAGATGCTCGACGTCCTGATCAACCGCACCGGAAAGGTCGGCCTCTGATGCGCGTCACGACTTCGATGATCCAGCGCAACGTCCTCGCTGATCTCAACACGCTGTCCGAGAAGATGGCGAAAACGCAGGCGAAGGCCTCGTCGCAGAAGGAGATCACGAGACCGTCGGACGACCCGTTCAACGCGGCCCGCGCGATGGGCCTGCGCCAGACGCGCGACGCGAACGACCAGTACAAGCGCAACATCAACGACGCGCAGGGCTGGCAGGACGCGACCGAGTCCTCGCTGGGCGCGATGACCGACTACGTCACGCGCGCCAACACGCTGGTGCTGCAGGGCGCGACCGACACGGCCGACGCCGAGTCGCGGCTCGCGATCGCCGCGGAGATCGACCAGATCATCCAGGGCCTGAAGGAGACCGCCAACGCCACCTACGGTGACAGCTACCTGATGGCCGGCACCGCCACCAACGTCGCGCCCTACAAGCTCGGCCCCGACGACACCTTCCAGGGCAACGAGGCCGGCTTCGACCCCGCCATCCCGGGCGTCGTGCGCGAGATCGGCCCGGGCGTGACCATGACGATCAACCTCGTCGGCCGCGAGATCCTGGGCGACGGTGGCGCCGACGGCAAGCTGCTGAGCGCGCTGCGCCAGATCTCCACGAACTTGAAGGCCAACGACAGCGCCGCGCTGCAGACCGACACCGGCGTGCTGAAGGCCCAGCAGGACGCGCTGCTCAACGTGCGCGCCCGCAACGGCTCGATGACGAACCGGCTGATGGCCGCCCAGACGCGCCTGGACCAGATCCAGGGCGCCGTGACGGAGCAGCTCTCGAACACCGAGGACGCCGACTTCGCCAAGACGATGATCGACTTCAACTCGCAGTCGGCCGCCTACCAGGCCTCGCTGCGCGCCGGCGCGAACATCGTGCAGTCGTCGCTCATGGATTTCCTCCGCTAGGCCGATAAGGCCCTAGAAGCGATCCGTTTCACCTCCCTCCCTCCGTTCCCTCCTCCAGGACCTCTCTTCGCCCATGAGCATCACCATCGATTCCTCGCGCTTCGGCACGCTCGAGATCGCGTCCGAGGACGTCATCGAGTTCCCGACGGGCCTGATCGGCCTCGGCGGCACGTCCTACGCCCTCGTCGCCCCGTCCGAGGACGGCGCGTTCTGCTGGCTGCACTCGCTCGAGGACGCCGACCTGGCGCTGCCGGTCGCCAACCCGTGGCACTTCTTCAGCGACTACGCGGTCGACCTGTCCGACGAGGCCGCCAAGCCGATCACGGCCGACCCCGCCGACGTCGCCGTCTGGGTGACCGTCCGCGCCGGCGCCGAGCTCTCGGACTTCTACGCGAACCTGCGCGCCCCGATCCTCGTCGCCGAGGGCAAGGGCCACCAGATCATCAACGAGGCCGCCGACGCTCCCGTCCGCGCCCCGCTCTTCCCGGCCGCCGTGGCCGCCGCGGCGTAAGCCGCACTTCCAACCCACCCGCAGCGTAAATCCAAGGAGGAACCATGCTGCTCATCACCCGCCGTGTCGGCGAGAAGATCATGGTCGGCGACGACGTCGTCGTGCACGTCATGGAGATCGTCGGCAACACCGTCCGCGTGGGCATCGAAGCCCCGCGCAGCACGCCGGTCTACCGCGAGGAGATCTGGCACGCCGTCCGTGACGAGAACCGCGCCGCGGCCCACGCCGCTCCGGTCGAGTTCCCCTCGCCCGCGAAGGCGTAGACCGCACGAACATCGGCCGTACCGCTAGGCGCCGCCGATCCGGGGTACGGTCTTGGAATGAACTTGTCCAAGACCGCCCGCAACCTCGCGGTTGCCGACATCGCCCTGGCGTTCGCGCGTGATCGCCTCGCGGCGAAGCTGCCGGGCGTCGAGCCGCGCAAGAAGAAGCGCTCGGGCGCCAAGAAGCTCCTGCTGGGCGGCGGCGTGGCCGCCGCCGTCGCAGCGCTGCTCTTCAAGCGCGAGTCCGTCAAGGGCCTCCTCCCCGGCGGCTCCGGCGACAGCGCCCCGCCCGCCGAGCCCGGCGGCTACACGCCGCCCCCGGTCTCCAACTACGACGCCTCCGGTCCGGTCGCGAACACCGCGACCGCCGTGCCCGTCCCGCCCGCCTACGAGGAGCCGGCGATCGACGAGGCCGCCGAGGAAGCCGCCGCCGCGGCCGAGGCCGCCAACATCGGCGGCACCGTCTCCGACTACGCGGGCCCCGAGGGCGAGACCGCCGATGACGCGTTCGCGCCGCTGGCCGAGGCCGGCGAGGGCGAGGCCGAGGGCCAGGAGCAGACCGAGGACGAGCTGCGCGAGGCCGCGGAGCCGTTCGACGGCCGCAGCCCCGAGGAAGCGCAGCTCGACGAGGCGATCGAGGCCACCGAGAACGCCGAGCAGATCGAGCCGGTCAAGCCGGCCGACGACTCCGAGTGGAACACGTGGTCCGGGCGGTCCACGAACCCGTAAGGGTTCAGTGCGCCTCGGTTTCGCGGTAAAGGTCCTCGGTGAAGGCGGACTGCCCAGCAGCGATGCACGCCGCTGGCAGTCCGGCCCTCACCTGCGGCAGTCCCTGGAGTACCTGACCGCGGTCCTGGAGTACCTGGGCCGCCACGAGATCCGGATGTACCGGATGACCTCGGACCTGGCGCCCTACGCGACGCACCCGGACCTGCCGCAGTTCCACACCCAGGTCGAGGAGTGCGCCGAAGCGCTCGCGCGGGTGGGCGCGCTCGCGCGGGAGCTGGACATCCGGCTCTCCAGCCACCCCGGCCAGTACATCGTCCTCAACTCGGAGAACGAGAAGGTCGTGGCCGGGGCCGTCCGCGACCTCGAGGTCCAGGCCGCGCTGCTGGACGCGATGGGCTGCGGGCCGGAGGCGGTCGTCGTGCTGCACGTCGGCAGTGCGCAGGGCGACGGGCTCGGGCGCTTCGAGGCCGGGTTCGAGCGCCTGTCGCAGCGTGCGCAGGCGCGCCTGGTGATCGAGAACGACGACCGCACGTTCGGCCTCAACGACGTGCTCGAGCTGCACCGGCGCACGGGCGCGCGCGTCGTCTGGGACATCCTGCACCACCACTGCAACGACCCCGACGGCATCCCGGACCGCGAGGCGCTGGAGCTCGCGCTCGCCACCTGGCCGGACGACGTCGTGCCCAAGATCCACTACTCCACGCCCAAGACGGCGATGGAGGAGCGCAAGAAGAAGGTCGGGCGCAAGACCGTGACCGAGTGGGTGCTGCCGCAGCTGCGCGCCCACGCGGACATGATCGACCCGATCGCGTTCGCCCAGTTCCTGCGCGAGACCGCGGCGGGGCTGGAGTTCGACGTGATGCTGGAGGCCAAGGGCAAGGACCTCGCCCTTTTACGTCTTCGTGAGCAAGTCGAGCGGGAGATGGCCAAGCCGCAGCGAACTTAACGCGAGCCCGTGCCCGGATCGGCCACAATACGTCCCAGTTCATGAGCACGCTCGTGGGCATGCAGCTCAGCGGCCGGTACCGGCTCGACGCCCAGATCGGCGCGGGAGGGATGTCGACGGTCTATCGGGCCTTCGACCAGAACCTGGAGCGTCGCGTCGCGATCAAGCTCCTGCACCGGGAAATGCAGGGTGACTCCGACCAGCTCGAGCGCTTCCGGCGCGAGGCGCGCGCGGTCGCGCAGCTCTCGCACCCGCACGTCGTCGGCGTGATCGACACGGGCGAGGACGACAACCGCCCGTACATCGTCTTCGAGTACGTCGAGGGCGAGACGCTCAAGGACCGCATCCGCCGCCTCGGCCGGCTGCCCGTCGACGAGTCGTTGGCGTACGCGATCGAGATCGCCCGCGCGCTCGGCTCGGCGCACGCGCACGACATCGTGCACCGCGACGTCAAGCCCCAGAACGTGCTGCTCGACCCCGAGGGCTCGGCGAAGGTCACCGACTTCGGGATCGCGCGCTCGCTGCGCGACGACGGGCTCACCGCCGACGGCCGCGTGCTCGGCACGACGGACTACGTCTCGCCCGAGCAGGCGCTCGGCCACGACGTCGACGGCCAGTCCGACATCTACTCGCTCGGCGTCGTGCTGTTCGAGATGCTCACGGGCGACGTCCCGTTCCACGGCGAGAACCAGATCGCGGTGGCGATGAAGCACGTCCGCGAGGACCTGCCGGACATCCAGGTGCTGCGCCCCGATGTCTCCGCGACCACCGCCGCGGTGCTGGACCGGATGACGGACAAGGACCTCTCGCACCGCTACCCCGACGTGCCGGCGCTGATCGCCGACCTCGAGGACGCGCTGGCGATCGAGGCGGCCCGGTCGGGCACGTCGACCGGGGAGGCGACCGCGGTCATCCGCACGCTGCCGGCGCGGACGCAGCGGCGCCTGCCGTTCCGCATGCGCCACTCGATCCCGCTGCTCGCCGTGCTGGCGCTGGTGGGCGTGGCCGTGACCATCATCGTGATCGTCGCCGGCGACGTCCCCGAGCGCGTGGTCGACCGTGGCACCGGCGCGGGCCGCGTCGAGTCGACCCCGCAGGGCACGCGGACCGTGTCGGTCCCGCGCGGCTCCGCGCAGGACTACGACCCGCTCGGTGACGAGGAGGAGCACGGCGAGGAGGCCAACCGCGTCGTGGACCGCGACGACGGCACGAGCTGGACGACCGAGACGTACGAGGCCGGCATCGAGGGCGCGGGCAAGGAGGGCGTCGGCATCTACGTCGACGCCCGGCCCGAGGTCGAGGCGGTCCAGATCCAGGTCAAGACGCCCAAGCCCGGCTTCAAGGCGACGATCTACGCGGCCCCGGCCGGCCCGGTGCCCAAGTCCGTGCCGGAGGGCTGGACCAAGGTCGGCGGCGGCACGGTCAAGGACAAGGACCAGCGCTTCAAGCTCGACACCGGCGGCGAGTCGTTCCGCTACTACCTGGTCTGGATCACGGACCTCGGTGACGCGGACAGCGCCGCGATCTCCGAGATCCGCCTGTTCCAAGAAGTCCCGCGTCGCTAGAAGGCGACCGAGCGCTCGGCGTTGAAGCGCTCGACGGCGAGCGCGACGAGCCGGTCGCACAGCTGCGGGAGCGGCAGCCCCGAGTGCTCCCAGAGCTTCGGGTAGACGCTCGTGCGCGTGAAGCCGGGAAGCGTGTTGAGCTCGTTGACGAGCACGCGGTGGCCGTCCTCGACGAAGAAGTCCACGCGGGCGAGCCCGGAGCAGCCGACGCGCACGAACGTGTCGACCGCGAGCCGGCGCACGTCCTCGATCACGCGGTCGTCGAGGCGGGCGGGAACCACGAGCTCCATGCCGCCGTCGGTGTACTTAGCCTCGTAGTCGTACCAGTCGGCGCCGCCCGTCAGGACGATCTCGCCGGGCACGGACGCCTCGACCGCCGTGCCGAAGCCGAGCACGGAGCACTCGACCTCCAGCCCGGGCGAGAAGCCCTCGACGATCACGAGGCTGTCGTGGGCGAACGCGCCGTCCAGCGCCGGGCCGAGCTCCGCCTCCGAGGACGCCTTGGCGATGCCGACCGAGGAACCCAGCCGCGCGGGCTTGACGAACACCGGGGTGCCGAGCACGGCCAGCTCGCGCAGGACCGCCTCGGGCTCGGTGCGCCAGCGCGCCAGGTGCACGCCCGCGTACGGCACCTGCGGCACGTCCGCGGCGGCGAGCACCTCCTTGAAGACGATCTTGTCCATGCACAGCGAGGACGCGAGGACGCCCGCGCCGACGTAGGGCACGTCGAGGAGCTCCAGCAGGCCCTGGAGGGTCCCGTCCTCGCCGAACGGGCCATGGAGGACCGGGAAGACGACGTCGGCGCCGAGCAGGCCGCCGCCGGGCGTCAGCGCCAGCACCTCGTCGCCGTGGCGCCAGGTGCCGTCGCGCTCGATCAGGACGTCGACGACCTCATGCCCCGCTTCGGCGACGCCCTCGCGGACGGCGGCGGCGGAGTTCAGGGAGACGTCGTGCTCGGAGGAGCGACCGCCGGCTAAGACCGCGACCTTCACGGCGTCGGGGTGGCGGTTGGAGTGGCATTGGGGTCAGGCACGACGGCAATGGTGACCGTGCCACCGGTCGAACGCCGGGTGCCGGCCGCCGGCGACTGCCCGATGACGCGGCCGACGAGGGCCGGATCGCCCTGCCGCTCGACGGTCTTGACCTTGTAGCCCGCGTCCTCGAGCGCCTGCGTGGCCTCTTCGGCGGTCGGGTTGTCCGTGGTCACGTCCGGGATCTGCGGGCGTTCCTTGGCGACGACCAGCGCGACGGTCGAGCCGGGCGCGACGGTGGTCCCGTTCGCCGGGTTCTGCTCGAGCACCGTGCCGGGCGGCTCGGAGCTCTCGCGCTCGGTCACGTCGGCGCTCAACCCGGCGCTCTGCAGGGCCTGCTCCGCACCCTCGCGCGTGTTGCCGACGAGCCCCGGCACCGTCACGCCCTCGCGGCCGCGGCTGACGGTCAGCGTGATCGTCCGGCCCTTGGAGACGCTCCGGCCCTGCTCGGGCGAGGAGCTGATGACGTCGCCCTCGGGCACGGAGTCCGAGTACGCGCGCTCGACCTTGGGCTTGAACCCCGCGGCCTCGAGCGCCTGCTCGGCCTCCTCCTGCGAGGTCCCCACGACCGCGGGCACGGTCACCTGCTCGCGCCCGGCCGACACACGGATCTCGACGGCCGCGCCCTCGCGTACCTCCGAGCCGGCCTCGGGGTTCTGCGAGATGACCTCGTCGCGCTTGACCTCGTCGCTGACGACGTTCTCGATGTCCGGCTCGAGGCCGCGGCGCTGCAGGATCGCGATCGCGTCGTCGGCGTTGCGGCCGACGAGGTTCGGGACGGTGACCTTCTCGCCGCCCGCGAAGAGGAAGAACGCGCCGACGGCCAACGCGGCGATCACCAGCAGCCCGAGCGCCCACAGCCACCAGCGCGACCGCTCGACCTCCTCCTCGACGTAGGGGTCAACGACGACCGGCGGCGGCTCGGCGACGATCCGCCGCGTGGGCGCGTGGCGGGCCTGCTCGAGCGCCGCGATGAACTCCTCGGCGCTCTGGAAGCGCAGGTTCGGGTCCTTCTCCAGCGCCCGCAGCACGACGGCCTCGAGCGCGGGCGGGATGCCCGGGCGCAGCTGGCCGGGCGGGACCGGGCGCTCGTTGACGTGCTTGAGCGCGATCGAGACCGGCGCCTCGCCGTCGAACGGCACGTGCCCGGTGAGCAGCTCGTAGAGCACGATCCCGGCCGAGTACAGGTCCGAGCGCCGGTCGACCGGGTGCCCGTTGGCCTGCTCGGGCGAGAGGTACTGGACCGTGCCGACGATCGCGCCCGTCTGCGTCATCTCGGAGTTGCCGGCGCGCGCGATCCCGAAGTCGGCGACCTTGGCCTCGCCCTCGGGGTCGAGGATGACGTTCTGGGGCTTGATGTCGCGGTGGACGATCCCGCGCCGGTGCGCGTAGGCGAGCGCCCGCAGGACCTGCTCGACGAGCCCGACCGCGATGTGCGGCGGCAGCGGGCCGCGCTCGGTCACGAGCTCCTTGAGCGTCTGCCCGTCGACCAGCTCCATCGCGATGTAGGGCGTGCCTTCCCACTCGGACCGGTCGAAGATGCCGACGATGTTCGGGTGCGTGAGCCCGGCCGCGGCCTGCGCCTCGCGGCGGAAGCGCTCGTGGAACTCCGGGTCCGTCGCATAGCGCCCGCCGAGCAGCTTGACCGCGACGCGGCGCCCGAGCACCTCGTCCTCGGCGCACCAGACCTCGGCCATGCCGCCGGCGCCCAGGCGCTTCATCGCCCGGTAGCGGCCGTCGATCATGGTGTCGCGGGCGATGATCATTGTCCGAGCGCCTGCAGCACTTGCTTGGCGATGGGCGCGGCGACGGTGCCGCCCTGGCCCTGCTCGCGCTCGATGATCACGGCCACGGCGACGTCCTTTGTGAAGCCGATGAACCAGAGGTCGTTGATGCCCTGGGCGATGTTGATCTCGGCCGTGCCGGTCTTGCCCGCGACCTCGACGCCCGAGAGCGCCGCCGCGGTGCCCGAGCCCTCGCGCACGACGGACTTCATCATCGTCCCGACCTTGGCCGCGGTGTCCTCGGACATCACGCGCTCGGCCTCCTCGGGCAGCGGCTCGTCCGTGGTGCGCCCGTCCGGATCGACGATCTTCTCGACGAGCCGCGGCTGCATCCGCACGCCCCCGTTGCCGATCGTCTGCGCGACCGTCGCCATCTGCAGCGGCGTGACCAGCAGCAGGCCCTGGCCGATCGCCGTGCGGCCCACGTCGACCCGGTCCGAGCTCATCGGGAGGATCTTGTTGGCCTTCACGTCACGTGGCCCGCTCGCCGTCATCTGGTCGTCGGGGTAGTCCATCGGCGGGTCCTCGCCAAAGCCGAACCGGTCCATGTACTCCTGCATGCGGTTGCGCCCCAGCTTCACGCCGACCTCGGCCCACACCGTGTTGACGGAGTTGGTGAGCGCCTCGGTGAGGGTGATGTCGCCATAGTCGCGCTGTCCGAAGTTGTTCAGCGGCGTACCCGAGATCACCTTCCCGTTCTTGCCGTCGACGCGCGAGTCGGGCTGGTAGCGACCGCTGTCGATGGCGGCGGTGGCGGTCACGGTCTTCATCGTCGATCCCGGCGGATACAGGCCCTGGGTGGCGCGGTTGAACACGCTCTTGGCGTCCTCGGGCTTGTCGGGGTCGAACGACGGCGTACCCGCCAGGACCTTGACCGAGCCGTCCTTGACGCCGAGCGCGACGACCGCGCCCTGGTGGCCCTGCAGCAGGTCGTAGGCCAGCTCCTGGGCACGCGGGACGAGCGTCGTCTGCAGGTCGTCGCCGACCTGCGTGTCCTTCGTCAGCGAGTCGATCAGGCTCGAGAGCTCCTGCTTGCGGCCGACGAGCGCGTCGTTGTAGTAGCGCTCCAGGCCCGCGCGGCCGATCCGGACGTTGTCGAAGCCGACCGGCAGCGCGAACAGCGAGCCGGTGGGGTAGCGCCGCCCGTACCGGCCGCCCGACAGGCGCGTGCTGCCCGCGAGCACCTCGCGGTTCGCCGCCCGGATCACGCCGCGTTTGATCCGCTGCTCCTCGATCCGCACGCGCGCGTTGTCGGGGTTCTCGCGCAGCCGCTGCGCGCCGAACACCGACCAGCGGGACGTGAACCCGATCAGCACCGCGAACAGGACCAGGAACACGACGTAGAGGCGGAAGATCGGGACGTTCACGAGGGTGTTCGGGCCCGGTTGGAGATCAGCAGCAGCAGCGCCAGCAGGATGAAGTTGGCGACGATCGACGAGCCGCCGTAGCTCACGAACGGCAGCGTGACGCCGGTCAGCGGGATCACGCGCGTGACGCCGCCGACGATCACGAACACCTGCAGCGCCATCACGGCGGTCAGGCCGGTCGCGAGCAGCTTGGAGAAGCTGTCGGTGGCCAGCGTCGCGATCTTGAAGCCGCGCTCGGCGATCAGCATGTACGTGGCGATCACGCCGAGCCCGCCGACGAGCCCGAGGTCGTTGACGATGACGGCGTAGATCATGTCCGTCTCCGGCGCCGGGATCAGCGGGCCGCCGTCCGGCACGCGCAGCACGGCAGCGCCGAGCCCTTGGCCGAACAGCCCGCCGTCCGCCATCGCGAACATGCCGTTGGCGATCTGGTAGCCGGTCGAGTCGTAGGTCTTGAACGGGTCCAGCCAGATGTCGACGCGGTCCTGCACGTGGCTGATCGTCGAGGCGAAGAAGTACGCGCCTGCGGCGAACATGCCGAGCCCGATGACGACGAAGCTGAGCCGGTTCGTCGCCACGTAGATCAGCGCCAGGAACGCGCCGAAGTACATCAGCGACGAGCCGAGGTCGCGGATGAACACGAGCATGAACATCGCCGCGCCCCAGACCACGAGCAACGGGCCGAGGTGCTTGAACGGCGGGATCGTGATGCCGAGGAAGCGCCGCGAGCCCTGCACGAGGACCTGGCGCGTGTCGCGCAGGTAGGCGGCGAGGAAGATGACGATGGCGATCTTGCCCAGCTCGGCGGGCTGGAAGGAGATCGGCCCGACGCCGACCCCCAGGTACGCGCCGTTGACCTGCTGGCCGATGCCCGGCACGCGGGGGAGCAGCAGCAGCGCGAGCCCGGCGAGCGCGATCGTGTAGCGGTAGCGCTCCAGCACGCGGAAGTCGCGCAGGAGGAAGATCGTCGCCACGAACGCGATCAGCCCGATCACGAACCACTGCGCCTGGTCGCGCGCCAGGTCCTCGTCGATCCGGTAGACGACCACGAGCCCGAAGCACGCGAGCACCGCCACCAGCGGGAACAGGTACGGGTCCGCGTGCGGCAGCGTGAAGCGGATCACGAGGTGCCCGGCGAAGCACAGGGCGAGGAAGATCCCGCCGTACGTCAGGGAGACGTCCGACAGCAGCTCGTTGCGTTGGATGAAGATCGCGGCGAACCCCGCCGTCACCAGGAGCGACGCCGGGATGAGCGCCAGCAACTCGCGGTTGCGGGCGCTCATGTCAGGAGATCTTGCCGTCTTCGAGGTCCTTGACGAGCGACTCGGCGTCGTCCTTGGAGCGCAGCTTGTGGTCCGTGAACGTCGTCCGGCGCGCCGTGGGCACGCTCTGGATCGTCACGCCCGAGTGACGGACCGGCTGATAGAGCTCGATGCCGAGCGGGAGGTCGTACGGCAACCCGTGGTAGAGCGTCACCTCTCCGCGGGTCTCGTCCACTCCGACGAAGTACACCTGCCGGGTGGCGAGCCAGAACGCGGCCAGCAGGCCGACGAGGCATCCCAGGACGATCAGCTTCCCGGGTGAGAAGAGCCGCAGGCGCCGTCTCTTGGACGCCGGCTCGCGGCGCGGAGGCGCGTGCGGGCGCTCTTCCTCCTCTTCATCGATCGGCTGCGCGCGCGGACGCACCGCGGAGAGCGCGACGGTGCCGGAGGCGCGGTAGGCGGCCTCGCGGGCGACGGCCTCGTCGCCGGTCCGCGTGTGCCCGGTCGGCCGGCTGACGCCCTGGCGCGGCTCGGAGACGGCCTCGCCGGTGAACGTCTGGTACTCGTTCGTCTCGCCGTCGTGCGGGATCTCGTAGGCCTCGGTCGGCTGGTCGAGCGTCGAGCCGCCCACGGCGACCTCTTCGATCCGGAAGAGGATGATCGTGATGTTGTCGCGGCCGCCGGCGTCGTTGGCGGCCGCGATCAGCGCGCGGCCGAGATCCGTGAGCGAGCGCTCCTGGTCGGCCAGCAGGGCCTTGAGCTCCGGCTCGCGGACCATCGCCGTCAGGCCGTCCGAGCAGACCATGAACAGGTCGCCGGCGCGCGCGGGCTCCTCGAAGACGTCGACCTGCACGCTGGGCTCCGGGCCGAGCGCGCGGGTGATCACGGATCGCTGCGGGTGCGTCTCCGCCTGCTCCTCCGTGAGCTTCTCGCGGTCGATCAGCTCCTGCACGAGCGAGTGGTCCTTCGTGATCCGGCGCAGCTCGCCGTCGCGCAGCAGGTAGCAGCGCGAGTCGCCGACGTGCGCGACCGTCACGGTGCTCTCGCCGACGTAGGCGGCGGTCACGGTCGTGCCCATGCCGTGGCGCCCGGACTGGGTCCGCGAGCGCTCGTGGATGGACCGGTTGGCCTCCTCGATGATCCGCCTGAGGCCTTCGCCGGGCGAGCCGCCGTCGGGCAGGCCGGGCGCGAACGACTCGACCGCCATCTCCGACGCGACCTCGCCGGCCTGGGCGCCGCCCATGCCGTCGGCGACGACGAACAACGGCGCACGCACGAAGTAGTTGTCTTCGTTGCCCGTGCGCTGCAGGCCGAGGTCCGACCCGTGCCAATGCTCAGCGATTCGCAGCATCACCGCTCGTAGGAGAACACGCTGTCGCCGATCCGGATCTTGTCCCCGGCGTGCAGGGGCTGAGGCCCGCGGAGCGGCTCCTCATTGAGATACGTGCCGTTCGTGGATCCGAGATCCTCCAAGACCATCACATCTCCCTGCGGGGTCAGCCGCGCGTGCTTTGAAGACGCGAATCCGTCCTCGAGCCGGATGTCCGCCTGGTCCCCACGACCGAGCAGCGCTCCCTCGCTGAGATCATAGGCGGAGCCGGGCGCCAGGCCCGCCGCGGTGTCGACCCGCAGCTTGGGCCGGCCGATGTCGCGGGCCATCGGCGTGGACGCGCTGTACATGCCGGTCGCGCCCTCGTCGTAGTCCGCGCTCGGACCGACGTACCCCGGCTCGGTGCCGCGCCGCAGGTCCTTCAGCGCCGAGCGGGCGACCCACAGCAGGAACAGGTACAGCACGGCGAGGAAGCCGAACTTGAGGGCGACGGAGATCGGCTCGAGCTCCATCGCTACTCCAGCTCGAAGGTGACGCGGGAGGTCCCGAGCTCGATCACGTCGCCGTGGCGGATCGACTGCGGGCCGTCGACGCGGCGGCCGTTGACCTTGATGCCGTTGGTCGAGCCCAGGTCGTTGACGATCCAGGATCCGCCGGACGGCCGCACCTCGGCGTGGCGGCGGGAGACGTTCGCGTCGTCGAGCACGACGTCGCAGTCGCGGCTGCGGCCGAGCACCGCGCCACGCGCCGACACCGTGACGCTGCCGCCGTGCTCGACGTGCAGGCGCGCCTCGCCCCGCTGCGGGTGCGGCTCGCGCAGCGGCTCCGACAGCCGGGCGGACGCCGAGTACACCTGCGTGTGGCCCTCGTCGCCCTGGCTGGGCGCGTCCTGCTCGCGGGCGGGCGGCTTGACGAGCCGCGCCTGGATGCCGAACTCGCCGAGCCGCAGCCGCTCGTCGGTGCGGAAGGTGATCTGCGGGCTCGTCATCAGCGCGATCCGCTCGCTGCGCGCGTGCTCGAGCAGGTAGCCGGCGAGCTCACTGGCCAGCTCCTCCTCGTAGCCCTCGAACTGCTGGCGGTCCTGCTTGGACAGCCATACCGCGTACTCGTTCGGCGCGTAGACGCGGGAGAGCGACTGCACCTTGTGCTCGTCCATCTCCTTCGTGAGCTTGCGCGCGATCTCCACAGGCCGCACCTCGGACTTGAAGGCACGGGAGAACGTGCCCTCGACGAGCCCGGCGAGCTTGGATTCGAGGTTGCGCAGTACGCTCATGCGCCGCTACGCGGGTCCGATGGCCATGATTGCCGGTGCACAGTATCCGCCTCGGCGTCACGGCTCCACCACCCCGGCCCCCCGAATGCGGGGGATCGCGACCGCCAGAGCCCCGGCGACGACGCTCGCGAGCACGGCGTTGCGTGGCTCTGGAGCGCCGATCGCGTCCGCTATGGCGAACGCCGACGCCCCCAGCGCGGCGGCCCAGGTGGATGCTCCGACGAGATCGAGCGTCAACCAGCGGCCGCGCACGATCCAGGGCAGGACGGCGGCGGCGACCGCGAACAGCGCCGCGTAGAGGAGCGCTCCGCTCTCGAGCAGCGGGCCGAGCACCCGGTCGGCCGCCTGCTCGACGGTCGCCGGGGTCCGCTCGGGCGGACCCGCGAGCAGGTCGCGCTCGACCAGCGGCGCCGCGAGCAGGGTCCACCAGGCGCCGAGCGCGCCGAGCGCCGCCCGGGCGAACCACGTGCGTGCGCGGCCGGCCAGGGCGGGATAGGCGAGCGCCAGCGTCGCGAGGCCCAGCAGCGGGGCGGCCGCGGGCAGCGTCCAGGTGGTGCCATGGCGGCGCAGCAGCGCGGGGACGGGCACGAGCGCGAGCCCGGCCAGCAGCGCCGCTCCCGGCCGTTCGACCGACAGCGTGGCGAGCGTGGCCGCGGCGACGACGAGCCAGCCCAGGCGCGGGAGCAAGGCGACCGCGGCGACCGCGGCCAACGCCGGGAGGACCGGCTGCTCCGCCCACGCCAGCGCGCCGGCGCACAGCCCGCCGGCGGCCGCGGCGGCGAGCCCGCGGGCCACACCGCGCGGGAGCTCGAGCGCCGTGTCGTCGTACGGCAGGGCGACGGTGCCGCCCTCGTCGGAGACGTCGTCGAGGGTGTCGGAGAGCGCGTCGGCCAGCTCGTCGAGCGTCCCGCGCTCGGCGGGCTTGGGACGCAGCGCGCGGTCGATCGCCGCGCACAGCTCGGGCGGCAGGTCCTTGCGGGCGCGCTTGAGCGGTGGCAGCACGCTGCCGAGGCGCTTCGCGGTCGCGGCGGGCGAGCCGGCGCGCACGGGGTTGACGCCCGCCAGCGCCTCGTAGAGGACGAGCGCGAGGCTGTAGAGGTCGCAGCGGTGGTCGATCCGCTTGCCCTCGGCCTGCTCGGGCGCCATGTAGGCGAGCGTGCCGACGACGTCGCCGGTGCGGGTCAGCGGCTCGTCGCCGGCGAGGTGCGCGACGCCGAAGTCGGCGAGCTTGGCGACGCCCGCGGCCGAGCGCGGCGCGTCGGGGATGAGCACGTTCTGCGGCTTGACGTCGCGGTGCACGACGCCGCGCTCGTGCGCATGGCTGAGCGCGCTGCACAGCGCGAGGCCGATCCGCAGCACGTCGCGGTCGCTGAGCAGCCCGTCGGCGCTGAGGTCGTCGACGGTCCGGCCGTAGACCAGCTCCGACACCAGGTAGCGGGCCTGCGAGTCCTGGCCGGCGTCGAAGATCGCGACGATACCCGGGTGGTCGAGCCGGCCGGCGGCCAGGGCCTCGCGCTGAGCGCGCGTGGGATCGCCGCCGCCGCCGGACGGGATCACCTTGACCGCCACGGCGCGCTGCAGCCGCTCGTCGGTGGCGGCGTAGACCGTGCCGAACCCACCCGCGCCGAGCCGCTGGCCGAGCCGGTATCGGTTCAGGACGAGGTCGGCCGACAGGGTCGCCGGGAGCTCATCCGTGATCTCCATTGCAGGCGATTTCGCCGCAAAGGCGTACTTCCCTCCGGTACCCCTGTCATCCTGGGACATCCAGCCGCCGCTGAGGAGACCCCTACTTTGTCCTTCTTCGACGAGGACGACGAGCCCACTCGCACCAGCTCGCGCACACGCACCCAGGCGCGTGTCCGCCCTCGCTCCGCCCGTCCCGCCGGCCACGGCGCAGCGCCCGATGCGCAGGCGCTGCTCGTCCGACGCATCGTGGCGGTCGTCGCGGGCGCGGTGCTGCTGTTCGTCCTGTTCTTCATCGTGCGGGCCTGCAACGACAGCCGGCACGACACCGCGCTCAAGGACTACAACCGCCAGGTCTCGAACCTCGCGACGGCGTCGCGGCAGACCGGCGACTCGCTGTTCAAGGCGCTCAGCGCCGCCGGCCAGGGCTCGGCGAACGACCTCTACCAGCAGATCATCGCGATGAAGAGCTCGGCCGACGGCACGCTCAAGCAGGCGCAGGAGCTGAGCGTCCCTGGGGACATGACGGACGCCCAGCAGTCGCTGCTGATCGCCCTCGAGCTGCGCCGCGACGGCCTCGCGGCGATCGCGGAGAAGATCCAGCCGGCGATGGGCGACGAAGGTGAGGTCGCCGACCGCGCGATCGAGGCGATCGCCGCGCAGAACCGCTCGTTCGACGCGTCGGACGTGCTCTACGACGCCCGCGTGAAGCCGTTCATCGACGACGCGCTCAAGCGCGCCGGCGTCGGTGGGCAGACGATCGAGTCCTCGCCGTTCATGCGCGAGATCTCGTGGGTCGCGCCGTCGTTCGTCGCCGCGCGCCTGGGCAAGTCGCTGTCCACCGGCGGCGAGGACGGCAACGGCAACACCACGAGCAACGACGAGCCGACCGGCCCCGGCCTGCACGGCTCCGGCCTCAACGGCACCTCCTACGGCGACGTGAACCTGCAGCCGGGCAACCCGAACCGGATGACGTACGCGGCCGGCCAGCCGTTCACGGTCTCGTTCACCAACCAGGGCGAGAACGAGGAGTTCAACGTCAAGGTCACGCTGAAGATCGCCCGCACGAGCGGTGGCGGCAAGACGATCACGTTGCAGCAGACCGTTCCGAAGATCACCCCGGGTGAGAAGGTCACGGTGTCTCTGCCGCTCAAGGAGGAGCCGGCGGCGGACACCGCGCTCACCATCTCGGTCAACGTCGCCAAGGTCCCCGGCGAGGAGAAGACCGACAACAACAAGGCGTCGTACCCCGCGATCTTCAGCCAGGGGTAGCCTCCGAGCCGTGTCGGAGTTCTCGGACGGGCCAGGCATCGTCGCGCTTGCCGCCGCGGGCGTGGCCCTGGTGGCGCTGGTCTGGCTGCTGGTGCTCAGCCTGCGCTTCCGGCGGCTGCGCGGGGCCCAGCGGCTGGTGCTGGGCGAGCACGGCCAGCAGGACCTCGTCGCCCACGCGAGCGAGCTGCAGGCCGCCTTCGCGGCGCTGCACGCCCGCGTGGACGAGGTCTCCGAGCACCTCGCCGAGCGGATGGCCGCGGCCGAGGACCGGCTGGACGGCGCGATCGCTTACCGCGCGCTCGTGCGCTATGACGCCTACAACGAGATGTCCGGCCACCAGTCCACGACGCTCGCGCTGCTCGACGCCGACCACAATGGCGTGGTGATGTCCTCGATCGTGCACCGCGACTCCGCGCGCCTGTACTGCAAGCAGGTCCACGGCGGCCGCGGGGAGCACCAGCTCTCACCCGAAGAGGAGGAGGCGGTGCGCCTCGCGCTCGCCGGCGAGGTCGGATCCGTGATGCTGGAGACACATTGAGAGTCGCGTATCTCGGCCCGCCCGGGACGAACAGCGACGAGGCACTACGCGCGGCGGCGCCCGACGCGGAGGGCGTTCCGCTGGCGACGCTGCGCGACGTCGTGCTCGCGGTGCAGGAGCGGCGGATCGAGCGGGCGCTGGTGCCGATCGAGAACGCGCTCGAGGGCGGGGTGGACCCGGTCCTGGACTGCCTCGCGCTCGAGGCGCACGACGTGTCGCTGGTCGGCGAGGTCGTGCACCCGGTGTCCTACTGCCTGGCCGCCGGCCGGCAGCTCGCGCTGGACGAGGTGACGATGGTGCTCTCGCACCCGCAGGCGCTGGGCCAGTGCCAGCACTGGATCGCCGCCCACCTTCCGCAGGCCTCGGTGGTGCCGACGGCATCGACGGCGGACGCGGTCCGCGAGGTCGCGGCCGACGCGACGGGCACGCGCGTGGCGATCGGGCCGCGGCTCGCGGCCCGGCACTATGGCGCGATCACGCTCGCCGAGGACCTCGAGGACGATGCGGGCAACGCCACCCGCTTCGGCTGGCTGGCGCCGACGGACGCCGCGCCCGATCCCCCCGCGGGCGGGCCGGCCAAGACGATGCTGGTGTTCTGGGGCGCCGGGTCGGCGTCCCCCGGCTGGCTCGTCTCGTGCCTCGCGGTGTTCGCGTTCGCCGGCGTGAACCTCGTCCGGATCGAGTCGCGGCCGTTGCGCCGGAAGATGGGCGAGTACATGTTCTTCCTCGACCTCGAGGGGTCCACCGGGAGTGCCTCCGTGGGATCCGCCGTCGCAGATCTCCATAAGCACGCCGAGGTGGTTCGAGTCCTCGGCTCCTTCGGCACCTGAGTAAGCGGTCCGAACGGACCGCTACACTCCCGAACCAGATGGCTACTGCCGTCCCCCCAGGCCCACTGGGGTCCGTGCCGCCTGATGACCACCAGCGGCACGGACCTGATACCGACGGCTCGCCAAGCCGTTGGAATGGTGGTCGTGTGCTGGTGCTCAACGCCACGTATGAGCCCATCAACGTGTGCACGGTGCGTCGTGCCACGGTGCTTCTCCTCAAGGACAAGGCCGAGGTCGTCGAGGTCGGCTCCGTCGACCTGCACTGGGCCACCGGCTCCCTGCCGCGGCCGGTCGTCATCCGCCTGGTCACGTACGTCCGCGTCCCGCGGGACTCGCACAAGCGCAAGATCACACGCCGCGCGGTGTTCGCCCGCGACGGCTGGATGTGCCAGTACTGCGGCGCCCGCACGAGCCTGACGGTCGACCACGTGATCCCACGCTCCAAGGGCGGCGGGTCCGGCTGGGACAACATCGTCGCCGCGTGCGCGCCGTGCAACCGCCGCAAGGCCGACCGCCTGCCGCACCAGATCCACATGCACCCGCGGACGAAGCCGCACACGCCGGGCGCCCACATCTTCATCCAGCTGGCCTCGCCGACGATCCCGGCGACCTGGCGTCAGTACCTCCCGCAGGCCGCCTGACCCAAAAGCGGAGTGACCGGCGGCGCTTTGGGGAACCAGAGCGCTTGCCATGTCTGCCCCGTCTTCACCTTCAGCGGGCCCGTCGCTCGCAGGTCGTATCGCCGCCGCGATCGCGTTGACGATCGCGTTCTACGTGCTGGCCCTCGTCATCGGCGTCGGCCTGATCGCCGCGCCGATCATCGGTTGGGCCAATGGCACCGGGAACATCTGGTTGACCATCACCGCCATCTTCCTCGGCGGGTCGATCCTGTACGCGATCGTCCCGCGGCGCAGCCGGTTCGAGCCGCCGGGGCTCCGGCTCACGGACGCCGAGGCACCGGGCCTGCTGGGCATGATCCGCGAGGAGGCGGAGGCGGTCGACGAGCCGCCCGTCGACGACGTCTACCTGACGATGGAGATCAACGCGGCGGTCACGCAGGCCTCCAAGGGCCGGCGGGTCATGATCGTGGGGCTCCCGCTCGTGGAGCTGCTGTCCGAGCGGGAGCTGCGGGGCGTGATCGCGCACGAGTTCGGCCACTACCGCGGCGGCGACCTCAAGGCGGGCCCGTTCATCTGGCGCACCCGCGCCGCGATCGGGCGGACGATCGACCAGCTGAGCGAGGACGACGGCGACGAGTCGTGGACGCAGCGGCTCGTCCGGCTGCCGTTCATCTGGTACGGCAAGGCGTTCATGCGCATCACCGCCGCGATCTCGCGCCGCGAGGAGTTCGCGGCCGACCGGTGCGCCGTCGAGCGGGTGGGTCGCGACGCGCTGATCTCGATGCTGCACCGCATCCGCGGCGGCGCCGCGGCGTTCGACGCGTACTGGCACAACGAGGTCGTCCCGGTGCTCCAGGTCGGCCGCCGCCCGCCCGTCGCCGAGGGCTTCAAGCGCTTCATGGCCGACGAGCAGGTCCGCGAGTCGACCGACTCGTTCGTCGCCGACCAGCTGAAGGCGAAGTCCGACCCGTACGACTCGCATCCCTCGCTGGCGGAGCGGATCGCCGCGGTCGAGGGCCTGCCGGCCGACGACCAGGGCGACTCGACGCCCGCGATCGGTCTGATCCGCGACCCGCAGGCGCTCGAGCGGCGCGTGATGGAAGGGATCCTCGGCGAGGACGCCGCCCAGTTCGAGCCGGTCGACTGGGACGAGGTCGGCGTCGAGGTCTACGGCGTCCGCGCTCGCGCGAGCGTCGAGCAGTTCGCGGACTTTCTCGACGGCGTGACGATCGGGACGGTCCCCGACGCGGTCGACCGGATCCCCGCGACGGCCTACGAGCTCGTCGAGCGGGACACGGACCAGCAGCCCTACGCCGAGGAGGCGCTGACGTCCGTGCTCGGCGACGCCGTGCTCGTCTCGCTCAAGGAGCACGGCTGGGAGCTGCACGCCCCGCCGGCCGAGCCGGTCAGCGCCGCGCGCGGCGACACCTCGCTGCTGCCGATGCACCTGGTGCACGCGCTGCGCGACGGCAAGCTCTCCGCCGACGAGTGGCGGGAGCGCATGGGCGAGCTCGGCGTGGCGGACCTGCCGCTGGGCGCCCGCGCGCACGTGGCTTAAAGACACGAGACCCCGGTCGACAAACCGGGGCCTCGCTCACAACCTGCTGGACTTGCTGCCGTATTCGACTTTTCTAGCGGCCAGAGGGACTACTCCTGGCATCGTCTACGGCGGTGCACCGGTGTGGATTCCGCTAAACGCGGGGTCCAGCGCCGGCTGGTCTAGCGGCCGGGCACCTCCAGGGTCCCACAAGAACTGTCACTCAACTTCGGACCACCCCCTTTCTCTGGTGATTCGAAGAGTACCGAACGTCCCGGCGGACGCAAAGTGACAATCGTCCAGGGTCGTCTCGATGACGCCCTGGACGGTCATTGCGCCTGCTTACGGCTCGAGGTCTTCCGAATCGCTCTCGGGCTGATCTAGCAGCGAGTCCTCGGTGGGATCGGCCGGGTTGACGGCCTCGCCCTCGTCGTCGACCGGGCCGGCCTCGACCGAGTCGATCGCGGCCTCGACGTCCGTGGGCTGATCGACGTCGATCTGGATCGGCAGCTCCTCGTCCGGCACCGCGGCGGTGGTGGACGACTCGCTCTCGACGACCAGCGCGATCGCCGACACGGCGTCGCCCTCGCGCAGGTTCATCACCTTCACGCCCTGGGACGCGCGACCGTAGCGGTTGATGCCGCGCACGGAGGTGCGCTGCACCATGCCGTTCTGGGAGATGAACACGAGCTCCTCGTGCTCCCGGACCACGAGCGCGCCGGCGAGCATGCCCTTGGCCTCGGTGAACGTGATCGTCTTCACGCCCTTGGCGCCGCGGGACGTGAGCCGGTATTCCTCGACCGACGTGCGCTTGCCGTAGCCGCCCTCGGTCACGACCAGCAGGTCCTGACCGGGCCGCGCTACGTCCATCGCCAGCACGTAGTTGTCCTTGTCGGCCACGTCCATGCCGCGCACACCGCTGGTGTCGCGGCCCATCGCGCGGGCGTCGGACTCCTTGAAGCGCACGGCCAGGCCGGCGTGCGAGACGATCAGGATCTCGTCGTCCTCGTCCACCCGCCGCACCGCGACGAGCTCGTCGTCCTCGCGGATGTTGATGGCGATGATGCCGTCGGCGCGGATCGGCGTGTTGTACGCCTGGAACGCCGTCTTCTTCACCGTGCCGTTGCGGGTGGCGAACATCACGTACGGGGCCTCGGAGAAGTCCCGGGTCGCGAGCACGGACTGGACCCGCTCGCCCTCGCGGAGCGGCAGGACGTTGCCGAGGTACCGGCCCTTCGACGTGCGCGACATCTCCGGCAGGTCGTAGACCTTGGACCGGTAGACCTTGCCGCGGTTCGTGAAGAACAGCAGGTAGTCGTGCGTCGAGGACACGAACAGATGCTCGATGAAGTCCTCGTCCTTCATGTCCATGCCGATGATCCCGACGCCACCGCGGCGCTGGGCGCGGTAGGTCGCGAGCGGCAGGGACTTGATGTAGCCCGAGTTCGTGATCGAGATGACCATCTGCTGGTCGGCGATCAGGTCCTCGATGTCGATGTCGTCCTCGGACGGCGCGATCTTCGTGCGCCGCTCGTCGCCGTAGCGCTCGGAGACCTCGGTGAGCTCGGTCTTGATCAGCTCGAGGACCATGTCCTCGTTGCCGAGCAGCTCCTTGAGCTCGCGGATCCGCTCCATCTTGTCCGCGTGCTCCTGGCGCAGCGTGTCGGCCTCGAGGCCGGTCAGCTGCTGGAGGCGGAGCTCGAGGATGGCCTGCGCCTGCACGTAGGAGAGCTCGAAGTTCTCCATCAGCCCGGTCCGCGCGGTGTCGCGGTCACGCGAACGGCGGATGAGGGCGATGATCTCGTCGATGTGGTCGAGCGCGATCAGCAAGCCCTCGAGCACGTGGACGCGGCGCTCGAGGCCCTTGAGCTCGTGCTTCGAGCGCCGGACGATGACCTCGCGCTGGTGCCGGACGTAGTACTTGATGACGTCCTTGAGCCCCAGCAGGCGCGGCACGTTCTCGACGAGCGAGACCATGTTCACGCCGAACGTGGTCTGCATCGGCGTGTGCTTGTAGAGCTTGTTGAGCACGACCTTGGGGTTCGCGTCGCGCTTGAGCTCGATCACGACCCGCATGCCGTTGCGGTCCGAGTGGTCCTGGACGTCGGAGATCTCGGTGAGCTTCTTCTCCGCCACCAGCTCGGCGATCTTGCGGATGACGCCGCCGTCGCCGCCCTTCTTGACCATGAACGGCAGCTCGGTGACCACGATCGCCTCGCGGTTGCCACGGATCTGCTCGTAGTGGGCGGTCGCGCGGACGCGGACGCGGCCACGGCCGGTCTCGTACGCGTCGCGGATGCCGCTCAGGCCGAGGATCACGCCGCCGGTCGGGAAGTCCGGGCCCTTCATGTACTGCATCAGCCCGGTGGTGTCGATGTCCGGGTTGTCGATGAAGGCGATCGTCGCGGCGATCGTCTCCTTCAGGTTGTGCGGCGGGATGTTCGTCGCCATGCCGACGGCGATGCCCGACGACCCGTTGACGAGCAGGTTCGGGAACCGCGACGGCAGGACGAGCGGCTCCTGCTCGGACCCGTCGTAGTTCGGACCGAAGTCGACCGTGTCCGAGTCCAGGTCGCGCAGCAGCTCACGGGCGATCGGCGCGAGCCGGGCCTCCGTGTACCGCATGGCGGCGGCCGGGTCGTCGTCGACGGAGCCGAAGTTGCCCTGGCCGTCCACCAGCGGGTAGCGCAGGGAGAAGTCCTGCGCCATGCGGACGATCGTGTCGTAGATCGCCGAGTCGCCGTGCGGGTGGTACTTGCCCATGACGTCGCCGACGATGCGGGCCGACTTCACGTACGGGCGGTTCGGCTGCAGGCCGTTCTCGTTCATCGAGAACAGCGCGCGGCGGTGGACGGGCTTCAGGCCGTCGCGGACGTCGGGCAGCGCGCGCCCGACAATGACGGACATCGCGTAGTCCAGGTAGGAGGAGCGCATCTCCTCCTCGAGCCCGCGCGGCTCGATGTTTCCGCCTTGGATCGTTGCTGACATGCCTTACCTAGACGTCGAGGGTGGCCACTCGGGCGTTCTCTTCGATGAACTCGCGACGGGGCTCGACCTTGTCGCCCATCAGCATCGTGAAGAGCCGGTCGGCCGCGGCCGCGTCGTCCATCGTCACCTGCGCCAGCGTGCGCGAGGTGGGGTTCATCGTCGTGTCGGCGAGCTGCTCGGCGTTCATCTCACCGAGGCCCTTGAAGCGCTGCAGCTTCACGCCCTTGGCGGCGACCGCCATGACCGCGCGCTGGAGCTCCTCGAACGAGGCGGCCTCCTCGGTCTCGTTGCCGAGCTTGACGGTGAACGGCGGCGTGCCGGCGACCTTCAGCAGGTCGATGTGCACGCGCAGCAGCTGCCGGTACTCGTTGGCCGTGAACATCGAGGTCCGCAGGCGATGCGTGCGGGCCAGGTTGGACCGGCGCTCGGTCGCCTTCACGCGGATGAGGTTCTCGTCTTCGGAGATCAGCTCCGTGAAGAACGGGTCGGTCTCCACGACCTCGCGCTTGAGCAGCTCGATCAGCGCCTCGGGGCTCCTGATCTCGTTGTCGAGGATCTGCGACTCCTCGAGGAACTGCACGACCTCGTGCCCGTGCTCGGCCCGCAACGCGGACGACCAACCCTCGTACTGCTTGAGCAGGCGTGTGTAGCGCTGCCAGCGCACGTCGGTGAGCTTGAAGGCGCGGCCCTCGTTGTCGGCGATCTCGAAGCGGTCGAACTTGTCGTTGAGCAGGATCGCCTCCAGCTCGGAGTCCTTCTCGATGTACCGGTCGGTCTTGCCCTGCGTGACCTTGTACAGCGGCGGCTTCGCGATGTAGATGTGGCCGGCCTCGACCAGCTCCTGCATCTCGCGGAACAGCAGCGTGAGGATGAGCGTCCGGATGTGGGCGCCGTCCACGTCGGCGTCCGTCATCAGGATGATCTTGTGGTACCGGAGCTTCTCGATGTCGAACTCGTCGCGGACGCCGGTGCCGAAGGCCGTGATCATCGCCTGGATCTCGGCGTTCTGCAGCACCTTGTCGATGCGCGCCTTCTCGACGTTGAGGATCTTGCCGCGCAGCGGGAGCACCGCCTGCGTCGCGCGGTCACGGCCCTGCTTGGCCGAGCCGCCGGCCGAGTCGCCCTCCACGATGAAGAGCTCGGCGATCTCCGGCTCCTTGACCATGCAGTCGGCCAGCTTGCCCGGCAGGCCCATGCCGCCCATGGCGGACTTGCGCGCAGTGTCGCGGGCCTTGCGGGCCGCGGCGCGGGCACGGGAGGCGTCGATCGCCTTGCGGACGATCCGCTCGGCCTCCTTCGGGTTCTCCTCGAAGAACTCGGCCAGCTTGGCGTTGACCACCTGGGCGACGAAGCCCTGCATGCCCGGGTTGCCGAGCTTGGTCTTCGTCTGACCCTCGAACTGCGGGTCGGTCAGCTTCGCGGAGATGACGGCCGTGAGACCCTCGCGGATGTCCTCACCCTCGAGCGCCTTGTCCTTCTCCTTGAGCATCCCGCCGTTGCGCGCGTAGCGGTTCAGCGTGCCGGTCAGCGCCGAGCGGAAGCCCGAGAGGTGCGAGCCGCCCTCGTGCGTGTTGATGTTGTTCGCGAACGAGAACACCGACTCCTGGTAGGTGCCGTTCCACTGGAGCGCGACCTCGACGGAGCCGTTCGCGTCGTCCTCGCCCTCGAAGTAGATGATCTTGCCCGAGGGGTCCTTGTTCTCGTTCAGGTAGGCGACGAAGTCACGGATGCCGCCCTCGGCGTAGAACTCGCGGCTCTTCTTCTCCTCGCCGCGCTCGTCCGTGATCGTGATCCGCAGGCCCTTGGTGAGGAAGGCGGTGTCGCGGAGGCGCTGCTCGAGGATGCCGAAGTCCATCGTGAGCGTCTCGAAGATCTCGGCGTCCGGGCGGAAGTGGATCGCCGTGCCGGTCTCCGTGGTCGGCTCGCCCTTCTGCAGCTCGCCGTTCGGCACGCCGCGGACGTAGGACTGCGTCCAGGTGAACCCGTCGCGCTTGATGACGGCCGTCAGCTCGTCCGAGAGCGCGTTCACGACGGAGGCGCCCACGCCGTGCAGGCCGCCCGAGACCTTGTAGCCGCCGCCCTCGCCGAACTTGCCGCCGGCGTGCAGGACGGTGAACACGACCTCGAGGGCGGACTTGCCCTCCTTCTCCATCTTCGCGACGGGGATGCCGCGGCCGTTGTCGGTCACCGTGACGGAGTTGTCCGGGTGGATCGTGACCGTCACCGCGTCGCAGTGACCGGCCAGGGCCTCGTCCACCGAGTTGTCCACGATCTCGTAGACGAGGTGGTGCAGACCACGGACACCGGTCGAGCCGATGTACATGCCCGGCCGCTTGCGAACGGCTTCAAGACCCTCGAGGACGGTGATGTCCGAGGCGTCGTAGCCGGGCTGCGGGTTGCCGTTCTGGGGGTCGCCGGTGCTCAAGGGTCTCCTTCGTCCACACACAAGCGACGCCCCGGCGGGACTGCGCGTCCGAGGCCGGGGCGTGGCCATTCGTTGCGTCAGATATTAGCAGTCGGCGGGTTCGGAATACTGACGCGCGCGCGTAGCACAGAAGTACGGTTTGTCAAGGATCAGCGATGGGTCGCACGGGGGCGCAAGCGCTTCACCGCCGGCTGTCCCAAGGCGTCGTTCAGCCGGCTCACGACGAGCTCGGACATCAGGTCCAGCTCCTGCGCCTGGACGGCGCTGCCACAGTCGATCGTGAGCTCTCCGTCGCGCTCGTAGGCGGGCTGGCAGCTCGCGAACGAGCCGGCGATCACCGGCCAGTGGCGCTGGATCTTGGCGATCAGCGTGGCGGGCTCGAGGTCGTCCCCGAGCGCGTCGAGCGCGAACGAGACGGGCCGCGGGTTGCGTCTCCGCCTCACGCCGCGTCCTGCCCGAGCCCGGGAGTCGGAGCCCCCTGGGCGACGACTCCCAGCGACGCGAGCCTCCTAGGCGAGACGTCGCCGTCGACGATCTCGATCCAGGTCACGTCGGGCTCCTTGCCGCCGGGCACGTGCTCGAGCTCGGTGGTCGTGATCACAGCCTGCCCCTCGCGGCGCAGGAGGTCCACCAGACGGCCGCGGCGGGTCGCGTCCAGCTCCGACATCACGTCGTCGAGCAGGATCAGCGGAGCGGCCCCGTGCTCGGTCGCCAGCTCCTCGCGCTCGGCGAGCAGCAGCGCGAGCAGCCCGAGGCGCTGCTGGCCGCGCGAGCCGTAGGACCTCAGCTCGCGTCCTTCGCGGCGGAACGTGAGGTCGTCCCGGTGGGGGCCGTGGCCGGTGAACCCGCGCTCGAGGTCGGAGTCGACGCGCTCGGCCAGCTCGGCGGCGAGCGCCTCCGCCGTGGCGGCCGTAGACCGCGGCCGGTAGCGCAGCTCCACCTCGCCTTCGAGCCCGAGGCCCTGTGCATGCTGTGCATAACGGGGGCGGAGCCTGTCGACGGTGGCGGCGCGGTCGGCCATCAGCGCCACGCCGTGGCGGGCCAGCTCGGCGTCCCAGGCCGGCAACGAGGCCCGCGAGGCCCGGCCGGCGCGGATGCTCGAGAGCAGCGCGTTGCGCTGCGCCAGGGCGGCGCTATAGGAGCGACGCGTGCCCGCACGCGAGGGCCACAGCGCCGCGACCACCTGATCCAGGTGCGCGCGCCGCAGCGCCGGGGCGCCGAGCACGAGCTCCAGCCGGTCCGGCAGGAACACGGAGACGAGCGGCCGTGCACCGGTGCCGACGAGGTTGTCCACAGCCGCGCCGTCCGCCTTCAGGCGCTTGGCCTCGCCGGGCTTGAAGCCGACCGTCACCTCGTGGCGGCCGAGGGCGTCCTCGCTCGTCAGCTCCAGCCGGGTGAGCTCGGCGCCGAAGCGGACGACCTCGCGCTCGTTCGAGGTCCGGCACGAGCGCGCGGTGCAGGCGAAGTAGATCGCCTCCAGCAGGTTCGTCTTGCCGGCGCCGTTGCGGCCGGTGATGACGGTGAGCCCCGGCCCGAGCCGGACCTCCGCAGCGTGGTACGTGCGGAAGTCGCGGAGCGTCAGGCCGGTGAGGATCACGTTTCAGATTGTGACGCCCGGGAGGATGATCCCCCCGGGCGAGTCGTCCCAGCGAAACGAGCCCGCAGGGCGAGGCTTCGCCCTAGACGTTGAGCCTGATGGGCATCAGGAGGTACTGGAACCCGGAGCCGTCGCCGGCCTCGAGCAGGCCCGGCCGCAGCGGCGAGATGAGCTTGATGATCACGTCGCCGTCGACGGCCTCCAGGCCGTCGCGCAGGAACTCCGGGTTGAAGCCGATCTCCAGCGGCTCGCCCGCGAACGGGACCGGGATCGTCTCGCGCGCCTCGCCGACATCCGGCGTGCGGGCGGACACCGTCAGCTCGCCCTCGGTGAACGCGAGCCGCAGCGGCGCGTTCTTCTGGGCCAGCAGCGAGATGCGGCGCACCACGTCGGTGACCTCGCCGCCCGCGAGCCGCAGCTCGTGCTCGTAGGCGTCCGGCAGGAGCTGGCGGTAGTTCGGGAACTGGCCGTCGATCAGCCGCGAGGACAGCACGATCCCGCCGGCCGCGAACACGACCTGGTTCGCGCGCACGGAGACGGACAGCGTGTCGGCGCTCTCGTGCTGGACGATCCGGGTGAGCTCCTGCAGCGCACGGGCCGGGACGTTGGCCTCGAACGAGCCGGCCAGCGCCTCCTCGAGCTTGGTCTCCTTGACCGAGAGCCGGTAGGAGTCCGTCGCGACCATCCGCAGCTCGTCGCCGGCGGCTGAGACGAGGATGCCGGTGAGCACCGGGCGCGTCTCGTCACGCGAGGCCGAGCGCGCGACCTTGTTGACGGTGCCGACGAACGCGTCGCCCGGCACCTCGACGACGTCGCCCTCGATCTCCGGGAACGGCGGGAAGTCCTCGAGGCGGAGCGTGCGGATGTAGAAGGAGGCCGAGCCGCCGAGGATCTCGACGTCCTGCTCGACGGGCCGCAGCTCGAGCGAGACCTCCTTGCCGGGGAGCGCCCGGACGACGTCGACCACCAGGCGGGCCGGCAGCACCAGCGAGCCTTCGCGGACGACCTCGCCCTCGAGCGGCACGCGGAGGCCGATCTCCATGTCCGTCGCGCGCAGCTCGATCCCGTCCTTGGTGGCCAGGAGCTGGACACCGGACAGCGCCTGGACCGCGCTGCGCGTGGATGCGGCGCGCGTCACCGTCTGGAGCTGGGCGAAAAGCGCGTCGCGCCGTGTCGTGATCTTCATTCGGCTGCCGCCTTACGCGTCGAGATCGGGTGATGAATCTGTTCAGTGGTCATCGGGGCTGTTCAATCTGTGCACAAGCCTGACGAACGCCGCTGGAGAGCGGACGCGCCCTGTGCATGAACTGTCGAAGTCTGTCAGGAGCTCCGGACCGCATCAGTTACCGCCGAGTGACCGGAGCAGGTTGTGCACAGCCTCGTAGGCCTCGCGGTCGGAGGCCATCCGCTCGGTGGTGCGGCGGCAGGCGTGCAGGACGGTGGTGTGGTTGCGGTTGCCGAACGCGCGGCCGATCGTCGGCAGCGTGGCACCCGTCAGCTCGCGCGCGACATACATGGCGACCTGGCGGGCGAAGGCGGCGGGCTGCGTGCGGCTCGCGGACAGCAGGGCCTCCATCGAGACGCCGAACGCCTCGCACGCGCCCTCCTGGATCTCCTTGATCGTCGGCGCGGCCTTCTTCTTGCTCAGCTCGGGGTAGAGGCCGGCGAGCACCTCCGCGGCCAGCTCCGCTGTGACGGGACGCCCCGTCAGCGAGCCGAAGGCGACCACGCGGATCAGCGCGCCCTCGAGCGCGCGGATGTTCGCGTCCACGCGCTCGGCGATCAGGTCCAGCGCGGCGGGGTCGACCTCGCCGACGTCGTCCTGCGCGACCCGCTTGCGCAGGATCACCAGGCGGGTGGCGCGGTCGGCGGGGCGCACGTCGCACACGAGCCCGGCCTCGAAGCGCTCGCGCAGCCGGTCCTCGAGCGCGTCCAGGTCCCGCGGCGGCCGGTCGGACGTCAGCACGAGCTGGGCGCCGGCCTGGTGCAGGACGTTGAAGGTGTGGAAGAACTCCTGCTCGGTCTTCGCCTTCTGGGCGAGGAACTGGACGTCGTCGACGAGCAGGACGTCGACGCCGCGGTACTGCGCCTTGAAGCCCTCCATGTCCCCGCCCTGGATGGCGGCGACGAAGTGGTCGGTGAACGCCTCGGCCGTCGTGTAGCGGGCGGTCATGCCGCCTCCGTGCTCGTGGACGTAGTTGGCGATCGAGTGCAGCAGGTGCGTCTTGCCCAAGCCGGGCGGACCGCAGATGAAGAGCGGGTTGTAGGCCAGGCCCGGCGTCTCGGCGACGGCCAGCGCGGCCGCGTGCGCGAGCCGGTTGCTCTCGCCGATCACGAACTGGTCGAAGGTCAGGCGCGGGTTCAGCTGCTGGGACGCGGGCGCCTGCACGCGGGGGACGGCGACCGCCGGCGTCTCGGGCGGCGTCTCCTCCGGATCGGCGATGCGGACGGTCGCGCCGGGGCCGAGCACGGTCTCCGCGCAGGCGGTCAGGACGCGTCCGAAGCGGGTCTGCGCCCACGAGCGGACGTCGTCGGGCGCCTCGAGGACGATCGTCGTCCCGTCGACCTCCCGGAAGCCCATGCGCTCCAGCCAGATGTGCCAGGTGGACTCGTTGACCGCCTTGCGGAGCTCACCGCGGAAGCGGTGCCAGACGGTGGCGGAATCGAGTGCTGACACGGGCGCGCGGAGGGACCTCCTCGGCGGCACCGAGGATCGGGGATGGGCTACGAAGGGGGCCGCAAAACGGCCGGAGCGCGAACATAGCAAAGGGTCGGGGACCCGATACGCCCCTTCCCAGGAGGGCTCCGCAAATCGCGCACGAATGTGAACGCGGGCGTTGTCCACATCTGTCCGCAGCATGTGCATTGCCCTGTGCGCAGGCTCGGCGTTGTATCCTTGTTCGCCGCCGCGCAGCGTGCTCGGCTCGGTGCTGCGCCGAGCCACGCGAACCATCCCGGCCCGCGGCTAAGGAGTCCACGAAACGTGAAGCGCACCTACCAGCCCAAGAAGCGAAAGCGCGCCCGCACCCACGGGTTTCGTCAGCGCATGAGCACCAAAGCGGGCCGCCTCGTCCTGAAGCGGCGTCGCGACAAGGGCCGCAAGCGGCTCAGCGTCAGCGACAAGTAGCCTCGAGCCCATGCGCGATCGCGCCTCCCGCCGCCGCAGGTTGTCCCGCAGCGCGGAGTTCGAGCGCGTCTATCGCCAGGGCAAGTCGAAGGCCAACCGCTTTCTCGTCCTCTACGCCTTTCCCCGCGAAGAGGACAACCCGCCTTCTTCCTCGTCCGAGGAGGAAGGCCCGCGGCTTGGCCTCTCCGTCTCGCGGAAGGTCGGCGGTGCCGTCGACCGCAACCGCGTCAAGCGCGTGCTGCGCGAGGCCTTCTGGCAGGAGGCCTCACGCCTGCCGACCGGTTCGGACTACGTGGTCGTCGCGCGGCCCGACGCCCGTGACCTCGCCGAGCGCGAGGGCACCGAGGGCATGCGCACCGCGCTCGCGGAGCTGGTCGACGGCCTGGGCGGCTCGCCGGCGTGAAGATCCTCGCGCTTGCGCCCATCCGCTTCTACCAGCGGTTCATCTCGCCCGCGTTCCCGCGTCGGTGCAAGTACCACCCGACCTGTTCGCAGTACGCGGTCCAAGCCATCCAGCGCTATGGCATCCTCAAGGGCGGCGCCCTCGCGGCGTGGCGCTTGCTGCGCTGCAATCCCTTCAGCCACGGCGGTTACGACCCCGTGCCCGTCCGTGACACCTCTCCCGTTAGCTAACTCGTGATCAACCTCTTCGCTGATGCCCATGGCGGCACGCCGGTCATCCAGCCGCTGATCGACTTCTTCCACTGGATCCTCATCCACATCCATGACGTGCTCAAGGATGTGCCGGGTTCCTGGGGCTGGTCGATCATCGCGCTGACGATCCTCGTGCGCGCGTGCTTGCTCCCTCTGACGTTCAAGCAGTTCCACTCGATGCAGCGGCTCGCGCATCTCCAGCCGGAGATGAAGAAGCTGCAGGAGCGCTTCAAGAACGACAAGGAGCGCATGAACCAGGAGATGATGAAGTTCTACCGCGAGAACAAGGTGAATCCGTTCGCCTCGTGCCTCCCGATGGTGGCGCAGTTCCCGGTCTTCATCTCGCTGTACTACATGCTCCGGGTCGACCTCCGGTACGACATCTGCCCGGAGATCAACAACGGGCTGGCGAAGCCGATTCCCTGTGGATCGAGCGACGCGTCGCAGTTCCTGTTCATCAGCGACCTGACGGACAAGGCCACCGGCGGCACGCTCGCCGTCCTGATCATCCTCTACGTCGGCTCGCAGCTGCTGTCCACGCTGCTGATGTCGACGACGACGGACCGCACGCAGCGCCTGATCTTCATGGCCCTGCCGTTCATCTTCGTCCTCTTCGTCATCCAGTTCCCGGCGGGCCTGCTCGTCTACTGGATCACGACGAACCTCTGGACGATCGTGCAGCAGGCGATCATCAAGAAGCGTCTCGGCCCGCTCCGTCCGGCACTCGCCGAGGGGGAGAAGCCGCCGAGCCTGATGGACAGCTTCCGCCAGGCCAGCTCGACGACGTCGGCCGCGCCGGCGAAGAAGCCGAAGACGCAGGCCCGCGGCGAAGAGCCCAAGGGCAAGCCCGCCGGACCCCCGCCGAGATCACCGCGTAAGAAGAAGAAGCGTTCAGGGAGACGTCGATGAGCGATTCCGCCGACCGTGTGAAAGACCTGCTGGAGCACGTGAGCGACGCGCTCGCGTTGGACGCCGACGTCGTCATCGAGGAGGAGGGCCGGATCATCAAGGCCACGCTCGAAGGCGACGACCTCGGCCTCTTCATCGGGCGGCACGGCCAGACGATCGATGCCGTGCAGCACCTGGCGTTCAAGACCGCGACGCGTGACCAGCCGCCGTCGGCCGGCGTGCGCGTGGTGGTCGACGCGGCGGGCTACCGGGAGCGCCGTGAGCTCGCGCTGCAGCGGCAGGCCGACGAGGCCGCCGAGAAGGCCGTCGACTCCGGTCGCCCCGTCGCGCTGGACGCGATGAGCGCGACCGAGCGCAAGGTCGTGCATGAGTACCTGAAGGACCGCGACGACGTCGAGACGTACTCGGAGGGCACCGAGCCCGACCGGCACCTCGTCGTGGCTCCCCTCGAGGGCTGAGGCGTGCAGCCCCGCCGCCCCACCCCGATCATCCGGCCTTAGACGCGTTTCACGTGAAACGGTTGGAGGACGTCGCGCCGGCGCACGCCGTGGATGCGCTGGCGCGGATCCTCGGCTTCCAGTCGATCGAGCCGACGGCGTCGACGACCGTCCGCGACCCGGCGGAGGCCGTCGGCCGGCACGTCGGCGATTCGCTGTCCGCCCTGGCATTGCCCGAGGTCGCGGACGCACGGCGCATCGCCGACCTCGGCTCGGGCGCCGGGTGGCCCGGCTTGGCGTTGGCCGCAGCACTGCCCGACGCGCACGTCTGGCTCGTGGAGAGCGCGATCCGCCACTGCCGCTACCTCGAGCAGGCGGTCGACATCGGTGAGCTGGCGAACGTGACCGTCGTGCACGCGCGGATCGAGGAGTGGAGCGGCGAGCACGACCTCGTCACGGCCCGGGCGCTGGCCGCGCTCGCGGTGCTCGTGGAGTACGCGGCGCCGCTGCTCGAGCTCGGTGGGCACTTCGTCGCCTGGAAGGGTGCGGTCTCCGACGACGAGGACGCGTCCGGGCTGCGGGCCGCCGAGATCGTCGGCTTGGAGCGCACGCAGATCCTGCCGGTCGTTCCGTACGACGGCGCGCGCGACCATACGCTTCACGTGTTCCGCAAGGTGCGGCCGACGCCGACGCGCTTCCCGCGCCGCGCCGGCATGGCGACGAAGCGGCCCCTAGCCTGAGCGGGATAGCGGCCGGCCGGGTCCGCGCCGGTAGTGCAGGAGCCAGTACGGAACCATGGCCAGCGGTCCGGTGACGCACATCAGCACTGCCCAGATGGCCTGCTGGTCGTCGGGGAGGTCGCGCTTGAACACGTCGCGCGCGTACGTCACCACCAGCACGATCACGGCGGCGAAGGCGGCCACGTGCGCGCCGATCATGGCCGGGGACGCGAGCAGGTCGTCGTCTCCCGTCGTCCAGGCGCGGGCGAACCCCACGGCGAACAGGACCATGTGGGCTAGCACGAGCAGCGTGACGGCGAGCACGAGGGCGCGCATACGACCCGTGTACCCGTTTCACGTGAAACATCGCGTGCAGAATGCCCCGCGTTTCACGTGAAACACCCCGGTCCGACCGATCACGCCGCTAGCTTCGGAGTCCGCATGGGCACCATCTACGCGATCGCGAACCAGAAGGGCGGGGTCGGCAAGACGACCACCGCGGTGAATGTCGCCGCGTGCATCGCCGCCGCCGGCTACGAAACGCTCGTCGTGGACGTCGATCCCCAGGGCAACGCGACGGTGGGCCTGGGTGTCGCGCGCGAGGGCGTGGGGGTCTATGACGTCCTCGGAGGGGACGTTTCCGCCCGGGACGCCGTCCGCGCGACCGACATCGAGCGCCTCTCGATCCTCGTCTCCACCCCGGATCTCGCCGGCGCCACGATGGAGCTGCCGCGCATCCCGGGCTCGGAGCGCCGCCTCCGCGAGGCGCTCGAGCCGCTCCGCGAGGACTACGCCTTCATCCTGCTCGACTGCCCGCCGTCGCTCGGTCCGCTCACGGTGAACGCCCTCGTGGCGGCTGAGCGGGTCATCGTCCCGGTCCAGACCGAGTACTTCGCGCTCGAAGGCCTCGCCGGTCTGCTGGACACGTTGTCCCTCATCCAACGCGAGCTGAATCCGCGGCTGACCGTCGCCGGGATGCTCCTGACGATGCACGACGCGCGCACGCGCCTCGCGCAGGATGTCGAGCGCGAGGTCCGTGCGCACTTCCCGGCCCTCGTGTTCGACACCGTCATCCCGCGCAACGTCCGCCTGGGCGAGGCGCCGAGCTACGGCATTCCCGTCATCCACCACGACCCCCACAGCTCCGGGGCCGAGGCCTACTTCTCGCTCGCCAAGGAGGTGGCCGCGCGTGGCTGACCGTCCCCGGGGCATGGGCCGCGGTCTCGCCGCGATCCTCGCGCCCACTGAAGGCACCGCGCCCGGCGCCGAGCTGCGCAAGCTGCCGGTCGACCTGATCGCGCCGAACCCGCGCCAGCCGCGCCGGGTCTTCGACGAGGAGTCCCTGCTCGCGCTGTCGGAGTCCGTGAAGGAGCGCGGCGTCATCCAGCCCGTGCTGGTGCGCCCGTGCCCCGGTGGCTCCTACGAGCTGATCGCTGGCGAGCGTCGCTGGCGCGCGGCCCAACTGGCCGGCTTGGAGGTCGTCCCGGCCGTCGTGCAGCCGCATGAGGACCGCGAGTCGCTCGAGATCGCCCTGATCGAGAACATGGCCCGCGAGGACCTCAACCCGATCGAGGAGGCCCGTGCCTGCTCGCTCCTCGTCGACGAGCTCGGGCTCACCCGCGAGGAGGTCGGTCGCCGCGTGGGCCGGTCGCGAGTGGCCGTCTCGAACCTGCTGCGCCTGCTGGACCTGCCGGACGAGGTGCTGGACCTGCTCGTCGAGGGTCGGCTCACCGAGGGCCACGGCCGTGCGCTCCTGATGGCGCCCGACCATGGCGACCGCCGCCGCCTCGGCCGCAGCGCCGCCGACGAGGACTGGACCGTGCGTGAGACCGAGGCCCGCGCGCGCGAGACCACGCGCCCGCCTGAGGTCGCTCCGAAGGTCACGCGCGAGCTGCATCCGGATCAGGAGGAGGCCGCGGCGCGGATCGGCGACGTCTTCCTACGCGCGTTCGGCGCCGACGTGCGGGTCAAGCCGCGCGGCACGGGCTACACGGTGGCGCTCAACTTCGAGTCGCTGGACGAGGCGCTGGAGCTCGCTTCGCGCTTCGATCGCCGACGCGTGTAAAAGCTCGCTATCATGCCGCCTCGCGGGCGATTAGCTCAGTCGGTTAGAGCGCTTCTCTGATAAGGAAGAGGTCCCTGGTTCGAATCCAGGATCGCCCACTCGCAAAGGCCACCTCCGGGTGGTCTTTCTCGTTCTCGGCGCCGTAAGGTGGACGCATGGGTCTCCTCTCGACCGCGAAGCTCTATCTCCAGCGCACGGAGACCGTCGACGCGCCCACGGACCTCTACGAGCACGAGATCGGCCTGCTCGAGGGCGGCACGCTCGACCTGCGCACGCTGCGCGGCAACCCGACGCTGATCGTCAACACGGCGAGCAAGTGCGGCCTCACGCCGCAGTTCGAAGGCCTGCAGGCGCTCTACGACCGCTTCGGGAGCCAGGGCCTGCAGGTCGTCGGCAGCCCGTCGGGCGACTTCGCCGCCCAGGAGCTTGACGACGCGGACGCGATCAGTGGGTTCTGCCAACGCAACTACGGCGTCACGTTCACGATGACCGAGAAGGTCTCCGTGCGCGCGAACCCGCACCCGCTCTGGGGCGACCTGGCCCGCCAGCCGAACTCCGGCCCGCCGACCTGGAACTTCTCCAAGTACCTCGTGGGTGCCGACGGCCGGCTGCTCGCGCGCTTCTCCTCGACGACGAAGCCCGACTCCTCGCGGCTCACCGCCGCGATCGAAGCGGCGCTCCACGCGTGAGGACGACTAGGGCTTGAGCCGGTAGCCGATGCCCCGCACGGTCTCGAATCGCTCGGAGCCGAGCTTGCGACGCAGGTAGCCGACGTAGACGTCGACGACGTTCGAGCCTGGGTCGAAGTCGTAGCCCCACACGTGCGAGAGCAGCTGCTCGCGCGTGAGCACCTGGCCGGGATGGCGGAGGAACGTCTCCAGCAGCGAGAACTCCTTGGCGGTCAGCTCGGCCTCGCCGTCGTCGGCCGCGGCCCGCCGTGTGCGGACGTCGAGCGTGATGCCGCCGGCCGACAGGATCAGCGTCGGCGGCTCGCCACCCGCCTGGCGCAGCCGCGCCCGCACGCGTGCCAGCAGCGCGTCGAACACGAACGGCTTGGTCACGTAGTCGTCGGCGCCGAGGTCGAGGCCCGTGACCATGTCCTCGACCTCGTCGCGCGCGGTCAGGACGAGCACCGGGAGCCGCTCCTGGCGGGCCTGGAGCGCCCGCAGCACCGCGAAGCCGTCCTGCCCGGGCAGCCCGATGTCCAAGATCAGGAGGTCGAACTCCGCGGCGCGAGCGAGGTCCGCGGCGCGGTCCCCGTCCTCGCAGACCGTCGTCGTGTACCCCGCGGCCCGCAGGCCCTTCACGAGGAACGACGACAGCCGCGGCTCGTCCTCGGCGATCAGGATGCGGCTCAACGGGACACCTCCGGTCCGGCTAACGGCACGACGACAGTGAACGTGGCGCCGGCGCCCGCCGGGCTCGAAAGAGTGGCGCGACCGCCGTGGGCCTCGGCGATGGCGCGGACGATGGCGAGGCCGAGCCCGGCGCCCTCGGACCGCCGACGGCTCCCGGCCGCGCGCGCGAAGCGCTCGAACACGCGCGCCTGGTCCTCCTCCGAGACGCCCGGGCCGCTGTCGCGCACCCACAGCGCCGCCTCGTCGCCGTCGACGGAGCTCCCGATCCAGATCACGTCGCCGTCCTGCGTGTGCTGGACGGCGTTCTGCGCGAGCCCCATCACCGCCTGCGTGAGCCGCTGCCGGTCGGCCTGCAGCACCGCCTCACCCCGCGCCTCGAGCGCCCACGCCCGGCGGCCCAGCCCGGCGGCCTTGTCGAGCAGCTCGTCGGTCAAGGCGCCGAGCTCGACCTCGCCCACGCGCAGGAAGTCGCTGCGCTCGGCCTTGGCCAGCAGCAGCAGGTCGTCGACGAAGCGGCTCATGCGGTCCAGCTCGTCGGTGACGAGCGCGATCGTCTCGCGCCGCTCGTCGGGGTCGTCGCCGAGCAGCTCGAGGTGGCCGCGGACGATCGTGATCGGCGTGCGCAGCTCGTGCGAGGCGTCGCTCACGAACGCCCGCTGGGAGGCGAACGCGCCCTCGAGCCGGTCGACCATCGCGTTGAACGTCCGCGAGAGCTCCGCGATCTCGTCGTTGCCGGAGACCGGGATGCGTCGCGTGAGATCGGTTTCCGAGATCGACCGGGCGGTGTCGTCGAGCGCCCGCAGCGGCGCCAGCAGGCGGCCGGCCACGACCCAGGCGAGCGCGGACGCGATCAGCAGCACCGAGAGCAGCACCAGCGTGGCCAGCCGCATGGCTTCCATGACGTCGTCGCGCTCCGCGCTCAGGTCGGCGGCGACCACGAACACGCCGCGCGGCTCGGTCCCCGTCTGGGGCACCGGGACGGCGAGGTAGCGAACGGTCTCCGTGGGCGTCTCGACCTCGCCGCGCTCGGGATCGCGCAGCGTCCCCCAGCGCGCGGTCTCGCCGCCGAGCGAGAGGCGCCCGCCCCGGCCACCGGAGATCGTCTTGAACAGTCGCCCATCGACGAACATCACGACCGTCTCGTCCGGGGCGAGGACGTTGCGGGCCTCGTAGAGCCGGAACAGGGCGGCGAGCGAGCCGCCGTCGCTGACGGAGGCGAGCTGGCGGAACTCCTCGACCTCCTGCTGCAGCGACTCGTCCAGGCGGTCGTCGGCCCGCACGACGAGCACCTCGTAGATGGCGACGACCGACACGACGGTCGAGAACGCCATCAGCACGACGAACGCGGCGAGGATGCGCGTGCGGGCGCCGCCGAAGATCCGCCGTCGAAGACCCAAGGGCAGGAACGCTAGGGGGAACGGCTAAGGAAGCGCTTACGTGCGCGCCTACCCGCGGATTCGCTTCATGGGCTCCAAGTACCGGCTCGCACCGCGGCTGGCGGAGGTGTTCGCCTCGCTGCCGCCCGGCCCGGCGATCGACGCCTTCAGTGGCAGCGGCGTCGTGGCTTACACGCTCAAGGCGAGCGGCCGCGAGGTGCTGGCCAACGACATGCTCGTGTTCACCAGCACGCTGGCCGAGGCGCTCGTGGCCAACGCCGATGAGCAGCTCACCGACGCCGACGTGGCCCGCATCTGCTCGCCCAGCCGCGACGGACGCGACTTCATCGCCAGCACGTTCGACGGCCTGTACTTCCCGCCGAGCGACCACGCGTTCCTCGACAGCGCGTGGTCGCACATCGACGAGCTGGAGGGCGCGAAGCGCGCGCTGGCCCTGAGCGCGCTCTGCCTCGCGGCCGCGCAGAAGCAGCCGCGCGGCGTGTTCACGGTGACGACGCCCCGCTACGACGACGGGCGCCGGCAGCTGCGCATGAGCCTGCAGGAGCTGTTCGTCGAGGCCGTCGGGCGTTGCAACGCCGCCGTGATCCCCGGCCGGGCCCGCGCGCGCTGCGGCGACGTGTTCGACGTGAACGAGCCCGCCGCCGTCGCCTACCTGGACCCGCCGTACGCGCCGCCCCGCGACGACACGTGCTACGTCAAGCGCTACCACTTCCTCGAAGGCCTGGCGACCTACTGGCGCGGGCAGGAGATCATGTGGGAGACCCGCACGCGCAAGCTGGCCAAGCGCCACACGCCGTTCGCCTCCAAGCGCACCGCACCCGACGCGCTGGACCGGCTGTTCGACCACTTCCGCGCCGCCGACGCGCTCGTCGTCTCCTACGGCTCGAACGCCGCGATCTCCGGCGACGAGCTGGAGGCGCTGATCGGCCGGCATCGCCGCTCCGTCGAGCGGATCGAGCTCGAGCACCGGTACGCGTTCGGGACCCACGCGACCGCGCAGCGGCGGGCCGCGACCGAGTACGTCTTCGTCGGCCGCTGAGCCGGCGGGGTAGACTCACGCAGGTGCAGGAGATGGTGATCTACGGCGTGAGCTTCGACATGGTCGGCAAGCAGCCGATCGTGCTTTTGAAGGCCGTCGACACGAACAAGTTCCTTCCGATCTGGATCGGGCATCCAGAGGCGGCGGCGATTTTGATGAAGCTCCAGGGGGCGTCGACGCCGCGGCCGATGACGCACGATCTCCTGTTCGACATGCTCGGGGAGCTCGAGGTCACGTGCACGCGCGTCTCGGTCACCGAGCTGCGCGAGAACACGTTCTACGCGTCGATCACGCTGTCAGTGAACGGACGCGAGGTCGAGATCGACTCGCGGCCCAGCGATGCGCTGGCGCTCGCCGTGCGCTCCGGCGCGCCGATCTTCGCCGCCGAGGACGTCATCGCCGAGTCCGCGATCGAGTTCGAGCACGAGGTCGAGGACACCGAAGAGGTCGTCGACAAGTTCAAGGAGTTCCTGGACCGCGTGACGCCGGAGGACTTCGCCGGCGGCGATACGTAGGTAGGCCGCGACCTCAGGCTCAGGGCGCGAGCGAGCGCGCGACCGCGAGGTCCAGCACGCGGGCCACGAAGTCGTCGAAGCCGATCCCGGCCGCGTCGGCGGCCAGCGGCAGCAGCGACGTGTCCGTCAGACCCGGGATCGCGTTCGCCTCGAGCACGGTGAGGTCGTCGCCGTCGGTCATCAGGTCCACACGGGCGAAGCCGGAGCAGCCCAGCACGCGCCACGTCGCCAGCGCGAGCGCCTGCGCGCGGGCGGCCAGCTCCTCCGACAGGTCCGCCGGGCAGACGAACCGCGTGCGCCCGATCTCGTAGCGCGACTCGAAGTCGTAGAAGTCCTCCTCCGTCGGGATCGCCTCCACGACGGGGAGTGCCTGCGGCCCGTCCGGCCCGTCGATGATCGAGACGGCGAGGTCACGCCCGGGCACGTAGCGCTCGAGCAGGATCTTCGAGTCGTACGAGAAGGCCGACACGAGCGCGTTGGGCACGTCGGCGGCGCTGCTGGCGAACTTGATGCCCAGCGCCGAGCCCTGGCCCGCGGGCTTGACGACGATCGGGAAGTCCAGCCGCTCCTCGATCACCGGCAGCGCCTTGGCTGCGCCGAGCTCGCCGAACGCGGCCTGGGAGAACGCGTAGAAGTCGGGCGTGGGGATGCCGGCGTCGCGCAGCGCGTGCTTGGCCACGACCTTGTCCATGCAGCGGATGCAGGCGCCGGGGCGGGAGGCCGTGTAGGGGACGCCGACGAGCTCCAGGAGCTCCTGGACCGTGCCGTCCTCGCCGCCGCGGCCGTGCAGCGCGACGAACGCCACGTCCGGGCGCTCGGCCTGCAGGCGCGTGACCAGGTCGGCGCCGACGTCGATCGGCAGCACCTCGTGCCCAAGCCGCGCAAGGGCGTCCTCCACGCGGGCGCCCGAGCGCAGCGACACGGTGCGCTCCAGCGAGGAGCCGCCCTTGAGGACCGCGACCTTCACGACGCTTCCCGCCGCCGGAACTCGACCACGTCGGCGCCGCGCTTCGGCGCGGGCTTGTGGCCGGTCAACGTGCCGTAGAGGCTGACCTGCTCGGCCACGACCTTGCCGATCCGGCGCACGCCCTCGCGGATCTCGTCCTCGTTGACGCCGCTGAAGTTCAGCCGCATCTCCGAGCCGCCGCGGCCGTCCAGGTAGGCCGCCCGGCCCGGGACGAACGCCACGTGCTCGCGCAGCGCGCGCGCCAGCAGGTCGGTCGTGTCGATGTAGTCGGGCAGCTTCGCCCACAGGAACAGGCCGCCCTGGGGGCGCGTGAACGTCGCCTCGGCGGGCAGGTGCTCCTCCAGCGCCTCCAGCATCACGTCACGCCGGCGGCGGTAGATCTGCCGCAGCTGCGCGAGGTAGGTGCGCCAGTCACGGTGCTGGAAGTAGGCCGCGACGAAGTACTGGTTCAGCGGCGAGGAGCACAGGTCGGCGGCCTGCTTGCCGAGGTTCAGCCGCTCCAGGATCGGCTTCGGCGCGGCCGCCCAGCCCAGCCGCAGGCCCGCGGAGAGGATCTTCGAGAACGTGCCGAGGTAGATCACGTAGCGGCCGCCGTCGAGCGAGTAGAGCGTCGGCAGCGGCTCGCCCTCGTAGCGCAGCAGCCCGTACGGGTTGTCCTCGAGGATCACGAGCTCCTGCTCGGCGGCGATCGTGACCAGCGCGCGCCGGCGCTCCAGCGACATCGTCACGCCGCCCGGGTTCTGGAAGTTCGGGATCGTGTAGATGAACTTGGGCCGGCGCCCCTCGCTCTTCAGGCGCGCGAGCGTCTCCTCGAGCACGTCCATGCGCATGCCGTGCTCGTCCATCGCGATCTGCACGACGTCGGCCTGGAAGGAGTTGAAGCACGGCACCGCGCCGGGATACGTCGGCGCCTCGGCGACCACGACGTCGCCCGGATCGAGGAAGGCGCGGCAGACGAGGTCGATCACCTGCTGGCCGCCGGTCGTGACCATGACGTCGTCGACCTCGGCCTCGGAGCCCTCGGCCGCCATCACCTCGACGATGCACCGGCGCACGTCGTCCAGGCCGTCCGTCGGGCCGTACTGGAGCGCCGCGGCGCTGGAGTCGACGGCCACGCGGGACATCAGCCACGCGAAGTCCTCGGCCGGGAACGTGGTGGTGTCCGGCAGGCCGGTGGCGAGCGAGATCACCTCGGGCCGCGCGGTCACGGCCATCATGTCCCGCATCGCGGAAGACGTCATCCCACGCGTGCGCTTGGCGAACAGGCCGCCGTAGCGCTCGATCTCGTGCGCGCTGGACGGGGGCCGGTTCGGGGGTGTCTCGTCTATCGTCATCGGCCGCGACTGAACGCTAGCGCCATGGACTATCTCTTTGCTCTCTTGCAGGGTCTCGGCATCGCTGCGGCGATCGGGATCCGACCCTTCCTCCCGGTGCTGCTCGCAGGAGCACTCGCCGCTGCCGACCTCGGGATCGACTTCGAGGACACGGCTTTCTCTTTCCTGGAGTCGACCGGATTCCTGCTCGCGATGCTCGCTTTGGTCGCGCTGTTCGGGTTCGTGGAGCGTCGCCGCGTCGCCGAGGCGAGCGAGCGCAGCCCGATGGTGATCGCGCTGCTCGTGCTGGCGCTCGCGCTCGGCGCCATGGAGGCCGCGGGCTCGATCGACGACGTCTCGGCCGACTGGTGGCCCGGCATCCCGCTCGGCCTCGCCGGCGCCGCACTCGGCTTCGCGGCCGCCCGCTCGCTGTTCGGCCGCGTGCGAGCGCGCCTCGACCAGGAGGCCCAAGGCGCGCTGCCCGTCTACGCGGAGGGCGCCGCGCTGCTCACGGCCGGGCTCTCGATCCTGTTCCCGCCGCTCGCGATCCTCCTCGTCGCCGGCCTTGCCTGGCTGATGCTCGGTGGTCGCCGCCGGCAGGGCGAGAAGTACGCGGGCCTGCGGATCCTGCGCTAGATGCCCAAGAAGCTCGTCCTCGCGGTCATCGACGCGATGAAGCCCGCGATGTTGGAGCGGGCGATCGCGACGGGCCGCGCGCCGACGCTGCAGCTGCTGATCGAGCGCGGCCAGTACACGGACGAGTGCGTGGCCGCGTTCCCGTCGGTGACGCCCGTGTGCGCCGCGTCGATCGCGACGGGCACCGGCCCGAGCGAGCACGAGATCCCCGCCATGAACTGGTGGCACCGGGGCGAGGACCGCTACGTCGAGTACGGGACCAGCTTCGGCGCCAGCCGCGCCTTCGGCATCCGCCAGTCGCTGACGGACACGATCTACAACATGAACCTCGAGCACCTCTCGCGGGACGTGAAGACCGTGTTCGAGCACCTGGACGACGCGGACATCCGCACGGCCGGGACGACGTACCTGATGTACCGTGGCCGCCACCGCCACGAGCCGTCGGTGAGCACCGCGCTCTCGCGTCTGGCCCACACGGCGTTCGGCCTGCCCACGTGGGGCCCGAAGGAGCTCTTCTACGCGGACATGTTCGCGTCCCGCAAGACGTCCTGCCGCTCGCAGCTGGGCCTGCCGGGCGTGCGCGACCAGCACTCGGGCTGCGTGTCGGAGTTCATGGTCCAGCAGGACCTGTTCGACTTCCTGCTGCTGTCGCTGCCCGACAACGACACGCACTCGCACAAGTACGGGCCGTTCGCCCAGGTCGACTCGATCGCCGCCGCCGACAAGCAGATCGCCCGCGTGATGGATGCCGCCGGCGGTCCGGACCGCTTCCTCGAGGACCACGCGGTGATCGTCTGCAGCGACCACTCGCAGTCCAAGGTCGAGGGCGAGATCGACCTGTTCCGCGCGTTCGACGGCTTCGGCCTGCGCGCCGCCCAGCGGCCGCGCGAGGACGACGAGATCGCCGTCTGCCCGAACTCCCGCGCCGCGCAGGTCTACGTGCTCGACCGCGACCGGCGCCGCCAGCTGATCCCGCGCATCGAGCGCACGCTGCTGGCGCTCGAGGGCGTGGACCTGACGATGCGGATGGGCGACCACCCCGACGGGGAGGCGATCGTCCGCGGCGAGCGCTCACGCGGCGTGAAGGAGCTGCGCTTCGCCCCGCGCGGCGAGCTCAGCGACGCCCGCGGGGAGCGCTGGAGCGTCGAAGGGGACCTGGACCTGCTCGGCCTCAAGGTCGAGGACGACCAGATCCGCTCGGCCACCTATCCGGACGCGCTGAGCCGCGTCTGGAGCGCCCTGCGCTGCCACACGACGGGCGAGGTCCTCGCCTCGGCCCGCCCGGGCTACGAGTTCCTCGACTGGGGCGGCGCGCACCACGTCGGCGGCGGCTCCCACGGCTCGCTGCACGCCAACGACTCCAACGCCGTCCTGATCTGGACCGGCACCGGTCCGGAGAAGGCCTCCAAGGAGCAGTGGGCACTGCGGGACATCACGCCGATGGCGCTGCAGCACTTCGGAGTATCTGCCGGATAGCCGCCGCCTTGCGCGGCCCGGCGCTCTCGACGAAGACCCCCATCAGCCACGGGTCGACCTCGCTCGGCTCGTAGCGCATCGGCATGTGCGTGCGCATGACCGCGATCGACTGCTCCTTCTTCATGCCGATCACGCCGCCGCGCGCGCCGGTCATGCCGACGTCGGTGATGTAGGCCGTCCCGCCCGGCAGGACGCGGAAGTCCGCGGTCGGCACGTGCGTGTGCGTCCCGACGACCGCCGTCACCTTGCCGTCCAGGTACCAGCCAAGCGCGACCTTCTCGCTCGTGACCTCCGCGTGCATGTCGACGAGGATCTGGTCGCAGTGCGCCACCTCGCGCAGCGCGGCGTCGACGGCCACGAGCGGCGGGGAGCCGGCCTGCAGGTGCACGATCCCTGACAGGTTGACCACGCCGAGCGTCGTCCCGCCCGCTTCGACGATCGTCGTCCCGCGGCCGGGCTGGGTCGGCAGGTAGTTGTACGGCCGGACGATCCGCCGCTCGTCGGCCAGGTAGGGCCAGATCTCACGGTGGCGGAAGGTGTGGTTGCCGAGCGTGATCGCGTCCACGCCGAGCTTGAGCAGCTCGTCGGCTTCCTTGGGCGTGATGCCGATCCCGCCCGCGGCGTTCTCGCCGTTGACGACCACGAAGTCGGGCGCGAGCTCCTCGCGCAGGCCCGGCAGCAGCTCGCGCAGCACGCGCCGTCCGGCGCGGCCGACGACGTCGCCGATGAAGAGGATGGAGGTGATCCCTAGAAGCTATCGTCGCGGCATGGCCGCGGATGCGCGCGAAGAGGCGCCGGAGGGCGCGGAGCCGACCGAGCCGCCGCCGCCCGTCCCGCCCGCGCGGGTCGAGCCGGTGCTCGTGCCGCGCTGGGTCCAGCTCGTGCTGCTGCCGCTCGCGGTCGTCGGGGCCTTCATGCTGCTCAAAGCCGCCGGCCACGTCCTGCTGCTGTTCACGATCGCCGGGCTGATCGCGCTGCTGCTGAACCCGCTCGTCGCGCTCGTGCAGCGCGCCCGGATCCCGCGCGGGCCGTCCGTCGCGATCGTGATGGTGGGCGTCGTCGCGTTCATCACCGGCGTCGGCTTCCTGCTGGCGGACCCCGTGTCCGACCAGGTGTCCGCGCTTCAGCGCGAGATCCCCGGCTACGTCGACGACGCCAACGGCGCGCTCGCCGACCTCCAGGACTGGCTGGACCGGCGCGGGGTCGAGGTCGAGATCAAGCAGGAGGGCGAGACCGCCCTGCAGACGATCGGCGAGCGGCTCACCGGCGGCGCCGGCGAGGTCGTCGGCTTCACCCGCGACGCGGTCCAGCGGCTCGTCGAGGCGAGCATCGCGCTGATCCTGATCATCGTCCTCTCGATCTACATGCTCATCTACGGCGAGCGGATCGGCTCGATGACCCGTGCGCTGTTCCCGCCGGGCGACGGCACGCCCGAGGACGACTTCCCGACCCGCGTCCAGGGCGCGCTGTTCGGCTACGTCCGCGGCCAGTTCCTGTTCAGCCTGATCATGGGCACGAGCGCCGGGTTGATGCTCTACGTGCTCGGCTCGTTCGGGATCTTCCCCGAGGGCAAGACCTATGCGGTCGCGTTCGGCGCGTGGTTCGGGATCGCGGAGCTGATCCCGTACATCGGCCCGGCGATCGGCGGCTTCCCGCCCGTGCTGATCGCCGCGCTCAGCGACGACCCGCTCGACGCGGTCTGGCTGATCATCGCCTTCACCGCGCTGCAGCAGCTGGAGGGACACGTCGTCGCGCCCAACGTGTTCGGCTCGGCGCTGCAGCTCAACCCGCTGCTGGTGATCTTCGCGCTGCTGCTGGGCGGCGAGATCGCGGGGTTCATCGGCGCCTTCATCGCGCTTCCCCTGGCCGCGATCGTGCGTGAGACCGTGGTCTACACCCACCGCCACATCCGCTTCCAGCGTTGGGACCTGCCGGCCGCCGAGGCGCCCCCGCCGCCGGCCGGTGAGCCGTGTCCCGAATGTGGTGAGCCGATCCCGCGCGGTGCCGCGGAATGTCCCGCGTGCGGGACCGAGCTGGGTGATTCCGAGCACGCAGTGTCAGCTTCGGCTACAGCCCCGGGATAACCTGGGGTTCCGTATGGCCTTTCCCGCCACCCGGCTCCGCCGCCTGCGGCAGACGAGCGTGTTGCGCGACCTCGTGCGTGAGACCGAGCTGCGCGTCTCCCAGCTCGTCTATCCGATGTTCGTCGTGGCGAACGGACCCAAGCGCACGCCGATCCCGGAGCTGCCGGGCATCGACCACCTCAGCATCGACGGTGCCGTCGAGGAGGCGGGCATCGTCCAGTCGCTGGGCATCCCGGCCGTGCTGCTGTTCGGCTTGCCCGCCTCCAAGGACGAGGAAGGTTCGGGGGCGTGGGACGAGGAAGGCGTCATCCAGCTCGCCACGCGGGCGATTAAGTCCGCGTATCCGGACCTCTTGGTCATCACCGACCTCTGCCTGTGCGAATACACGTCGCACGGGCACTGCGGCGTGCTGCGCGCGGACGGCGTCGTCGACAACGACCTGACGCTGGACCTGCTGGCCCGGACCGCCGTGGCGCAGGCGGAGGCCGGCGCCGATGCCGTCGCTCCGAGCGACATGATGGACGGACGGGTCGGCGCCCTGCGCGCCGCGCTCGACGGGCACGGCCTGTCCGAGACGCCGATCATCGCCTACAGCGCCAAGTTCGCCTCGGCGTTCTACGGCCCGTTCCGCGTCGCGGCGGACTCCACGCCGCAGTCGGGCGACCGCAAGGGCTACCAGATGGATCCGGCCAACGCGCTAGAAGCGGTGCGTGAGGCCAAGCTCGACGTCGAGGAAGGCGCCGACATCGTGATGGTCAAGCCCGCGTTGCCGTACCTGGACATCATCCGGCGGGTCAAGGATGAGACGAACATGCCCGTCGCCGCGTACAACGTGAGCGGCGAGTACGCGATGCTCAAGGCGGCCGCCGCGCAGGGCCTGCTCGACGAGAAGGCGGCGGTCCTGGAGGCGCTCACCGGGATCCGGCGCGCCGGTGCGGACATCGTGATCACCTACCACGCGAAGGACGTCGCGAAGTGGCTAACCCAGTAGCTCGGTCCAAGGTCCGGTCCCGCAAGGACGGCTCGGCCGTGCCGCTGGACGAGACCGACAAGAAGCTCCTCAACCTCATGCAGGGCTCGTTCGCGCTCCGGCCCGACCCGTTCGCGGGCGTGGCCGAGAAGGCGGGCATCCCGGAGGCGGAGGTCCTCGAGCGCGTCCAGTACCTGCTCGACAAGCGGATCATCCGGGAGATCACGCCGATCTTCGACACCCGGGCGCTCGGCTACGAGTCGATGCTGGTCGCGGCGAAGGTCGACGCGGAGCACCCGCACCGCGCGGCGCAGTTCATCAACTCGCACCCCGGCGTCACGCACAACTACCTGCGCAACCACGAGTTCAACCTGTGGTTCACGCTCGCCGTCGAGCCCGACTCCACGCTCGGCCTGCAGGGCACGCTCGACGTGATGGCGGCCAAGACCGGCGCCGAGTCGATCCGCCAGCTGCCGACGCTCAAGCTCTTCAAGATCCGCATGGACCTGGAGATGGAGGGCGGTACCGACGCGCTCAAGACGGCCGGCGAGGCGGTCGAGCCGCTGGAGCTGGACCCGATCGAGCTCAACGAGCTCGACATCGCGGTCATCAAGGCCAGCCAGGGTCCGATGGAAGTGCGCAGCGACGCCTTCGCGCCGGCCGCCGAGAAGCTCGGCCTGCCGGTCGAGCACGTGCTCGCGCGCCTCGAGTCGCTGCAGGAGCGCGGCGGGCTGCGCCGCGTCGCAGCGATCCTCTACCACCGCCGCGCCGGCTTCAGCGCCAACGGGATGGGCGTGTGGGCGGTCCCCGAGGGCGAGATCCTCGACACGGGCCGGCAGATGGCGGCGTTCCGCGGCATCTCGCACTGCTACCAGCGCCCGACCTACGCCGACTGGCCCTACTCCGTCTTCACGATGGCCCACGGCCGCTCGAAGGAGGAGTGCGACGCGATCCTCGACAAGATCGCCGAGGACACCGGGATCACCGAGCGCGCGACGCTCTACTCGAGCACCGAGTTTAAGAAGGTCCGGATGCTGTATTTCACGGACGCCTTCAAGCGCTGGGAACAGGAGAACGGGTCATAAGCGCCTCGTCTTTGTCCGACACGCGCTCGTCCGAGCTCTATCGGCGGGCGTTGCACGTCCTTCCCGGCGGGGTCAACTCGCCGGTGCGGGCGATGCGTGCGATCGGACGCGACCCGATCTTCGTCGAGCGCGCCTCCGGCGCCGAGCTCACCGACGTCGACGGCAACGTCTACGTCGACTACGTGTGCTCCTGGGGCCCGCTCATCCACGGCCACGCGCACCCCGAGATCCTCGAGGCGGTCATCACCGCCGCCGCCAACGGCACGTCCTACGGCGCTCCGACCGCGGGTGAGGTCGAGCTCGCGGAGGCCGTCAGCGCGCGCATGCCGGCCGTCGACATGCTGCGCATGACGTCGTCGGGCACCGAGGCCTCGATGAGCGCGATCCGTCTCGCCCGCGCCGCCACCGGCCGCGAGAAGGTGCTCAAGTTCGCCGGCGCCTACCACGGGCATGTGGACGGCCTCCTGGCGGCCGCCGGCTCCGGCCTGGCCACCCAGGGCATCCCCTCCTCGCCCGGCGTGCCCGCGGGCGCGGCCGCGGCGACCGTCGTGGTGCCCTGGAACGACGAGGAGGCGGTCAAGGTCGCGTTCGCCGAGCACGAGCTGGCGGCGGTGCTGGTCGAGCCCTATCCGGCCAACATGGGCCTGATCCCGCCCGCGCCCGGGTTCCTGGAGCTGCTGCGCGACCTCTGCACGGGCTACGAGTCCCTGCTCGTCTTCGACGAGGTCATCACCGGCTTCCGGGTCGCCCCGGGCGGCGCGCAGGAGCTCACGGGCGTCCTGCCGGACCTGACCGTGATGGGCAAGATCATCGGCGGTGGCCTCCCGGCCGCGGCGTTCGGTGGTCCCGCCGCGCTGATGGAGCGGATCGCTCCGGCCGGCGACGTCTACCAGGCCGGCACGCTGAGTGGGAACCCGCTCGCGGTCGCCGCGGGTCGCGCCACGCTCGCGCTGCTCGACGAGCAGGCCTACATGTCGCTGAGCACGACCACCCGCGCGCTCGCCGACGGCCTGCGCGAGGCCGCGGGCGACCATCCGATCTCGGTGACCTCGACCACGGGCCTCGTGACCGTCTTCTTCGCGGCGGAGCCGCCCACGGACTACGCGAGCGCCGCCGCCTGCGACCTCGAGACCTACGGGGCCTGGTGCCGCGCGCTGCTGGCGCGCGGCGTCTACCCGCCGGCCTCGCAGTTCGAGGCGTGGTTCCCCTCCACCGCCCACACCGCCGACCACATCGCCCGCACCGTCGAGGCGGCCGCGGCGGCGTTCGCCGAGGTCCTATGACCGCCCTCCACCGGCTGGCCGCGGAGCTGCGCGACGAAGGCGGGATCCTCGCCGAGACCGTCGTCGAGTCGGACGCGGCGACACCGCACGGCGACGTCGTGGCGGCCAAGGGCGACAGCTACCCGCTGCTCGTCGAGGCGATCCGCGAGGGCTACCTGCAGCACTACGGCGCGGGCCGCGTCGTCCAGCCGGACGACGCCGACCTCGCGCTGCTCGCCGGTGATCGCCTGTACGCGCTCGGCCTCGAGCGCCTCGCGGCGACCGGAGACCTCGAAGCCGTGGCCGAGCTGGCCGACGTCATCGCGCTCTGCGCGCAGGCGCACGCCGAAGGCGACCCGGCCCGTGCCGAGGCCGTCTGGACCGCTGGCGCAGCCGCGGTTGCAGGAGGTCCGTCACCTGACCACGAAGCCACGAAACGCCAGTGGCGGGGCGCCTGAAGCTCCCGTCCAACCGTCCTTAACCCATCGAGCGATATCGTTCCAGCCCCTTGCCTGAGAGTCGCAAAGAGCCGAAGTCGAAGTACACGGCCGACCGCAATATCCCCGGCGCCTTTGAAGGCGAGACGGTCACGCGGCGCCGCTTCATGACGCTGACCACGCACGCCGCGGGTGGAATCGCCACCGCGGCGGTGCTCCTGCCCGCCCTCGGCTTCGCCGCCGGCTCGGCCCTCTTCGACCGCGCGCCGGTGCTGTGGACGCCAGTCGGCAAGCCCGAGGACTTCCCGGACGACAACTACCTGCCGCGGGTCGTGACGCTCACGCAGGGCATCGGCGAAGTCGGCAAGGCCACGGTCTACGTCCGGCGCTTCAACCCGGAGTTCGACGCCCAGGAGGGCATGCCGGCGCCGCCGGAGACCGACGCCCCGGTGATCGTGCTCTCCAGCCGTTGCATGCACCTCGGCTGCCCGATCCGCTGGACGGCGGCCGCCGAGCGCTTCATCTGCCCGTGCCACGGCGGTGTGTACGGCTTCAACGGCGAGGTCGTCGGCGGCCCGCCGGTCCGCCCGCTCGATCGCTTCTACACCCGCCTGCGCAACGGCCAGGTCGAGGTCGGTCCGCGCTACTCGGTCAACTCGGAGTTCAGGCGCTTCCCGAGCTACCGCGACCCGGGTCAGCCGCTGGACGGCATCGGCCAGTACCTCTACCCGGGGCGTTTCTCGACGCCGAAGAACCCATGAAGCTGACCCTTCCCAAGCCACCGCTCCCGAAGCGCTTCCAGGAGAAGCCGGATCGTCCCGGCGCCGCGCCCAAGCTCACGAAGCTCGAGCAGCTGCGCGAGGGCGGCATCACCGCCGCCGACTTCGTGGACGAGCGCGCGTCGCTGTCGGGTGGCCTGCGCTGGATGATGTTCCGGAAGGTCCCGAAGGGCACCAACTGGTTCTACACGCTGGGCTCGGCGACGATGTTCGCCTTCGTCTCCCAGGCCATCACGGGCGTCTTCCTGGCGATGTACTACACGCCTTCGGCGACGCAGGCCTACGAGTCCGCGCGCCACATCACCAACGACGTCTTCCTCGGCGAGTTCGTGCGCGGCATGCACAAGTGGGGCTCGACGGTCATGGTGATCCTGATCTTCTTGCACATGGCGAGGACGTTCTTCTTCGGCGCGTACAAGTACCCACGCGAGCTGCAGTGGATCATCGGCGTCGTGCTCGTGATCCTCACGTTCGTGATGTCGCTGACGGGCTACCTGCTGCCGTTCGACCAGCGCTCCTACTGGGCGACGATCGTGGCCGCGAACATCAACGGCACGGGTCCCTTCGTGGGTCCGTTCCTGTCGGACTTCCTCCGAGGCGGTGGTGACTTCGGCGCCACGACCTTGTCGAGGTTCTACGCCATCCACATGATGCTCGTGCCCGGGTTGATCGCGGCGCTGATCGGTGCGCACCTCTACCTCGTCGCCCGCCTCGGGACCACGGCACCACCGTGGATCCGCGCGGACGTCGACGAGAAGCTCCGCGAGGAGCAGGTCTGACATGAATCAGCGTGAGAAGGAGGAATACCTCCGCGAATACGCGCTCCTGAAGGCGAAGGGGAAGCCGTTCTTCCCGTACGCCGTCGCCAAGGACGCGGTGATGATGGTCTTCGTGATGGTCGTGATCATCACGATGTCGATCGTCCTCGGCGCTGAGCTGGGGCCGAAGGCCGACCCGACGACGACGACGTACGTGCCGCGTCCGGAGTGGTACTTCTTCTTCCTCTTCGAGCTGCTGCGCGTGATCAAGCCGCCGGAGCTCGTGCCGTTCGCGACCATCGGCGTGCCGACGGTCTGCATGATCCTGCTCTTCCTGCTGCCGTTCATCGACCGCGGGCCGGAGCGTCGTCCGGAGCGCCGGCCGATCGCGACGATCGCGGGCATCCTGGTGATCTTCTCGATGGGCTACCTGACCTACCTCGGTGCGGCGGCCGGTTCGCCGAACTCGATCGAGATGGAGGTCGCGCCCGAGTACGAGAAGGGCAAGGTCGTCGTGGCCCAGTCCGGCTGCCTCGCCTGTCACAAGATCGGCGAGAACGGCGGCGACCTCGGTCCGCACCTGACGACGATCGGCGCGGTGCTCGACAAGGGCGCGATCCGGCGCACGCTGGACAACCCCACGGCGCCGATGCCGTCCTTCGCGGGCCTGCCCGAGGAGAAGAAGGCGGCGATGGTCGACTTCCTCGCCTCGCTCAAGGGCGACGAGCCGACGAAGGGCACCCAGAAGCGCGAAGACGCAGAGGCGGGGTAGCGGCGGCATATGGCCGCCGGGCCCGGCACGCTCCCCGCAGACTCCGTGCGGGCGATGTTCGATCGCATCGCCGGGGTCTACGACGTCATGAACACCGTCATGACGGCGGGGCTGCACCACCGTTGGCGGTCGCGCGCGGTTGACCTCGCGCGCGTCGGCCCCGGAACGCGCGCGCTGGACGTGGCCGCTGGCACGGGCGACCTCGCGATCGAGATCGCCTCCCGCGGCGGCGACGTGGTCGGCTCGGACTTCTCCGAGGGGATGCTCGACCGTGCGCGCGTGAAGGCGCCGGGGCTCACCTGGGAGCAGGCCGACGCGACCGCGCTCCAGTACGCCGACGACACGTTCGACGCCGCGACCGTCGGCTTCGGCGCCCGCAACTTCAGCGACCTGCCGCAGGGACTGCGGGAGATGGTCCGCGTCGTCAAGCCGGGCGGGCGCGTCGTGATCCTGGAGATCACGACGCCGCAGAAGCCGCCCTTGTCAACCTTCTTCTCGCTGTGGTTCGATCGCATCGTGCCGCTGATGGGTCGCTTCGATGACGCCTACACGTACCTCCCGGCGTCCGTGAAGCGCTTCCCGGGCCCGGAGGCGCTCGCGGGCGAGCTCGTGGCCGCGGGGTGCAAGGACGTCGGCTGGATCCTCACGGCCGGCGGGATCATCGCCATCCATCACGGAACGGTTGGTTAGTGGCTTCCGCTGAGGCGGTCGCCGCGGTGGTGGAAGCCGGGGGCGCGCACGTCCCTGGGCTGATGGACGCGCTGGAGGCGCGGCTGCGGGTCGTCGCCAAGTCCCACGGCGCCACGCTCGGCGAGCACGCCTGCGCGACGATCGAAGCCGGCGGCAAGCGCCTGCGCCCGCTGCTCGTGTTCGTCGCCGCCGGTCCGTCCGCGTCCGGTCACGACGCGGCGCTGCGGGCCGCCGTGGCCGTGGAGCTCGTGCACAGCGCGACGCTCGTCCACGACGACGTGCTCGACGCCGCGGTCCTGCGCCGCGGCCGCCCGACCGTCGTCGCGTCCGCGGGCCGGTCGATCGCGACCGCCACGGGCGACCTGCTGTTCTCGCGCGCGTTCGCCGAGCTGGCGGGCGGCGGGTCCGCGCAGGCCGTCCGCGTGTTGTCGGACGCCTCCTCCGCTCTGGTCCAGGGTGAGCTGCTGCAGCGCGAGGACGCCTGGCAGCTGCAGACCACGCGTGAGCGCTACCTGCGCCGGTGTGACCTCAAGACCGCCCGGCTGTTCCGCGCGGCGTGCGAGCTCGGCGCCCTGGCGGGCGGCGGCAACGCGCCGCTGCTGGGGGAGTTCGGCGAGCGGATCGGCATCGCGTTCCAGCTCCTGGACGACGTGCTCGACGTCAGCGGGCCGGCGGAGCGGACGGGCAAGCACCGTGGCACCGATCTGCTCGACGGCACCGTGACGCTGCCGCTGATCCTCGCGCGCGAGCGGGATCCGGAGCTCGCGAAGCTGGACCTGCGGGCCGTGCGCACGCCGGAGCAGGCCGAGAGCGTGTGCGACGCGATCGCGGCCACCGGAGCCTTGGAAGAGGCGCGCCGGAGCGCGCTGGCGATGGTCGCCGAGGCGAAGGCGGAGTTGGCGGCGCTGCCCGAGGCGTCGCAGCAGGCGGCGCTCGAGCTCGTGGCCGACGGCGTCGTCGACCGCTACCGCTAGAAGTCTTCGGGCAGGATCGCGCCGGCCTCGAGCGCGGCTCCGAAGCGGTCGGCCTCGGCCTCCATGTTCGCCTGCACGAGGCGACGGAGGTCCTTGACGAGCGCGTCGGTGCCGACGTCCAGGTGCTCGTCGAAGCGGTCGACGGTGGCCTGGTCGTACGTGCCGATCTCGTTCCACTCGCAGTTCGGGCAGCGGAGCTCGACCTCCCAGTGCGTCGGGGAGGCCTCCTCCCAGTCCACCGGGTACACCAGATCGCGATCGCACTCGGGGCAGACGCTGAGGTCCACCGGCGGCTGCGGAGCGGGCCCGGCGGCCGGGGCGGGGGCCTCGGCGGCGAGCGGCTCGAAGTAGACGACCTCGATCTGCCGCCCCGAAGGCAGCGTGACGCGTCGGACGTACTGGCCGTTGGAGTTCGTGGGCTGGCTCATGGGTCTGGTCGCTTCAGAAGGGTGTGTGGGCAGAACCGACTTGCTCCCACGGTGATCGGCGTCGTGTTCACGAACTTGACCGAACCGCGACGCCTGATGCCGCTAGCCTTTGACCAAGGGACGCCAGTCCATCCCGAAGCGACCTGCGGAGAGAAGCACGATGCCTAACATCGGACCCCTGGAGCTCGCGATCGTGTTCGTGATCGTGCTCCTGATCTTCGGGCCGAAGCGTCTGCCCGGTCTCGGCCGTCAGCTCGGCACCGGCATGCGCGAGTTCAAGGACTCGATCACCGGGAGCGGCAAGAACGACCGCGACGACGATGACGAGGACTACCGCGACGACCGCGCGAAGGTCGAGAGCGCGCTCGGTCGCCCGGAGGGCGAGAAGGCGCCGCTGGCCGATGAGCCGGCGCGCGAGCACACGCCCCGATAGCGAAGGCGTACATCCCCTCCGCCCCACCCCGATCATCCGTCCTTAACTGCGCGGTGTCGGTCCTCCATGGCTAGTGCGCTGCGATCCGTCGCGCACGACGATCGCCTGAGCCTCGTCGAGCACCTCACGGAGCTCCGCGTCCGGATCGTCGTCTGCCTCGTGGCCTTCATCGCCGCGACGGTGGTCTGCTTCGTCTTCAACCAGACCGTCCTCGACGTGCTCAACGACCCGTTGACGTCGACGGTCGACCAGGGCAACCGCGACCCGATCCAGCAGGGCGCCGGCTTCGACCAGGAGATCTCCAAGGTCCTGGCCAGCAACGCTGCGGTCTTCCGCGCGCTCGCGGCGCGCGAGGACGACACCGGCGCCAAGACCGCGCTGATCGACGCCGCCGAGGAGAACGAGCGGGTCGCGAAGCTCGCGCCGGAGGTCACCGCCCGCAAGCCGGTCACCCTGGGCGTGTCCGAGCCGTTCATGCAGACGCTCAAGGTCGCCGCCTACGCCGGCCTGCTGATCTCGCTGCCACTGATCCTCTACCAGGTGTACGCGTTCGTCCTGCCCGCGTTCTCCCCCCGCGAGAAGCAGGTGGCGCTCCCCGCCATGTTGGCAGTGCCGTTCCTGTTCATTGGGGGAGTCGTCTTCGGCTACTTCACGGTCGTGCCGAGGGCGATCGAGTTCCTCCAGAACTTCAACACGGACCAGTTCGACGTGCTGATCCAGGCACAGCCGTACTACAAGTTCGTGCTCATGCTCCTGATCGCGATGGGGCTGCTTTTCCAGATCCCCGTTGCGATCGTGGCCGTCACGCGGGTCGGGATCGTCTCCACCAGCCAGCTCGCGCACAACCGGCGCTACGCGATCCTGGCCATCGCCGTGGCGGCGATGCTCCTCCCCGGACAGGACCCGATCACGATGGGGCTGATGATGGCCCCTATGTACGTTTTATTTGAGGCCTCTATTCTGTTCTCCTGGCTGCTAGACCGGCGCGCGGGTCGTGCCGCCCCGGAGGACCTCGAAGATCTTGAGGACTCTGAGCCAGAGCACCTCACCATCGATCGGGACTAGTCCGCAACACGCCATGCTGTTCGACCTGAGAACCGGCGCTCGCCGCCGCACCGTCAAAGTTGTCTACCTCGGCCTCGCGCTGCTCATGTTCGTGGGCTTCGTCGGGTTCGGCATCGGCTCCAGCGGCCTGTCCGGCAGCATCGGCGACCTGCTCCGAGACCAGGGCTCCACGACCGACGGCAGCAAGGACGCGGTCGAACGTGTCTCCACCCAGGTCCGCGCGGCCGACGCGAAGACCAAGGCCAACGCCAGCGACCCGGCCGCCTGGGCCGAGCTCGCCCAGGCCCGCTACCGCCTCGCCCAGCTCGGCGACAACATCGACCAGGCGACCAGCAACTACTCCGCCGAGGGCCGCCGCCAGCTCACCGCCGCCGGCGCCGCCTTCGACAAGTACGTCGCGCTCAACCCGCCCAAGCCCGATGAGCGCCTCGTCCGCAACATGACGCAGGCCTACATCGCGGTCGAGCAGCCCGCCAAGGCCGTCACGGCCCAGGAGATGCTCACCGAGATCGAGCCGGCCGCGAACACCTTCTCCAACCTGGCCATCCTCTCGTACCAGGCCGGCCAGACCCGCAAGGGCGACCTCGCGGCCGCCAAGGCCGTCGAGCTCACCGAGGGCGCCGACGAGAAGAAGCAGCTCAAGGAGCAGCTCGACCAGGCGAAGACCTCCTCGCTCGGCCAGCAGATCCAGGAAGCGCTCACTCCGACGCCCACGCCCAAGAAGTAGCGCCCAAGCCTCGCCGCTATCATTGGCGGCCAGCCCGCCCTTGTAGCTCAATTGGCAGAGCAGCGGACTCTTAATCCGAAGGTTGAAGGTTCGATTCCTTCCGGGGGCACTCACGAAACCGCGCGAAAGCGCGGTTTCGTCGTTTAAGCGGTCGCGTCGGTCCGCGGACTGTGTCCCAATCGTGTCCCGAACTACGGCTGCTTCTCAGTCGTTCCGGTCATTCCAAGGCACTGGGGAACGCCGATCGAAGCGTTGCCAGGGTTTCGTCTTCGAAGCCCACCTCTCCGAAGACGGAAACCATCGTTGTGTCCCACTGTCGTCGCCCCCGGCGGGGCGGAGTCAGCACGACCGCGACAGTCCGGAGTTCGTCGCATGCCGCGCCGGCCTGCAGGACGTCGTAGTGGCGCAGTTGCGCCCACAGACCGAACATGTGCTGGATCTTCTCGTCATGCGGGCGGGAACACACGCCGTAGCCAAGATGGGTGCGACGATCTAGCCCACGAACGCTCCTCATCCGCCAAGCGATGGCCTCCTCGTCCGCCTGTACGGCGACTGCGGACATCGCATCCAAGAGGAACTCGCCGAGGGATGCCCGCTGACCCACAGGAAGTCGGTCGAGCTGCGCGAGAACGAGAAGCCGGTCGACCTCGGTCGCCTGCGTGAGCCGCGTCGTGGCGATGTCTTCGAAGATCATGCGAACGAGTGAGTGCGCCTTGCGATCGCTGGCTGCAACCGGAGCGAGCGGCAGGAGAGGGGTCGACACGACCTCCACACCCGCGACCATCATCTCCTCGGGGAACGGTGATGGCGGCGTCGCAGCGTCTTCTTGGGCCAGGTCGTAGTAGCGCAGCGGCTCATCACCGAGCCCGACCGCTTCGCCGGCCACGCGCTCGAAGTACTCCACAACGGCGTGCGTTGACTTCAGCTGCTCGAACAGAAACTCCCAGTCCCGTCGGAGCAGGACTACGGTCGGATGCTTGGCCTCTTCGAGCGACGGCACGGTTTCGCCGGGTGGCGCATCGTGATCGAGAACGACGACAACGAGCCAACGATGTGCGTTCCCGTCGATCTCGACGGAGCGACCGCGGAGGTTCGTAAGAAGACGGGGCTGCGCTTTGAGGAATCGGACGGTTCCGTTCCCCTGCTTGATCGCATCGCTGGCCTTCTTCTTGAGCCAGCTGCGCTCTCTCTCGGGGTCTGAGCCGGGGTTCTCCCGGCTCTTCACCTGCACGACCACGCCCAGGTCTCCGACGATCAACAGCCCGTCGCCGAGTTCGCGGGTTCCCGAGCCGACAGCCGCGCTTTCCGGGAGGTACACGAAGTCAGGGAGCCCCCACACCGCCGCCGCGTCCTGAGTCGCGGCCTCCGCAGCCGGCCCGGTCCGCACGCCATCGGCCAAGGGCGAAGCACTGGGCACAGTACGGACCATCACGCCGCCGGGCGTCTCGACCAACAGCTGCAGCTCGCCTCGGGGCGGTGGAAGGAGAACCCGGTTCGAATCGCCCGTGCGGCGATCGATGCAGCAGCGCTTGTACTTCTTGCCGCTGCCGCACGGACAGGGATCGTTACGACCAGCAGTCGCAGTCATTCGCAAGCCAGCGTCCCAGGCGGAACGGCGTGCTGACCTGACCGAAGGGTTCGATTCTCAACGTGGGGGACCGAGCTTTTCGCGGAGCGCCCTATGGAGGACATGGCGCAGCCGATCTCCGGACACGTCTATCGCCACGAAGGAGCCCGCGGTCCGGTGTGGCGAGCGAAGTACCGGTTGCCCGACGGGCGCCAAGTTCACAAGACGATCGGGCCGGTATGGACGGAGCGGGGGAGACCGCGGGCCGGCTTCTACACGAAGCGCGGCGCTGAAGCCTGGCTTCGTGAGGTCATCGAGCAGGCGCGCGCCGGAGTGCTGCCCGGGATGGTCCGTACGGGCGTGACCTTCGCTGACGCCTGCAGCGAGTACCTGCGATACGTCGAGCACGATCTGGACCTCAAGCCTTCGACGTTAGGTGACTACCGCTCGGTGATCCGGGCGCACCTGCTCCCCGCGTTCGGCTCGCTGCGGATCGAGGACGTGACGGCCGACCGCATCGAGGCGTGGAAGGGCACGCTGCGAATGAGCAACCGCACCAAGGTCAAACTGCTCACGGTCCTGAACGGAATCATGGCCCGGGCCCGTCGGCTCCATCGGCTGCCCGTCAACCCGATGGCCGACGTCGAGAAGCCGCGGCATCGTCGCTCGACGGCCATCGAGGTGTTCTCGCCCGAGGAGGTGCTCGCGCTGGTTCGGAACGCGGACTCCGAGCAGGACGCTGCGATCTACCTGACCGCGGCCTTCACGGGCCTCCGCCGTGGCGAGCTCGTGGCCCTTCGCTGGCGCGACGTCGACTTCCCGGCCCAGCGCATCCGCGTCTCCGGCTCCTACGCAGGAGGGCGACTCACAACGCCCAAGAGCGGCAAGGTCCGTTCGGTGCCGTTGGCGCCGGCCGCCGCCGAAGCGCTCGCCCGGCTCGGCCAGCGGGAGTTCTGGACGAGCGAGGACGCTCTCGTCTTCCCGGACGTCGTCGGTGGGTACCTCGACGCTTCGGCACTGGCCCGCCGCTACCGCGCGGCGCTCAAGCGCGCGGACCTGCGGCCGCTCCGGTTCCACGACCTGCGCCACACGTTCGGCACGCGGATGATCGCCAAGGCCGACATCAGGAGAGTGCAGGAGTGGATGGGCCACGCCGACGTCGCGACGACGATGAAGTACCTCCACTACGTCGAGCGCCCCGACGAAGCGCGCCTGGTCGCCGAGGCCTTCGAGCTCCAAGAACACGAAAACCGCCTCGGCGGGCGGTCTAATCCATATGTCGGCAGGTCGCCCGAGAACCTTTAGCCCTATTTCGCGTGCTGGCGCGTTGCCGCTCATCAACGCTCGATGACATGCCCGCGCCATCGTTGCGCGGTGGCGACCTCGTGCGCCGCTGATCGCGTCAGCCCGTCACGCAAGGCGTCGGCCGGCCGCCACGTCCCGTCGACGTTGGGCATGAACTCCGCGCTCTCCCGCGCCTCCCGAGTCACGTACAAACGGTTCGACTCCCGTCCGCGGCTCAGCGCGACGTACGCCCACTCCTTCGACAGCCCGTCCGTGGCGAGCACGAACGTCTGCCCGCAGGTCATCCCCTGCGCCGCGTGCCCGGTGATCGCGTACCCGAGCGACACCGAGTCCTCGACGTACTCAGGATCGAGCCGCACACGCTGTCCGCGAATCTCCACGTCGAGTCCACCGCCCTCGGCGCCGACGACGGTCCCGCGCTCGCCGTTCACGACCCCGAGCCGCAGCTCATTGCGTCGCATCACGACGCGGTCGCCCACAGCGATGCCGGCATCGCCTTCCACTCCTAGGACCCCAGCGGCGCGCATCAGGGCGTGCGCGCGACCGTTCAGGTCGGCCACGTCTCGCCGTCGGTGGGCGATCATAACGGCGTCGTCGGGATCGCCGGTCTTCCACCAGTCTTCGACGAGGCGCGTCCGCACCGCGTCGTCGTCCTGCCCGGAGACGATCCGCCCTCGCTCCGAGTACCGACGGACCGCGCCGTCGGCATCGCCGTCCCGCAATAGCGAGAGCGCCTCCCGCTCCCACAGCGCGCTCTGCCGTCGATTCTCGCGCAGCCCGATGGCCGGCAGTCGCCGCGCCAGGGCCCCGAACGTTCCGCCCGCCCCGATCTCGGGCAGCTGCCGGTCGTCGCCGACCAGGACCAGCTTCGCGCCGGCCCGCTCGACGTGGTCCACAAGCTCGGCCAGCGCGCGCGTCGGAACCATTCCGGCCTCATCGATCACCAGCACCGATCGCCGCTGCAGCACGCGTGATGGCCGCTTCCGTAGCTCTTCCAGCAGCCCGGCGATGCTCTCGCTCTCGATCCCGGCACCGTCCTCGAGCTCGATGGCCGCCCGCCGAGCAAGCGCAGCCCCGACCACGCGGAACCCGCTGCCCTCCCACGCCTCACGCGCCGTGGCGAGCGCGAACGTCTTCCCGGTCCCAGCCTGCCCGATCACCACGGCGACACCGTCGCCATCGAGCGCCAGGCGCCGCACCATCTCCGCTTGCTCGCCGGCGATCGTCGGCCGCCGCCGCAACGCCCGCTCCACGGCGTTCTCGCGACCGACCCCGCACCTCTGGCCTCTCGTCCTGTCGGCGTAGTCGAGCACCCGCCGCTCGCGCTCCAGCAGTTCGGACGTGGAGTACCGCCGTTCGGTCGCCAGCCCGGTCACGAGCTGCCCCTCGACCCCGATGACCTCGCTGCGACGATCGCCATCAGCGAGCACGACCACGCGCTCTGACCGGAGGAACCGATCGGCAAGCCGCTCCAACTCCCCGAGCCCGACGTCGACGCCGCCCGGCAGACCTTCGGCGATCGCCTGCAGCACCTCCCGACGCCTGAAGGTCGACCGCTCCTTCGTCAGCCCGTCGTGTCCGCCGAGGCGAGCAAATAGCTCGTCGACCTCGCCGCCCTCGACTCCGCGCGTCCTGGCTTGGCCGACGACCTCGCGTATCGCAGGCATATCGAGCCCGAGCGCGGCAGCCCGCGCACGCCACTCCGGAACGAGCGCCTCGGGAGCAACCCGGTAGTCCTTCGCCCGCCGAGTCGCAAGCGCCGCGACCTGAGCCGCGCCAGGGGTCGTCGTCCCGCGTCGAGCCATCTCGGCTTCGATCTCCGCCCGCCGCCGACTGAACGCCCGCCGCACCTCGGGAGCGACACCGGCGACGTCAGCGATTCCGTTCCGCACCGGTTCCCACTCGAACCCGAGCTCGCGCGTCAACAGCGCCCGCAGCCGGTGCTCGTACAGATACCCAGCGGTCTTCGCGTGCGCGTAGATCCGCCGTCCGTCGAGCGTCCCCCACCGTCCGTCGGCTCCGAGCACCAGGTTCGCGACGAGGACGTGCGTGTGCAGCTGCGGATCACCGGCCCGCGACGTGCGGTGCCGGAACGCCGCCCAGATCAGACCGCGCCCGGCGATCGGGACCGTTCCGCCGGCGCCGCGCCGCGTGACACCAGCCTCCCGCTCGACATACGCGAGCGCCTCGCGCACCGCCTGATCGTGCGCGCCTCGTATGACGCCGCGCATAGCGTCGTCCCCGATCCCGAACAACACGCTCACGCTCTTCGGAGCCGAGAACGTCAGATCGAACCCGGGCACCCGCCGCGGCACAACCCGCCCGAGCGGATCTCCGCTCGCGGGGACGCACCCGCTGAGCACCCGATCGAGCCGCAGTGCATCGACAACGCCGCCGAGCCCGAGCGCCCGCGTCCCGTCCCCGACCCAGGTCCCGGCAGCTTCGCCCACGTGCAGGTAGTAGTCCTCCACGCCCGACGCGACGGCGCCGGCCCGCGTCACACTCCCCTGCGCCTGCTCCAGGTAGTAGTCGGCCTGACCGACAGCGAGCTTCCCGATCGACAACACGCCTCAGTCCAAGCCGCCAACCGAGTCGACCGGGCAATCGACTTCATGCGCATGACCGGCAAGAGGCATCGACCTCTCAGCCAGTGGAAGGTGGCCGACGGCCACCGAGCCGGCCTACTTCAGCGAGGGACGACGTCTGGGTCGAGGGACGACTTCAAGAGCGGCACGCACTTGCACCCTCTGGGATGCACAACTCCGAACGGCGGCCGCAGCTTGTCAGTCGGGATCGTCCACGTCCGCGGCGGCCGCGTCGCGAAGTCGTTGAGCTCGCTCGGCAGCCATCCGAGCTCGGTCGGCTTGGATCTCGGCGGCTAGCGACGCGCCGTCCCGCAGCACGAGTGCAAGCTCAGGTCGATACCGCAGCACGTACGTCTCATCGTCTCGACGGACCAGGCCGGCCTCGATCATCCGTGCGAGCGACTTGGTCAGGGTGCCTCTCGACGCCCCCGTGTCCTTGATCCCGTGCCAAATCTCGGACCACGTGAGTGGTTCGTCAGACGCCTGCAAATGCTCGGCAATGGCCGCTCCGTGGCCCAAACCAAGCGCTGCGAATACGTCTTCCATCCGACATGGTCCCTAACCTGAGTTTCCAAGTGGAAACTGTAGTGGAGGGGGGCGAACTTCGCCCGTTCAGGGCTCTGTCGCCTGAAGGCCGCGCGCTACGATTGGCGGAGCCCATAGCAGCTCTTCCGGACGGATGCGAGTGGCGACAAGTGCGGGCTCGGCCCTTTACTGGGTCCGCCTCAGTCCGACCGGAAGGTAGGAGATCCACATGTCTGGCCGCTACAAGCGACACGTTCCCTTCCATCATCAGACAACGCTCAGCACGCACCACGTTGGTCGCCTCAACTGGTTCATCGGAGCCGCAGAGCAGCCAGCGGTCCCGCGAGACCCACAGTTGGACGAGGTTACGCGGGTGAGGGAAGAACTCGAGAAGTTCGCGAAGCCCAGGCCGGCAAATCCGATCGCGCCGCCCTCTGACAAGGACGCTGAGGCGGTTCCCTCCAAGTCCCGTCGCTAGTCGCTCCTGTTCCACGACCGTCGGGGAACGACGAGAGGTAGCGCTGAAGTCACCGCAGCGATCCATGCTCCGTAGAACAGCCAGTCAATGAGCGCGAACGCATCGCTCGTGGCGTTTGCTGCCTCGTGAAGAAGCACTCCCGCGGCGACTACCGGCAGCATGATCGCGAAGATGCTCAGAGCGCGCGTGCCAGACAGTACGCGCTGAAGAAACGCGTTCTCGGGTTCTCGGGCGAGCGTGTAGGCCAAGAACGCGGGGGTGAGTAGCAGGAAGGCGACGGCGCCGTCCAGCACTCCCCCTGCGTCCGAGGCCACGATGCTCGGCGCAAGATCTCGGTAGGCGGTCAATATGCAGGCCACAAGACCTGTCACCAGCGCACCTGCGAGGAGTCTGCGACGTTCGGGTAACAGCAGCACGGTCGCGACACCCGTGCTACGTCGTCGGGGCCCGCTGATGTAGTAATGAACCCGGCCGGTGAGAAGCTGGACGTCGCGCCGCTGCAGATGAAGCACGGGACGCGGGTCGCGACGCCCGAGAGTGATAGCCAGCCGGTCCTCCAAGATGGACAGGATCCGCGCTGCTCGCTGCCGGACGCGTGAAGGCAACCCGGGTGGCGCGGGGTCCGAGTCCAGAACAAGCGCCCCCGCCACGACCTCGAGCCCTGGCGGAGCGTTCATCTCAAGGTGGTAGCTCCCGGCGTCCGAGACATGCGGAACGTCGATGCCCACCAGAACGCTGCGAAGCCCGAGTGTCGTCAGGAGGCTGCGCAGCGGTGCGAGCCGCGCCTTGACCGGTACGTCGTACGCCACCTTGACCACGCGGCGAGTCCCGGATTGCCCGCGAACATCAATCCACAGCAACGTGCTGTCCACGAAGATCGTTGCCAGATCGATCAGCCGACGAAACGGCTCAGGATCAATCGGTTCCTCCCGAGCTGCCAGATACTCCTGGAGGGCGAGCGACAGGACGCGAAGGGCATGTCGAGATGTGTCGCCCTCGCCATGGACGATGCTGTGGAGCAATTCGGCGACGTGCTCATGAACCTCGGCTCCGAGCGCGTACTCAGCGACGCCCGTGAGAACGCGCTCGTCCAGGAGGTTCGTTGTCCCCTTCGAAAGAAGAGGGACGACGGCGCCCCACTCGTCCCGCAGATCAAACGCGAGAACTGGGGGCCAGTTGCGCAGAACCGACAGCGGGAGGTATGAGAGCTCTTCGCCGTCCTCGGCGCCGAAATCCGGTACCTCGAAATCGACGCTGATCCGGCGGCGGGCGATATTGAAGTCGAGCAACTCCAACTGCTCGACGCGTCTGCGAACGAAAGTCTCGCGATCCCAGAAAAGGGGTGCTGCAGCCGCTGCGAGTTCGCGAACGCCCCCAACCTCTCTGAACGCTTCTGCCTCCGCAGCTTCGAGGGCGGCTTCCTCTGAGGGTGGTGGCTCCGCGGTCAGAGCCCTCCACAAGACGATGAGCCCCAGGGTCACCACTGTCCCGACTACGACCGCGATCAGGGACACCAGCAGGACGCTCAACCAGCCGGGACCTGGGATCACTGGATCACTCACGAGGGCGAAAGCGACAATTGCCGCGCCGGCGACCAAGCCAAGAATGAAGATCGTGATTCGCGCTAGGGCAGTCATTGACCGCGGCCAGTATGTACCGGGCTGCGGACGTTCCACGCAAGCACTCTGGAACGATCAGGTGGTACGAGTAGCCGGGGGCGGTTTGTGTCCCGAACTGTGTCCCGAAGTCAGCAGAACTGACCCCTCCCAACGGGATCAAGCGCGCCTCAAAACGGCTCTACAGAGCCAAAGGGAACTCGCTCGCCCAGACTCTTAATCCGAAGGTTGAAGGTTCGATTCCTTCCGGGGGCACTCACGAAGCCGCGCGAAAGCGCGGTTTCGTCGTTTAACGGCTGCGGTGCAGCTCGAGGTCCGAGACCTCGACCGGGTGGTCGTGCTCGCACCGCAGCTCGGCGTGGACGCGGGCGCCGCAGCCGGCGTGCTCGAGGTGGACGTAGCCGCCGTCGTTCGTCCAGCGGTCGCCCCACTGCATGAGGGCGACGAGCGCGGGGAACAGGTCGCGGCCCATCTCGGTGAGGACGTAGCGCTGGCGGGTGCGCTGGCCGGGTTCCTTGTAGGGCTGCTTGGCGAGCAGGCCCGCGTCGACCAGCTCGCGCAGGCGGGAGGCGGTGACGGGTTCGCTCGCTCCGACGCGCTCGGCGAAGTCGTCGAAGCGGGTGGTGCCGTAGAAGGCCTCGCGGAGGAGCAGGAACGCGGTGCGCGTGCTGACGACGTCGAGCGCCTTGGCGATCGAGCAGTGCGTGGCGGTCCAGCCGCTGCGTGGGTCGAGGGTGCCCGCCATCCGGACGACGTCGCTCATGAGGGTGATGGTATCTGGCTTCTGTTCGCAGCAGTCAGCCTGGTACGGTGCTGGCTATGAATTGGCTAAGTCAGCTGCGGCGCGCGGATGCGTCGTCCGGGGTCGTCCTCGTCGTGGTGTGCGCGGCCGTCGTGCTGGCGAGCCTTGACCTGTTCATCGTCAACGTCGCGCTGCCGGACATGGCGGAGGACTTCGGGGCGCCGGGGCTGGCGGAGCTGTCGTGGGTGCTGAACGGGTACGCGATCGTGTACGCCGCGCTGTTGCTGCTGTTCGGGCGGATGGCCGAGCGGCGCCGGCGCGACCTGGGCTTCCTCGTCGGGGTGCTGGTGTTCACGGCGGCGTCCGCGGCCTGCGCCGCGGCGACCTCGCTCGAGGCGCTGGTGGTCTTCCGCCTGGTGCAGGCGGCGGGTGCGGCGCTGCTCACGCCGACGTCGCTGAGCCTCATCCTCGTGACGACGGAGCCGTCCCGGCGGCCGTCGGCGGTGCGCATCTGGACGGCGGTCGGCGGGGCGGCGGCGGCGCTGGGGCCGGTGGTCGGCGGGCTGCTCGTGTCGGCGTCGTGGCGTTGGGTCTTCTTGGTGAACGTGCCGATCGGTCTGGCGGCGCTGGTCGTCGGGTGGCGGCGGCTGCCGCGCGTGGCGGGGCATGAGGTGCCGCATCCCGATGCGCTCGGGGCGGCGCTCGGCACCGGCGGGATCGCCGCGTTGACGCTCGGTCTCGTGAAGGCCGAGGATTGGGGGTGGGCGAGCGGGGCGACCATCGGCGTGCTCGCGGTCGCGGTGGCGGCGCTCGTCCTGTTCGTGCTGCACACGGTGCGGGCGCAGAACCCGCTCGTGGACCCGGCGCTGTTCCGCGGGCGGCCGTTCCGCGGGGCGGGCATCGCGATGATCCTGTTCTCGATGGCGTTCGGCGCGATGCTGCTCGCGGCCGTGCTGTGGGCGCAGACGGCGTGGGGCTGGTCGGCCCTGCAGACGGGGCTCGCGATCGCCCCTGGGCCGCTGATGGTGCCGCTGTTCGGCGTCCTGCTCGCCGGGCGGCTGATCGCGCGCTACGGACCCGGCGTGGTGGCCGGCGTCGGCACGGCGGTGTTCGGCCTCGGGTTGGCCTGGTTCGCGCTGGAGATCGAGATCGAGCCGGACTACGTCGGCGCGATGCTGCCCGGGATGCTGGCGACGGGGATCGGCGTCGGCCTCACCCTGCCGACGCTGATGGCGACCGCCGCGGGCTCGCTTCCGCCGCACGCGTTCGCGACCGGCTCGGCGGTCGTCAACACGCTGCGCCAGGTCGGGCTGGCGATCGGCGTCGCGATCCTGGTCGCCATCCTCGGCACGCAGCCGGACCTCAGCGCCTTCCAGCAGGGGTGGTGGGTGCTGGCGGGCCTGTCGTGGGTCGCCTCGCTCGCGGCGTTCACGCTGCTCGGCCACACGCGCGCCAGGTCATCGACGACGACCGATCGGGGTAGCGTTGCCGCATGACCGGCGGCTTTCCCCATGTGCATCTCGGCCCGCACGCCGACGCGGAGCCTGACTCGGTTCCACGGTCCTACCGGCTGACGGTGCTGCTGGAGCGGCTCACCGAGCTCGAGGCGCTCGCGGTCGGGCGGGCCGTGGCGGACCTGCTCGCGGCCGAGGGGATCGCGATCCGCGACGAGGACGAGACCGTGCGCTCGATCGTCGGGATCGAGCGGCACCCGTGGCCGATGACCGTGGAAGCGGCCACCGCGGAGGTGCTCGGGAACGCCGACCACATCCTCGTGCCGAAATCCGTGCCGCAGGCGCCCGATCTTGTGCAGGATTACAACCCCAACTGACTAGCCTCGGCGGCGTGGATGCCGTCGTCGTCGAGGAGCTGACCAAGCGCTACGGGCGCACGGCGGCCGTCGACGGGCTCAGTTTCGCGGTTCCCCAGGGGAGCGTGTGCGGGTTCCTGGGGCCGAACGGCGCGGGCAAGACGACCACGCTGCGCGTGCTGTTCGGGCTCACGCGCGCGACGAGCGGGCGTGCGGAGGCGGCCGGTCGCGTCGGGGGTGTGCTCGACCGGGACGGGTTCCACCCGGCGCGCAGCGTGTGGAACGAGCTCTCGCTGGCCGCCGCGCGGGCGGGCCGGCAGGACGCGGACATCGACGCCGCGCTCGCGGCCGCCGACCTCGAGCACGCCGCGGACAAGCTCGTCGGCCAGTGCTCGCACGGCACGCGGCGCCGGCTGAGCCTGGCCGCCGCGCTGATCGCGGCTCCCGACGTGCTGCTGCTCGACGAGCCCGCCAGCGGGCTGGACCCGCATGCGCTGCGGACGCTGCGTGAGCGGCTGCGGGCGCACGCCGCCGCGGGCGGCACGGTGCTGCTGTCCAGCCACGTGCTCGAGGACGTGGCGGCCACGTGCGATCGGGTCGTCGTGGTCAACCGCGGGCGGCGCGTGGCGGAGGGGGAGCTGGCGGCGTTGCTCGCGCAGCGGATCCGGCTTCGCTCGCCCGAGCCCGAGAAGCTGCTGGCGGCGCTGGACGGGCTCGATGCGACGTCTGACGGCCCGGGCACGATCATCGTCGCGGGCGCGGACCCCGACACGGTCGGGCGCGCGGTCCGGGACAGCGGTGCGGTGCTGCACGAGATGAGCACGCAGGGCGCGCTCGAGGCCCTCTACGTCGGCCTGACGGAGGCTTCGCGGTGAACGTGGAGCTGGCCGCGCTGCGCAGCGTGCCGGGCTTCCGTCGGGCGCTGGCGCTGGCGCTCGCGTTCAGCGGCTTCCTGGCGATCTCCTACCTCGGCCTCAAGGACCTGGACACGACCACGCTCACCGACGCGCGCAGCGCGCTGTCCTCCGGTGCGATCTCCGGCCTCGTCGCGATCGTGTACGGCGCGGCGACCGCCGGCGGCGAGGTGGCTCGCGGTGGGCTCGGGCTGGCGCTGATCGCCCGCCACGACCGCCGTGCGGCCGTGCAGGACCGCCTGCTGGCGTACGCGGCCGCGGGTGCGCTGCTCGGCCTCGGAGGCGCGGCGATGGCCGGCGTGCTCACGTACGTGCTGCTCGGCTTCGGCGGCTCGAAGCTGCCCGCGGTCGACGACCTCGCCACGCGCGTGCTCGGCACCGTCGTCTACACGGCGCTGATGGCCGCCACGGGCGCCGCGCTCGGCCTCGCCGCACGGTCGGCGGCACCGCCCGTGATCGCGACCCTCGCGGTGCTGCTGTTCCTCGAGCCGCTGTTCTCCGGCCTGTCGGACCCGATCGCCCGGTGGGGCCCGGGCGGCGCCGGTGCCGCGCTCACGCGCAGCGCGACCGAGGACCTTCCGCCGGCCTGGGCGGGTGGGCTCGCGATGCTCGCCTACATGGGGCTCGCCGGGGTCGTCGCGTACGCCCTCACCGCCCGCCGAGACGTGCCCTAATACCCTCCATCGGCATGCTCGCCAGCGTGGACGGCGCCATCGGGCCCGCCGAGCAGGCACGGGTCCCGATCACGGACGAAGGGCTGTTGCGCGGCGACGGCGCCTTCGAAGGGCTGCGGCTGTACTCCGGCCGGCCGTTCGGCCTCGGCGAGCACCTCGAGCGCCTGCGGAGCACGACGGCCGGGCTCCGGCTCGAGTACGACGAGTCCGCGCTCAGCCACGAGATCTCCCGGCTGCTCGAGGCTGCCGGCCCCGTGGACGGCGTGCTGCGCATCGTCCTCACCCGCGGTGGCCGCCGGATCCTGTTCGTGGAGCCGCTCCCGCACCGGCCACGGATCGCGCGCGTCGGCACGGTGCGCTACGCGCCCAACCGGATCACGGAGGGCCTCAAGACGATCTCCTACGCCGCGAACGACCTCGCCCGGCGCCTCGCGCACGAGCAGGGCTTCGACGACGCGCTCCTGGTCACCCCGCACGGCCGCGTGCTGGAGGGGGCGACGTCCGCGTTCTTCTGGGTGCGTGACGGCCGCCTGCGGACGCCACCGCTCGAGGACCGGATCCTCGAGTCGGTCACCCGCGCGAAGCTGATCGCGGTGGCGGGCGCCGACGAGGAGGTCTGCACGCTGGACACGCTCCACGGCGCGGAGGAGGCGTTCCTCGCGTCCTCGGTGCGCGAGGTGCAGCCGGTCGCCGCGATCGACGACCTTCAGCTGCCGGCGGCTCCTGGGCCGGTGACCCTCCGCGCGCACGAGGCGCTGCGGCAGGCGATCGAGGCCGAGATTGGCTAGCTCAACGAGCGCGGCTTGCCGCCGCACTGGTAGTCCACGTACCAAGCCACGTGCCGTGAGGCGTGGACGATGCCCCGGAGAAGACCCATGTCTACGCAGTACCCACTCATATGCAGCCCATTAACGTCGGCGTCGTAGGTCTCGGCTACTGGGGACCCAACCTGGCGCGCAACTTCGCGGCCATCCCCACGTGCACCCTGAAGTGGTGCTGCGACGAATCCGAGGCCAACCGGGAGAAGTGGGCGTCGAGCTTCCCCAGCGCCCGCTTCACCGCTGACCTGGAGGACCTGCTCGACGACCCCGAGCTGGACGCGGTCGTGCTGGCGACGCCCGTGCCCACCCACGGCCCGCTGGCCGAGCGCGTCCTGCAGGCCGGCAAGCACTGCTACGTCGAGAAGCCGCTCGCGTACACCGTCGAGGACGCCGAGCGCGCCGTCGCCGCGGCCAAGCGGGCCGACCGGATCCTGATGGTCGGGCACCTGCTCGTGTACCACCCCGGCGTCGAGAAGCTCAAGGAGATCGCCGACTCGGGTGAGCTCGGCGACATCCACTACATCTACTCGCAGCGCCTGAACCTCGGCCAGCTGCGGACGGACGAGAACGCGCTGTGGTCGCTCGGCGCGCACGACGTGTCCGTGATCCTGCACCTCGCCGGCGCGGGCCCGACGTACCTCGAGGCACGCGGCGAGGCGTACATGCGCCAGGGCGTGGAGGACGTCGTGTTCGCGTTCATGCGGTTCGACTCCGGGATCGCCGCCCATCTGCACCTGAGCTGGCTGGACCCGCACAAGACGCGCGCGTTCACGGTCGTCGGCTCCAAGCGGATGGCGACGTTCGACGACATGGAGCTCGAGCGCAAGGTCACCGTCTACGACAAGGGCTTCGACGAGAAGGCCGAGTCCTACGGCGAGTACATCACGCGCTCAGGGGACATCCGCTCGCCGCGGATCGCCAACAAGGAGCCGCTGCGGATCGAGTGCGAGCACTTCGTGGACTCGATCCGCAACGGGACGAAGCCCCGCTCCGACGGGGAAGCGGGGCTGCGGGTGGTGCGGGTGCTGGCCGGCCTCCAGGAATCCCTGAAGGCCAACGCGCGCTAGGCCGTGACGCCCTCGGTGCGGGCGGCGTAGGTCGCCCGCCCGGCGTCCGTCCAGATCACCTGGTCGCGGCCCGGGCCGACGCCGATCAGCGCGATCGGCACGCCGACGAAGTCCGAGATGAACTTCAGGTAGTCGCGCGCGTTCTGCGGCAGCTCTTCCTCGGTGCGCGCGCCCGTGATGTCCTCGTCCCAGCCCGGGAGCTGCTCGTAGTCGCCCGACGCGTGGTGCATCACGGTCTGGTGGTACGGGTAGTTGTCGAACGTCGCTTCCTCGGCGCCGCGGTAGCGCGTGCAGACGTTCAGCGGGCCGAGGCCCGTGAGCACGTCCAGCTTCGTGATCGCGAGGTGCGTGAGCGAGTTGATGCGCGCGGCGTAGCGCAGCGCGACCAGATCCACCCAGCCGACGCGGCGGGCGCGGCCCGTCGTCGTGCCGTACTCGCCGCCGGCCTCGCGCAGCGTCGCGCCGAGCTCGTCGTCCAGCTCGGTCGGGAACGGACCGGAGCCGACGCGGGTGGCGTACGCCTTGGCGATGCCCCAGATCTCGTCGATGTCCTTCGGGCCGACGCCGGTGCCCGTGCAGGCGGAGGCGCTGACCGGGTTCGACGACGTCACGAACGGATACGTGCCGTGGTCGATGTCCAGCAGCGTGCCCTGCGCGCCCTCGAACAGGACGTTCTTGCCCGAGTCCAACACGTCCCACGTCAGCCGCGCCGTGTCGGCGACGTACTGCGCGATCCGGTGGCCGTACGTGAGGTAGTCCTCGGTCATCGACTGCAGGTCGAGCTCCGGGGCCTTCGCGTACGGGCGCAGCTGGAGGCGCTTGGGCTCCATCGCCGCGACGATCTTCTTCTTGAGGATCTTCTCGTCCAGCAGGTCCTGCACGCGGATGCCGAGGCGCGCGGCCTTGTCGGCGTAGGCAGGGCCGATGCCGCGGCGCGTCGTGCCGATCTGGAGCTTGCCGAGCTTGGTCTCGCCGGCGTGATCCAGGTACATGTGGTACGGCATGATCAGGTGCGCGTTGGCGCTGATCCGCAGCCCGGACAGGTCCACGCCCTTCGCCCGTAGCCCGTCCAGCTCGTCCGTCAGCACCTTCGGGTCGATCACGACCCCGTTGCCGATGGCGCACAGCTTGCCCGGGTACAGGATCCCGGACGGGATCAGGTGGAACTTCCAGTGCACGTCACCGCGCACGATGGTGTGGCCGGCGTTGTTGCCGCCCTGGAAGCGGATTACCATGTCCGCGTTCTCCGCGAGCAGGTCGATGACCTTGCCCTTGCCTTCGTCGCCCCACTGGGCGCCCACGATCACGATGCCGGCCATGTCGTGGGTTCAGTCTACGGGGCTCAGCGCGAGCGGCCGTATCCCGAGGGCCGCTCGTCCCACTGCGAGTCGTCGAACGGGTCCGGAGTGGTGGAGGTCGGCACCGGTTCGGGAAGGTTGAACTGGGCCTCGAGCCGGCGGTCGGCGCCGAACATCGGCAGCGGGTCGCCGCACATCTCGTACAGGCGCGAGACCGTGCGGTCCCCGATCTGCTCGCGCAGCTCCTGGTCGGGCTGCTCGGCGGCGATGTCGATCAGGTTCGTGGTGACGATGATCGACCGCTGCTCCTCGTAGCGGGTGTTGACGACCGTGTAGAGCTGCTCGAGCACCCACGGCGAGGTCTGCTCGGCGCCGACGTCGTCGATGTGCAGCAGGTCCACCGAGCAGAGCATGTCGATCAGCTGGCTGAGGCTGTGCGTGGCGTCGTCGCGGAACGTCTCCCGCAGCATCGCCAGCAGCCGCGGCAGCGAGTAGATCGCGACCGTGCGGTCGGCCTCCATAGCGCGCTTGGAGATGAGCATCGCGAGCGTCGTCTTGCCGGTGCCGGGCGGGCCCGTGAACCACATCCCGCGGCCGGCCTGGGTGCGCTCGGTGATCGTGTCGCAGTAGCGGCGGACCGCGCGCACGACGTGCGGGTGCGACCGCTCCAGCGACGGCAGCGGCTCACGCTCGAACGAGACGCCCCGGTACGCCTTGGGGATCCGGCCCGCGACCGCGGCGGCCCGCTTGCGCGCCAGCCGGGCCGGCCGGCACTCGCACGGGTACGCCTTGCGCGCCTCCTCGTCGAAGATGAACCCCGACCCGTCGCACTTGTCGCAGTCCATCAGTACCGGTCGTCCCCGGCGTAGGACATGAAGCGCGGGAAGTCGCGCTGGAACGTCAGCTCGATCGTGCCCAGGCCGCCGTTGCGGTGCTTGGCGATGATCAGGTCGGCGATGCCCTCGCGCTCGGACTCCTTGTCGTAGTAGTCCTCGCGGTAGATGAACATCACCAGGTCGGCGTCCTGCTCGATCGCGCCCGACTCGCGGAGGTCCGACAGCATCGGCGTCGGCGGCTTGCGCTGCTCGACGCCACGGTTGAGCTGCGAGAGCGCGATCACCGGCACCGACAGCTCGCGCGCGAGCGTCTTCAGGCCACGCGAGATCTGGCCGATCTGCTCGACGCGGTTGTCGCCGCCACCGCCGCCGCCCGCGTGCATCAGCTGCAGGTAGTCGATTACGATCAGGCCCAGGCCCTGCGGGTTCTGCTGGAGCAGGCGGCGGGCCTTCGCGCGCACGTCCAGCACCGACAGGTCCGACGAGTCGTCGATGTAGAGCTTGGACTCGGCCAGCCGCGACGACGCGGCCATGATCTTGCCCCAGCGCGACTGCGGGACGCGGCCCTTGCGCAGGTCGTCGCCCTTGATCGACGCCTGGGACGCGATGAAGCGCTGCGCGAGCTCGGAGTCGGACATCTCGAGCGAGAACAGCAGCACGGCCTTGTCGCCGTTGAGCGCCGCGTTCTCGCAGAAGTTCGCCATCAGCGCCGACTTGCCCATCGACGGACGCGCGGCGAGGATGATCAGGTTGCCGGGCTGGAAGCCGCCGGTGAGTACGTCCAGGTCCTCGAACCCGGAGCGCGTGCCGGTGATCGCCGTGCCCTCCTGCGAGAGCTTCTGGAGCTTGTCCAGCTCCTCGTCGAGCACGTTCTCGATCGACTTGAAGTCCTTGCTCGAGTCCTCATGCGCGACCTCGAGGATGAGCCGCTCCGCCTGATCCACGAGCTCACGCGGGAGCGCCTCGTGCCCGTGCACGCGCTCCTGGATCTCGTACGAGGCGTGCAGCAGCCGCCGCAGCATCGCGTTCTCGCGCACGATCCGCGCGTACTGGCGCACGTTGCCCAGCGCCGGGACCGACCCCGCGAGCAGCTCGACCGCGGCCGCGCCGCCCACCGACTCCAGGTCACCGGCCTGCTTGAGGTGCTCGACGACCGTCAACGCGTCGATCGGGCTGCCGGAGTTGTTGAGGTCCAGCATGGCCTCGTAGATGCGGCCGTGGCTGGCGCGGTAGAAGTCCTTCGCCGTCAGCCGCTCGTCGATGATCAGGGCCGGCAGGACCGACTCCGACATCAGCACCGCGCCCAGCACGGACTGCTCCGCCTCGAGGTTCTGCGGGGGCGCCAGCGGGGCGCCGTTGAACTCGGATGTGCCGTTCGTCGCCGTCATCGCAGAGCAGCGAGTCTAGGCCCGGCATCGGACGAACACACGTTCGCACTTCGCAAACTGCAAGGATCTGCGGCGGTGACCATTCTCGATCCCGTCGTCGCGCCGAGTCCGGCGGGACTGCTGCTGGAGCGCGAGCAGCATCTCGGCGCGTTCGCCGATGCCCTGCAGGACGTGAGCGCCGGCGCGGGGACCACGATCCTCGTCGTGGGGGAGGCGGGCGTCGGCAAGTCGATGCTGCTGCGCGAGCTCACGCGTGCGGCCGCAAGCGCCACCGTCCTGCGCGCTCGCGGCGACGAGCTCGAGCAGGAGTTCCCCTACGGCGTCGTCCGCCAGCTGCTCGAGCCGCTCACACGCACGCTTGACGACGTCTGGCAAGGGCCCGCCGAGCTCGCGCGCTCGGTCTTCGATCCGTCGCCGCAGGCGGGCGACGACGCGTCGTTCGCACGCCAGCAGGGGTTGTACTGGCTCGTGGTCAACCTCGCGGAGCGGCTCGGGCCGATCGTCCTCGCCGTCGACGACGCCCACCGCGCCGACGAGCCCAGCCTGCGCTTCCTGCGCTTCCTCGGGCACCGGCTCGACGGGCTGCCCGTCGCGCAGCTGCTCGCCAGCCGCCCGCTCACGGAGGTCGAGCACCGGCAGGCGCTGGCCGACATGCTCGACGACCCGCTCGTGCACACGCTCGCGGTCGACCGGCTCTCGGCCGAGGCGACCGGCCGCTACCTCGAGCAGGCCTGGCCCGAGGGCACGCATCTCGCCGGCGTCTGTCACGAGCTGACGGCCGGCAACCCGCTGATGCTCCGCGCGCTCGTGGCCGAGGCGCGCGGGACCGTGGACAGCGCCGAGGCCCTGCGGGCGCTGGGCGTGCGGCCGATCGGCCAGCGCGTGCGCCGGTCGCTGAGCGGCTCACCGGCGGCGCTGGCGCTCGCGCAGGCGATCGCCGTCCTCGGCGACGACACGCCGGCGGCGGAGGCGCTCGCCTTCGCGGCCGTGGAGCCGGAGGCGGTCGAGGCGCTGCTGCGCGCGAACATCCTCGAGGAGGGCACGAACGGGCTGCGGTTCGTCCACCCGCTCGTGCGCACGTCGGTCTACCGGCTGCTGTCGCCGGTCGAGCGCACCGCTCAGCACGCGCGGGCGGCGGCCGCGTTGCACGCCCGCGGCGTGGCGGGCGAGCAGGTCGCGGCGCACCTGCTGCACACGGGTCCGGTCGGGGAGCCGTGGGCGGCGGAGGAGCTCGAGGCGGCGGCCGAGCGCGCGCTGTCGGCGGGCGCGCCCGACACGGCGGCCGCGCTCCTGGGGCGCGCGCTGGAGGAGCCGGGCGCGACCGGCGAGCGTCGCGCACGTACGCTCGCCCGCCTGGCCGACGCGCAGTCGTCCGCCGGCCTGCCCGACGCGATCGCCAACTACGAGCGCGCGCTGACCCTGGCGCCGGGGGACGCGAGGATCACGCTCCAGTACTCCGGCGCGCTCGCGATGTCCGGCCGGACCGCGGACGCCTTCGCGGTGCTCGACCAGGCGACGCTCCCGGAGGAGCCGACGATCCGCGCGGCGTTGCACGCGGCGGCGCTGTTCACGGAGTCCGCCCCGGCGCTCGCGCACCGCGACGTCGTGGCCGCCGGCACGCCGGACGGCGGTCTGCTCGCCGCCACGACGGCCTACGAGCTGTCGATGCGCAACGTCCCGGCCGCGCAGGTGGCGGCGCTCGCCGTGCCCGTCTTCACGCACGGGACCCCGCCGCTCGACCTCTCGACGACGATGGCCTACGGCTACGGCATCTGGGCGCTGATGCTGAGCGACCAGCTCGAGCTCGCACGCACGGAGCTCGACCGTGCCGTGGAGGTCGGCCGGCGTACCGGCGCGCTCGTCATCCACGCGCTGGCGCTGGTGCTGCGCGCGGGCACGCACCTGCGGCTGGGGGCGCTGCAGGCCGCCGAGGCGGACGCGCAGCAGTCGCTCGAGCTGTCCGAGCACCCGTCGTGGCGGTTCGGGAACGCGGGCGCGATGCAGTTCCTGGCCGAGATCCTGCTCGAGCAGGGGCGGGTGGAGGAGGCCGCGGCGGCGGTCGCGGCGATCGACACCCAGACGGTCCAGCCGCTACCGGTCGTGCTGCTCGCCGAGCAGGCGCGCGGGCGGGTGCTGCTCGCCCAGCGGCGCCCGGACGCGGCTCTGGCGGCCGCCGAGGCGCTCGGCCGTCGCGCGCAGGCCGCGCTGTGCGACAACCCGGTGTTCTTGCCCTGGCGGCGGACCGCCGCGCTCAGCGCCGCGGCGGCGGGGCAGCCGGAGCGGGCCGCGGCGCTGGCGGCCGAGCACCTGGCGCTCGCCCGCGCCTACGGGATCGACTCCGAGGCGCTGCTCACGCACGCGCTGGTGACGCGGGACATCGATGCGCTCGAAGTGGTGGCGGCCGCCGGGGCGCCGCTCGTGCGGGCCCGTGCGCTGCTCGCGCTCGGGCGCGCCCGGCGCGTCGCCGGCGGCCCCGCCGCGGCGCGGGAGCCGTTGCGGGAGGCGATGGAGCTCGCGTCGGCGTGCGCGGCCAAGGGGCTGGTCGACGAGGCGCTCGACGAGCTCGCCGCCGCGGGCGCGAAGCCGCGCCGTCGCGGTGGGCACGGGGCGCTCGGCCTGACGGCGGCGGAGGCGCGCGTCGCGCGGCTGGCGGCCGACGGCGCGAGCAACCGCGAGATCGCGCAGGAGCTGTTCGTGACGCTCAAGACGGTGGAGATGCACTTGAGCTCCGCCTACCGCAAGCTGGACATCTCGAGCCGGGCTCAGCTCGCGTCGAGGCTGGACTGAAGCGAGCGGCGCGCGCGGTGCAGCAGCTGGCCCGCGGCGTTGGCGGTGAGGCCCAGCGCGGCGCCGATCTCGTCGTTGGGGCGGTCGGCGTAGACCTGCAGGAACATCGCCTGGCGCTGGCGCTCCGGCAGCGCGCTGAGCGCGCCGCGGACGTGGTCGCGCAGGACCACGGCGCTCGCGTGGTCCTCCTGCGTGCGGTCGATCGGGTCGGCGAGGACGCTGCGCCGACGCAGCGCCGTGCGGCGCGCGACCGTGGTGGCGTAGGCCTCGACGTCGTCGCGGTCGAGCCGGTCCAGGTGCGCGAAGGTCGCCAGCAGGGCGTCCTGCGCCACGTCCTGCGCCGTGTGCGGGCAGCGCGTGATCGCCTGGGCCCGCCGGCGGATCGGGTCGAAGTGCTCGCGGTAGAGCGCGGTGACGAGGTCCTGGTCCTGCATCTCAGGCCACCAGCACCGAGGTCGGGTCGGCCGGGTCGACGCGGACGGGCACGGTCGCGCCGGGCGTGAAGCCGCCGACGGCCAGGCGGTTGATCAGCTGGGTGTGGCTGACGGCGTAGGGCGCGCGGCCGTCGAGGGAGATCTGGAGGCCGAGCTCCACGAGCGGGTGCTCGTTGATCGTCGTGCCGGTGTCGCGGATGCTCGTGATCGTGGCGCTGCCGACGAGGCCGTTGTGCACGAGGTGCTGGGCGCGGTGGGCGTCGGCGGTCACCTGGCCGGCGGTGGCGAGGCCGTCACGCAGGGTGGCGCGCAGGCCAGGGCGGGGGGCGGCGTCGGCGAGCTCCTTGAAGGCGCGCATGTCCTTGAGAAATCCCATGGCCGCATGATCCGTCGGCCCGCCCTCCATGACCACGGGGGTCCTACCCCACTCTTTTCCCTGCCTTCCCGGGCAGGGTCACTCCAGGGGTAACGCGGCGCGGCGCCGGGGCCTTTTCCCGGTGACCTCCCCAAGTCGAAAGGACCCTCCCCAGATGCGTTTCTCCCTCAAGGTCGCCGCGGCGACGGTGGCCATCGCCGGCGTGGCCGCGGGCGTCGGCCAGGCGGCGATCTCCAACGACGGCGTCGTGACGATGTGCGTGTCGACCACCGGTGCCGTGCGTGTGGTCGACCCGACCGGCCCGGCCCGGCCGTGCGGGAACACCGAGACGGTGGTGCCCATCAACCAGCAGGGTCCCGTCGGGCCCCAGGGCGAGGTCGGGCCGCAGGGTCCCGCCGGGCCGGCGGGACCCGCGTCGAAGCCGCACATGCTCGCCAAGTGGAACTCCAAGAACTGGAACGTGGGCACGAGCTTCAGCACGCTGTCGAAGATCGAGCTCGCGCAGGGCGCCTACCACGTGACCGCCAAGGGCACCGCGTGGCTCACCGAGCAGCCGTACGGCCGCGCGTGGGCGGCGGTCACGTGCGAGCTGCGCATCCGCCACTACAACGGCGTCTGGGACTCGCTGGACGCGACGACGGTCGAGGTCAGCGACGAAGGGCCGGAGTACGGGACGTTCTCGCTGCAGGGCCTGACGCGGGTCGACACGGCCGACACGGAGAGCGTGCGGCTGGACTGCAAGGACGACGGCGGCCCGCAGGGCAAGTACGTGCTCCTGCGCAACGTGAACCTGCACGTGCTGCCGATCGGCGGCTACACGCAGACGAAGGCCTAGGAACGACGAAGCCGCCGGCTTGCGGCCGGCGGCTTCATCAAACTTCCCGGAGGTGAGTCCGAGCTACTTCTGCTCGACCACCATGGTCTTGATGGTCGCGACGACGCCGTCCTCGACCTCGACCTCGATCATGCGCGTTCCGACGGTGCGGATCGGCTCCTCGAGGGAGACGTTGCGGCGGTCGATGGCGATGCCGCGGGCCTCCTGGATCGCGTCGACGATGTCCTGCGTCGTGACGGAGCCGAAGAGGCGCCCGTCGTCGCCCGCCTGGTGCGGGATCGTGAGGACCGTCTTGGACAGCAGGGCCGCGGTCTCCTGAGCGGAGGCCAGAGCGGTCGCGGCGGCCTTCTCGGCCGTCTCGCGGCGCTTCTCGGCGGCGACGATCGCGCCCTTCGTGGCCGGCTGGGCCAGCTTGCGCGGAATCAGGTAGTTGCGCAGGTAGCCCTTGGAGACGTCGACGACGCTGCCGCGCTCGCCGAGGGTCTCGTGGTCCTGCAGGAGGATGGCCTGGGGCATCAGTCGCTACCTACCGGTCGCGCCCGCCGCGGCCACCACGGCCGCCGCGCTCTTCGTCCTTGTCAGAGCCCTCGCCGACGTACGGCAGCAGCGCCAGCTCACGGGCGCGCTTGACCGCGGTCGCGATCTGGTTCTGGTGGCGACGGCACGCCCCGGTGATGCGACGCGAACGGATCTTGCCGCGGTCGCTCACGAACTTCTTGAGCGCGTTGATGTCCTTGTAGTCGACGAACTCGACCTTGTCACGGCAGTACTGGCAGGACTTGCGGCGTCCGCCACCCCCGCCGGTCTTACGATCCCTCCGGCGCGTCGGCCGGCTGCGCTGCTTCGCCACTGGTTGAAACCTCTCTAGCTGCTGTCTCGCTTCGAATGCGCGCCTCGCGCGCACGAGGCCAGACGCCGTGCGGGCGCCGACGGAACAGAGTAGCGAAGTGGCCGACCTGCGTTCCGTCCGCCACGCCGTGTAACGACTCTGCATCAATTGTGCGGAGAAAGCGGCGTAGACCGCCGGTCCCTCCGAACACGGCCGTAGACTCGCCTTCAGAGACTACGAAAGTCTGAAAGGAGAGCCGACCACCATGGCGGCAAGCAACATCAATCGCGTCGTCCTCACGGGGAACCTGACGCGCGATCCGGAGCTTCGGTCGCTGCCGTCGGGCATGTCGGTGTGCAGCCTGCGCATCGCGTCCAACTCGCGCCGCAAGGAGAACGGCGAGTGGGTCGACAAGCCGAACTACTTCAGCGTGACGGTCTGGGGCGCCCAGGGCGAGAACGCGGCGCGCTTCCTCGCCAAGGGTCGTCCCGTGGCGCTCGACGGCCGCCTCGAGTGGCGTGAGTGGCAGGACCAGAACGGCAACAAGCGCGAGGCGATCGAGATCGTCGCCGACAGCGTCCAGTTCCTCGGCGGCCGTGAAGACGGCCAGGGCGGCGGCGGTGGCGGCTACAGCGCCGGCGCGGGCGCCGGCAACGGCTTCACGCCTCACTCGGACGTCCCGGCGGACACGTCGGACTTCTCGCCCGCGCCCGTGGGCGGCCGGAACTCGGCCCCGGCGGACGACGACATCCCGTTCTAGGCGTCCACCGCGCCTTCGCGAAGCAGCTCGGGCCGTCCTTTGGGGCGGCCCGCTCCGTTTAAGCGCAACGGCGGATCACACCGTCGGCGTCGCGTCAAGCACCTCGGACGCTGCGCGGGCGAGCCGCTTGACCCGCCGCGCGCCGGCGTGACGTGGGCGCGTGAGGCGGGGTATGACCGCCAACCGTCTCCACAGGACGGTTTCCAGGCACACCCCCCGCGAAATCGGCCCTCGCCATGCGAACGGGGAACGCGCACGCGTTCCACAGTCCGGGGAACAGCGGGTGTGCTCAGCCGTTGCCGTTGCCGTTCACGACCGCGCCGCTTAAACAAGAAGGGCCGCCAGATGGCGGCCCTGCAAGGTGTGCTCTAAGCCTCTTGGGGCTGGGCTTCCGCGGCCTCCGGCGCCGGCTGGGCCGACGGGCGAAGGTCCGGCGGGTCGGGCGTGCCCGGCCGCAGCTTGATGATCCGGTGGCGCAGGACGCCGTCCGTGATCTTGAGGTTGTGGTCGAGCTGCTCGAGCAGCTCGTTCCCGCCCCTGAACTGAATCAGGTGGTAGTCGGCCTCAGCCTTCTTCCGCACCTCGTAGGCAGCCTGGCGAGTACCCCAGTCATGCCGTCCGATGAACTCGCCGGTGCGGTCGATGAGGTCTGCGACGTCCGCCACGATCTGCTCACGACGCTCGGCCTCGACGGCCGGGTCGAGCAGGAGCGTGAGGTCGTAGATGTGCGTTCCACTCGCCATTGCGGTGGCAGAGGGTAGCAATGTGGGGCGAACGCTCCCGACCCAAACCCTAAGGGAGGTATGGGACGGAACCTGATGCGGCGTGTGCGCTGGGGCAACGTCGCGCTGGTCGCGACGGCCTGCGCGGTGCTCGCATTCGGCTCCGCATGGGCGTTCTCGGCGACGACGGGCGCGACGTTGCCGGCCGACGACGCGCGGCCGCTCGTCCGTGAAGCGCCTACGGCGGATGCCGAGGAGGCAGGTCTCGTTGCGCCGCTCGCTCGGCAGGATCAGGACGCGGAGGCGCGACCGAGGGATCGGGCGCGCAGGCCGCCGAGCGCCCCCGTCCGGACGCGCACACGGCCCCCGGCCGTTTCGCGAGCGCCACGCCGGCGGGAGCGCCCCGGCGCGGCCGCCACGACGCCGGTTGCGTCGACGCCCGCCCGGCCCATGCCGGCCGCGGCCGCTCCGCGCGCGGTCGTGCCCGCACGGCGGCCCGCTTCGCCGCCCCGAGCGGGCGGCCACGAGTTCGGCTTCGAGGGCGGCTAGCCCGTGGCGCGGGAGCCGGCGTGCTTGGCGCGGATGTCCGCGATCTGCTCGTCGATCCAGTCGCCCGGGTCGCGCGAGGTGACGATCTCCTTGAGGCCGCGGGCGCGGCGCTCGCGGGCCTCGGGGGACATGACGAGCGCGGAGTAGATGGCGTCGGCGAGCTCTTGGACGTCGAACGGGTTCACGGAGATCGCGAACTCGCCGAGCTCCTCGTGGGCGCCGGTGTTCTCGGACAGGATCGAGACGCCGTGGCGCTCGTTGACCAGGGGACCTTCCTTGGCCACGAGGTTCATGCCGTCGAACATCGCGTTGACCATCATCACGTCGTAGTGCTTGTAGCTGGCGACGGCCTCGTCGAGGTCGTCGCGGAGCTTGAGGTCGATCGGCATCCAGTCGGGGGTGCCGTGACGGTGGTTGACCACGGCCACCAGCGCCTCGATCTTCTCCAGGTACTCGGCGTACTCGGGGACGTCGGTCCGGGACGGCATCAGCTGCGCCGTGAAGGTGATGCGCTCGGCGAACTCCGGGTGCTGCTCAAGGAAGATGTCGAAGGCGGTGAAGCCGCGCAGGACGTTCTTGCTCAGGTCCGCCCGGTCCACGCGCAGGATCGCGAACTCGCGGCGCCGGGCCAGGACGCGCTCCTCGAACTCGCGCACGCGCGGGCGGCGGGAGATCCGGCGGGTCGACTCGTAGTCGATCGGGAGCGGGTAGTGGCGGACCCACACCTCGCGGTCGCCGCAGTGGACGATGCCCTCGTCGAAGGACACGTCGAGGTCCATCAGGTCCCGGCAGCACTGGAGGAAGTTGCGCTGGTAGGACTTGGTGTGGAAGCCGATGATGTCGTTGGCGAGCAGGCCGTTGTAGATCTGCTCGCGGATGCCGTTGGGCAGCACGCGCCACGCGTCCGGCTGGGTCCACGGGATGTGGACGAAGTGGTGCAGGAAGACGTCCGGCCGCGCCTCGCGGATCATCCCGGGCAGCGTGTAGAAGTGGTAGTCGTGGACCATCACGACGGGCTCTTCCTGCCCGTCGATCTCGTCGATCACGGCCTGCGCGAGGTCGTGGTTGACCGCCTGGTAGCCCTGCTCGAAGGCCTCCACCTCGTGCCGGCGGATGTCCGGCGCGTTGCTCAGGTCCCAGAGGTAGTGCTGGATGAACCAGAGCATCGGGTTGGCGATGATGTTGTAGAAGCGGTCGTAGGCCTCGGCGTCGCTCTCGACGAAGCGGATCCGGAACGACCCGCCCTCGGGCGCCTCGACCTCGAACGGCTTGCCGTCGTGCTCGCGCGCGACTTCGACGTCCTGATCGGTCATCGCCGAGGCGATCCAGATCGCGTCGCGGTGGGAGGCGAGGCCCGTCAGAGCGGTCACGAGGCCACCCGTGCCGCGCTTGACCGAGCCGTCCTCCTGGTAGGTGACCGGCCCGCGGTTGGAGACCAGTACGAGTGGCGGCTGCTCGCTCATCTGTGCGTGACGATATCCAGCTGTCGCGTCAATGAACCATGCGGGGTCCGTCAACCGCCGGTGGAGGTCCCGGCGGGGCGCTCGCCGAGCTTGACGTCCAGCGTCTGCGTCTGCCCGCCGCGGTGGATCTCGAGCTTGACCGTCTCGCCCGGCTTGTACCGGGCGAGCGCGTTCGAGAGGTCGTCCGAGGTCTCGATCGGCTGGTCCGCGAGCTTCGTGATCACGTCGCCGCCGCGCGCGTACGGCGTGCCCTGGAACAGCTCGCGGCCGCCGCCGGCCTTCACGCCCGCCTCCGCCGCCGGCGAGCCGGGGTTGAGCAGCTGCACCCACGCGCCCTTGTCGACGTCCAGCCGGAAGTGCTCGACGAGCTGCGGGTAGAGCGGCACGGAGCTTACGCCCAGGTACGCGTACTTGGCGGTGCCGGACTCGCGCAGCTGGTCCGTGGACCGCTTGACGGTGTCGATCGGCACCGCGAAGCCGACGCCCTCGCCGCCACCGGAGCGCGACTGGATCTGCTGGTTGATGCCGATCACCTCGCCCGCGGCGTTCACGAGCGGCCCGCCCGAGTTGCCCGGGTTGATCGCGGCGTCCGTCTGGATCGCGCCCGCGATCGCGAACTCGGTGAGCGAGGCGACCGCGCGGTCCTTCGCCGAGACGATCCCGACGGACAGCGACTGCGCCTGCCCGAACGGCGACCCGATCGCCGCGACCGGCTCGCCGACCTGCACGTCCTCGCTCGAGCCCAGCGGGAGCGGGTTGAGCTTCAGGCCGTCCGGGTCCACGCGCAGCAGCGCGACGTCCGCGTTCGGGTCCTGCCCGAGCACCTTGGCCTCGACCCGGTTGCCGTCCGCGAACTCCACGTAGACCTCGTCGGCCCGCCGCAGCGGCTCGCCGTCCTCGCCCGTGGCGACCACGTGCGCGTTGGTGACGATCTCGCCTTCCTCGTTGAGGACGAAGCCCGAGCCCTCGCCCGCCTCCGACCCGAAGCGGGACACGATCGTGACGACGCCCGGCGCCTCCTCGTCGTAGATCTTGCGCGCGTCGAAGCCGCCCTCGGCCTGGTTGGCGACGACCTCGTCGCGCGTGGTCGCGGGGGGCGTGGCGGTGGTGCGGGCAGCCGGATCGTCGCCTCCGTCGTCGCCCCCGCACGCGCCGAGCGCGAGCGCCACGGCGGCGGCGGCGAGCAGGCGCCTCATGCCGGCAGCACCAGGGAGAACGTCGTCTTGCCCGGGCTCGAGCGGACGGTCAGGCGGCCCTGCATGCGCTCCGCGAGCTCGCGGGCGATCGCGAGCCCGAGGCCCGCGCCTTGGGCCTGCTCGGCGGAAGTGAAGAACGGCTCGAAGATGTGCGGCATGTTCTGATCGGTGATCCCCGGGCCGCGGTCCGCGACCTCGAGCCGAACGTGCCCGTTCGCCCGGGCCGCTGAAACGCGAACCCCCGTGCCGGGCGGCGTGTGGCGCAGCGCGTTGTCGAGCAGGATCCGCAGCACCTGGGCCACGCGCTCGGGGTCGCAGTCGAGCTCGATCGGCTCCGGCCGCAGGTCCAGCTCCACGTCGGACGCGTGCTGGGAGGCGAGCGGCGTGAACTCCGACGCCACCTCGCGCGCGAGCTGGCCCACGTCCGTCGGCTCCGGCCGCAGCTCCAGCGCGCCCGCCTCCAGGCGCGAGAGGTCCAGCAGCTCGACCGCCAGGTTGCGCATCCGGTCGACCTGGCCGCGGATCTGCTCCAGGAACGCGCGCCGCGTCTCCTCGTCGAGGTCCTCGTCGGCCAGCAGCTCGAGGAAGCCGCCGAGCGAGAAGATCGGCGTGCGCAGCTCGTGCGAGGCCGAGGCGATGAACTGCTTGCGCGCGCGGTCGAGCCGGGCGAGCTGGTCCTGCATGTCGTTGAACGTCCGCGCGAGCTCGCCGAGCTCGTCGTCGGAGTCCGCGCGGATCGGCTGCGAGAAGTCGCCGGCGGCGACCTTGCGGGCGGCGCGTTCAAGTCGCTTCACGCGCGCCGCGAGCGCTCGCGCGACCAGGTAGCCGGCCAGGATCGCGATCACCAGCGCGATGCCGCCCGCGAGCAGGATCTGGCGGCGGATCAGCGAGACGTTGGCGGCGACGTCCGACAGCGAGGCGGCGAAGACGGCGACGAACGGCTGCTCGTTGCGTCGCGTCGAGTTCTCGTCATGGATGAGCCGTGCGGCGATCGCTTCACGGCCGTTGGGCGTGGTGACGATCCCGCTCACGAGCCGGTCGGTGCGACGCGCCTGGTTCGCGAGCGTCTCGACGTCGGCCGCGCTGGCACCGCCGTCCGGCGTCGTGTCGGTGAACGCGAACGGCCCGTCGTCGCCGACGCCCATGACGATGATCTCGGTGCCGATCTTGCCGGCGAGGTCGCGCACCTTGCCGGAGCGGTTGGACTTGATCTTGCCCTCGTCGGGGCTCTTGTCCTCGAGCCTCGGCAGCGGCTTCGGCGGGACCATCGACAGACCGACGTCGTTCGTGTACTGACGCGCCGCCTGCTCGACCTCCTTGAGCCGCTGCGACGTGAGCGACGCCTCCAGGCGTGGCGTCACCGACAGGTAGATCGTGCCGATCGCACCGACGATGATCAGCGCGAAGATCAGCGCCAACCGGTTCCGCAGCGAGCGCAGACCCGGCACGGGCTACGCGTCTTCGTCGCGGAAGCGGTATCCGACGCCGCGTACCGTGAACAGGTACTCCGGCTCCTTCGGATCCGCCTCGATCTTCTCCCGCAGATGGCGGATGTGCACGTCGATGGTGCGCGGGTCGCGGTAGGCGGAGTCGCCCCACACCCGCGCCAGCAGCATGTCCCGGGTGAACACGCGGCCGGGCGACCGCGCGAGCGCGGCCAGGATCTCGAACTCGACGTAGGTCGTCGAGACGCTGTCGCCGTTGCGCGACACCGTGCGCTTGCCCGGGTCGATCTTGAGGCCCCGCACCTCGATCGGCCGCTCGTCGTCGGTGTCCGGGCGCGCCATGCCCGAGCGGCGCAGCGCGGCCTTCACGCGCGAGCGGAACTCGCGCATCGAGAACGGCTTGGTGATGTAGTCGTCCGCGCCCAGCTCGAGCCCGAGGACCTTGTCGATCTCCTCCGACTTGGCCGTGAGCATGATGATCGGCACGGTCTCGCCCTTGGCGCGCAGGCGCCGGCAGACCTCGAGGCCGTCCATCCGCGGCAGCATCACGTCCAGCACGACGAGGTCGAACACCTGCTCGTCGAACCGCTCGAGCGCTTCCGGGCCGTCGGCGGCCTGGACGACCTCGTAGCCGTCCCGCTGCAGCGGGAAGGAGAGCAGCGTCTGAATGGGCTGCTCGTCGTCCACGAGCAAGATTCTGGGGGCGCGATCGGCCATGCCGGAGCAACGCAAGGATAGTTCGGTTGCTACACGAGGCATTAACGTGGATCGCGTGCTCGACGGCCGCGTCTACCGGACCGCCTTCCTTCCCGCGCTGCTCGCGCTGTTCCTCGCTGCCTTCGCGCTGCAGGACCGGCCGACGCCCGGGCGTGCCGAGCTGCCGCCCGACGCGTTCAGCCAAGACCGCGCGTTCGGCACCGTGCGGGACAAGGATCCCGGCTCTTTGCAGGGGCTTTACGCCGACTTCCCGGACCGGTCGCCCGGCTCGCCCGGCGACCAGGCGCTCGCCGACTACGTGGCCGAGGACCTCGCGGCGCCGTGGGCGGAGGGCGAGCGGCCCACCTTCACGGTGCGCAAGACCACCGACGACGACGGCTACACGACCGTGGTCGCGACACGGCCGGGCAAGTCGGCGCGTCGGATCGTCGTGCTCGCGGACCGCGACTCGCGCGGGCGCGCGGAGCTGTCCGCCACGGCGGTCCTGCTCGAGCTGGCGCGCGTCTACAAGTCGCGTGACGTGAACAAGACCCTCGTGATCGTCTCCACCACGGGGGCGAGCAAGGGCTTCCAGGGCGCACGCGAGTGGGCACGCACGGAGGCGGGCGCACCGGTCGACGGCGTGCTCGTCCTCGGCGACCTGGCGTCGAACGACCTCCGCAAGCCGTGGGTGGTGTCCTGGACGGGGACGCCCCGCGCCGTCCCGCTCGGCCTCGAGCGCACCGTGCAGGCCGCCGTCCGCCGCGAGACGCGCGCGGACCCCGGTGGGCCGCACGCCCTCGGCCAGTGGGTCCGCCGCGCGCTGCCCGTGACGCTCTCCGAGCAGGGCGCGATCGCCGCCGAGGGCCTGCCCGCGGTGCTGCTGTCGGCGTCCGGCGAGCTCGGGCCGAAGGAGGGCGCGACCGTGTATCGCAAGCGGCTGCGCGTCTTCGGTCGCTCGGCCGTGCGCGCCGTCGGGGCGCTGGACGAGGCCGGGCGCCGGGACCAGCCCGCCTTCGCGGACGCGCCGTCCGGCATCTCGACGCTGCGCAACGTCGCCTCCGACTGGAGCGTGCGGCTCGTGGTGGGCACGCTGCTGCTGCCCGCCCTGCTGGCGGCGCTCGACGCGTTCTTCCGCGCGCGCCGTCGCCACGTGCCGATCGGGCCGTGGGTGGCGTGGTTGGCCGTCGCCGCCGTGCCGCTGCCCGCCGCCTGGCTGTGGCTGCGGATGCTCGGCGCGACCGGGCTCGTCGACGCGCCCGCGGGGGTCGTGAACCCAGCGCGCTGGCCGGTCGGCTCGAGTGGGATCATCGCCCTCGTCAGCGCCGCGATCGTCGCCGGCCTGGCGTGGTTCGGCGCCCGCCTGGTCGCGCGCGCGTTCGCCCGCGCGCCTTCGGCGGAGCAGCCCGTCAACGGCCGCCGCGGGCCCGGAGCGCCCGGCGTCGAGGGCCTCGCGGTGGCGACGGCGCTCTGGCTGAGCGTGCTGGTGGGGCTGGCGTGGCTGCGCAACCCGTACGCTGCGGGCCTGCTGATCCCCGCGGCGCACCTGTGGCTGTTCGCGGCCGCCGGCTGGCGAGGGCGCGTGGCCGTGGTCGCGCTGATCGCCGGCCTCGTGGTGCCCGTGCTCGCGGTCGTGCACCTCGCGGGCGCGCTGGACCTCGGCCCGCACGAGCTCGGCTGGGGCATGGCGATCGCGGCGTTGACGGGCTCCGCGTTCGGCTCCACGCTGCTGTTCGCCGCCCTGCTGGCCGCGTTCGCCGGTGTGTTCCGCGTGCTGATCGCGCGCCGCCGGATGGGTGACCGCGGCAAGTCCGGTCCCCAGTTCGCGACGCGCGGCCCGCTCAGCTACGCCGGCCCGGGCTCGCTCGGCGGCACGGAGTCGGCGCTGCGCCGATGACCACCTCCTCGCCCAAGCCGCGCCGTGCGCGCAAGGTCCTGCGCGGGTTCGCGAACGCGCTGATCATCGCCGGCGCGCTGCTGCTCCTGGACGCCTTCCTCACGCTCGTGTGGGAGGAGCCCGTGTCCTCGACCTACGCCCACTTCCAGCAGAACGAGCTGTCCGGCGAGCTGGACCGGCTCGAGAAGATCCCGCTCACACCCGTCGAGCGCAAGGCGATCGTGAAGCTGCCCGACCCGAAGAAGAAGCTCGCGTTCGCGGCGCGGTCGCTGAGCCGGCACACGGACGACGGAGACGCCGTCGGGCGCCTGCGCATCGACCGGATCGGGCTCAACACCGTGTTCCTGGAAGGCACCGATGCGAACGACCTGCGGCGCGGCCCCGGGCACTACCCGTCGACGGTCCTGCCCGGCCAGCGCGGCACGGTCGCGATCGCGGGCCACCGGACCACCTACGGCGCCCCGTTCCGCAAGGTCGACAAGGTCCGCAGCGGCGACGACATCGTCGTGACCATGCCCTACGGGCGGTTCACCTACCGGGTCGAGCGGACCCGGATCGTCCAGCCGACGGACGTGTGGGTGGTGGACAACCGCTCGTTCGATCGACTGGTGTTGACGGCGTGTCATCCGTTGTACTCGGCCGCCCAGCGGATCGTCGTGTTCGCGCGGCTGGTGAAGTCCGACCCACGTGGATCGGCACGTTGAGCCTTGGGGTGAGCACCTGATGGACCATTGTCCGGGCGAGGACGATGAGGCTCATATGACGGTGCTGGATACCCGATATGTGTCACGAGCCCGGATGACGGGTCCGGCTCGTGATGGTGGCCGCCGCTTCAACCGATCGGCCCCCATCGCTCCCTCCAAGGACGGTGCGGTGAACAAAGTGCAGCAACTACGAGAGCGCATCCAGTGCGGGACGTACGCGGTCGACAGCGATGCTGTCGCCGCCGCGATCCTCAAGCGCCTCCTCGGAAACGAGGAGGAGGGCACTGCCGATGCAAGGCTGGCGTAACTGAAGGCCAAGCTAGTGCTCGAAGCCCCGCCAGGCGTCAGCGTCTGGCGGGGCTCCGATCCACTCCACGCCCTCACCTTCGACGACTTCTCCGATCCAGGTGAGCAGCGGCAGCGAATCGGGTCCGCACACGAGTAGCTCATAGTCCTCGCCACCGGTGGCGGCGAGTGCGACGGAGTCGACGCCGGGCGCCAGCGGGAGGGCGCCCGCGTCGAGGATGATCTTCACGCCGCTCGCCTCGGCGATGCGGCGCGCGTCCGAGGCCAGGCCGTCGGACAGGTCCATCATCGCGCTGGCCCCCGCGGCGAGCACGCGGCCCTCGGCCAGGCGCGGCCGTGGCCGCAGGTAGCGCTCCACGAGCGCGGGCGGGCCTTGGGCGACGCCGTCGAGGATCGCCAGGCCGGCCGCCGACGCGCCGAGCGTCCCGGTCACGCCCACGCGGTCGCCGGGGCGTGCCGTGTCGCGGCGGACGAAGGCCTCGGGCGCGTCCGCCCAGCCCATGACGGTCACGGCGACCGTCAACGCGGGCCCGCGCGTGAGGTCACCGCCGGCGATCGTCACGCCGCACTCGGCCGCGAGCGCCTCGGCGCCGCGGTGCAGCGCGAGCACGTCGTCGTCGCCCATGTCCCGCGGCAGCACGAGCGACAGGTACGCCTCTCCCGCGTCCCCGCCCATCGCGGCGATGTCCGACAGCGCGCCCGCGAGCGCGCGCCAGCCGACGTCCTCCGGGCTCGCCTGGCCGAGCCGGAAGTGCGTCCCGTCGACCATCACGTCGGTCGACACCGCGCATGCGCCCCCCGCGCGGACGATCGCGCAGTCGTCGCCGATCCAGCGGACGACGCGCTCCGAGCGCACCGTGAGCGCGCTGCGGATGGCGGCTATGAGCTCGAGCTCACCGATGCCGGTAGACGATCCGAGCCCGGTGAAGGTCATAAGGCGAGACTTCGACCCGCACCCGGTCCCCGGGCAGGATGCGGATGCGGAACCGTCGCATCTTCCCTGCCACGTGGCCCAGGACTTCGTGGCCGTTGTCGAGTTGCACCCGGAACATCGCGTTCGGGAGCGCCTCGACGACCTCGCCTTCGAACTCGACCTTCTCCTCTTTCGACAAGAGCTATATGACCCTGACGTTCGTCGCCTGTGGGCCCTTCGCGCCTTCGCCGAGCTCGTACTCGACCTTGGCGCCTTCCGCAAGGGTCCGGAACCCGTCACCCGAGATGGCCGAGAAATGGACGAATGCGTCCTTCCCTCCGTCATCCGGGGTGATGAAGCCGAAGCCCTTCTCGTCGCTGAACCACTTCACGACACCCGTCGCCATCTGACAGCACTCCTGTTAGATCCAGCCCTGACGGCGCAAGTTGTACCAGTCAGGGAAGCGGCTGTCAGCCGTCGCCGGGCGCTTGGGTCCCGCCGTTGCCGGGCGGACCCTGTGGCTGGGTCTCGTACGCGCCGGGGTCGAACCCGGTGTCGTCGTTCCCGTTGCCCCCGTTGTCGTTGCCGCCGCCGTTGTCGGGCGACGTGTCGTTGCTGGGCGGCGTGGTCGTCCCGGGGCCGGGCTGCGTGCCCTGCTGCTGGTCGCCCTCACCGGAGTCCTCGTCCTTGGCGCCCTCACGCGCGAACTTGCCCTGGAACGGCTGGCTGTTGAACGGCTCGGTGGGCTCCTTCCACTTGCCACAGCCCTTGGCGACGACCTTCTTCATGTAGTCGCCCCAGATCTGGGCCGGGTAGGTGCCGCCGTCGATGTTGGAGCCGAAGTACATGCCGTTCATCGAGATCTTCGCCGAGCCCGGGAAGCCGACCCACACCGCGGTGGCGAACTTGGGCGTGAAGCCCACGAACCAGGCGTCGATGTTCTTGTCGGTCGTGCCGGTCTTGCCGCCCTGGGCCGTGCAGCCCGGGATGATCGACTTGGTGCCGGTGCCGCCCGCGGCGTTGGCCGCGAGGATCTTGACGACCTCGTTGGTCACGCCGTCGGAGAAGGCCTTGGTGCGCTTGACGCGCCAGCGGGCCGGCAGCTTGACCGGGCCCTCGCGCGTCTCGATCTTCTTGATCACGCGCGGGCGGTTGCGGTAGCCGCCGTTGACGATCGTCGCGTAGGCGTTGGCCATCTCGAGCGGCGAGACGCCGTCCGTGAGGCCGCCGAGCGACTCGGCGCAGACGCCGAGCAGCTTGGACTTGATGCCCATCATGCGCGCCGTCTCCTTGACCTTGTCCGGGCCGAGGTCGGACACGAGCTGGGCGTAGACGGAGTTGTCGGACGCGAGCGTCGCGCGGCGCAGGTCCATCGAGCCGGCGCCCTTGCCGCCGTAGGTCTTGAGCTCCCACGGGGACGTCGGGGACCCGCACGGCGGCTTGGCGATCTTCATCGGCGAGATCGACGTGTACGTCGTGCTCGGGCTCACGCCTTCGCGGAACGCGGTCAGGAGCGCCATCGTCTTGAACGACGAGCCCGGCTGCCGGTGCCCCTGGGCGGCGAGGTTGAACGTCGACTTGCCCTTCGAGCGGCCGTACTGCTGCGTTGACGCCATGGTCACGATGTCGCCGTTCTTCGGGTCGATCGTGACGATCGCCGACGACGGGCCGACGCCGTTGAGCTGGCTCATCGCGGCGCGCGCGTACTGCTGGTACTTGAGGTTGATCGTGGTGTAGACGCGGAAGCCGCCGCGCTTGGTGGCGTCGGCGCCGTACTCCTTGATCAGCTCGGACTTGACGTAGTCGAGCACGTACCGCTCGCGGGCGCGCTGGAAGTAGCGCTCCATGTTCAGGCCGAGGCCCTTCTTCATCTCGGCCCGCGCCTTCTCGCGCGTGATGTAGCCGAGCTCAGCCATCTTGCCGAGGACCTCGTTGCGGCGCGCCTTCGTGCCCTCGGGGTTGTCCACCGGGGAGTACTGGGACGGCGCCTGCGGCATGCCGGCGAGCATCGCGGCCTCGCGGAGCGTCAGGTCCCGGGCCGACTTGTTGAAGTACAGGCGGGCGGCGGCGCCGACGCCGATCGCGCTCTGGCCGCCGTAGGTGCCGTAGGGCACGGTGTTGAGGTACTTGCCGAGCACCCACTCCTTGGAGTGCTCCTCCTCGAGCTGCTGGGCGAGGCGCGCCTCACGGATCTTGCGCTTGTAGCCCTCGATGCCGGAGCGCGTGACGTCCTGCGTGTACAGGTTGCGCACGAGCTGCATCGTCAGCGTCGAGCCGCCCTGCTTGCCGTCCGTCGTGGCGTTCTTGACCGCCGCGCGGATGATGCCCTCGTAGTCGACGCCCGTGTGCTTGTAGAAGCGCTCGTCCTCGATCGCGACCGTCGCCTGCTTCATGACCTTCGGCAGGGCGCTCGTCGCCATCGGCTGGACGAGGTCGTCGTTCTGGATGAAGCCGAGGCGCGTGCCGTCGGAGGCGAGCACCTCGGTCAGGGCTCCCGCGTTGCGCGGCGTGTAGGTCGACAGGGCGGGGCCGTCGTTGGCCGTGCGCACCACCCAGCCGGCTGCGGCGAGGCCGGCGGAAACGCCGATCAGGAGCAGCACGAGGAACGCCAGCAGGAACCACTTGGCGGCTCCGCCACCCTTCTGGCGACGACGTCTGATACGCGCGGAATGACTCACAGGCGAACCCCGAGTCTAGTTCGATTGCCCCCGAAGCAACCCTTCTTTACGAAGTCGGGCGAGACATTGCCGGCGCACCTGCGCCTCGTGCGGCGCCCGATCCGGCGGCGGGACGGGGTCGGAGCCGACGGTCAGCCGCGTGCCCCACGGGACGGCCTCGGCGACCGTGACCTCCTGGTGCGTCTCGTCCTCGAGCGCGGCGATCGCGGCCTCCACGTCGGCCTCCGGCGGGACCCACACGGACACGTCCGGGCTGACCACCTCGACCACCAGCGTGTCGTTCTTGAGGATGCCCGCGGCGAGCTTCTCGTTCGGGATCACGATCCGCTGCTGGCTGGCGGTCTTGAGGATCGTGAAGTTCAGGTGCACGTCCTCGACGACGCCGTAGTTGCCCTCGAACGTGACCCAGTCGCCGACGCGGATCGGCTGCGTGATCGCGAGCATGATCCCCGCGACGAAGTTGGCGAGCACCTGGCGGGCGGCGAAGCCGATCACGGCCGCGGCGATCGCGCCGGAGGCCAGCAGGCCACGCGCCAGGTTGGAGACGCCGTCGAACCCGGACAGCGCGATCGCGATCCCGATCAGCACGATCACCGCGTACAGCAGCCGGCGCACGAAGCGCAGGCGCGTGGCGCCGCTGCGGGAGAGCCCGGCCTTGGTCGCGACCTCGCGCGCGGCCCGGCCGCGGAACAGCCGGTCGAGCAGCGTCGCGATCAGGAACGCGACGGCGATCGAGACGCCGGCGTTGATCCAGGTGGCAGTATCGACCGCGAACATGGCGCCGCAGGTTAAAGCGATTCTCCTCGACGCCCTAGGGACGCTGATCGGCTTCGAGCCACCGGCGCCGCATCTGCAGGCCGAGCTGCGGGTTCGCGGGTACGAGGCGACGGCGGAGGCGGCGGAGGCGGCGATCCGCGCCGAGATCACCTACTACCGGGCGCACCTGGACGAGGGCCGCGACGCCGCGTCCCTCGACGACCTGCGCGGGCGCTGCGCGGGCGCGATGGAGCCCGCGCTGCCGGGGATCCCGCGTGCGGTGATCCTCGACGCGCTGCTCGCGTCGCTGCGCTTCTTCGCCTACCCGGACAGCGTCCCCACGCTGCTCGCGCTGCGGGCGGCGGGCATCCGGCTCGTGGTCGTCTCCAACTGGGACTTCTCGCTGCACGAGCGGCTCGCCGAGACCGGCCTGACGCCGCTGCTCGACGGCGCGCTGGCGTCGGCCGAGGTGGGCACGGCCAAGCCCGACCCGGCGATCTTCACCGCCGCGCTGCGGCTGGCGGGCGCGACGCCGGAGCAGGCGTGGCACGTCGGCGACACGCCCGCCGCGGACGTGGAGGGCGCGCGGGCCGCGGGCCTGGAGCCCGTCTACATCGCGCGGGGCGGCGGGACGCTCGACGGCGTGCGCACGGTCAAAACGCTGCGTGAGCTCATACCCTTGGCCGCGCCTTGAGCTCTCCCGATCCGCCCCAGTACAGCGGCTGGCTGCCGCCCGAGACCGCCGCTCCCGAAGCGCCGCCGACGCCGCCCGAGCCGCCGGAGCGGGTCGTCCCGGTCTGGGCGCCGTTCGCGACGCTGCTCTCCGCGCTGATCATCCTCAGCATCTTCAGCCTGCCGATCGTCGCGCTCGTCAAGGCGTCCGACCCGGACTTCAGCTCGGACAACTTCCCGGTCGGCCTGCAACTCGGGCTCACCGCGCTGCAGTCGGTGCTGTTCGTCTTCGCCGCGTGGATCACGGTCAAGCTCGCGCTGCTCAGCACGCCGAAGGAGCAGTTCGGGCTGCGGAGGGTGACGAAGGTCTGGCAGGCCGTGGGCTGGTCGGTCGCGGTCTTCGTCGGCTTCTACGTGGTGACCGCGCTGCTCGTCCAGGCGTTCGGCCAGCCGCCCGAGCAGGACCTGGCGAACGACCTCGAGCGCGAGGAGTCCGCGGCGGCGGTGCTCGCCTACTTCGTCACGATCTGCCTGATCGCGCCGGTGGTGGAGGAGTTCTTCTTCCGCGGGTTCATGTTCACCGTGCTGATGCAGCGGCTCGGGCCCGTGTGGGCCGCGCTGCTCGTCGGCGGCACGTTCGGCCTCATGCACGCGGGGGGCACGCCGGCGCTCTCGCTGCTGGCGCTGTCTTTGTTCGGCGTCGGGTTGTGCTTCCTCTACTGGCGCACACAGTCCATAGTTCCGTGCATGGCTCTCCATGCGCTGAACAACTCGATCAGCTTCGTGACGACCAGGGACCTCGATCCCGCGGTCGGCGCGGCGGTCGTCATAGGCACCGTCGGTGTCATCGCGGTCGGGTTCCAGGCCTTCTCCGCTCCGCGTCGAACGGCGGCCGCATGAAGCGCACCGGGCTCGCGACGCTCGTCGCGCTCGGCGTCCTTCCCGCCACCGCCTCCGCTCAGACCCCGCCGCCGGCGCCCACGCCGGCGCCGCCTGCACCCGCTCCCGCGACCGCGACGATGGCCGTGTCCGCGCTGGACACGCTCGACGGCGCCGCGTTCACGAGCCGCTCCTTCACGGCGCGCGTCGTGATGAAGCCCTACGTCGCGAACGAGACCGCCGTGCTGCGCGTCTACCGCGGCAACAAGAAGATCCGCGTCAAGACGCTCACGTTCAAGCCCGTCGCGGGCGGGACGGCGGGCGTGGCGACGCTGAAGGTCAAGTCCGCGAAGGCGGGCACGATCGCGCTCCGCGCCTCCCACGCCGCCACGCCCGGCCTGGGCACGGTGCGCACGAAGACGACGAAGGTGACCGTCGTACGGCCGTTCGCGACCACCGGCTCGCGTGGCCCGGCGGTGCGCATCCTGCAGTCCAAGCTCGCGGCGATGAAGTACGTCGTGCCGCGCACCGGCGTCTACGACGGCGGCACCGCCCGCGCCGTGATGGCCTGGCGCAAGGTCGCCGGCCTCTCGCGCACCTACACGGCGACGTCCGAGGTCTTCAACGGCCTGCTCGCCGGCAAGGGCCAGTTCAAGGTCCGCCACCCGAAGGACGGCCGCCACGTCGAGGCGCGCCTGAACTCGCAGGTCCTCGCGCTCGTCAACGGCAGCAAGGTCGAGCGGATCTACCACACGTCCTCGGGCGCGCCGGCCACGCCGACGATCCGCGGCAAGTTCCGCGTCTACCGCAAGGACCCGGGCACGAACGCCAAGGGCATGGTCGACTCCGCGTACTTCATCCGCGGCTACGCCATCCACGGCTACGCGTCCGTGCCGCCGTACAACGCCAGCCACGGCTGCCTGCGCGTCCCGGTGCCGAACGCGCGGGCGATCTACGACTGGCTGCGGCTCGGCGACGTCGTCTGGGTCGAGGCGTAGGGCTCGACGGACTCCGCGACGAGGCGCGCGAGCACCTCGTCCATCCCGCCGGTGGCGTGGGCCGCGCGCATGCGGTCCGCGCCGCCGCCGTCGCGCAGGATGCGCTCGACCTCCTCGAGCGCGTCCTCGCCGTCCAGGTCGCGCGCGTACGGCCGGGCCAGCGCGAGCGCGTCCGCGCCGACCTCGCGGATCGGCCGGAGCGCGCCCCGCCACCAGATCGTCGCCTCGATCCCGTCGCGCGCCGCGCGGAACGAGGACTCCATGATCCCCTCGGTCGGCGGCGCGACCTCCTCTTCGCCCAGCGCGCAGCCCACGGCGAGCGCGTGCACGAGCGCCGCGAGCCCGGCGACGGACCCCATGCGGCTCTGCGCGTCCATCGCGCGGATCTCCACGGTGCCGAGGTTCGGGCTCGGGCGGATGTCCCACCACAGGTACGTGTAGTCGGGGATGTCCGCGGTCTCGACGGACCAGCGGATCACGTCCTGGTAGTGCTCCCAGTCCCGGAACGCCTGCGGGACGATCGAGCGCGGGAAGGAGCGGAAGATCGTCGAGCGCGCGCTCGCCAGGCCTGAGTCGTGGCCGAACCAGAACGGGGACTGCGCCGCGAGCGCCTGCAGCAGCGGCAGGTGCACGCGCATCCGGTTGCAGGCCACGATGGCCGTCTCCGGGTCCGGCATGCCGACGTGCACGTGCAGGGCGGCGGTCGGCGTGCGGCTGACCAGCCCGCGCATCTCGTGGCGGATGTCCTGGTAGCGCTCGGACTCGACGTGGGTCACCTCGCCGAACGCGACGTACGGGTGCAGGCCGCCGCCGAAGAACGTCGCGCCCGCGTCGCGCAGCTGGTCGCGCAGGGCGCTCAGCACCCGCACGCCTTCCGGCGCGTTGTCGACGACGGGCGTCGAGGTCTCGATCAGCGCCTCGTAGAGGTCGTTCATGATCACCCCGCTGCGCGGGGTGAGCGACTGCACCAGCTCGCTCGCGACGTTCGCCGGGCGCAGCGTCTCACCGTCGACGAGCAGAAGCTCCTCTTCGATGCCCAGTGGGAAACCCGGCCGGTGGCCGAAGCGGTGCTCCACGCCGCCAGTCTACGGGCGCGGCGGTCAATAGTGTCCTGGGCAATGTCAGCAAAAGAGACGTTGATCGAAGAGCTACGTCGCCACGCGCTCGTCATCGGCGAGGTCACCCTCACTTCCGGCGCCACCGCGCAGTACTACGTCGACGCCAAGCGCGCCATCCTGCGCCCGGCCGGCTTCGCCGCCCTGGGCGAGCTCGTCGCGCACTACGCCCGGCAGTGGGAGGCGACGGCGGTCGGCGGGCTCACGATGGGCGCCGACGCGCCCGCCTGCGCCGCGCTCGCCGGTGGGGCGGACGTGAAGGCCTTCTTCGTCCGCAAGGAGACCAAGGCGCACGGGCTGCAGCGCAAGGTCGAGGGTCCGCCGCTGGAGCCGGGCGAGCGCTGCCTGATCGTCGAGGACGTCGTCACCACCGGCGGCTCCACCGTCCAGGCGATCGAGGCCGTGCGCGCCGAGGGCTACGACGTCGTGGGCGTCGTCACCGTGCTCGACCGTCTCGCCGGCGGGGCGGAGCAGATCAAGCTGGCGAGCGACGACGCGCCCTACGAGGCGCTCGCGACGATCGACGAGGTCTACCCGGAGCGCCCCGACCGGTAGGTAACCCCGAAAAGGAGTACCCCCGGCAGGAATCGAACCTGCATCCCGCGCTTAGGAGGCGCGTGCTCTATCCATTGAGCTACGAGGGCCTGGGGCCGGAAGGGTACTTGCGGCCCAGATGCGGGCAGGTAGTAGCGTGTTCGTCGGTTCGGGGAACTAGGGAGCAAGCCACCCCGAGGGGGCTATCGAAATTGAGTACTGGAACGGGCGCCAGCGACCTGCTGCACGCCGAGGACCAAGGCATCGACCAGATCGTCGCCGGGCAGGCGCCGGTGGCGGCGCGCTCGCCGTTGCAGCTGTTCTGGCGCCGCTTCCGCAGGGACAAAGTCGCGCTCGTCGCGCTCATCTTCATCGCGGGCCTGGTGCTGGTGGCGATCTTCGCCCCGCTCATCCGCGATCTGGTCGGCGCCCCGCCGCCGGGTCAGACGTCGACGGACGCGCTGGACGACTTCGGTCTGCCGGAAGGACCGAGTAGCGAGCACTTCTTCGGCGTCAACACCATCGGGCAGGACATCTTCTCCCGCGTGCTCTACGGCGCGCGGACGTCGCTGACGGTCGCCTTCATCGGCACCGGCCTGTCCGTGATCATCGGCGTCTCGCTGGGCATGATCGCCGGCTTCTTCCGCGGTTGGGTGGACACGCTGATCGCCCGCGTGATCGACATCCTGCTCGCGTTCCCGGTGCTGCTGCTCGGCCTCGGCCTCGCGTCGGCGTGCTCGACCAAGGAAGGCTGCCTCGGCGGTGCGCTGCAGCCCGGCCTGACGATCGTGATCTTCATCATCGTGCTCTCGAACTGGCCGTACGTGGCGCGGATCATCCGCGGCCAGGTGCTCTCGCTGCGGGAGAAGGAGTTCGTCGAGGCCTCACGGTCCCTCGGCGCGGGGAACATGCGGATCATCTTCCGCGAGATCCTCCCGAACCTCGTCGCGCCGATCATCGTCTACGCGTCGCTGTTCATCCCGGCGAACATCCTGCTGGAGGCGTCGCTGTCGTTCCTCGGCGTGGGCGTCGTGGACCGGCCGTCGTGGGGCCTGCTGCTGTCCGACGCGACGCAGCAGCTCGAGTCGGCGTGGTGGCTGATGCTGTTCCCCGGCCTGGCGCTGCTGTTGACCGTGCTCGCCTTCAACCTCGTCGGCGACGGCATGCAGGACGCGCTCAACCCCAAGGGCTCGAGGCAGAAGTAGATGGCCGCCTACATCGCCCGACGGCTGCTGTGGGTCGTCTTCCTGCTGTTCACGATCTCGTGCATCACGTTCGTGATCTTCAGCGTGCTGCCGTCCGGCGATCCCGCCGTGGCGCGCGCCGGCAAGTCGCCGTCGCCGCAGCTCGTCGAGACCATCCGCGTGCAGCTCGGCCTGGACAAGTCCAAGCCTGAGCAGTTCATCAACTACATCGGGGACATCCTGCCGTTCGTCGGCGGGAACGGCGTCAACTTCGGTTTCAGCTTCCAGAACAACACCGAGGTGCTGCCGGAGATCCTCGAGCGCCTGCCCGTGACGATCTTCCTCGCCACCGGCGCCGTGCTCCTGTGGCTGGCGATCGGCATCCCGATCGGCGTGCTGTCCGCGATCAAGACCGGCTCGTGGATGGACCGGCTGGCGATGGGCATCGCGCTGCTGTTCATCTCGGCCCCGGTGTACTTCCTCGGCCTCGTCGCGATCACGCTCTTCTCCGACGACATCGGCGTGTGGCCGATCCTGCCCGGCAACTCCGCCTACGGGGAGGCGACGACGTTCGCCGGCAAGGCCGAGGCGCTGATCATGCCGTGGTGCGTGCTCGCGGCCGCCTTCGCCGCGATCTACGCGCGGTTCCTGCGCGGGAACCTGATCGACACGCTCCAGGAGGACTACATCCGCACGGCGCGGGCCAAGGGCCTGTCCGAGCGACGGGTGATCTTCCGCCACGGCGTGCGCGCCGCGATCACGCCGATCGTGACGCTGCTCGGCCTGGACATCGGCATCCTGCTCGGCGGCGCGATCCTGACCGAGACCGTGTTCAACGTGCCCGGCATCGGCCGCTACGCCTACAACGCGATCAGCGTGTCGGACCTGCCGGTCATCCAGGGCACGGTGCTCTTCGGCGCCTTCTTCATCGTGATGATGTCGCTCATCGTCGACATCCTGTACGCGTTCATCGACCCTCGAGTGAGGTACTGAGATGGCTGCGCCTCTGCTCGAGGTCGAGAACCTCCAGGTGCACTTCGAGACCGAGGACGGCCTGGTCAAGGCCGTCGACGGGATCTCCTACACCGTCGACCGCGGGCAGACGCTCGGGATCGTCGGCGAGTCGGGCTCCGGCAAGTCCGTGTCCTCGCTCACCGTGATGGGCCTGACCCGGTCGCGCAACGCCCGCATCAGCGGCACCGTGCGCTTCGACGGCAAGGACCTGCTCGGCGCGTCCGAGGAGGACATGCGCCAGATCCGCGGCAACGACATCGCGATGATCTTCCAGGACCCGCTGTCCTCGCTGCACCCCTTCTACAAGGTGGGCACGCAGATCGCCGAGGGCGTGCGGGCGCACAAGGACGTCTCGAAGGCGCAGGCGTGGGACCGGGCGGTCGAGATGCTCTCGCTCGTCGGCATCCCGGAGCCGCGCAAGCGCGCCGACTCCTACCCGCACGAGTTCTCGGGCGGCATGCGTCAGCGCGCGATGATCGCGATGGCGCTCGCGAACGACCCGAAGCTGCTGATCGCGGACGAGCCGACGACGGCGCTCGACGTGACCGTGCAGGCGCAGATCCTCGAGCTGATCGAACGGCTGCAGAGCGAGTTCGACACCGCGGTCGTCGTCATCACGCACGACCTCGGCGTCGTGGCCGAGATGGCCGACGAGATCGCGGTCATGTACGCCGGCCGGGTCGTCGAGAAGGCCGACACCGACACGATCTTCGCCGCGCCGGAGCACCCGTACACGTGGGGCCTGCTGTCGTCGATCCCGAGGCTGGACGCGCCGCGCGACGAAGAGCTCGTGCCGATCCCCGGCCGGCCGCCGTCGCTGATCACCCTGCCCGGCGGCTGCTCGTTCCACCCCCGCTGCCCGTACGTGCGCGAGGCGCACAAGAAGGTCGACCCGAAGCTGGAGCCCGTGCCCGGGAACCCGTCGCACCAGAGCGCGTGCCTGCTCGACTCGAGCGTGCGCCGCAAGCTGTGGGGTGAGCTGCGGGCCGGCGTCAAGCCGGAGGCGGCGCGCTCCGACGTCATGGAAGGGGAGACCGCCGCATGAGCGTCGCAGCTTCCGAGGTGACCGGGGACAGCCCCGTCGCCGGCGAGAAGATCATGGAGGTCGACGGCCTCTACAAGCACTTCCCGATCCACTCCGGGTTCTTCCGGCGCCAGGTCGGGGCCGTCAAGGCCGTCGACGGGATCTCGTTCGACGTGCTGCGGGGCGAGACGCTCGGCCTCGTCGGCGAGTCCGGCTGCGGCAAGTCGACCACCGCGCGGCTGCTGCTCCGGCTGATGGAGCCCACGGAGGGCTCGATCAAGTTCGAGGGCCGCGAGATCGCCGACGCCCAGGGTGCCGAGCTCAAGGCGCTGCGTCGCGAGATGCAGATGATCTTCCAGGACCCCTACTCGTCCCTGAACCCGCGCAAGACCGTGGGCTCGATCATCAGCGACCCGTTCGCGATCCACGGCCTCGAGAAGGACGCCAAGGGCCGCAAGAAGGCCGTCCAGGACCTGATGGACCTCGTCGGCCTCAACCCGGAGCACTACAACCGCTACCCGCACGAGTTCTCCGGCGGCCAGCGGCAGCGCATCGGCGTCGCCCGCGCGCTGGCGCTCAAGCCGAAGATCATCGTCGCCGACGAGCCGGTGTCGGCCTTGGACGTGTCGATCCAGGCGCAGGTGCTGAACCTCCTGCGGGATCTCCAGCGGGAGCTGGGGCTGACGCTGATCTTCATCGCGCACGACCTGTCGGTCGTCCGCCACATGTGCGACCGCGTGGCCGTCATGTACCTCGGCCGGATCGTCGAGCTCGCCTCGTCCGACCAGCTCTACTCGCACCCGCGCATGCCCTACACGGGCGCCCTGATGTCGGCGGTGCCGGTGGCCGACCCGCGGCTGGCCGCCGCCAAGAAGCGCCAGGTGCTGACGGGCGACGTGCCGTCGCCGACCAACCCGCCCCCGGGCTGCCGCTTCCACACCCGCTGCTGGAAGGCGCAGGAGGTCTGCCGCAACGAGGACCCGGCGCTGGAGGCGAAGGCGGGCGGGAACCTGGCGGCGTGCCACTTCCCGCTGACGGACGCCGAGGTGCTCGAGCGGGTGCCGACGGCGCGCAACGTCGAGGGCTAGGACGCCGCGTGGACGGCCGGCCCGCGCGGCCGGCCGTCAGCCCAGGCGCGCGGTGATCGCGTCCGGGTCCGCGCTGAGCGCCGCGAGCGTCCGGCACGCGCCGCCACGCCGGTCGCGCAGGGCTGCGCGGAGCAGGTCGGCCACGCCGATGACGTGGCCCGGGTCACCCGCGGCCGCCTTCAGCGCCTCGTGGAAGACGAGCCGGGCGTACGCGGTGATGCCGCCGTTCGGTGGGGCCTCCTCGCCGACCAGCGTCGGCGCGACCGCCAGCCGTGCCGCCTCCAGGGTCACGCCCTCGGCGCGGAGGGCCGCGGCGGCCACGCCGTCGCCACCGCGGAGGATGCCGAGGAGCAGGTGCTCGGAGCCGAGGCGCACCGCGCCCAGCTCCTTGGCCTCCTCGCCCGCGAGTTGGACGGCGGCGCGGGCTTCGGGGGAGACGCGGAGCTTCGGGGCGGGCGCCCCGGCGCCTTCGGGCGGCTCGGTCGCGGCGGCGAGCTCGCGGTAGCGGCGGTGGGCGGCCTGACGCGAGATGCCCAGCGCGCGGGCGACGGCGCCGTAGGAGGAGCCGGAGTCCAGGGCCTTCCAGGCCTGGACGCGCTCGAACGTGTCCAGCTCGCGGCGGAGCGCGGACAGGGCGTGCAGGGCGACCTCCGGGTCGGAGGCGCGCGTGGCGTGCTCGAGCAGCTCGGTGAGGCGGTCCGGGAGGTCTATCGGGCGCTCCAGCCGAGGTCCATGGTCACGGGGACGCCGGAGAAGGCCGCGCCGCCGGGGCCGGCGAGGAACGCGATCACGTTCGCGACCTCCTCGGGCTCGATCAGGCGCTTGATGGCGTGGGGCTGCAGGATGACCTCCTCCAGGACGGCATCTTCACTCATCCCGTGCGCGCGTGCCTGGTCGGGGATCTGCTTCTCGACGAGCGGGGTGCGGACGTAGCCCGGGCAGACCGCGGTGGCCTGGAGCCCTTCCAGCGCGAGCGTCTTGACGAGCCCGAGCACGCCGTGCTTGGCGGCGACGTAGGCGGCCTTGTTGGGCGAGGCGACCAGCGCGTGGGCGCTCGCGACCGCGATGAAGCGGCCGGCGTCCGACGCGGTCAGCGCGTCCCAGGCGTATTTGGCGAGCAGGAACGGGCTCGTCAGCAGGATCGCCTGGATCGCGTCCCAGCGGTCCTCGGGGAAGTCGCGCACGGGGGAGACGTGCTGGACGCCGGCGTTGGCGACGACGACGTCGAGGCGGCCGAAGCGCTCCAGCGCGGCGTCGACGGCGGCCTGGTTCCCCTCGCGCGTGGACAGGTCGCCGTCCTCGAGGTCGAACCCGAGGACGTCGAAGCCGTCGGCGCGCAGGCGCTCGGCCGTGGCCTTGCCGATGCCGCTGGCGGCGCCGGTGACGAGAGCGGCGGGCATGCCGCCTCGCTTACCCGCGAGCCCGCTGCACCAGACGTGCCAGGCGCGTATCCCACTGCGCGCCCACCTCGGCCATCCAGTCCATGGCGTCCATCAGGGGCGCTGGGGTGACCGTGTAGCGCGTCTCGCGGCCCTCGCGGCGCGGCTCGACCAGGCCCGCGTGCTGCAACGCCGCCAGGTGCTTGGCCACGGCCTGGCGGGTGATCGGCAGCTCGCCGGCGAGGCGGGACGCCGTCAGCTCCGGCCGCTGGGCGACCGAGCGCAGGACCTCCCGCCGCGTCGGGTCGCTCAGCGCCGCGAAGACGTCGTCTACGCCAGGCACAGAGCGGAGGCGGCGCTCAGCGCCAGCAGCTTCGGGCCCCACGTGACGGTGTCACGCGCGTAGCGGTGCTCGGTGACGAGGAAGCGGGTGCCGGAGACGGCGTCCTCGAGGCGCCACTCGACGCGCGAGTCGCCCCAGCGGAACACGATCCGCTCGCCCTCGGTGACCTCCTCGACGACGCCCTCGCGGGTCTGGTCGCCGTCGCGCACGCGCAGCGGCGCGTCCTCGGCGGCCTCGAACTCGACCGCCTCGCCGAACCACTCCTCGAGCTCGGCCGGCTCGGTGATCAGCTCCCACGCGCGCTCGCGGTCGCACGGGAGGACGACATCTCGGTTCACGACTGGCATGAGCAACTCCTTGGTTGCACGACAGGCTACCATGGCGACAAACACGCAACTCGGAGGTTGCACGAAATGCCGCTCGTCCCAGTCGTCGTTCAGCAGGACTCCCGCGGGGAGCGTTCCTTCGACATCTACTCGCGCCTCCTGCGCGAGCGCGTCGTCTTCGTCGGCAGCGCGATCGACGACACCATCGCCAACCTGGTCGTCGCCCAGCTGCTCCACCTCGAGGCGGAGGACCCCGAGAAGGACATCCAGATGTACATCAACTCGCCCGGCGGCGTGGTCTACGCCGGGCTGGCCATCTACGACACGATGCGCTTCATCCAGCCGGACGTGGCGACGATCTGCTGCGGGATCGCCATGTCCATGGGGTCGCTCATCCTCGCCGGCGGCGCGGCCGGCAAGCGCAGCGCGCTGCCCAACAGCCGCATCCTCGTCCACCAGCCGTCCGGCGGCTTCCAGGGCCAGGCGACCGACATCCAGATCCACGCCAAGGAGACGCTCGAGCTGCGCGAGCGGATCGAGGAGATCTACGCCGAGCACACGGGCCAGCCGCAGGAGCAGATCTCGCTCGACCTGGAGCGAGATCGCTACTTCACGGCCCAGCAGTCGGTCGACTACGGCCTGATCGACCGCGTGTTCGTCGACCGCAACGGTGGCAACGGCTACTCGTCCTCGTAAAGGGACTCGCGCAGCAGCTCGTTCCCGGCGGCGTCCTGCAGGACGACGGACAGGTACTCCCCGCCGTAGTCGTCGGGAGCGAGCAGCGTGAAGTGGTCGCCCACGAGCGTCGTCTCGTCCACGGCGGTCTCGCCCAGCAGCGCGCTGACCATCCGCCCGCGGCGCTCGAAGGGCACGCCCCAGATGAGCGTCATCGCGGCCACGTCGCCGTTGTCGCCGCGCCAGGAGCCGATGACCTCCTGCGAGATGTCCATCCGCCACTCGGGATGGTCGTCGGCGACGTCCGGCGTGTAGTCGGCGAAGGCGTACAGCTCGCTCGGCTCGTCGCCGGGCGCGAAGGACACGTAGCCGAACAGCTCGAGGCCCGTGCTCGTCCGCGCGGTGGCCGGGACGTACGTCCGGCCGGACCACGTGCGGTCCGGGAACCAGGTGATCTCGCCGGCTTCGCCGAGCTCCGGGTCGTCCGGGTCGGTCTCGATGCGCAGGCACGCGGCGAGGAACTCGGCCTTGAGGGTCTCGTCCGCGGGCAGCCCGCCCTGCGGCGGCTCCGCGGCAAAGCGGCAGATCGGCATGCCCGCAACCCTAGCTAGGAACGTCCAACATCAACGTGACGGGCCCGTCATTGACGAGCTCGACGTCCATGTGCGCGCCGAACACGCCGCGCTGCGCGCCGGTCCGCTCGCAGAAGCGCTCGTACAGCGGCTCCGCCAGCTCGGGCCGGGCGGCGTCGACGAACGCGGGCCGGTTGCCCTTGCGCGTGTCGCCGTAGAGCGTGAACTGGGAGACGCACAAAAGCTCGCGGTTGCCGAGCGCCTCGTTCATCTTGCCGTCGGCATCCTCGAAGACCCGTAGTGCGCGCACCTTGTCGGCGAGCTTGTCGCAGTCGGCCTCGGTGTCGGTGTGGGTGACGCCGAGCAGCACGAGCAGGCCGGGGCCGATCGAGCCGGTGACCGCACCGTCCACGGTCACGCTGGCCCGGCTGACCCGCTGGACCAGCGCTCTCAAAGCTCTCGCAGCTCCGCCGCGGCCTGCTCGGGCGGGTGGATGCAGACGTTCACGCCCGAGCCGAGCTCCAGGCCCGCGGGCTGCCCGAGCCGCGGGACGATCTCGATCCGCCAGCAGTAGTGGTCCGCGCCGCTCGGCTGCGTGCGCACCCACAGGTTCAGCGGCGGGCTCGCGCCCAGGCGCGCCTTCAGGCGCCGGAGCGCGTCGTGCAGCAGCGCGGCGCCGCCCGTGGCGTCCTCGAAGCGCGCCTCCGTGCGCCGGGGCGCGAGCAGCAGGTGGAACGGCGCGCGCGACGCGAACGGCGTCATCAGCACCGCGTCCTTGTCGATGGCGACGATCCGCTCGCGCCGGCGGACCTCCTCCTGCACGAGGTCGCCGAGCAGGTTGCCGCCCATCGTGCGCACGGCGTGCGCGCCGAAGCGCTCGCGCTCACGGGCGATCGCGGCGGGCACGAAGTCCATCGCGTACAGCTGCGCGTGCGTGTGCGGGATCGAGGCGCCGGCGGCCGCGCCCTCGTTGACGATCAGGTGCTTGCAGGCCGCGCCGGCGTGCGCGCGCATCCGCTCCCGCCAGGTGGCGACGGCGAGCTCGAGCTGGTCGACGGAGAGATCGCTGAGCGTCGTGACCGGCTCGGCGGCGTTGACGATCACCTCGTGCGCGCCGGCGGCGGGCTGGGCGGTGAAGAGGTCCGGGTGGGCGTCGCGCTCCGGCGTGTCCGTCGCCGGGACGAGCGCGGGGTAGAGGTTGTCGAACACCCGCACCCGCCAGGGGTCGCCGTCCGCGTGCAGCGTCGGCGGCGTCTGGTCCTCGTGGCCGGGCAGGAACGGGTCGCGCGCCGGGTCGACCGGCGGCTCGGCCGTGACCGAGAAGCCGCTGTTCGGGCGGTCGGCGCGGACGCCGGCGATGATCGTCTTGAGCCCGCTCAGCGGGTCGACGCGGACCTCAGGCACCGAGGTACTGCTCGATGTCGTCGAGGAGCGCCTGGTCGGAGCGGTACGGGCCCGAGTGGATGTAGGTGGTCTTGCCGGTGCGGTCGATGAAGACCGTCATCGGGTAGTTCTTGGGCGCCTTCAGCTGCCGCGAGATGTCCTCCGCCGGGTCCGTGAAGGACGGGAAGGGCAGCCAGGTCTTGTCCAGGTACCGGCGGGCCGCCGGGTCCTTGTCGCCGCCGTTGACGCCGAGGAACGCGATCTCCTTGCCGCGCTTGGTCCCGATCGACTCGAAGACCGGGAACTCCTCCTTGCACGGCAGGCACCACGAGGCCCACTTGTTGACGACGATCGGATGGCCCTTGAGCGCGGCGATCCGCTGGTCGAAGGCGCTGGGGCCGCCGGGGAGCAGCTCGTTCGCCTGGGCGTGCAGCGCCGCCAGCGGCGCGGGCGCCCCGGTGAGCTCCTCGCGGGCGTCGGCGAGGCTGTCGGGCGGATCCGTCGCGCCGTCGCCTCCGCCGGCGCTGGTCAGGCCGATGACCACGACCGCGATGAGGGCCACAGAGGCGAGAAGGACGAGCATCCGGCGCATCGATGCAGAAGGGTGGCAGATGGACGGGTTCCGGGAACCGAGTCTGCTTGAATAGACCCTGACTCGCAGGGAGCACGACCGAGGGGAACGCCAACGGCGCCTGGAGCTTCCTACCGCGGGTCTTGCCTGGAGTGTCCGCCGTGTCGCGCGGCGTCCGCTTCTCACCGTCACTTCCAGAGCCGGTTCATGGCTGAGACCACTCCGGTGGCCGATCTGGCCGCCACGCTTCCTTCAACCGAAGAGATCGAACGCGCTTCGGCGTTCAGTCGTGAGCCCTTCCTCACCGAGGGAGAGGACGCCGCGCAGGCGCTGGCTCCCGGCACGCCGCGCCGACGAGCGCTCGACGCCGCGCTGGTCGAGATCGAGGCCGGCGCGAAGGTGCCGTCGCCGCATTGGCGACGACAGTGGTCGCTGCTGCTCGGCCTCGAGCGCCTGCTCTCCCAGGACGAGCCGCACCTCGTGGACGGCACCGTGCTGTCGGCCCATCAGGTCGACGCGCTCTCGGGCACGCTCACCGCGCTCCTGGCCGACCGCCTGAAGACCGGCGATACCGCCGCGCCCGAGCCGCCGGCCGCGATGCCCGTCCTCGCCCCCGTCGAAGAGCCCGTCGTCCTCGACGACGTGGACGACGACGACGAGGACGAGGACGAGGAGGACGAGCCCGAGGAGGACGCCCCGGACTGGGACGAGGCCGCGGGCCAGGAGGACGAGGACGTCTCGGACGCGCCCGAGGACCCGAACGCCGGCAAGCGCTTCTGGTTCGAGCACGCGACCGGCGCCGGCAAGACCGTCGCGGCCGTCGGCTTCGTCGAGGCCTCGCGCACCGGCGGCGTCCTGATCCTCACCCATCGCCGCAACCTGGTCGACCAGTTCAACTCGGAGCTGCGCACGCGCGGGTACGCCAAGCGCCTCGCGCCGCCGCTGCTGGGGCACGACGACACGGCCAACGGACCGGTGACGGTCGAGACCTACCAGTGGTTCGTCCGCAACGCGGGCAACATCTCGGACGCGTACTCGATCGTCATCTGCGACGAGGCGCACACCGCGCTGGGCGAGAAGACGTCGGGCGCGATCCGCGCCTGGACCGGCCCCGTGTTCGTCGGCATGACGGCCACGGGCGCGCTGATCGCCCGCCACGTCACGGACCTCTTCCCGACGCAGACCTCGCGCTTCGACCTCGCGCAGGCCGCGCGCCGCGGCGTCATCTCGCCGCTGCGCTGCATCCGGATCCCCCCGGGGCCGGGCGTGCGCACGATCGCCAAGGTGCCGTTGCGCCGCGGCGAGGTCGACACCGAGTTCGACCAGGAGATGCTGGCCCAGCTGCTGGATCAGCTGCCGTTCAACCTGGCGATCGCCGACCTCTACAAGACGCGCTTCAACGGCGTCCCGGGCGTGGTCTACGCCGCGGGCGTGCGTCACGCCTACAACGTCGCGGCCGCGTTCCGCGACGTCGGGATCAACGCGCAGGCCGTGTCGGGCGAGACGCCCAAGCGCGAGCTGGCGACGATCCTCGCCAAGTACGAGAAGGGCGACGTCGACGTCCTCGTCAACGCCCAGCTGCTCGCCGAGGGCTGGAACTCGCCGCGCGCGACGGTCTGCATGCACCTCGCGCCGACCGCCTCCAAGCGCATCTACCAGCAGCGCGTGGGTCGCGTCACCCGTCGCCAGCAGGGCAAGGAAGCCGGCATCGTCGTCGACTTCGTCCACCCGGCGACCAAGCACGACGACCCCGTCGTGACGCTGCACTCGCTGCTCGACCGCGACGTCTACCGCGGCGGCGCGATCGTGGTCGGCCCGGTCCGGCGCGGCCGTGGCCGGCGTCTGCGTGTGGAGCGCCGCGTCCTCCCGGTCACCGCCGAGGAGAACCGGCGGATCGAGGTCTTCGAGCGCGAGCTGTGGCGGATCGCCGTCGAGCACCTGGACTACGGCGAGCAGGTCCAGTGGGCCGCTCTGGCCGGTGCCCGGGTCGCGCCGACCGGCTGGCGCCGCGCCCGGGCGATGCTCCACTTCGACCAGGGCGGCGAGCTCAAGCGCACGTTCCTGATCACCGCGGTCGACCGCAACAAGAATCCGCAGCTGCGCCTGCGCGCGCTGCAGGAGATCGCTTCCGGGCGTGACGCCGAGGCGTTCGACCGCGCGCTGGACTTCGTCGAGTCCTGGCCGCGCGACGACAAGCGCGAGGGCGTGAAGGTCGTCCTCCAGGCGCTGGCGGAGAAGAAGATCGGCCGCCGCGACCAGGCCAACAACTGGATCTGGCGCTGCGCGAACATGACGCGCGAGGTCCACGAGGAGTACGCCGTCCAGCGCTGGCCGGAGACGAAGCGCCTGCTGGGCCTGCTCGTGAACTCGTCCGGTGGCGCGCACGCACGCAACGCCCGGCGCCTGGTCGCCCAGTCGCGCACGCAGGACCGACGGCTGTCCGCCGCGCTCCTCGCCGCCGCGATCCCGCACACCGCCGAGGCGGGCGAGGTCATCAACGGCGCCCGCACGCGGATGTCCCGCAAGCCCGCGGCGCTCGCCCGCGAGCTGCTGCGCAACTTCCCGAAGGGCCGCGGCAAGGCCAAGCGCCGCCGTCGCCGCAAGGGCGCCGGGGAGGGCGTCGCGCCGGAGGCCGTCACGGCCGCCGTGACGACGACCGAGGCCCTGGACGGCACGCTGGACACCGGCGGGACGACCGACACGGAGACGACCGACGCGCAGCCGCCGAGCAGCCGCCGGTCGCGCCGTCGCCGTGCCGTCGACACCGACCCCGAGGCCCCGAAGCGCAAGCCGCGCGCGCGCCGCAAGCCGGCCGCGGCGGAGGGCGACGAGCCGGCCGAGGCCGTCGCCGCCACCGAGGACGAGCAGCCGTCGCGCCGGTCGCGGTCGCGTCGCCGGTCCGCGGGCGAGGCCGCCACGGGCACCGAGGCCGTGCCCGCCGGTGGGGACGAGCAGCCGTCGTCGCGTCGGTCCCGGTCGCGGCGCAAGCCCGCCGCGGAGCGGGTCGAGGCCGTCACGGGTGAGGCCGAGGTCGAGTCTGCGTCGGGCCGCACGTCCGCCACCGAGCCGGTCACGGGTGACGCTGGCGCCGAGCCGCCGTCGCGCCGCTCGCGGTCGCGTCGCGCGTCCGCGGCCGAGCCGGTCGAGAACGTCGCCGCCGTCGAGGACGAGCAGCCGTCGCGCCGGTCGCGGTCGCGTCGCAAGCCCGCGGCCGAGCCGGTCGAGGCCCAGGTCGAGTCGCCGCCCCGCCGCACGCCCGCGGCTGTCGAGGGCGCTGACGCCGCCGTCGAGGCGCCCAAGCGCGCGCCGCGGTCGCGTCGTCGTCCGGCGGACGAAGCCGTCGTGGGCACGGAGGCCGAGGCGCCGAAGCGTCCCGCGCGGTCGCGTCGCACGCCGGCGGCGGAGCCCGTCGTCGAGGTCGTGGAGGTCGCGGCGGAGGCGCCCAAGCGCAAGCCGCGCGCTCGCAAGCCCGCCGCCGAGGCGGTCGAGGTCGTCGGAGTGGCGGCCAAGCCGGCCGCCAAGCGCAAGCCGCGGGCGAAGCAGCCCGCTGCGGGGGCCGTCGAGGTCGTGGAGGTCGCGGCGGAGGCCCCCAAGCGCAAGCCGCGTGCGCGCAAGCCCGCCGCCGAGGCGGTCGAGGTCGTGGTCAAGCCCGCGGCCAAGCGCAAGCCGCGCGCCAAGGCCCCCGCCGCCGAGCAGGGCGCGCTGTTCGACGCTCCCGCGGAGGCGCCCAAGCCGAAGGCGCGCGCCAAGCGCAAGCCGACCGCGAAGCCTGCGGTCGAGGTGATCGAGGCCAAGCCGGCCGCGAAGCGCAAGCCGCGTGCCAAGCAGCCCGCGGCGGAGGCGGTCGAGGTCGTCGAGGTCGCGCCCAAGCCGAAGGCCAAGGCCGCGGCCAAGAAGAAGCCCGCCGCGAAGAAGAAGCCCGCCGCCAAGGCCAAGCCACGCGCGAAGAAGCCGCCCGCCGGCGAGCTCGACGCCGCGGTCGAGCGCGTTCGGGCGGCGGTGGAGGACGCGGCGTAGTGAAGCTCGCGGAGAAGGTCGCGGTCGTGACCGGCGGCGCCTCCGGGATCGGGCGCGCGCTGGCGCACCGCTTCGCGGCCGAGGGCGCGGCCGGCGTGGTCGTCGCCGACCTGGACAAGGCGGGCGCCGAGGCGGTCGCGCGTGAGATCGGCGACGCGGCGCTGCCGTTCGCCTGCGACGTGGTCGACCCCGATCACGCGGACGCGCTGATGGACATCGCCGAGAGCGCGTTCGGGCCGGTCGACCTCTTCTGCGCGAACGCGGGCGTCGCCGTCGGCGAGGGCCTCGGCGAGACCGACGACTGGGACCTCGCGCTGCGCGTGAATCTGCGCGCTCACGTCAACGCCGCCGAGCGCCTGCTCCCGAGCTGGCTCGAGCGCAAGACGGGCTACTTCCTCGCGACGGCTTCCGCGGCGGGCCTGGTCACCCAGATCGGCTCGGCGCCGTACGCGGTCACCAAGCACGCGGCGGTCGCGTTCGCCGAGTGGCTCTCGATCACCTACGGCGACCGCGGACTCGGCGTCAGCTGCCTGTGCCCGATGGGCGTCAACACGCAGCTCTTGCACGGCTCCGGCCGGGCCGGCGAGGTCGTCAAGGCGTCCGGCGCCGTGCTCGAGCCCGAGGACGTCGCGGAGATCGTGATCGCCGGCCTGGAGACCGAGACGTTCCTGATCCTGCCGCACCCCGAGGTCCTGGACTTCTACCGCCGCAAGGGCGACGACTACGACCGCTGGCTGACCGGGATGCGCCGCCTCCAGGCGCGCGTCGCCGCCGGCTGAACGCACGAGCCGCAAGCGCAGGCGCCCGTCCGGGTACGTTTCCCGTAGGTGCAGGGCCACCCGCAGGCGTACTTCGAGTTCGACCAGGTGCTCGCGTCCCACGACGCGCTGGATCCGCACGCGCTCGTGGCGATCCTGCCCGCGCGTGACGGGCTGCGCGTCAGCCGCGTCGACGGCCTCGGCCTGGTCGCGGCCCGCCGGCGGGACGACTTCACGCACGTGGTCGTGGGCGTGTCCGCCGCGGTCGAGCTGTGGGACGCGGACTTCTGGGCGACCCAGCCGGAGGACCTCGAGATCGACGAGCTGGAGGCCACGCCGGTCGATCTCGACTTCGTCGCCGACGCGCCTCCGGGCGTCGCGACCCGCCTGCTGGACGCCGCGCTCGCGGGCCCGGTGATCTTCTTCGCGCCCGACGAAGCGCAGCGCACCGCATGGGTCGCCTGGCTCACGTACGCGCTCCCCGACGGTGCATCGCTCACGTTCTCGACCGCAGGTGACGAAGGGGTTCGCGTGAGCGCCACCACCGAACCCTCCCCGGACGCGATCGACACGACCGCGCCGTGCGAGCTCGCCGCGACCTTCTACTCCCGAGTCGCCGCGCACCTGGCCACGCGCGGCGGGCTCCAGGAGGCCGTCGCGCGCCTCCAGGAGCCGGACGGACTGGCCCTCGCCGTGTACGGCGGCGCGACCGACCTGATCGCGCCGCACCAGCTGCCGCTCGCCCTCCAGCTGATCACCGAGCTGGCGTCCTCGGGTGAGGTCGCGCTGGCCGCCCGCGCCGCCGCCGCGCTGCCCGGCGCCGGCCCGACGACCGCGCTCGCCCTGCGCGAGCCGCCCGCCCCGGTCGACCTGGCACCGGTCGACGAGCACGACGAGATCGTCGACGCCGAGGTGGTCGAGGACGAGCCGCTCGAGCTGCCGGCCCCGGTCGCCGAGGTCGTCGAGGAGCCCGGCCCGTTCGAGGAGCTGCACGAGGACGAGGTGATCGAGGTGCCGTTCGAGGCGGCGCCGGCCGAGCCGGAGCCCGAGCCCGAGCCCGGCCCGTTCGAGGCGCTCGACGAGGACGAGGTGATCGAGGTCCCGTTCGAAGCGGTGCCCGCCGAACCCGAGCCCGACGAGGACGAGGGCCTGCCCGACGCCGACGCGTGGTCGAACCTGCTGGCCGAGCTGAAGGCCGAGAGCGTGGAGCCCGACGAGAGCCTGCCGCCGCTCCCGGAGATCGAGCAACGGCGCGTCCGCGACCGGTTCGTGCCCCCGCCCGAACCCGTCCAGCCGGAGCCCGAGCCGGAGCCCACGGAGCTGTCGGTCGAGCTCGGCCTCTCCCTGGAGGCGTTCGCGCAGTCGCTGAGCCAGGTGCCCGAGCCGGAGGACCGGGTTGAGGAAGCGCTGCCTCCTGCCGAGGAAGAAGAGGTGATCTCCGAGCAAGAGATCGGCATGTCCCTGGCGGACCTCGAGGCCGAGCTGAAGAAGGACGAGCAGCCGTGAGCGCCACCTGGGAGGACGCGCACCGCGCGTCGCTGGACGCGTGGCTCGAGCTGCATCAGGTCGCCCGGCGGCTGCCGGCCACCGCGGACTCCGCCCTGCTGGCCGACACCGCGCTCGAGCACGTGGTCCCGCTCGCGCAGGAGCTGCCCGGCGAGCTGCCGTTCGTCGGCGTCCACGCGCCCACCAAGCCCTCCCCCGCCGCGCTCGCGCCGTGGATCGACCAGCTGGAGCAGGCGGCGGGGACGCCCGAGGCCGGAACGGTGCTCGCCGCGGGCGTCGAGCTCGGCCTGCTGGGCATCGACTCCGACACCGACGACCGCGCGGCCGCGGTGATCGTCGCGGACTACGAGCACGAGACGGTCCAGGCGGCCGTGCGCGAGATCGGCAAGCAGGCGCTGCTGGACCCGCTGATCGCGAAGGTCGCCGAGCGTCTCGCGGACGCCGTCACCACCGACCTCGACCGGCGCCCGCTCCTGCGCGAGCTGTGCAAGAACGACCAGGCGCTGATCGCGCTCAAGCACCGCGCGACGTCGAGCCCGAGCCTCGCGGTGATGTCCGTGTACCTGTGGGCGGTCGTGGACCGCTACCCGGAGCGGCGCCCGCAGTCCGCGAAGACGCTGCTGCTGCTCGACCAGCACGCCGTCGGCGACGTCCGCGCGCTGTGGGGCGACGACGGCCCGCAGACCAAGGAGGACGTCGCCGAGCTGCTGAAGGTCTTCCATGACGCGGAGCGCCGCCCGCCGGAGCTCGACGTCAAGCACGCGTCCGCGCTGCTGATGGAGGCGCCGCTCGCGGAGGTCGACCCGGCGGACCCGCTCGCGCTCGCGCTGCGCGGCGTCCCGCATCACCTCGAGCTGCCGGCCTACTGCGCGTGGTACGCCGCCGCCCGCCGGCCCGGCCCGACGCACCGCTTCGACGCGTGGGCCCGGTTCGCCGCCCGGGCGCTCGCGCCGAGCCACGACGTCCCGCCCGCGCGGGCGCACGAGCTGCTCGAGATCGTCGCGAACGAGCTGATCGAGCCGCAGATCGTCGACGGCTACTTCGACGCCATCGAGCGCATCCGCGCCGCCGCCGGCGAGCCGAGCTTCGACCAGACGCTCGTCTACGCGCTGACCAACCGCCTCGCCGAGAGCGACGACCCGCACGCGCTGCTGGCGATGACGTTCGCGATCTTCGCCAAGGCCCCGAACGGGCTCGCCGACACGCTGCACGACCAGATCGTCGCCCCGGCCGCCGTCGCGTACCGTCGCGACGACGACGAGGTCCGTGGGCACCTCGGTCCGCGCCGGCAGGCGGAGTGGGACGCGTTCACCGAACGCCACCCCCGCCGGCGCCGGCGGTTCCTGCCGCGCCGGCGCGCGAAGGCTAGAGGTGAGCGCCCAGCGTGACCTCGCCGGCGTTGAGCGTCAGCGTCTTGCCGTTCACGTCCACGAGGAGCGCACCGTCGGCGTCGATGCCGGCGCCCAGGCCCTCGCCGTCCTGCCAGCGCACGCGGCGGCCGAGCAGCGCGTCACGCTGACGAAGCGCGGTCAGCAGCGACGAGCGGTCCTGCTCGAGCCGCGTCTGCAGCGTCACCAGCAGCTCGTCCAGCGTCGCCTCGACCTGCTCGGGGGAGAGCCCGAGCGTGCCCGCGACCGCGGCCGCCTCCTCGGGCAGGGCCGCGACGTCGACGGCGACGTTGACGCCGATCCCGAGCACCGCCCAGCGCGGGTCGGACTTGCTCTCGGCCAGGATGCCGGCGACCTTGCGCCCGTCGACCCAGACGTCGTTGGGCCACTTGACGACCGCGTCCGGCCCGGCGACGTCGGCCACGGCCAGCCCGGCGCGGAGCGGCAGCAGGTCGTCGAACTCGCGCAGGACGAACGACGCGGCGATCGCGACGCCCGGCGGCGTCACCCACGACCGGCCCTGGCGGCCCCGTCCCGCGGTCTGCGCGTCCGCCGTGACCAAGGTCCCGTGCGTCGCGCCCTCGTCCGCGAGCTGCCGGGCCCGCTCGTTCGTCGACCCGATCGTCGCGTGATGCTCACGCGGCTCACCCAGCGTCATGCCAGCTCCAGTTCGTCGCCCGCGCCCACGCCCAGCCGCGCGGCCGCGCTTCCACCGTTGACGGCGACGGCCACGTCGCCCGCCGAATCCTCGTAGATCACGAGCCCGCCGGGCGCTGCGTCCCCGAACGTGCGTCCGACGACCACCTCATGCCCGCCGATGCGCACGCGCTCGCCGGGCGGCAGCGCCGCGTCCGTGATCAGGTTGCCGAACCCGTCGACCTCCACGACGTGGACCTTATCCGCGGGCAGCGCCGGGAGCCGTACGAGCGAGGCCCCATCCACGCGTTGACCGGACGGCGTTGCGCCAAGCGCGAGGTGCGCCGCGACCGGCCCGAACACGTCGCGCCCGTGGAACGTCGCCGACACCGGCTGCAGCCGCCACGGCGACTCGCTGACGTCCACCACCTCGTCGATCCCGAACACCTCCGCCGCCGGGACGAGCAGGCCGTTGTCGGGCCCGACCAGCCAGCGCGCGCCGCAGCGGATCGCCAGCGCGCGCCGCTCCCCGCCGACGCCCGGGTCGACGACCGCGAGGTGCACCCCCGCGGGCGTGAACGGCAGGGCCCGCGCCAGCCGCCGCGCGCCGGTGCGCACGTCCTGCGGCGGCACGCCGTGCCCGAGGTGGATCACCCGCACGTCCGGCGCGATCGTCGCGATCACGCCCTCGACCACGCCGGCGTACTCGTCGCCCGGCCCGTAGTCGGAGAGGAACGTGACGAACATAAAGGCCCAGGGGCTTTAAGCGTCGGCCAGGAGGGCGGCGATCAGGCCGTCCGGCGTGTGCGGGTCGGCCTCGAGGTCAGGCTCGACGCCGTGCTCGCGCAGCACGTCCGACGTCGCCGGGCCGATCGACACGAGCTTCGGTCCGGTGAGCGAACCACCCGCCTCCGCGAAGAAGCGCACGGACGAGCCGGAGGTGAACAGCAGGTAGTCGGACTTCGCCGCCGCCGCGCGCGCCTCGTCGCCCAGGGGCTCGGCGACGGTCTCGTAGAGCGCGACCACGTCGACCACGGCACCACGCTCGCGCAGCGCGTCCGGCAGCACGTCCCGTCCCTCGCGGGCGCGGGCGATCAGCACGCGGTCGAACGACCGGTCCGCCAGCGCCTCGACGAGGCCCTCGGCGACGGCGCGCTCGGGCACGACGTCCGGCTCGACGCCGCGCGCCCGCAGCTCCCGCGCCGTGCCCGGCCCGATCGCCGCCACGGTCACGCCCGCCAGGTCACGCGCGTCGCGCAGGTGGGTGAACAGGTACTCCGCGCCCGCCGGCGACGTCACGCACAGCAGGTCGTACGACGACACGTCCGGCAGCGACACCTCGAGCGGCTGGGTGCGGATCGCCGGTGCCTCGACGGTCGTCGCGCCCAGCGCGCGCAGCCGTCCGGCCAGCGCCGACGCCTGTGCCCGCGCCCGGGTGACCGCGACGGTCTTGCCGAACAGCGGCCGCTCCTCGAGCCACGCGATCTCGGACCGCAGCGCAGCGACCGGTCCGACCAGCGTGATCGCCGGCGCGCGGATGCCCGCGGCGTCCTCGACCACCGACGCCAGCGTCGACACGACCGTCTTCTGGCCCGGCAGCGTGCCGCGCTCGACCACCGCGACCGGCTCGCCGGCCGAGCGCCCGCCGGCCTGCAGCCGCTCCGCGATCCGCGGCAGCGCCTTCACGCCCATGTAGAAGACCAGCGTGCCCGGGAAGCGCGCCAGCGCGTCCCAGTCGATCGAGCCGTCCTCGTGCCCGGTGACGAAGGCGACGCCCGACGCGTGCTCGCGGTGCGTGACCGGGATGCCCGCGTAGGCGGGCGCGGCGATGCCGGAGGTCACCGCCGGCACGATCTCGAACGGGATGCCCGCGGCGCGCAGCACCTGCGCCTCCTCGCCGCCGCGCCCGAACACGAACGGGTCGCCGCCCTTGAGCCGCACGACGGTCCGGTCGCCGGTGCCGTACTGGACGAGCAGCCGGTCGATCTCCTCCTGCGGCATCTGCGGCCCGCCGCCGATCTTGCCGACGTAGACGAGCTCCGCGTCCTCGCGCGCGTCGTCGAGCGCGCCGGGCGGGATGAGCCGGTCATAGAGGACGACGTCCGCGGCGGCGATCAGCTCGCGCGCCCGCACCGTCATCAGCCCCGGATCGCCGGGACCCGCACCCACCAGGAAGACCGTCACGCCGACACCGCCCGCAACAGCTCCTCCGCTCCTGCGGCGAGCAGGCGCCGCGTCAGCTCGGACGCGTCGGCGCCCTCTTCCAAGATCCACTCCGAGCCGTCCGGCATCCCCACGTACCCGCGCATGCGGCCCTCCAGCGACAGGATGCCGATCGGCGTGTGGCAGGACGCGTCCAGCGCCCGCACGACCTCGCGCTCGGCGTCCAGCGCCGCGTGCGTGGCGGGATGGTCGACGCCCGGCGCGGCAGTACCGATCCGCCCCTGGACGGCGATCACGCCCTGCCCGGCGGCGGGCACGAACACATCGTCGACGAGCTTGGAGCCGACGTCGCGGCCCAGACGCGCCAGGCCCGCGGCGGCCAGCACCAGCGCGTCCACCTCGCCCGCCTCGCGCTTGGCGAGCCGCGTGTCCACGTTGCCGCGGATCTCCACGACGTCCAGGTCGGGCCGCCGGGCCAGCAGCTGCGAGCGCCGGCGCAGCGCGCTCGTACCGACCCGCGCGCCCTCGCGCAGGTCGCCGACGACCACGTCGAACGGGTCCGCACGGCGTGGCGTCGCGACGATCTCCGTGCCCGGCGCGAGGTCCGACGGCACGTCCTTGGCGGAGTGCACGGCGAGGTCGATCTCGCCCGCGAGCAGCGCCGCCTCGAGCGCGCCGACCCAGCGCGACTTGTCGCCGCGCGCACGGTCGACGTCACCGGCGGTGGTGATCGTCACCAGCTCGGCGTCCTCGTGCAGCAACGAGGCCACAGCACGAGCCTGGGCCAGCGCCAGCGCGCTGCCCCGCGTTCCCAGGCGGAGCTTCGTCACCCGGCCAGCCGGCGGACCTCGGCGGCCTCGCCGGCCTCCGACGTCACGTCTTCTTCGAGGCCGAAGAGCTCACGCAGCAGCTGCAGCCGCGCGTGGCGATGGTCGCCGTCGAGCGCCTTCACGCGCTCGGTCGGCTCGTGCAGCAGCCGCTTGACGACGGAGCGCGCCAGCGCTTCCACGCGCGCGGCGTCGCGCTCGCTCAGCGACTCCCAGCGCCCGGCGTTCGCCGCCAGCAGCTCGGACACCACGTCGTCGCCGCGCATGCGCAGCGCCGCCAGGGTGGGCATCACCTCGAGCCGTCCGAGCCAGCCCGCGAACGTCTGGATCTCCTCCTCGACGATCGCCTCCGCCCGCACGGCCTCGGCGCGGCGCACGCTCAGGTGCCCGCGCACGGCACGCTGCAGCGCGTCCATGTCCATCAGGGTCACGCCCTCGACGCCGGCGCACGCCGGGTCGATGTCGCGCGGCACGGCCAGGTCGATGATCAGCAGCGGCTTGCCACCGCGCACCGCCTCGAGCTCCTCGGGGCCGATGATCGCGTGCGGCGAGGCGGTCGAGGAGACCACGACGTCCGCGTGCTCGAGCTCGTCGGGCAGCTGGTCGAACGAGCCGGATGCGCCGCCGAAGCGCTGTGCGAGCGCGATCGCGCGGTCCCGGTGGCGGTTGGCGACGAACATCGTCGACACGCCGTGCGCGTGGAACGCCCGCGCGACCTGCTCGGACGTCTCGCCCGCGCCGACGATCACGACGTGCCGCGAGGCCAGCTCGCCGATCAGCGCCCGCGCGGCGTCGACGGCCACGCTCGCGACGGACGCGTGCCCCTCCGAGATCGCGGTCTCCGTGCGCACGCGCTTGCCGGTCGCCAGCGCGGCCCGGAACAGCTGGTTCGTCAGTGGCCCCGTGGTGCGTGCCGCGAGCGCCCGCTCGTAGGCGCGCTTGACCTGGCCCTGGATCTCGGCCTCGCCGACGACCATCGAGTCCAGGCCGCTGACGACGCGGTACAGGTGGCGCGCGGCGTCGCAGTTGCGTGACGAGTAGAGCTCGACGTCCGCGCGGGCGCGCAGCACGCGCTCGGCCTGCTCAGGCGCCTCGCCGACGATGTACAGCTCGGTGCGGTTGCACGTGGAGACGGCGACCGCCTCGGTGACGCCGTCCAGCGCCATCAACTCGTGCAGGAACGGCTCGACCTGGCCGTCCAGCAGCGCCAGCCGCTCGCGCACGGCAAGATCCGCCGTCTTGTGCGAGGCGCCCAGCGCCAGCAGCTCGCTCACCGGGCGACGGTCTCCCGCTCGTCCTCGGCCGCGGCGCGCTGCTCGAGCAGCTCGGCGATCTCGCCCAGGTCCCGCTCCACGCGCGCGAGGCGCCCGGCCATGATCGCGACGTAGATCAGCACGAGGGCGAGGAAGACGAGGTAGGCGGCGGCGACGTACTTGCCGGCTTCGTCGAGAGGGAGAGCAGGCATGTCAGAGCGTGGGCGCCGCCGACCGGCGCGGGTTCGGGGTCCAGGCATCCTCGCCGTCGGCGAGGCGGCGCTTGAGCGCGCGCAGGCGGAAGGTCGCGTGCTTGGACGCGAGCTCGTACTTCCACAGGGTGATGAACAGGGCGGCCATGGCGATCAGCGAGACGAGGAACGTCAGGCGCATGTCGCCGGGCATCGAGCCGCCGGTGGTCGACAGCACGCGCGGGTGCACGAGCGACTCGGCCATCCGCACGGCCATGAAGTTCAACGGCACGAACGCGCCCGCGATGATCGCGAACACCGCCGCGTAGCGCGCCTGGCGCTCCGGGTCCTCGATCGAGAACCGCAGCGGCTGGTAGCAGGCGTACAGCAGGAAGACGATCAGGAAGCTCACCAGGGTCGGCTCGTCCCAGGTCCACCACACGCCCCAGCTGCCGCGCGCCCAGATCGAGCCCGTGATCAGCGCGCCGACCGCGAGGATCAGCGACAGGTGGATCGCGACGTAGGACCGCAGGTCGTGCAGACGGTCACCCGTGCGCAGGTACCGGATCCCGTACACGCCACCGGCCACGAAGCCGAACAACGCGACGATCGCCAGCGGCACGTGCAGATAGAAGATCTTCTGGATGAAGCCCTGGTCCGCGTCGTTGGGCGCGTAGAAGGCCACCATGGCGAAGGCCCCCACGAGCAGGGCGACCGTAATGAGCGAGAGGGTCTTCAGCCCCCGGCCGAACACAGCGTTCATTCCTCCAGCAGGAAGTCGAAGATCGCGTAGGCGAGCAGCCCGAACACGAGATCATAGAGGCCCAGGATCGCCAACCACCGCGCCTCGAGCGCCCCGGCGCCGCCCTCTGTCAGCAACGGCGCACACGCGCGCGCCGCCGCGATCACCAGCGGCACGCTCAGCGGCAGCGCCAGCAGCGGCACCAGGAGGTCCCGCGCGCGGGTCTGGATCGCAAGCGCGGCGACGAGCGTGCCGATGACCGCGATCCCCGCGTTGGCCAGCGCCAGGACGACCGCGAGCTCGGGCAGTGGTCCCCACGGTGACGGTCCGAGCAGCAGGATCGCGAACGCGGCGAGCACGAACACCTCGACCACGCTCAGGAACAGGAACAGCAGGATGGCCTTGGCGACCAGCATCGACGTGCGGTCGACCGGCGCGAGCAGGAAGCCGTCGAAGCCGCCCTCCTCGCGCTCGGACACGAACAGCCGGTTGATGCCGAGCACGGCGGCGAACAGCAGCGTCACCCACAGGATCCCGGAGGCGAGGTTGCCGGACACCTCGCGCTCGTCCAGCGCGAAGTGGAAGAGCACGAACGTCCCGATCGAGAACAGCACCATCGCCGGGACCGCCTCCGGCGTACGGCGCTGGAGCAGCAGGTCCTTGCGGATGAGCGCGCCGACCGCGCTACGCATACAGCGCCCGCACGTCGTCCGTGGTGACGTCGCGCTCGCAGAAGGCCACGCGCCCGTCGCGCAGCCCCAGCGTCAGGTCGCCGCGGAACGTCGGGTCGTGCGAGATCACCACGCGGGTGCCACCGCTGATGAGCGGCTCGACGAGCGCGGCCGCGCCGGGATCGAGGCCGGCGAGCGGCTCGTCGAGCAGGAGCAGCTCCGGCGCGTGGAGCACGGCGCGGGCGACCGCGGTCCGCTGGATCATCCCGCGCGAGAAGGTGTGCACGGGGTCGTCGGCGCGGCGGGCGAGGCCGACGGCCTCGAGTAGCTCGTCGATCCGGGTGAACGGCACCTTGTGCAGCCGCGCGTGGAACTCGAGGTTCTCGCGCGCGGTCAGGTCGCGGTAGAGCAGCGGGTCGTGGCCGAGGAAGCCGATCTTCCCGCGCACCGCCCAGCCCTCCTTCGGGAGGGGGTGGCCGAGGACGCGCGCCTCGCCGCGGTGCGGGCGCAGCAGGGAGGCCAGGATGCGCAGCAGCGTCGTCTTGCCCGCGCCGTTGGCGCCGAACACCGCCAGCGTCTCGCCCTCTTCGACCGCCAGGGTCACGCCCGCGAGCGCGACCCGTTCCCCGTAGGCGCGGCCGACGTCAGCCAGCTCGATCGCTCTCATGGTGCGACGAATCCCCGCGCAGGGTGCGCACCACGTGCTTGAGCGTCGGCGCCAGCACCGGGAAGAGCTGCTCGATCGACTTCGGCGAGCCCGGGAAGTTCACGATCAGCGTGCGGCCGGCGATCCCGGACACGCCGCGCGTGAGGATCCCGTGCGGCGTGTGCTTGAGGCCCTCGGCGCGCATCGTCTCGGCGAACCCGGGCGCTTCGCGCTGGATCACCGAGCGGGTCGCCTCGGGCGTGATGTCGTTGGGCGTCAGGCCGGTGCCGCCCGTGGTGAAGATCAGATCGCAGCCGGCCGCGACGAAGTGGTGCAGCCGATCCTCGATCAGCGCGAAGTCGTCGGGCACGACCTCCATGCCCACGACCTCGCAGCCCGCCTCCTCGGCGGCGGCGGCGAGCTTGGGCCCGGAGAGGTCCTCGGCCTCACGACGTGAGACCCGCGTGGACACGGTAAGGATCGCGGCGCGGATGGTGAGGAACCCTACGCGGTGGTGGGCTCGTGCGCGCGCTGGGCGGCGGCGATGATCTCGAGCACGGCGCGCTCGTCCCCGGCGCGCAGCCGCTCGATCGGGTCGGGATCGCCGTTGACGATGTCCTCGAAGAACGCCTTGCGGTCCTGGTACGTCGGCAGCGTGCCCTTCGCCCAGCCGCGGACGTCGTTGAGCATGACCGCCAGGCGGGCGTACTCGGGACCGTAGGTCTCGGCGATCTGCGCCTTCATCCGCTTGGCGAGCGCGGGGGACGCGCCGGCGGTCGAGATCGCGATGGCCAGCGGGCCGGTGCGCACGATCGCGGGCAGGATGAAGTTGCACAGCGGCGGCACGTCGACGACGTTGACGAGCATCGCGCGCTCCTCGGCGTCGTTGTAGACGCCGATGTTCACGTCGGTGTCGTTCGTGGCGGCGATCGCCATGAACGTCCCTTCGAGGTCCCCGCGCTCGTACCGGCGGCGGATCCACTCGATCGAGCCTTCCTCCGCGAGCTTCTCGAGGGCGGGCTCCACCTCGGGGGCGATCAGCACGACCCGGCCGTCACAGGCCAGCAGGCCCTCGACCTTCTCGAGCCCGATCTCCCCACCGCCGACGACGACGCAGCGCCGTCCGGTCAGCTTGAGGCAGGCGATGTAGAACGGCGTGTCGAGCATGTCCCGCACGCAGGTCTGGTCGCAGATCCCGCGGCGGTACTGGCAGACGCACTCTTTGCCGGCATAGGCCTGAGCTGGCATAGGGGTATTCACCGTACTAACTCGTATGCAGCGCTACTTCGATCATCACTCGCTCCTACGGGAGGTGGTGAGCCATCGGCTCACCGCGTTGTCCGGCCCGCGGGCGTTGCTCGTCATGGCGGCGCACCCGGTCGCGTTCGCGGGCTTCTTCGCCCACACCGGCGCCCTCGACGACCCGTACGGCCGCCTGCGCCGCACCGGCCGCGTGATGGACGCCGTCGCGTTCGGCACCCGCGCCGAGGCCGAGCGCATGACCGCGCCGGTCCGCCGCGCGCACTCCCGGGTGCGCGGCGTGCTGTCGGCCGACGCCGGGCGCTTCCCGGCGGGCACGCCCTACCGCGGCGACGATCCCGAGCTGCTGCTGTGGATCCTCGCGGCCCTGGCCGAGTCGGCGATGCTCGTCTTCCCCCGCGCGGTGCGGACCTTGTCCCGCGAGGAGCTCAACGAGCTGTGGCTCGACTACCGCGAGGTCGGCCGGATGTTCGCCCTCGCCGGGGACGAGATGCCGCCGGACATCGACGCCTTCGAGCGCTACATGGCCGACATGTACGCCAGCGGCGACCTGTGCGTGACCGACGCCGCCCGCGAGCTGGCGATCGACATCGTGCTCAAGCCGCCGGTGCCCGTGAAGTTCCTGGCGGTGCGCGAGCTCGTCAACCAGGTGACGGTGGGGTTGGTGCCCGCCGGCCTGCGGCGGCAGTACGGGTTCAAGTGGGACCCGGTCCGTGGCGCGGCGCTGGTCGGCGCGGCGCAGGTGCTTCGCCGGTTGCCTGTCTGACGGCAACGGCGACGGCGGATCACCACGACCGTATTACGAGGGACCCCCGCGAAGCCAGGTCTGCTCGCCGTTCACCCGGCTCCATGGTACGTTGTCCGGACCAATCCGAATCTCACGTGTCCCTAGAACAGACCACATTCCGCCCGCTCCAACGCTACGAGCAGATCGCCGAGCGCCTCGCGGCCGACATCCGCTCGGGCCTGCTCGCCCCCGGGAGCCGGCTGCCGTCGGAGCGCGAGCTCGCGCGCACGCTGGAGGTGAGCCGCGCGTCGGTCAGGGAAGCGCTCGCCGCGCTGCAGCTGCAAGGCGTCGTGGAGACGCGCAAGGGCGCCGGGACGTTCGTCACGGCGCGGCCGCCCGCGCCCGAGGAGCCGGCCCACGACGCGAGCCCGAGCGCCGTGCTCGAGGCGCGGGCGCAGCTGGAGCCGTGCGTCGCGCGGCTGGCGGCGGCGCGGGGGCAGCGTGACGAGGCCGCGGAGAACCTGCTCGCCGCGATGGAGGCCGAGCCGGTGGACATCGCCACCTGGAACACGTCGGACCGGTTGTTCCACCGGCAGCTCGCGGCGATGACTCAGAACCCGGTGCTGCTGGCGTTCGCCGACCATGTGGCCGGGCTGATGGACCAGCCGCTGTGGCAGCGGTTGCGGGACGACTCGATCGCCGTCGCGGGGCGCACGCGCATCCACGTGGCCGAGCACCGGATGATCTACGAGGCCATCGTCGCCGGCGACGCCGAGGCCGCCGCCTTCTACTCCCTGCAGCACATCAACCGCGTCCGCGCCTATATGGAGCTCAGCTAAGCCATGGCTCGTTTCGAAGGCATCATCCCCGCACTGACCACGCCGTTCACGGCTGACGACGAGATCGACGTCGCGGCGCTCAAGGAGAACGTGGAGGCGCTGATCGACGCGGGCGTCCACGGGTTCGTGGCCACCGGCACGATGGGCGAGGCGGGCAGCCTCACGCGCGAGGAACGGACGCTGGTCGTGCGCAGCGTGGTCGAGGCGGCCGCGGGCCGGGTGCCGGTCACGGTCGGCGTGTCCTCCGGCAGCGCGCGCCAGTCGCTCGAGTACGCCGCCGACGGCAAGGCGGCGGGCGCGCAGTACGTGATGTCGCTGCCGCCGCTCGGGTACCGCGCGGACGAGGACGAGGTCGTCGCCTTCTACGCCGAGCTCGCGACCTGCGGGCTGCCGGTGATGGCGTACAACAACCCCGAGGCGTCGGGTGTGGACCTGCCCGCGAGCACGGTCGCGCGCATCTACGCCGAGGTCGAAGGCGTGGTGGCCGTCAAGGAGTGCTCGGGCGACACGCGGCGGATCCCGGCGCTGCTGCACCTGGAGGGCGACCTCGAGGTGATCGTCGGCGGCGACGACTGGGCGCTGGAGGGCTTCGCGGCCGGCGCGCCGGCCTGGATCACGGGCGCCGGCGTGCTCGCCCCGCGCGAGTGCGTGGAGCTCTACGACGCGGTTCGCAACAATGACCTGGCGACGGCGCGCGAGGTGTACCGCCGGCTGCTCCCGGTCGCACGCTTCGACATGACCTCCAAGCTCGTCCAGTTCTTCAAGGCCGGCCAGGACGCCGTCGGTCTGACCGGCGGCCCGACGCGCGCGCCCCGGCTGCCGCTCAAGCCGCACGAGGTGGAGGCGCTCGACGCCGCCCTCGCCATCCTGCGCGAGCCGGTGGCGGCGTAGGCCATGCGCGCCGCTCGCTACTTCGCCGCGGTCGACTCCCACACGGAGGGGATGCCGACCCGTGTCATCACGGGCGGCATCGGCCCGATCCCCGGCGCGACGATGCTCGAGCGCAAGCTCCACTTCGAGGCGCACCTGGACGAGCTGCGCCAGTTGCTGATGCGCGAGCCGCGCGGCCACGGCGCGATGTCCGGCGCGATCCTGCAGCCGCCCGCGCGCCCGGACGCCGACTGGGGCGTGATCTACATCGAGGTCTCCGGCCTGCTGCCGATGTGCGGCCACGGCACGATCGGGGTCGCGACCGTGCTCGTGGAGACCGGCATGGTGACCGTCACCGAGCCGGAGACGGTGATCCGGCTCGACGTCCCCGCCGGCCTCGTCGAGGCGCGCGTCCAGGTGGAGAACGGCCGGGCGAAGGCGGTCACGATCCGCAACGTCGCCTCGTTCCTGCACGAGACCGACCGCACCGTCGAGGTGCCCGGCCTCGGCACGGTCACGTACGACATGGCGTACGGCGGCAACTTCTACGCGCTCACGCCCGCGGCCGACGCCGGCCTCGTCGTCGACCCCGCGCGCAGCCAGGACCTGATCGAAGCCGGCCTCGCCACGATGGCCGCGATCAACGAGCAGGCCCGCCCGGTGCACCCGGAGGACCCGCGGATCGGCGGCTGCCGCCACGTCGTCTTCCACGAGCCCGGCCGCGACGGGGCCGACGCGGTCGCCGCCACGAGCATCCACCCCGGCTGGCTGGACCGCTCGCCGTGCGGCACCGGCACGAGCGCCCGGCTCGCCCAGCTCCACGCGAAGGGCGAGCTAGCCACGAACGAGCCGTTCGTGAACCAGTCCGTGATCGGCACGCGCTTCACCGGACGCGTCGTCGAGGAGACGACCGTGGCCGGCAGGCCCGCGATCATCCCCGAGATCACCGGCCGCGCCTGGGTCACGGGCATGGGGCAGTACCTGCTGGACGCCGAAGACCCGTTCCCCGCCGGGTTCGCCCTCTGAAAGTGGCCGTTCGGGGAACCCCCGGGCGCGGTACGGTTCCCGGGTATGTCCGCGCGCGATGACGAGGTCCAAGCCCTCGTCGAGCAGCTGAGCGCGCAGCTCGATCGCTCGGTCCTCGTCGACGACGCCAGCCTCCGCCTGCTGGCCTACAGCCCGACGCTCGGCAGCGAGGACGAGGTGCGCAAGACCGCGATCCTCACGCGTGAGACCCCGCGCGTGATCCGCGACCTGCACTTCGCCCAGGGCATCGCCAACGCGACGCAGCCGGTGCGCACGGCGCCGCGGCCGGACATCGGCCTCGAGTCCCGCGTGTGCGTGCCGATCCGCTGCCAGGGCGCGCTGTTCGGCTACCTGTGGCTGATCGACGCCGACCAGTCGCTGACCGACGCGGACTGCCAGGCGGCGGAGCTGACCGCGGCGGAGATCGGCACCGCCATGTACCGGCGCGACGAGCTCGAGCGCCCGCAGCGCGAGCACGAGCTCAAGCTGCTGGAGGCGCTGCTCGGCCCGGACCCGGCCGAGCGTGAGGAGGCCGCGCACGAGCTGTCGGCCCAGGAGCTGCTGATCGCCGGTGCGCACGTCGCCGTCCTCGCGATGCGTCCGTGGCGCGGCGGCGGGACTGAGCACGAGGCGGAGCTGCCGACCTCCGAGCGCGCCCGCCTGGGGCTCGCGCTCGACCAGTTCCGGCGCGCGCTCCCGCGGCGCCAGTCGCTCAGCCTGGTGCACGGCGACCACGGCGTGATGCTCGTCGCGCTCGACGGCCGGCACGGCACGCTCGACGAGCTCGCCGCCCGCGCGCAGGACGCGCTCGACCAGGCGTTCGCCGACCTGCCGGTGCGGATCGCGCTCGGCTACAGCGGTCAGCACGAGCACTTGCGGGACGCCAACCGTGCGCATGAGCACGCGCGTCTCTCATTAAGGGTCGCGGGCGCCTTGCCCGAGCACGGCACACCTGCTGGTTGGGATGACCTCGGGGCGTACCGGCTGCTCGCCCGCGCGGCCGAGACGGCGCACGCGCGCGAGCTCATCCACCCGGGGCTGCCGAAGCTGTTCGCGCTGCAGAGCAAGGAGTCGCTCGTGCAGACGCTCGAGGCGTATCTGGACAACGGCTGCGACACCAAACTCACCGCAGAAGCGCTGTTTTTGCACCGCGCGTCGCTGTACTACCGGCTGCAGCGGATCGAGGCGATCACGGGCACCTCGCTCAAGAGCGGGGCGGACCGCCTCGCCCTGCACTCGGGGCTCAAGCTGGCACGGCTCGTCGGCACGCATCCCGCGTTGAGACGCACCCACGGCGACTAGCCACGGTTGCGACGTTGGTTTACGCTGCCGCGCTGCGGTTTCGACACATGCACGACGAGCCGCTCCCCGCCCGTCCACTAAGTTGAGGGACGGACGGAGGACGAACCCGTGCCCATTGGAGGGGGGCGGAGACTATGAGCGCATATCGATTGGCCGTTTTCGGCTGTACTGCGTTGCTCGCGGTTGGTGCCGCAGCGTGCGGTGACAGCTCGGATGACGACGGCGGCAACACCACCAGCGGGGGCAGCACCCCCGAGGCTTCGGCGGGCGTTGCCGACACGGTGATCCTCGGCTCGACCGACAAGGTCGTGGCCCTGGACCCGGTCGGTGCGTACGACCTCGGCTCGCAGCAGCTGATCGGCAACATCTACCAGAACCTGCTCTCGGTTCCGGCGGGCGGCAACAAGCCCGAGCCCGATGCAGCCGAGTCCTGCGAGTTCACGGACCCGAAGACGTACGTCTGCAAGCTCAAGCCGGACCTGAAGTTCTCGAGTGGCGACCCGCTCACCTCGGAGGACGTCAAGTTCTCCCTGGACCGCATGGTCAAGATCGCGGACCCGACCGGTCCGTTCACGCTGCTCGGCTCGCTCGACAGCGTCGAGGCGACCGATCCGATGACCGTGACGATGAAGCTCAAGAAGGCCGACGCGACCTTCCCCTTCATCCTCACGCACAACGTCGCGGCGATCGTCCCGAACGAGGTCTACTCGGCTGACGCGAAGCAGCCGGACGACAAGATCGTCGGCTCGGGCCCGTACAAGCTGGACAAGTACACCCCGAACCAGCAGGCCGTGTTCTCCATCAACCCGGAGTACAACGGCCCGAACAAGGGCAAGACCCCGAACTTCATCGTCCAGTACTTCGAGCAGGCCTCGGCCCTCAAGCTGGCGATCGAGCAGGGCGAGGTCGACATCGCGTACCGCAGCCTCTCCCCGACCGACCTCGAGGCGCTCCGCAACGGCGGCAACGGCGTCAAGGTCGTCGACGGCGCCGGCACCGAGATCCGCTACATCACGTTCAACGTGAAGAAGAAGCCGGTCGACGACGTGGCCGTCCGCAAGGCGATCGCCCAGGTCATCGACCGCGAGGCGATCACCACGAACGTCTACAAGGGCACGGCGACCCCGCTGTACTCGACCGTCCCGTCCGCCTTCCCGGGCGCCAAGCCGGCGTTCCAGGAGGCCTTCGGCGATCCGGACCCGGCGAAGGCGAAGGCCATCCTCGAGGAGGCCGGCGTCTCGACCCCGGTCACGCTCGACGGCTGGTACACGCCGACCCACTACGGCCCGGTCGAGGCTGACCTGTGGAACGAGCTCAAGCGTCAGCTCGAGGGCTCGGGCCTCTTCAAGGTCTCCCTGGACTCCACTGAGTGGGACCAGTACAAGTCGGAGGCCTTCGAGAAGGGCACGTACTACTTCTACGGCCTCGGCTGGTTCCCGGACTTCCCGGACGCCGACAACTACCTGTCGCCGTTCATGCGTGACGGTGGCTTCTTCCAGAACGGCTACTCCAACAAGGAGGTCAACGACCTCCTCGACGAGGAGCTCGCCACGGACGACGCTGCCAAGCGCGAAGAGGCGTTCGGCAAGATCCAGGACATCGAGGCCAAGGACGTGCCGCTGATCCCGCTGTGGGAGGGCAAGCAGGTCGCCGCCGTGCGCGAGGGTGTGGAGGGCGTCGAGACGACGTTCGACCCCGCCTTCCAGTTCCGCTTCTGGGTCGTCTCCAAGAAGGCCGACTAGCAACATGAGCCGTGCCGGATCGCTACGGGGCTACGTCCTCGTCCGGATCGCGCTGATGATCCCCATGGTCTGGGTGCTTCTGACCGTGGTGTTCCTGATGATGCGCGTGGCCCCGGGCAGTCCGGTGTCGGCCACCCTGGGCGGCAAGCTCTCCCCTGCGGAGATCGCCGAGCGCGAAGCGGCGCTCGGGTTTGACCGCCCGTTGATCGTGCAGTACCTCGACTACCTGTGGGACGCCGTCCGCTTCCAGTTCGGCACCACGGTCACCGACGGGCAGACGATCGGCTCGCTGATCGTCGAGAACGGCGGTGCGACGTTGACGTTGACGGTCGCGGCCCTCCTCGTCGCGATCGTCTTCGGCCTCCCGCTCGGCCTGATCGCCGGGCGCTACCGGGAGACGATCCCGGACGCCTTCATCCGCGTGTTCGCCATCCTCGGCTACGCGGCGCCGCCGTTCTTCGTCGGCCTGCTCGCGCAGCTGCTGTTCGCGAAGAACCTGGACTGGCTCCCGGCCTCCAAGATGGCCTCGCCGATCACGCAGGCGACGGCGGAGGTGCATACCCACATCCTCATCATCGACCTGGCGATAGACGGCAACTGGGACGGGGTGTGGGACGTGATCCTGCACTTGATACTCCCGGCCACGACGCTCGGCCTGCTGGTCATGGGCGTCTTCATCCGCCTCGTGCGCGTCAACGTCGGGCAGGCGCTTGGCGGCGACTACGTCGAGGCGGCCCGCGCCCGCGGCGTGGGTGAGCGCCGCGTGGTCTCGCGCCACGCGTTCCGCAACGCGCTCGTCCCGGTCGTCACCGTCATGGGCCTGCAGGCGGCGCTGCTGCTCGGCGGCGCGGTGCTGACCGAGCAGACCTTCAGCTGGCCCGGGCTCGGCACCCGATTGCTCCAGTACCTGAACAGCCGCGACTACATCGGCGTCCAGGGCCTGATCACGTTCTTCGCGCTGATCGTCGTGTTCATCTCGCTGATCATCGACATCGTCAACGCGCTCATCGACCCGCGCGTGAGGTACTAGGCGATGACCGCGACCACGACCGTCACCGGCACGCCGGACAAGCCCCCGATCGCCGAGCCGCCCAAGCGGCGCGGCGGCATCCTCAGCAAGATCTGGGCGCCGTTCAAGCAGTCCCACGGCATCCAGCGCTTCATGCTGGTCACGGGCACCGTCGTGTCCCTGCTGTTCATCTTCATGGCGATCTTCGCGCCGCTGATCGCCCCCTTCAGCTTCGACACCTACCAGGACAACGGCGTTCGCTTCCCGACGCAGGGCGAGCCGAGCGACGTCAACCCGTGGGGCACCACGGTGCAGGGCTTCGACGTGATGTCGCGCACCATCTGGGGCGCGCGCACGGCGCTCGAGGTCGTCCTCCTGGCCGTGATCTTCTCCCTCGCCATCGGCGTGCCGCTCGGGCTCATCTCGGGCTATGTCGGCGGCTGGGTGGACCGCATCCTCGTCCTGATCATGGACGCGCTCTTCGCGTTCCCGTACCTGCTGCTCGCGATCGTCGCGGCGTTCCTGCTGACGAACACGATCGACAGCGGCATCGTCGTGACCGCGATCGCCATCACCGTGGTCTACGTGCCGCAGTACTTCAGAGTGGTACGAGCATCCACGCTCTCGGCAAGAGAGGCGACCTACATCGAGGCGGCGCGCGCGATGGGCGCGCGGCCGCGGACGATCATCAGCAAGTACCTGTTCGGCAACGTCATCCAGAGCGTGCCGGTGATCGCGACGCTGAACGCGGCGGACGCGATCCTGACGCTCGCGGGCCTCGGGTTCCTGGGTCTGGGAATCCAGCCTGACGAGGCGGCCGAGTGGGGGTACGACCTGCAGCGTGCGATCGCCGATGCCGGTGCCGGCATCTGGTGGACGGCGCTGTTCCCTGGGCTCGGCATCGTGCTCGCCGTGACCGCCCTGACGTTGGTTGGAGAAGGTTTGAACGACGTGCTCAACCCGACGCTGCGCCGCCGCCGCGTCAAGAAGCCGATCATCTCGTCGAGCGCCGTGGGCCCCGCCTCCGCGCCCGAGGTCGAGTCGGAGGTGGGCTGAGATGGCCGATCCCGTCCTGTCCCTGCGTGACCTGCGCATCTGGTACGGGGCCGAGCGCGGCGCCGTGCGCGCCGTCGACGGCGTGTCGCTGGACCTGATGCCCGGTGAGACGGTCGGCCTCGTGGGCGAGTCGGGCTGTGGCAAGTCCACGCTCGGCCGCGGCGTGATCGGCCTGCTCCCGGCGGGCGCGGGCCACGCCGGCGAGGTCTCCTACAAGGGCCGCAACATCCTGGACCTCAAGCCCAAGCAGCTGCGCTCGATGCGCGGCCCGGACCTGGGGATGATCTTCCAGGAGCCGATGACGCGGCTGAACCCGCTGATGCGGATCTCCGACCACTTCGAAGAGGTCCTGCGCATCCACGAGCCCAAGCTGGGCAAGAAGGAGACGCGCAACCGCGCGATGGAGGCGCTGCGCGGCATGGGCATCCCGCCCACGCGCTACAAGCAGTATCCGCACGAGTTCTCGGGCGGCATGCGCCAGCGGATCATGATCGCCCTCGCGCTCGTGCTGCGTCCGGCGGTGGTCGTGGCCGATGAGCCGACGACCGCGCTGGACGTGCTCGTCGAGGCGCAGATCCTGCGCATCCTCGCCGACCTGCGGCGCAACTTCGACACGGCGCTGCTGCTGATCACCCACAACCTGGGGATCGTCGCCGAGGCGTGCGACCGCGTGGCCGTGATGTACGCGGGCCGCGTCGTCGAGCAGGGCCCGGCGTACGACATCACGACCAACCCGTCGCACCCGTACTCGCGCGAGCTGCTGCGCTCGACGATCTCGCTGTCGACGACGTCGCTGCACTCGATCCCGGGCGCGCCGCCGGACCTCGTGTCCCCGCCGCCGGCCTGCCGCTTCCACCCGCGCTGCCCGGACGCGATGCAGGTGTGCGCCCAGCAGTGGCCGCCGACCGAGGCGACGAGCCCGGGCCGGCGCTCGGAGTGCTGGCTGCACGCCAAGGACCGGATCCCCGCGGGGCAGGACGCTCCGCTCGAGCGCGAGGCGCTGGCCGCCGCGGAGGAAGCATGAGCGCTCCCGTCGCCACCAAGAACCTGATCGAGGTCCGTGACCTCGAGGTGCACTTCGGCATCGCCTCGTCGTTCAAGTCGCGGCTGACCGGCCGCGGCGGCGCGACGGTGAAGGCCGTCGACGGCGTCTCGTTCGACCTGCAGGAGGGCGAGGTCCTCGGCCTGGTCGGCGAGTCCGGCTCCGGCAAGACCACGCTCGGCCGCGCGCTGCTCGGCCTCGTCCGGCCGACCGCCGGCAGCGTCAAGCTGCGCGGCGAGGAGCTCGTCGGCCTCCCGGAGCGCGAGCTGCGCCCCAAGCGCCGGCACCTGCAGATGGTCTTCCAGGACCCGCACGCGTCGCTGAACCCCGGCATGCGGCTGCAGACCGCGCTTGCGCATCCGCTGCAGATCCACAAGCTCACCAAGGGCGACGCGGAGACCGAGGCCCGTGTCCGCGAGACGCTGGAGCTCGTCGGCCTCTCGCCGACCGAGCGCTTCGCGGAGAGCTTCCCGAGCGACCTGTCGGGCGGCCAGAAGCAGCGCGCCGCCATCGCGCGGGCGATCATCACCAGCCCCGACCTCGTCGTCGCCGACGAGCCGGTCTCGATGCTCGACATGTCGGTCCGGGCGAAGATCCTCGACCTGATGATCGACCTCAAGCAGCGGATGGGCCTGACGTACGTGTACGTCACCCACGACCTCGCCTCGGCGAAGTTCTTCTGCGACCGCGTGGCGATCATGTACCTCGGCCGGATCGTCGAGATCGGGACCGTCGACGAGATCTTCGACGACCCGAAGCACCCGTACACGCAGGCGCTGATCCGCGCGATCCCGGAGCCCAACCCGGACAAGGCGCTCCCGCGCGACCTGCCGCGCGGCGAGATCCCCGACGCGGCGCGTCCGCCACTCGGCTGCTCGTTCCACCCGCGCTGCCCGAAGGCGTTCGAGATCTGCGGCTGGGAGTCGCGCGACCTGCGGGCGATCCTCGAGGAGCGCTGGGTGCAGGGCGGCGAGGACCTCTACAACGCCGAGCGCCCGCTCGTCGGCGACCTCGAGAAGCTCAACGTCGGCGACCACGACGCGTTCGTCCCCGCCGGCTCGGGCAAGGACCCGGGCACGCTGCTCGCGACGCTCGAGAAGATCCGCGACGAAGAGCCCGACGAGCCGCTGTGGAAGGGCGTCAAGGCGATGAGCGCGGAGGCGCACGGCGTGCGCGTCACGTTCGAGCCGGGCATCGACCCGCCGCTCTACGAGACGACCGGCTCCCGCGCCGCCTGCCTGCTCTACAAGCCCGATTAGACACAAGTCGGACCGCTCCGTCCAGGTTTCTGGCAGCTGCCGGACGACAGGACGGGGCGGGTCCGCGAGGCTTCTCCGGTACGTTCACGCAAGGAGGGGTCTGTGAGAGGTACTCTCGCCGCCGTCGTGGCGGCCTTCGCGTTGGTCGCCCCCGCGGCCGCGCACGCGGCGGTGCCTCCGCCGATCGATCCGCAGCAGGTGCAGGACCAGCAGGACATGACGTTCCAGGACTACAAGCCGGTCCCGGGCGTGGACTGGGCGACCAACGGCGCGGTCCCGAGCGTCCGCAAGGTCACGATCGCGCTCGTCGCGTTCGACTTCGAGGACCAGCCGTTCGTCATCACCCAGAAGAAGCAGAGCGATCCGTTCGGCAACCCGCAGATCGATCCGGTCAAGCGCGAGGACGTGCCGAAGTTCTACGCCGACTTCTACAACACGCCGAGCCCGCTCAACCAGGGGCACACGATCAACGGCTACTGGATGGAGCAGTCCGGTGGCCGCGTCGGCGTCACCGACGTCAAGACCTACGGCCCGTACCGGATGCCGAAGCGGCTCTACCAGTACGGGTTGAGCGACATCGGCCAGTCCGGCAAGCCGACCGGCAACGGCTGCCCGGCCGCGACGACCGTGGTCGGCGCGCACACGGCGACGCAGACGATCGCGGTCGAGGACTCGGCGTTCTTCTACGTCGGTGACGTGATCCAGTTCGGCGCCGTCACGCCGACCGGCAACAAGACCGTCACCGCGATCCCGGACGCCACGCACATCACCGTCAGCGTGCCGATCACGGTCGCCGCCGGCACCGCCGTGCAGGACTGCAACTTCTCCAGCAACCAGTTCAACCAGGACGCGACCGCGCTCTGGAACGCGGACACCGGCTGCGCCGCGACCAACTGCGGTCAGACCGTCCACCTGTACATGTACGCCGGCTACGACGAGACGTCGGTGTGGCAGGAGTTCGGCGAGATCATGTTCCAGAACAAGGAGGACGTCCCGCACGAGGTCTGGGGCAACCCGAACCCGAAGAAGCCCAACTGGGTCGCCTCCCGCTACGTCGACTGGACGTCGTGGTTCGCCGGTGAGCAGCAGTGGGGCGAGTCCTCGATCCGCCAGGGCGAGAGCTCGGGCACGATCACGCACGAGATCAGCCACAACATCTTCTCGGTCGGCGACAACAACAACAACCCGTACGTGACCCCGTACCGCCGTGTCGGCTCGGGCACCTGGGACATGATGGACCGCGGGTCCTTCAACGGTCCCGGCGGTCCGCACAACCGCTGGCAGGTGCCGGCCCTGTACGGCGGCTCGATGGGGGCCGAGCACACGCTGCGCTCGAAGGTGGGCATGGGCTTCGTGCCCAACTCGTCGGTGCTGCGGCTCAACCGCAACGGGCTCGCGCAGACCGGCCTCGCGGTCGCGGACGTGATCGCGCGCGCGGCCAACGCCGAGCCGCTGCCGACCGGCGTCCGCGCCGGCGTGCAGGTCTTCCTCGACGGCCCCGCGCCGGTCGACAAGACGCCCGCGTGCAACATCAACGCCGACCCGCTGTGCGACGGCGGCACCTGGACGAACTACTCGCTGGAGACCGTCCAGCGCGTCGGCTACGGATCGTTCGGGGCCGACCAGGGTGTGCTGATCGCCAAGAACAAGGCGTGGGCGGCCGGCGCGACGCGCGGCACCGAGGGCAGCTCCTGCGGCTACAACTGCTTCACCTGGGTGCAGGACGCGCACCCGGAGGACATGAACACCGTCGACTACTACAAGCCGAACGGCACACCGGTGATGCGCACCGTCGCCGACTACCGCCAGCTCAACGACGCGCTGTTCCACGCCGGCACGAACTCGGGCTCCTCGTACGAGTTCACCGACGCGGCCAACGACCTGAAGTTCTACGTGGTCGACAAGTACAAGGACGCCCGCGGGCTCGACCACTACATCCTCGGCATCCAGAACCCGAAGGGCGCCGGCCCGCAGACGCGCGGCGTGCAGGTCGCGACCGCGTCCGGTGACGCGCTCAGCACGTGCACGTTCAAGGTGACGAACACGGGCGCGGCGGCGACGACCGACCCCGCGCTGCACCCGCAGGACGAGACCGCCTCGCTCGACAGCGACATCTACCGCCTGTCGGCCTCCGCCTCCGGCACGGGCTGGAAGGCGGAGCTGCGCAACGCGCTCGCCACCGCGAAGTTCGGCGAGAGCGTCGACGTCCCCGTCTACATCACCAAGGGCACGGGCGCGAGCAACACCGTCACGCTGACCGCGACCTCGGTCAGCGATCCGAGCAAGACCGCCACGGCGACGTGCGCGGCGACGCAGACCGACGGCACCGTCGGCGGCACCGTGCCGGCGACGCTGTCGCTCACGCTCGGCGCGCCGGCGGACTTCGGCGCCTTCCAGCCCGGCGTGGCGCGGGACTACTTCGCCTCCACCCCGGCGAAGGTGACCTCGACCGCGGGCGAGGCGCTGCTGAGCGTGGCCGACGCCTCCTCGGTCTCCACCGGCTACCTGGTCAACGGCGCGCACGCGCTCAAGCAGCCGCTGCAGAGCCGCGCGCGCAACACCGCCAACACGGGCACCGCGTACAACAATGTGGGTTCCGGGCTCAACCTGCTGACCTGGAGCGAACCGGTCGCCAACGACGAGGTGTCGCTGGACTTCAAGCAGACGATCGGCCTCAACGACCCGCTGCGCACGGGTGCCTACGCCAAGACGCTCACGTTCACGCTCTCGACGACCAACCCGTAGCGGGTCGGTCGTCGTGCTCGCCGCCGCGGCCCTGTTGACGGGGTGCGGCGGCGGGGAGCCGGACGGGCTGGTGCTGCAGGTCGTGGCGCCGGACGCCGTCCTGCGGGAACTCGGGGAGGCCTGCTCGGGCGGCGACCCGTTCTCGTACGCGCACGCGACCGCGCCGTACTCGCTCGCCGACGCGTCCGGGAAGGTCGTCGTGCGCGCCGAGCTGCCCGAGGGCGACGCGAAGGCCGCCTTCAACCACGACCCGGGAGTGGACCGCGTGCCGACGTTCTGCGCGTTCACCGTGCACGCCGACGTCCCGGCGTCCGGGCGCTACACGCTGCGGCTGGGCGAGAGCCCGCCACGGGAGTTCGGCTTCAAGGACGGGAAGGCGATGGTGGTTCTGAATTGAGGCGGCTGGCGATCCTGGCCGCGACGTTGGCGGTGGCGGGGTGCGGCGGCGCGTCGTACGACGGAGGCCGTGACCGCCTGCCCGGGCCGGTGCCCGACGACGTCACCTTCGCCCCGGTGGAGAGCACGGCGGTCGCGCCGCCGATCGCGATGAAGCTGCTCGACGGGACGTCCTTGGACGTGGCCACGCTGTGGCGGGACCGCCCGGTGGTCGTCTTCTTCATGGCTTCCTGGTGCAGCCGCTGCGGGACCCAGCAGGAGGTCTTCGCGCCGATCATCGAGCGCTACGGCGACGCGGTCGGCTTCGTCGGCGTCGCCGGGCGGGACAAGGCCGAGCCGCTGAAGCGGTGGGTCGCCGACCATCAGGTCGGCTACCCCGTCGGCACCGATCCGGACCTGGCGATCTGGCGGCGCTACGCGGTTCGCACGCCGCCGGCGGTCGCGGTCGTCGCGCCCGGCGGCAAGCTGATGCGTGGCTGGCCGGGCGGCGCCACCAGCGAGGAGCTCGAGTCCGCGCTCGAAGCGGTCGTCAAGGACTAGCGGTCGCGGGCGCGGCGGCTGCGGATCAGCGCGCCCGCGGCGATCGCCAGCGTGATCACGGCGGGGATCGCGCCCCACGGCATCGGGATCCAGAAGCTCAGCAGCGCGCAGATGAGCGCGATGACGACGAGGATCGTGTCGCGGCGATCGGCGCTCATGGCCGACAACGGTACCCGCGGGGACGCGTGCGGCGTCCCCGCGGGTGGCCTGCTTACGGCGTTGTCGTGCTGAGCGTGAAGGTCAGCGTCTTGCTGTAGCTGCCGGTCCGGAGCGGATCGGTCTTCTTCACGAGCTGCTTGAAGTTGACGTCGACCTTCTCGTTCGACGTCGGGCCGTTCCAGGTGGACTTGCTCAACGCGACCTGGAGCGGCTCGGGGAGCGTGAACGCGCCGTTGGCCAGGTGGCCCGGGTCGCTCACGGTCAGGGTCGCGTCACCGGCGGTGGAGATCACCGTCGCGTCGGTCTTGGCCGTGTACTCCTGATCGACGCCCGGGGTGAAGGCGCCGAACGAGGCCGGGGCGCCGAGCGCGAGGCTCAGCGTGGCCGGGACGGTGCCGCCGACCGGCGCCTCGACGGCCTCGCCGAACAGGCCCGCCTGGACGGCGGCGCTGTAGCCGCCGACGATCGGCAGCTGCACCTTCGACCGCTTCGTGTCGATGGTGACGTCGGTCTGGGTCATGCCGTTGACCGAGCCGTAGCCGCTGTGGTTGGCGCCGATCACGATGCCGACGCGGTGGCCGGCGGCGAACGTGAAGTCCTCCGGCAGCATCGGCCAGCTGAACGTGTAGGAGCCGCCGATCGTGACGGGCTCGGCGATCCGCAGCGAGTTGCGGTTCGAGGAGTCCATCATGCCCTTGGTCACGCGCCACTGGGTGACGGTCTGCTGCGGCTTGGTCGTCTCCTTGAAGCAGCCCGTGTCGTCCGGCACCGAGCCGCCCCAGCAGTTGACGACCGCGTCGGCCGGGGTCGAGACGCCGTCGCCGGAGCGGGTGGTCTGCGTGCTCGGGCCGTAGTCGACGATGAACGCCGTCAGGTTCGACTGCGTCTTGCTCAGCGACGCCTGCAGGTCGATGATCGCCGTGCCCGACAGGCGTAGCGGCTTCTTCAGCGGCGGCGACAGGAACATGCGCTTCTGGCCCTGCTGGGTCGCGTTGCTCGTGAGCGACAGGTAGTTGTTCTCGCTCAGGTTGTTGTCGCGGAACGTCGTGGTGGCGTCGGCGCCGCCCGAGAACGCGCCGAGCGTCTGGCCGGCCGCGCCGTTGCTCTGCAGGAACACGTCGGTCATCTTCGTGCCCGGGATCGGCCAGTCCGTGTGGCTCTCCCACACGTCCTTGCTGACCTCGATGTCGACCGCCGGCTCGCTCGTGATCCCGTTCTGGATGCCGTAGAGCTCGTGGTCGAACCAGCGGTGGATCGTGTCCACCCAGACGGCGCGACGGCCGTCGAACGGGTCGACGTGGCCCTGACGCAGGATCCACAGCTTGCGCGTGACGCCGCGCTCCTTGAGCCCGTACCACCACTTGGAGAAGTGGTCGGCGCGGACGTTCTCGTCCTGGACGCCGTGCGTGATGAACACGCTCGCCTTGACCTTGTCGAGGTCCTTCAGGTAGTCGCGGACCGCCCAGAAGTCGCTGTAGTCGCCGGTCGCGTCGCCGTCGTTGCGGTCCAGCTCGTCGCGGACCGGCTTGCAGTAGTCGCGCCGGTCCGGGTTCGTGACCGTGCTGGCGAGGCTCTGCAGGTAGTGGTTGCCGCGCTGCACGACGCCGTTGGTGCGCGTGTAGTCGTAGTACGAGGCGATGGCGGAGATCGGGACGATCGTGGTCAGGCCCTCGACGCCGGACGCCGCGACCGCGTTGGCCAGCGTGCCGTCGTAGGACTTGCCGATCAGGCCGGTCTTGCCGTTGTGCCAGTCGGCTTTCACCTCGTTGCCGGCCTTGTCGACGCCCTTCGTCCGGCCGTTGAGCCAGTCGATCACGACCTTGGCGCTCAGGTTGTCGGACTCGTCGTGGACGGTCGGGCAGCCGGTCGAGTTGTTGGTCCCGATCATGTCCATGAGGATCACGGCGTAGCCGCGCGGGACGAAGTAGTTGTCGTAGAACAGCGGCCACAGGTCGAGCAGGCCGTCGCCGTCGTAGTCGCGCTTGAGCTGCGACTCGTTGCCGCGCCCGAGCGTCGAGTAGTACGGGCTCGGGTCCATGATCACCGGCGCCTTGAGGCCGGTGGACGTGGCCTTCGGCCGCTTGATGTCGATCGCGATGATGTCCTTGACGCCGTTCTTGTCGGAGTCGTAGGGCGATTCGATGAACACGCGCTCGCGGATCGCGTCCGCGTAGCCGAACACGGGCGACGTCTTGCCGCCCTCGAGTACCGGCGCGGTCTGCGCCATGGCCGACGGTGCACCGACCAGGGTGGCGGCGACCACCGCCGCGGCGAGGCCCACTCGCCGCATATTGCCTCTCATAGAGCAACCCTCCTTGGGATCCCGATGAGAGTCCTACTCGCGTGGCGGGGGCCGGTCAATCGCCTGCGCGTAGGTTCCGGCAGATCGTGCAACGGCGCCCGGGAACGTTCGACAACTGCCGGTATATGAGGGGCGGAGGCGACCGTACGCTCGATGGCGATGATGGAGGAGTTGCACGTCGACGTGGCCGTCGTCGGGGGCGGCCCGGCGGGCATGAGCGCCGCGCTGGCCGCGGCGCGGGCGGGCCGCAGCGTCGCGCTGATCGACGAGTACGCCGCGCCCGGCGGGCAGATCTGGCGCCGTCGCTTCGACGAAGTGGGTGAGGCCGCCCCGCGTTCCTTGCCCGGCGCGGCGCGCGAGCTGTGCGCCGCGCTCGCCGACTCGAGCGTCCGGGTGCTGTCGGGCACGTCCGTCTGGGCGGCGACGACGCGGCCGGAGGCCTCGGGTCCCGGAGAGGGGTATGCGGCTGAGCTGCTGCTGACCGGCGGCCCGGTCGAGCGCGTGCGCGCGGGGGCGGTCGTGCTGGCCACCGGCGCGTACGACCGCCCGGTCGCCTTCCCCGGCTGGACGTTGCCCGGCGTGATGACCGCCGGTGGCGCGCAGGCGCTGGCGAAGGGGCAGGGCGTCGTGCCCGGGCGGCGCGTGCTGCTCGCGGGCGCGGGGCCGTTCCTGCTGCCGGTCGCGGCGCAGCTCGCGGCGCGCGGCGCGAAGGTCGTGGCGGTCGCCGAGGCGTCGCGCCGGCGCGACTGGGCGCGCGTGAGCCCGCGCATGGCCGGCCATCCCGACAAGCTGCGCGAGTACCTCGGCTACCGGCGCCGGGTGCGCCGGATCGAGTGGGGCCACGTGCTCGTCCGCGCGGAGGGCTCCTCACGCGTGGAGTCGGCGACGATCGCCGAGTGCGGTCCCGACTGGGCGCCGACCGGCCGTGAGCGCACGTTCGCGGTGGATGCGGTCTGCACGGCCTACGGGTTCCTGCCGTCGGTCGACCTGGCGCGCGCGCTCGGCTGCGCCCTGCGCGGCGACGCGGTCGCCCACGACGCCGACATGGCCACCTCGGTCCCGGGCGTGTACGTGGCCGGCGAGGCCTCGGGCATCGGCGGCGCCGACCTCGCCCAGGCCGAGGGTGAGCTGGCGGGCCGGATGGCCGCTGGGGACGGCCGCGGCACGCCCGGCCTGACGGCCCTGCGTGCACGGCGCGCGAGGCTCGCCTCGTTCGCGGGCATCCTCGGCGAGCTCTTCGACCCCCGGCCGGGCCTGCGGACGCTCGCCACGCCGGACACGATCCTGTGCCGCTGCGAGGACGTCACCCAGGGCACGGTCGACGCGGCGGTCGCCGGCGGCGCCACGTCGATGTCGGCGCTGAAGGTCGTCACCCGCTGCGGGCAGGGCCCGTGCCAGGGGCGCACGTGCGAGCGGCTCGTCGCCGCGCGCCTGCCGGAGGAGCCCGCGCGCTTCAGCTCGCGGGCGCCGATGCGGCCGGTCCAGCTCGACGTGCTGATCAAGACCGCCGCGGACTGACGCCGCACCGCGTCGCCCGGTGCGGCACCATGCCGAGCCGTGGACGCCTCTCCTCTCGCCTGGGCCCTGACCCTGGCCGGCATCGTCGGCCTGCTCGCGTTCGACTTCGTCTTCCACGTGCGCAAGGCGCACGTGCCGACGTTGCGCGAGGCGGCGAGCTGGTCGGCCCTCTACGTCGGGATCGCGATCGCGTTCGGCGTCGGCGTGATGGTCATCGGCGGCACGACCATGGGCACGGAGTACTTCGCCGGCTACGTCACCGAGAAGGCGCTCTCGGTCGACAACCTGTTCGTCTTCCTGATCATCATGACCAGCTTCGCGGTGCCGCGCGCGGACCAGCAGAAGGTCCTGCTGTTCGGCATCGTGTTCTCGCTGATCGCCCGCACCGGGTTCATCTTCCTCGGCGCGGCGCTGCTCAACTCGTTCGCCTGGGTCTTCTACGTGTTCGGGCTGATCCTGCTGATCACGGCCGGCAACATGCTGCGCCCGAGCTCCTCGGAGAGCGAGTCGAGCGACAACATCGTCGTCCGCGTTGCCCGTCGCCTGTTCCCGACCACGAGCGAGTACGACGGCGACAGGCTGTTCACGGTGGTCGACGGCCGGCGCGTGCTGACGCCGATGCTGCTGGTGATGGTCGCGATCGGCGGCACCGACATCCTGTTCGCGCTCGACTCGATCCCGGCCATCTTCGGGCTCACCCAGAACACGTTCATCGTGTTCACCGCGACGGCCTTCTCCCTGCTCGGCCTGCGCCAGCTCTACTTCCTCATCGACGGCCTGCTCGACCGCCTGGTCTACCTCGGCTACGGGCTGGCGGCGATCCTCGGCTTCATCGGCGTCAAGCTCATCCTGCACGCCCTGCACGAGAACAACGTGCCGTTCATCAACGACGGCGAGCACGTGGAGGTGACCGAGATCAGCACCGGGCTGTCGCTGGTCGTGATCATCGGCGTGCTGGCGGTCACGGTCGCCGCGTCGCTGCTCAGCCGGTGGGGCCGCGCGCAGAACACGATCGCGGCGGCGCGCCGGCACGCCAAGGAGTACCTGGAGGTCGAGAAGACCGACACGGCGCACCGTGAGCGGATCTTCGCCGCCTTGTGCGCCGAGGAGGCGCAGCTGAAGCTGCTGCCCGAGAAGTACCGTCGCCGGATCCGCGAGGAAGAGCAGCTGATGGGCCTGCTGCGGCGCGCGCACGACGCGCACGCCGTCGAGACGGCACGGGCCTAGTCGTCGAGCTGCGCGGCCAGCTCGGCGATCCGGGCCGCGTGCGCGGCCTCGCCGGCCGGCAGCACCCGCGTGACGAACAGCTCCACGAGCGCGGGGTCCAGCTGCGACCCCGCGACGAGGCCGAGCTCGTGCAGGGCGAGGTCCGCCGGCAGCGCCAGCCGGTAGCCGTCGGGCGCCGTGAGCGTGTCGTAGACCTCCGCGACGGCCAGGATCCGCCCGGACAGCGGGATCCACTCGCCGGCGAGCCCGTTGGGATAGCCGTCGCCGTCGTAGCGCTCGTGGTGGGACAGCACGGCCTCGGCGACCGCACGCATCCCCGGCAGGCGCAGCATCAACCGGACGCCGTCGACGGGATGGCGCTCGACGAGCTCCCGCTCGCCCGGCTCCAGCTCACGGCGCTCGAACAGCAGGTGGTCGCGGAAGGCCAGCGTGCCGAGGTCGTGCAGGAGGCCGGCGGTGCGCACCACGGTCCGCTCCTCCGCCGTCAGTCCCGCGGCGCGCGCGAGCTCGCCGGCGTAGTGGGAGACCGCGGCCGCGTGCCGCCCCGCGGCGGGCACGCGCTGGGTGAGCATCGCGAGCAGCACCCCGGCCACCGGGTCCAGCTGCGGCAGCGGCTCCCGGGTGGTCTTGTCCCGTTTGAGCGTCCAGATCGTCGGCATTCACCTGGAAGAGTCCGGCGCGAGCGTCGCTGATACCTGAATATGGTGAAGCCGTGCACGCGGTCCGCGCACTCCTCATCGTCGTGTGCGCGTTCGTGGTCGGCAGCGGCATCGCCGCGATCCCGTACTGGGAGAACGACCCGTGCAGCGGCTTCTACGTGGAGGTCGGGCCCGGGGTCACCTGGGTCACGCAGCTCGTCCCGTACGGCACCCGTTGCGAGCGCGAGGCCGCCGGCGGCTGGGAGACCGTGAATGGTCTCGTGCCGAGCACGGGCGAGTGGGCCGCATGGTTGGCGGTCACGACGGTGGTGCTCGCGGCGGCGTGGCGGTGGCGGCGCTTCGCGTCCGCGCGCGGCGCGGCCCTCGCTACGGCGGTTCTCGGCGTGTTCGGCCTCGTCGCGCACCAGGCCGAAGGCGTCGTCGCGCTGATGGGCGCGGTCGTCCTCGGCGCACCGGTCGTGCTGGCGGGCGACCGCCTGCTGCGGCCGGCGGCGGGCTGGCCGGTCTCGCTCGTCCTGGGCGCGAGCCTGCCGCTCGTCGTGATGGCCGTGTGGTTCACCCCGGGCCTGATGGGCTACGAGGAGGTGGCCGCCGTGCTCGTCCTGCTCGCGGGCGCCGGGACGGCCGCCGCCGCGGAGTGGCTCGTGCCTAGGTTCGTCCGGTCGTCACGGTCATCCCCGCCGCGACCGGGGTGACGCACGCGCGGGCGACCGCGCCGTCGACGACGACGCGGCACTCCTGGCAGACGCCGATGCCGCAGAAGAGGCCGCGGGGCGTGCCGGAAGGGGAGTTGCGCAGGGCCACGCGGCCCGCGGTCAGCAGCACCGCGGCCAGGGACTGACCGGCCGGCGCCTGCAGCGCCGTGCCGTCCACGGTGAGCTCGATCACGTCGCCGCCAGCTCCACCGGGGCGAAGCGGTCCGGCGAGTACCAGGACAGCGGGACCTGGGTGCCGGAGCCGGTGTACCAGTCGGCGACGAGCTCGCCGGTCGCGGGCGCGAGGCCGATGCCGGCGCCCTCGTGGCCGGTCGCCACGCAGATGTTGCTCGCTTCGGCGAAGGGGCCGATGATCGGGATGTGGTCCGGCGTCAGCGGGCGCAGGCCGGCGTACACGCGCAGCGCGCGCGCCTCACGCAGGATCGGGAAGAAGCGGGCCGCGCGAGCGGCGATCGCGCCGGCGACGGAGATGTCGACCTCGCGGTCGAAGCCGACCTGCTGGCGGGAGGAGCCGAGCAGCGCGGTGCCCGAGCCCGTCGACTCGACGACCATGGCGATCGCCAGCGCGGCGTCGTTGCCACCCTCGACGGCGGCGACGTAGCCGGCCTCGCTGAGCTTGCGGCGGAACACGACGGGCGAGCGCTCGAGCACGACGATCTGGCCCTTGCGCGGCTCCACCGGGACGTGCAGGCCGCAGTCCTGCAGCAGCTGGCGCGTCCAGACGCCGGCGGCGATCACCACCGCGCCGGCGGGGACGAAGCCGTTGGCGGTCTCGACGCCGGTCGCGCGACCGGACGGGTCGCGGACGATCCGGCGGATCTCGGTGTCCAGCTGCAGCTCGGCGCCGAGCGCGACGGCCGCGCGGACGAGCGCGGCGGTGGCGAGCCGGGGCTCGAGCTGGGCGTCGCCGGTGTAGAGGACGCCGCCCGGGAGGTCGTGGGCGGAGTGCGGCTCCTCGCGGCGCAGCCCGTCCGCGTCGAGCACCTCGCCGTGCACGCCGAGGCCGGCGAGCACCTGGGCGCGCTCGGCCGAGGCGATCATCTCCGCCTCGGTCTCGGCGACGACGACGCTGCCCTTGCGGTCGTACTCGAAGTCGTCCGGTAGGCGCTCGGCCAGCGACTGCCACAGCTCCGCGGAGCGCAGCGCCAGCGGCAGCTCGCGCTCGAGCTCCTTGTCCCAGGCGAGGACGTTGCCCTCGCACGCGCCGGAGCTCCCGGACGCGACGTACGCGCGGTCCAGGATGCGCACGCGGACGCCGGCGGCGGCCAGGTGGTAGGCGCAGGCCGCGCCGACGACCCCCGCGCCCACCACGACGACGTCGGGGCTGCTGGACATGACGCGAGCCTAGGGGGAAGGTGGGGTCACAGCCACCATCCCAACGTCCAAGAATGCGGCGAACGCCTGCGAGGAATGTCGAAACGGAGCCGGTGTCTTAGACATTCGCCTGAAAGCCGCCCGAACGAGTTCGACAGATCGTCGTTGTGCACGGTCGCGGCGCCGGACGAGAATGCGCGCAAGGGACCTAGGGTCCGTGAGGGGTGTGTGCAAAGCGGTGGGGCCGGTTGCGGAGGGGCACCGGCCTTCACCGTTCCTTCTTGCGTGCCGCGCGTGCCAACGCGCTCGCCGTCGCCTTCAGCGCCGGCCACCGATGCGCTTCCCGCCCGTGGCGGACCTCGGCCAACGTCCGCTGCGCCGCCAGCAGGTCCTGATCCGCGGGCAGCCGCGGCGTGCCGGGCGCCCACGCCGCGCGCCACTCCAGCTGCCGCGGCACGACATGACGCGCGATCCGCGTGGGCACCGCGGTCGTGGCGATCCCGTGCCGCCCGACCCACGTCGCGGGCGACGGCAGCCGCCGCGAGATCCGCTCGCCCTTGGCCAGGTCCTGCGCCCACACGGACACGGGCGCGTCCCGCGCGTGGGCGACGGCGAGCTCGATCGCCTCCTCGCTGCCTGCCGCCTCGACGACGACCAGCGTCGGCGCGTCGGGCGGGGAGAGGAACCGCTCGTCGTCCGCGTCGACGACGAGGACCGTGGGGCACGGCGGGTCCGCGGCGCTCTCGCCGCCGGCGGGCGGCGTCCACGCGATGTCCGTCTCCGCGGCGCGCGGGTCGCCCACGCGCAGCGCGCTCGCGGCCTCCTCCAGCGCGGGCACCAGGCCGGGCACGGCGTCGCGGACCATCACGAGCCGGCCGGCGGCGGCCGGGTGGCGCCCGAAGCCCGCCCACACCGCGGCCTCCACCACGCGCTCGCGCGGCGCGCCCGCGAGCACGAGCAGCATGCCGCGGCGGCCCGGGCGGGGCAGGTCCACGACCCGGTGGCAGACCGCATCGAGGTCGGCGTCCTCGGGCGCGACCGTCAGCAGCTCGCCGGGGATGCCCGCGCGCAGGAAGATCGCCCGCAGCCGCGGCACGACCGCCGCGAGCACGACGGCGTTGCCGGCCAGCAGCGCGGCGGCGGCCTCGAGCGCCGGCTCGGCGAACGGCGACGCGGACGGTCCGCGCACGCCCACCAGGCCGACCGGCGCCTGCAGGACCCGGGTCGAGCGGCCGAGCAGCAGCGTGCTGCGTGGGGTCAGCCGGGTGTCGGCCAAGGCGCGCGGACCGTCGTCGGCCAGCGCCCGCAGGCCGCGCGCGGCCGGCAGCAGGTCGGAGACGAGCAGCTGGGAGCGCGGCCAGCCGGTCTCCTCGGCCAGCCGGGGCGCGAGCTCGTCCAGCTCGTCGAGCAGCGCGACCGACGCGCGCCGGATGTACCGGGCCCGGGCGGCCACGGGCAGCAGCGCCCACAGCGGATGCGCCCGCCGCGCCGCCTCGATCTCCGCGCTAAGCGTCGCGGCCACGGGCGTTCCGGATCCGCTTCAGGCGCTCGGCCAGCTCGGGCTCGGCGTCGCCCGGGTCGAAGAAGCGCACGTGCTCACGGCCCTCGGGCAGGTGCTCCTGGTCGTTGACGTGGCCCGGGTGGTCGTGCGGGTAGTCGTAGCCGATGCCGCGGCCGAGCTTCTTCGCGGCCGGGTATGCGGCGGTCCGCAGCGCGGTCGGCGGGATCTTCGCCCCGTGCTCTTTGATCTCCGCCCGCGCGCGTCCGAAGGCCGTGCCGGCGACGTTGGACTTGGGCGCCATCGCCAGGTAGATCGTCGCCTGCGAGAGCGCGTAGGTGCACTCCGGCAGCCCGACGTGCTCGACCGCCTGCGCGGCGGCGACCGCGACGCTCAGCGCCTGCGGGTCCGCGTTGCCGACGTCCTCCGACGCCAGCACGATGATCCGCCGCGCGATGTAGCGCGGGTCCTCGCCGCCCTCGATCATCGCCGCCAGGTAGTAGAGCCCGGCGTCGGGGTCGGACCCGCGCACGGACTTGATGAACGCGCTGATGTAGTCGTAGTGCTGGTCGCCGGCCTTGTCGTAGCGCAGGGCCTTGCGCTGCATCGCGTCCTCGGCGTCGGCGAGCGTCACGGGCTCGCCGGTCCGCGCGGCGGTGTCCAGCGCCAGCTCTAGCGCGTTCAGCGAGGACCGCGCGTCCCCCGCCGAGCGCGAAGAGATGAACTCGATCACCTCGGTGGACACGCTGGCCCCCACCTCGTCGAGCGCGCGCCGCAGCAGGCCCGCGATGTCGTCGGGCGTCAGCTCCTGCAGCTCGTAGATCTGGGCGCGCGAGATGAGCGCGGAGTTGACCTCGAAGTACGGGTTCTCGGTCGTCGCGCCGACCAGCACGACCAGCCCTTCCTCCACCGCCGGCAGCAGCGCGTCCTGCTGGGCCTTGTTGAAGCGGTGGATCTCGTCGAGGAAGAAGATCGTGTGCCGGCCCGAGCGCCGCCGCTCGCGCGCCCGCTCCATCACCTCGCGCACCTGCGCGCGCCCCGCCTCGACCGCCGACAGCTCCTCGAACGCCGCGTCGGCGTACTCGGCGAGCATCCGCGCGAGCGTCGTCTTGCCGGTGCCGGGCGGCCCGTAGAGGATCATCGAGTGCGGCTCGCCCGACTGGATCGCGGTGCGCAGCGCGCTCGACGGGCCGAGCAGATGCGTCTGCCCCACGAACTGCTCGAGCGTCCGCGGCCGCATGCGCGCCGCCAGCGGCTGGTCGGCCGCCGCCTGTGAAGGACTCGTTGCCGGCGGCTCCTCGGGCAGGTCGAAGAGACTTCCCATGCGCTAAGTATGCGGGCCGGTGGCCTCCGTCCCCCTCACCACGGTGCTGCGCGAGTGGGGCCGCATCGGCGCCCTCGGCTTCGGCGGCCCGCCCGCCCACGTCGCGCTCTTGCGCGACCTCACGGTCGAGCGGCGCCAGTGGATCGACCAGCGCGAGTTCGAGGACGCGTTCGCCGCCTGCAACCTGCTGCCCGGCCCGGCCAGCACGCAGATGTCGATCTACTGCGCCCAGCGCGTCGCCGGGCGCACGGGCGCGCTGGTCGGCGGCCTCGCCTTCATCCTGCCGGGGCTCATCGTCTGCCTCGTGATCGCCGCCGTCGCCCTGCAGGGCACGCCGCCCGCCGCGGTCGACGCGTTCGGGATGGGCGCGGCGGCGGCGGTCGTCGCGGTCGTCGCGCAGGCCGGCCTGAAGCTGATCGACCCGCGCCGCGGACTCCCGTACGTGATCGCCGGCGTGCTTGGTGCCGCGCTGACCGGGCCGTACGTCGTCGCGATCCTGCTCGCCGCCGGCCTGTGCGAGCTCGGCCGCCACAAGTTGCTGAGCGTCGCCTGGCCGGCGCTGATCTGGCTCGCGGCGAAGGTCGGCGCGCTGTCGTACGGCGGCGGCTACGTGATCATCCCGCTGATGTACGGCGACGCCGTCGAGGCGCACGGCTGGCTCACCGAGCAGGCCTTCGCCAACGCGGTCGCGTACGGGCAGATCACGCCCGGCCCGGTCACGCACACGGTCGCGCTCGTCGGCTACGGCGCCGGCGGCCTCGCTCCGGCGCTCGTCGCCACCGCGGTGGCCTTCGCGCCCAGCTTCGCCTTCATCATGCTCGGCGCGCGCCACTTCGGCCGCCTGCGCACGAGCCCGAACGCGCGCGCGTTCCTCGACGGTGCCGGGCCGGCCGCCGCCGGAGCGATCCTCGGCGCGGCCGTGCCGCTCCTCACCGCGATCGACGTGACGTGGCAGTGGTTCGTGCTCGCGGCCGCCGCCGTGGCGCTGTTGCTGCGCGTCCCGCCGCTCGCCGTGCTGGTCGGCGGCGCGTTGGCGGGCGTCGCCACTACGCTCTTCTAGATGGGGCTCGCCGAGGAGTTGCAGGACGAGACCGCTGAGGTCCTGTCCCGCCTGATCCGCTTCCAGACCGTCAACCCGCCGGGCAACGAGCGCGAGTGCATCGAGTGGCTCGCGGGCTATCTGGAGGACGCCGGGCTGCGGGTGGAGATCGCCGGCGCGGAGCCCGAGCGCCCGTGCCTGGTGGCCACGCTCCAACGCGGTGAGGGTCCGACGCTCGGTTACCTGAGCCACGTCGACACCGTGCTCGCCGACCCGCAGGACTGGACGGCCGACCCGTGGGGCGCCGAGATCCGGGACGGCTTCCTGTACGGCCGCGGCACGATCGACATGAAGAACCAGACGGCCGCCGAAGCCGTCGCGGCCGCGCACCTCGCCCACAGCGGCGCGCGCTTCGCCGGCACGCTGAAGGTCATCGCCGTGCCCGACGAGGAGACCGGCGGCGAGCTCGGCGCGCAGTGGATCACCGAGCAGCGCCCGGACCTCTCGCGCGTGGACTACCTGCTCAACGAGGGCGGCGGCGCGGTGATGCCGTTCGGTGACCGCCGCCTATACGGCGTCTGCGTGGCCGAGAAGGGCACGTTCCGCTTCAACGTGCGCACGTCCGGCACCGCCGCGCACGCCTCCGTGCCCGGTCTCGTCCAGAACGCCCTGCTCGAGCTCGCCCCGCTGATCACCAAGCTCGGCAGCGGCCGGCCCGGCTTCGACCTCACGGAGGCCACGCACGCGCTGCTGGACGCGCTCGGCGAGTCCCCCGACGACCCGGCCGGCGCCGTCGAGCGGGTCCGGCAGGTCGCGCCGAAGCTCGCGCCGCTGCTCGACGCGGCGATGAGCGTCACGTTCGCGCCGACGATCGTGTCCGCGGGCGAGAAGATCAACGTGATCCCGGCCCGCGCCCAGGTCCGTGTGGACTCGCGCGTCCCGCCCGGGATGGGCCAGGACGTCGCGCTCAAGCGGGCGCGCGAGGTGCTCGGCGCCGACGGCTACGAGCTCGAGTTCACCGAGGCCGTCGTCGGCAACCGCTCGCCGGTCAAGTCGCGCCTGATGGACGCCATCGCCGACTGGGTGGGCGACCACGACCCGGGCGCCGAGGCCGTCCCGACCGTCCTGCCCGCCTTCACCGACAGCCGCTGGTTCCGGGCCGCGTTCCCGGACTGCGTCGCCTACGGCTTCTTCCCCCAGCGCCACCAGACGCTCTACGAGACCTGGCCGCTGATGCACTCGCACGACGAGCGGATCGACGTGCGCGACCTCGGCTTCGCCGCCGCGTTCTTCCACGACCTCCCCGGGAGGCTCCTTGCCGGTTCCTGAAGACAAGCTGCGCCTGGGCGGGATGGCCCTGCGCAACGGACTGCTCGTGCACGGCCCGTCCAAGTGGGCGGTCGCGATCCGCTCGAGCGACGGCACGGTCAAGGTCGCGTCAGGGCACAAGCCGCGGGTGACCGAGCTCGACGGCATCCCGGGGGTGCGCGGGCTCGTGCGGCTCGCGGAGTCGTTCGCGGTGATCCCGCTCGTCAAGAAGGGCCTGCCCGAGGCCAAGCTCGCGTTCGAGAACCCGGCCGTGATCGGCGTCGCGGCGGCCGCGTCGTTGACGGGCACCCAGATCAAGCGCCGCCTGGGCGGGACCAAGGGCGAGCTGGCGAGCGCGCTCGTCGGCCTCGCGCCGGCCGTCTTCGCGCTGCGCGGGGGTGAGCTCGCCGCCTACCACGGCGTCGAGCACAAGGCCATCGCCGCCTACGAGGCCGACGACGAGGACGCGCGCGACGCGACCAAGGAGCACGAGCGCTGCGGCTCGCACCTGATGGCGCCGATGATCGCGGCCAACGTCGTCGGCACGCTGCTGCTCAAGAAGGCGATGGAGAAGCCGACGCCGCTCGCCGGCGGCGCGATGTCCCTCGCGGCCACCGCCGCGGCGGTCGAGGTCTTCGCCTGGAGCGAGCGCCACATCGACTCGCCGGTCTCCAAGGCGCTCAAGAAGCCGGGCTACGAGCTGCAGCGCGCCTTCGGCACCCGCGAGCCGGACGAGCGCCAGCTGGAAGTGGGCCGCGCGGCGCTCGCCGAGATCTTGAGGGCCGAGGGCGCAGACTCGAACTAGGGTCCAGACCCCCTACTCATCCCGGCTGATCCGAGCCACACTCGGTGGTCATGGGTGCGTGGGAATCGATTAAGGGCTTCATCCTCCTGTGGGGCCCGATCATCTTCATGGGGATCATCGCCTTCGCGGTCTGGAAGCTGATGCAAGCCATGCCGCGAACGAAGCCGATCGAGATCAAGCCCGGCTCGAACGCGGTCAGCTGGGACGAGGTCGCGGGGGCCGACGAGGCCAAGGCCGAGCTGGCGGAGGTCGTCGACTTCCTCAAGCAGCCGAAGAAGTTCCGCGAGATGGGCGCGACCGTGCCCGCAGGCGTGCTGCTGCACGGCCCGCCCGGCACCGGCAAGACGCTGCTGGCCAAGGCGGTCGCCAGCGAGTCCGGCCGGCAGTTCTTCGCGCAGTCGGCGTCCAGCTTCGTCGAGATGTACGCCGGCCTCGGCTCCAAGCGCATCCGGCGGCTGTTCAACGAGGCCCGCAAGAACGCGCCGGCGATCGTCTTCATCGACGAGATCGACGCCGTCGGCGCCGCGCGCGGCTCCGACAACAACTCCGAGCGCGAGCAGACCCTCAACCAGCTGCTGGTCGAGATGGACGGGTTCGGCACCACCGGCGACGTCGTCGTGATCGCGGCCTCCAACCTGCTCGAGAAGCTCGATCCCGCGCTGCTGCGCCCCGGCCGCTTCGACCGCCAGATCCTCGTCTCCGCGCCGGACGTGGCGGGCCGCGAGGCGATCCTGAAGGTGCACACGCGGACCAAGCCGGTCGAGAACGTGGACTTCGAGAAGATCGCGCGCCAGACGGCCGGGCTGACCGGCGCGGACCTCGCGAACATCGCCAACGAGGCCGCGATCCGCGCCGTCCGGGAGGACCGGGCGCTGCTCACGCAGGAGGACTTCGACGGCGCGCTCGAGCGGGTCGTGGCGGGCATGCAGTCGCGCCGCCGGCTGACCGAGCACGAGCGCCGCGTGATCGCCTTCCACGAGGCCGGCCACGCGCTCTGCGCCGAGCTGCTGCCGGGCGTGGACCGCACGCACAAGATCTCGATCGTCCCGCGCGGGAAGGCGCTCGGCTACACGCTGCACTTCCCGGAGGAGGACCGGTACCTGAAGACGCGGTCCGAGCTGCTGGACCAGATGACCGCGCTGCTCGGTGGCCGGGCCGCCGAGGAGATCATCTTCGGCAGCGTCACCAACGGCGCCTCCAACGACCTCAAGCAGGTCGCGCGGATCTCGCGCTCGATGATCCACGAGTGGGCGATGGGCACGTCGGTCGCCGCGCTGCAGCTCGTCGAGGAGGGCGGCGCCGTCTCCGACCGCACGCGTGAGCTGCGCGACGCCGAGCAGCAGCACCTGGCCGACGAGGCGATGCGCCGCGCGACCAAGCTGCTCAAGGACCACCGCCCGCAGCTCGACCAGCTCGCGCAGCTGCTCCTGCGCCACGAGGTGCTCGAGCGCGCGGACATCGAGCGGGTCATGGAAGGCGTCGCGATCCCGCTGCGCACCGGCCACACCGGCCTGCGCGTGGCGGCCGCGAAGCCCTCCTCAGGCGACCACTAGCCGGAACGCGTTCGCGGTGGCGGTCACGTAGTCGAGGCCGCCATCGACGAACTCGCCGTCGCAGTTGAGCTCGGAGCCGGGCGGCAGCTCGACCTCGACGACCTTGCCCTCGAAGTGGGCGACCCGCCGCTGGCGCTCGATCGTCTTCGTCCGCAGGCCCCAGGCGCGGCGGGCAAGGCCGATCCGCGTGCCCGCGGGGACGATCACCACGTCGAGGTCGCCGTCGGTGGCGTCGGCGGCGCCGATGCCGCTGCCGCCGCCGAACGCGCCCGTGCAGGCGACCATCACCTGCCAGGCGCCCCCGGCGAACACCTCGTCGTGGTCGACCACGACGCGGATCGTGAGCGGCGTGCCCGTCGCGGCGGCGCGCACGGCGCCGATCCCGTAGGCGAGCGGGCCGTAGCGCGACTTCAGCGGCTGCGCGCGGCGTCCGGCGACGCTCGCCAGCCCGGCGGAGGCGACGTTGACGAACGGGCGGCCGGTCGAGAGCCGCCCGAGCTCGAGCGGGCGCAGGTCGGTGCCGTCGCGTGCGAGCGCGAGCGCGGCCTGCAGGTCGAGCGGGATGCCGTTGGCGCGGGCGAAGTCGTTGGCGGTGCCGGTCGGCAGCACGGCGAGCGGCACGTCGAGCCGCCCGGCGAGCGCGGCGACCGACCCGATCGTCCCGTCCCCGCCCGCGACGACGATCCGCTCGGGCGCGAACGCCGCGACGGCGTCCTCGTCGTCCGGGCCGAAGATCTCGGCGTCGAGCGCCGCGTTGAGCGACGCGGGATCGGTACCGCTCCCGGAGGCGCGATTGGCCACCAAGGCGGTCTTCACGACGCCCAAGGGTAGGTGGTCGGCTCCCCACGTCCGCGCACCGCCTGGACGGCACGCGGACGCGCGGAACCAACCACTAGACTCGCTCCGCGTGTTCGGCCGCATCGACCACATCGGGCTCGCGGTCGCCGACCTCGAGTCCGCGATCGAGCTCCACACCCAGGCGTACGGCATGCCGCTCGTGCACCGCGAGACGATCGCGGAGCAGGGCGTCGAGGCCGTGCTGCTGGACGTCGGCGAGAGCCACGTGGAGCTGCTCCGGCCGCTTGCGGACGACACGCCGGTGGGGAAGTTCCTCGCCACCCGTGGCCCTGGACTGCACCACGTGGCCTACGGGGTCGCGGACGTGGACGCCGCGCTGGAAGCGGCGCGCGGGGCGGGGCTGCGGCTGATCGACGAGACGCCACGAGCGGGCATCCGGGGCACGCGGGTTGCGTTCCTGCACCCCAAGACCGCCGGTGGCGTCCTGACCGAGCTAGTGGAGGCACATTGAGTTCCAACGCCGTACGTCGCACCGCGCTCGGGTTCCAGGGCGGCCAGGTGCTGTCCCTGCGCCTGCCCGAGGAAGTCCTGACCAACCTGCGCACCACCCTGCGAGAGGGCAAGGACCGCTGGGTCGAGGTCGAAGCCGCCGATGGCGCTGTCCTGGTCGATGTCGGCCAGGTCGTCTACCTCCGCGTTGAGTCGGACGAGCACCGCATCGGCTTCTAGGCGAGAGCTGCGAACCCTGGCCGAGGCACCGAGCAGCGTTCGCTTTGAGCATCGCTTCGCGGATGCTCGGGTCCGGGTCCGGTTCAACGCGGTCGACCTCGCGCTCTACCGGCGCGCGCGGTCGATGGCGCACGGACCGGACGCCGTCGCGTTGGTGCGGCGGTACTCGAAGCTCGGCGAGCACGGCGCCGTCTGGCTCGCCGTCGGAGCGGGCGGCGCGCTGCTCGACCGGCGCCGCCGGCGCCACTGGATGCGCTCGACCGCCACGGTCGGCGCCGCCTATCTCACGTCCACCTCGATCAAGATGGCGATCGGTCGCAAGCGACCGGCCGTCGAGGATTTGCCGCACCTGATGGCCACACCCACCGGTCTTTCCTTCCCGTCGTCGCACTCGACGTCGTCGTTCGCCGCCGCCCGCGCGTACGGCTCGCTGATCCCGGGCGCGCCGCTGCAGGTCGCGGCCGCCGCGATGGCGTTCAGCCGGCTGTACCTCGGCGTCCACTACCCGTCCGACATCGCCGCGGGCGCGGCGCTCGGCACGCTGATCGGAGGACTCGGGCGATGATGAAGGTCGGCCTCGTGGGGATGCCCAACGCGGGCAAGTCCTCGCTGTTCAACGCGCTCTCCCAGGCGGGCGCGGAAGCGGCGAACTACCCCTTCACCACGATCGAGCCCAACGTGGCGACCGTCCCGGTCAAGGACCCGCGGATGGAGCAGGTGGCCGAGACCGTCGGCGCCTCCAACATCGTCTGGGACACGATCGAGTTCCACGACATCGCGGGCCTGGTGGCCGGCGCGTCCAAGGGCGAGGGCCTCGGCAACAAGTTCCTGGCGAACATCCGCGAGTGCGACGCGATCCTGCACGTCGTCCGCTGCCACACCGACGAGAACGTGATCCACCCGGAGGGCAAGGTCGACCCGGCGTCGGACATCTCGACGATCGAGACCGAGCTGCTCTACGCCGACCTGGACTCGGCCGAGCGCCGCCACTCCCGCGTGGTCCGCGACGCCCGCTCGGGCGACAAGGTCGCGATCGCCGAGGAAAAGTGGCTGCGCGACGTGATCGAGGCGCTCCAGGCGGGCCAGCCCGTGCGCACCGTCCCGGTGCCGGACGCCGCGCCCGACGCGGGCCGCAACCTGTCGGCGCTGACGGCCAAGCCGGTGTTGTTCGTGGCCAACGTCAACGAGGGTGAGGACGCGGTGCCGTCGGTCGTCGCCGACCACGCGGCCGCCACCGGCGCCGGCGCGGTCGCGATCTCGTCCCGCATCGAGGCCGACCTGGCCGACATGGGCGACGACGAGGAAGCCGACGCGATGCGCGAGGAGCTCGGGATCGGCGAGTCCGGCCTGCACCGCGTGGTCAACGGCGCCTTCGGGCTCCTGCACCTGCTCGCGTTCTTCACCGCCGGCGAGGACAAGCCCGCGCAGACCTGGCATCTGCGCGAGGGCCTGACGGTCTGGCACGCGGCCGGGCAGATCCACACGGACATCCAGAAGGGGTTCGTGCGGGCCGAGGTGATCGGCTGGGACGCGCTCGTCGACGCCGGCGGCTACGCCGCCGCGCGTGACCGGGGCACGCTGCGCATCGAGGGTCGCGACTACCTGATGAAGGACGGCGACGTGATCACGATCAAGCACACCGGATGAGCGACTACACGGTCCTGCGCGCGGCTGACGCGCCCGACTTCACCGGCGACGCGCCCGGCGCGTTCCTCGGCTACGGCCGGCCGATGGGCGCCCAGCAGGTCGCGTTCAACGTCCGCGTGCTCGAGCCTGGGACGGCCAACGTCCCGCCGGGGTACGACCCCTCGCTCGGCCACAGCCACACCGAGGTCGAGGAGATCTACTTCGTCATCGACGGCGAGATCGTGGTCAAGGCCGGCGAGGACGTGCTGACCCTCGGCCCGCGCGACGCGATCCTGCTGCCCGCGGGAACGCCCCGGGCGGTGCGCAACGAGTCAGACGCGGAGGCCGCGTTCGCGATGGTGTCGGTCAAGATGGCCGACCCGGTCGCGGGCTCCGCCTTCCACGAGGGCTTCTGGCCCTGACCTCGGATTAGGTCGAAACAAATCCACCGCGCAGGCTGAACCGCGGGTAGTGTCGCGGCGTGAACCGGCGCTTCGTGCTGCCCGGCCCCGACGTGGGGCGCCTGTTGCTGGACCGGCTGATCGCCGAGGGCGTGCGCTACGGGCGGGACTTCGCGCTCGTGCGGATCAGCGTGCCGCTGGGAACGGCTGACGCGATCGCGCCGCTGCTCTCCGCCTGCTTGCGGGACGCGGACGTGATCGTCCGCTGGGAGGCCGACGAGCTGCTGGCCCTGCTTCCCGCGACCGACCGGCCGGGCGCCGAACGCGCCGCGGAGCGGCTCCGCGAGTGCGTGGACGTGAAGATCGCGGTCGGTGCCGCGCATTGGGTCGGCGACACCGCGTACGACCTGCTCGCGCGCGCCGAGCCGAAGCACTGAGGAATTGATGTTCATGTGAAGCGAGTGAGGGGTACAGCCGCCTCCGGAACCCGGAGTGATGGCCCCTCGCTCAGTCCTCTCCGCCGGTCTCGCCGCCTTGATCGTGGCGCTCTTCGCCGTGCCGGCGCACGCCCAGAGCCTGCGGGCCACGGCCATCCGCCCGGTCGCCGAGAGCGTCGCCTACGGTGAAGTCGCCGCGGCGCCGTCGGGCAGCGGGTTCATCGCGGCCTGGGGCGTGGAGAGCGGCACCGCCGTGCAGCTGCGCACGCTGGACGCTGCGGGCGCGCCGGCCGGTCCGGTCCGCACGGTCGTGCTCGGCAGCCAGTATGTGAGCGCCACCGCGGTCCTCGTCGTCTCGGACGCGCTCGTGACGGTCGAGTACGACCGCAACACCGGCTACCGCGCGACCAAGGTCCGGCGGCTCGATGGGACCGGCGCGGTGGTCGGCAGCCCGATCACCGTCGCGGCCTCCGGCGTCACCGACGTGGTGCGCCAGCCGGACGGCGGGCTGCTCGTCGCGTCGCTCGGCGGCGGCACGCCGCGGTCGGTCCAGGTGCAGCGGGTCGCGCCCGGCGGCACGGTCGGCACGGCGGTGCAGGTGGCCACGGCCGCGCCGACGCCGTACGACAGCGTGTCGCCGAGCCCGGAGCTCGCCGACGACGGAGCCGGCGGCGCGGTCGTCACCTTCCACGACGGCCTGAAGGTCAAGGTCGTGCGGGTCTCGGCGGCGGGCACGGCGGTGGGCGCGCCGATCGAGCTCCTCGGGGAGACCGGACGCCGGCCCGAGATCGCCTCCTCTCCCGCGCGCGGCGAGTTCCTCGTGGCCTGGGAGCAGCCGAACGAGACCCTGATCCCCGGCGCGATCCGCGCGCAGCGGTTGGACAGCACCGGCACGCCGATCGGCGCGGCCTTCGACGTCTCCTCCCGCGGGATCATGGGTGACGAGTCGTACGGCCCGGCGGTCGCGGCGGACGTCGCGGGCTGGGTCGTCGCGCGGCGCGAGGCCGGCACCCCCTACACCACGGACGGTGCCGAGCACATGGTCGGCCGGCTGCTGCCGTACGCGGCGCTGGCGAACGGCGGGCCCGAAGTGGCGCTCGACGACGGCCGGTCGGACCGCTGGGGCGTGCCGTCGCTGGCCGCGGGGCCGCAGGGCACGCTGGTGGCCTGGCGGCCGGTCGGTGGGCCGGCGCCGCCGTCGGTCCGGCTCGCGAGCGCGGGCGCCGATCCGGGCGTCGCCGTGCTCGACGCGGCGCCGAGCGGCGTGCCGGCGACGCGCACGGTCGAGCTGCGCTTCCACTCCACGCGCGCCGACGCGCGCTTTGACTGCGTCGTCGACGAGGGTGACTGGGAGCCGTGCAGCTCGCCGCTCGTGCTGAGCGGGCTCCAGGACCGCGTGCACAGCGCCGCGGTGCGCTCCGTCGCGCCGGGCGGCTGGGTGGAGCTCGCTCCGGCCGCGGCCACGCGCTGGCGCACCGAGGCCGCGCCGCCCGAGACGCGCATCACCGCGCCGCCCGAGCCGGCCGAGGCGCAGCCGGGGATCCGCTTCGAGGCCGACGAGGCGGCGCTGTTCGACTGCAAGCTGGACGCCGGCGCCTGGGGCCCGTGCTCGGACTCCACCCAGCCGCTGCCCGCGCTCACCGGGGGCTTCTCGCTGCGCGGGGTCCCGGACGGGCCGCACGTGTTCGAGGTGCGCGCGATCGACGAGTCCGGGCGTGTGGAGCCCGAACCCGCCCGCTGGACGTTCACGCTCGACCGGCGCGAGCCGGAGACCCGCATCCAGGCCGGGCCGCTCACGCCGCAGGACTGGGAGAGCAATCCGGCGTTCGAGCTCTCGAGCGACGAGCCCGGCGTGCGCTACGAGTGCCGGCGCGGCGACGGCACCTACGACGAGTGGCGGCCGTGCGCCTCGAACCAGCGCGTGAGCGGGCTCTTCCGCAGCGTGGAGATCCGCGCCGTCGACGCGGTCGGCAACGTCGACGGCACGCCCGCGGAGTGGGGCAACGGCACCCACAGCGTCGACACCAACGTGGCCACGGCCGAGGGCTCGGACCGGGCCGTCGTCTACATCGCGCCGGTGGACGAGAGCGTCACCGAGTGCAGCATCGACGGCGAGCCGTTCTGGCGCTGCCCGGCGAACTTCGTGCGCTGGGACCTCGCGCAGGGCGATCACGTCCTCCGCCTGCGCAGCGTCCGCTTCGACGGCGTGGTCAGCGACGGAGGCGGCCGCCCGTTCACGATCAAGTCGTCGATCTTCCCGATCCCGACGATCGTCGGCGCACCGCCGGCGAAGACGACGTCACGCAGCGCGCGCATCGCGTGGACCCGCTCGCTGCCGTCGGGCTCGTTCGTGTGCTCGGTCGACGGCGCGCCCGCGCAGACCTGCTCGAGCCCGCTCACGCTGTCCGGGCTGGCCGTCGGCGACCACACGGTGCGGATCGCGGGCCGCGGACCCGCGGGCGAGGTCGACGTCTATCCCGAGTACTACCACGCGTCCGTCAGCTGGCGCGTGATGACGCCCGGCAGCACCGAGGCGCCCGCCCCGAAGACGCGTGCGGTCGTCCCCGACGCGGCCGGCCGGTCGGTCGCGCTCGCGCCGCCGCGGACGACGATCACCTCGCTCCCACGGCCCTGGATCAACACGCGTGACGTCGAGCTGCCGTTCACCGCCGACCAGGCGGGCGCGACGTTCGAGTGCCTCGTCGACCGTGGCGCCTGGGCGCCGTGCACGAGCCCGCTGCGGCTGACCGGGTTGAGCGAGGCGACGCACGAGGTGCAGGTGCGCGCGACGGCCGCGGGCGTGACCGGACAGCCCGACACCGAGGTCATCTACATCGACGTGACCGCGCCCGACACGCGGATCAGCAGCCCGATGCTGGTCGACGGCATGCGCACCAGCCTGCCGTTCGCGCGCTTCGTGATCGAGCACCGCCAGGTCGGCACCGACGAGGCGCACGCCTGGCTGAACCGGCCGCTGTGGGTGCGCTGCGTGCTCGATGGCGTGCTGCTCGGATCCTGCCCGGAGCGCGGGGAGACCGTGTTCTTCGACGGGCTCGCCGACGGCACGCATGTGCTGCAGGCCTACGCCACCGACAGCGCCGGCAACGCCGACCCGACGCCGGCCGTGTTCACCTGGGTGGTGGGCGCGCCGGACGTGGACACGCGGATCGACGCCGGCCCGCCGGCCACGAGCGGCTCGCGGACGGCGACGTTCACCCTGGTGTCCACGGGCGCCGACGGCCTGCAGTGCCGCCTCGACGGCGGCGCGTGGGAGGCGTGCCGCTCGACCGTGACCTACGAGGGCCTCGCGGACGGCAGCCATCGCTTCGAGGCGCGCGGGCACGCGTACAACCGCGGTGACGCCACCCCGGCGGTGTGGGACTGGGTGGTCGACGGGGCGCCGCGCGTGACGATCGCCGACGGCCCGACGCCCCGCAGCGGCGACGCCGCGCCCGCCTTCACCGTGCTCGTGGACGATCCGGCCGCTCGCCGCGAGTGCCGGCTCGACGGTGGCGCTTGGGGCTCCTGCGCGGCGACCGTGTCCACGGCCAACGGCGCGCACGTGCTCGAGGCGCGCGCGACCGACGCGGGCGGCAGGATCGGTGAGGCCGAGCCGTGGCGTTGGACGACCGACCTGTCAGCGCCGAACACGACCGTCACGAACGCGCCTCCGGCCCGCAACGCGCTGTGGAAGGTCGTCCTGGGCGTCAGCGGCACGGCGACCGCCTCGCGCTTCGAGTGCAAGATCGACGCGAGCGAGTGGCTGGACTGCAGCCGCGGCAGCTGGCTCATCCAGGAGCTCCTGGAAGGCGAGCACGTGGCGACCGTGCGGGCCGTCAACGCCTCCGGCACGGCCGACCCGACGCCGGTCGTGCTCCGGTGGACCACCGACGGCACCAAGCCTGACCTCGACCTCGTGCGCCGGTCGCCGGAGTCGACGAAGCGCCCGACCGCCCGCGTCGACATCAGCGTCGACGACCCGACGGCCACGATCGAGTGTCGCCTCGACAACCGCGGCAGCTGGGTCCCGTGCCGCGGCGGCTACACGCCGACCGGGCTGGGCCTCGGGTACCACACGCTGACCGTCCGCGCGACCGACCCGGCCGGCAACCAGACCTGGGACGCCGTCGGCTGGCGCCAGGTCGAGGACACCCCCGAAGAGACCGAGATCATCTCCGGCCCCCACGTGAGCTGGGGCACCGACGTCCGGTTCGTCGTCGGCGCCACGAGCAGCACGATCAGCTGCCGCCTCGACGCCGGCGAGTGGGGCGACTGCTCGAGCGGCATGGTCTGGTGCTGCTCCACGATGCCCGGCGGCACCCACACCGTCGAGTTCGCCTCGACCGGCCCGGACGGCGACCGCGACGCGACCCCGGCGACCTACACCTGGACCGTCGAGGGCCCGACGCCGACGCCGACGCCGACCGCGACGCCCACCGTCCCGCCGACGCCCACGCCGACCGCGACGCCGACGCCCACGTCCACACCCACGGCCACGCCGACCGCGACGCCCACGTCGACGCCGTCCGCGACCCCGACGGCCACGCCGTCCGCGACCCCGACGGCCACGCCGTCCGCGACCCCGACGGCCACGGCGACGCCCACGCCCACGCCGACCGCGACGCCCACGTCCACGCCGACCGCGACGCCCACGTCCACGCCGTCCACGACCCCGACGGCCACGCCCACCGCGACGGCCACGTCCACGCCGACGCCGACGGCCACGCCGACCGCGACGCCCACCCCCACCCCGACGCCCACGCTCACGCCGTCCCCCACCTCGACCGCCACGCCCGGGCCCTTCGCGACCGCTTCACCCACCCCCGCCCCCGGCCCGTTCTCGGGCGGCCCGAACGCCTTCCCCACCGAGACCTCGCCGGTCGGCCCGTGGGCGGCCCGGGCGGCAACGGTCGTGCGCAAGACGAAGGCCGGTCATGTGGCCAAGGTGCGGGTCGCGGCGCCCGCCGCCGGCCGGCTCGAGCTGCGGGTGCTCGACCGGCGCGGCCGCACGCTCGCCCGCGGCGCCGCGACGTTCAAGCGGGCCGGCCGCCGGACCCTCACGCTCAAGCCGGTGCGCAAGGGCGCCCGCGCGAAGGTCAGCGTGCGCTGGACGCCCAGCTCGGGGCGTACCGAGACGCAGCAGCGGTCAATCTAGATCCATGCTCGACGACGACGTCCGCGCGCTGCTGCGCGCGCCCAACATCGCGCACCTGGCCACGCTGCTCAAGGACGGGGCGCCGCACTCGATCGCCCTGTGGATCGGCGTCGAGGGCGAGCAGATCGCGCTGTTCACGGCGCCGAACGCGCTGAAGGCGCGCAACATGGACCGGGATGCGCGGGTCGCGATCTCGGTCCACCAGCACGATCGCCCGCTGACGAGCGCGACCATCCGTGGCCGCGTGGTGGACCGCCTCGACGGGGAGCGGGGCTGGGCGATCGTCGACCGGATCTCGCAGGACTACCAGGGCGAGCCGTACCCGCGCGACCCCGAGATGGTCGCCTACCTGATCGAACCCGAGCGCGTGAAGTACGAGGCGTACTAGGGAGCTCGCCGCAGAACACCGGCACACCTCCTGCGGCACATCCGCGGCGCCTCGCGCCACCCGCGATGCTCAACAGGCTGGCGCCCGCCTCCGCTCGTGTGCGGCCCGAGGCACTGGCGCCTGCACCACATGAGGTGCACCGCACGTTCTCCAGCGAACTCCTAGGACTCGCCGCGCAGCCGCCGGGCGAGCCGGTTCATCCCGAGCGCCTCGGCGGCCGCCGCGCCCGCTTCGCCGTCGGTCCCACGATCCGCGGGCCGCTCCAGCGGCACGGAGCGCAGCGTCGCGATGTCCCGGAACATCCGCAGCTCGGCGGCCTGCTCGATCAGCGACTTGCGTACCGCCGGCTTCTCGCGGATCGCCCCGAGGATCGCGTGCTCGAGGTCGCCCTTGCGCTGGAGGATGTCGGCGGCGGTCTTCGCGCCGATGCCCTTCGCGCCCGGCAGGCCGTCCGACGGGTCGCCGCGCAGCGCGATGAAGTCGGGCACCTGCGAGGGGTCGATGCCGTAGATCTCGCGCACCTGCTCCGGGCCGACCTCGTCCGGCCCCTGCTGGCGCGCCTTCTGCAGCAGGATCGTGACGCTGTCGTTCGCGCACTGGAACATGTCGCGGTCCGCGGTGAGGATCAGCGACCGCCCGCCGTGCTCGGTCTCCAGCGCGGCGAACGAGCCCATCAGGTCGTCGGCCTCGAGGTCGTCGTGGCCGAGCACCGTCCAGCCCAGCGCCTCGTAGAGCGCGGGCGCGCGCTCCCACTGCCAGGCGAGGTCCTCGGGCATCTCGGGCCGCGCGGCGTGGTAGTCCGGGTACGCCTCGACCCGGTAGGACGCCGACTCCTGGCCGAAGCACATCACCACCGCGCGCGGCTGGTACTTCTCGATGCACCACAGGGTCATGTTCACCGACCCCACGAGCGCGTTGACGGGACGGCCTTCCGCCCCCTTGATCGAGTCGGGCAGGGCGAAGAAGCCGCGGTACAGGAGACCGGGGGTATCGCACAACAGGAGCGGGGCGGACACGGCGGGAAGTATGGTGCCCGGCCATGCGGACGATCACCGGACTCGACGAGCTCAAGGCCGCGGAGGGCGAGGTCCTCGGCACCTCCGACTGGCACGAGGTGACGCAGAAGGACGTGGACACGTTCGCCGACGTGACCGGCGACCACCAGTGGATCCACGTCGACCCGGATCGCGCGAAGGACACGCCGTTCGGCGGCACGATCGCGCACGGCTACCTCACGCTCAGCCTCGGCCCCGCGCTCAACAACCAGGTCTTCGCGCTCGAGGGCTTCGCCTTCGCGCTCAACTACGGCCTCAACAAGGTGCGCTTCCCGGCGCCCGTGCCGGTGCCGTCGAAGGTCCGCGCCAGCCCGAAGCTCAAGGAGATCACCGACGTCCCCGGCGGTGCGCAGTGCGTCTTCGAGGTGACCTTCGAGCGCGAAGGCGGTGACAAGCCGGTCTGCGTCGCCGAGACCGTCGTCCGCGTCTACACCGGTTAGCCGATGCGCACGGCGGGGCCGTACGCCCCGCCGACGACCGCACGGTACGTGCCCGGCGTGGCCGTCGGCCAGCGGTAGGCGCCGCGCCGCGTCTTCGTCGTGCCGACCTCGACCCAGCGGCCGTTCACGCGCGCCTGGATCGTCACGTTCCGCGATCCGGCGATCACGTCGCCGCGCAGCACGCCGATCGGCCGCAGCAGCGCGCTGAAGCCGGGCGGGGCGGTCGTGCCGCCGGAGCCGTCGCCCTCGGTCGGCTCGGCCTTCTCGCCGCTGATCGAGGCGAACGACGCCCACGTGTCGAACAGGCCGAGGCGGGCGCGCAGCGTCGCGCCGTCGGTGACCGACACGCCGCGCGAGCCGACCACCTCGGCGGAGACGATCCGCGGGGACTCGCCCCGCCGCGTCACGCGGATGCCCTTGAAGGACCCCTTCACGAGCCCGCCGAGCTTCTTCGACGCGCTCGCCATGGTCAGCTTCGTCGTCCAGCGGTGGCGCGGGGAGACGTCGTCGAACTCGTCCTCGACGGACTTCAGCCACGGCCGCGGCTCACGGCCCAGCGACGTGTTCTCGACCGACTCCGTGCGCCCGCCCGACGTCGAGAAGAAGTAGGTGACGACCGGCTGGCCCTGGTAGGTGACGATCTGCCCGCGCGTGTCGGCGACCGCCGCGTTGGTCGACGGCTGCTCGATCCCGACGCCCTTGTAGACCTGCGAGCGCGTGTCGGCGTAGTGGTCGAAGTCGGCGCTCTTGGCGGTGGTGATCGCGTACGTGCGGGCGGCGATCGCCTGCGCGCGCAGCGCCTCCGCCGGCCAGGACGCCGGCGACTCCGCGGGCACGACGCCCTGCAGGTAGTCGTCGAGGCCGACCACGTTGGTCACGGTGAGCCCGCTGAACGTGCCGGGCTTGAGCTCCATCACGCCGCGGAACGAGCCGACCCCGCCGAGCGTCGTGACGTCGCCCTCGCCGGCGACCTGCAGCGGCGCCTTGAAGACCGCCACGCGGCGGTTGCCCTGGAGCAGCTCGACCTCGGTCAACGCGCGGCGACGGGCCACGTACGTCTTCGTCGGGTCCAGCTTGCGCGAACCCGCCTGGCGCGCGCCGGAGATCCGCGCGCTGCCGGTCTGGCCGATCAGCTGGACGCGCACCTTCTTGTTCGGATCGGTCGTTCCGAGGGAAGTGCCGGTGTAGTAGTGCCCGAGGATGCGCGCGGCGTCCCAGCCGTTCTGGGCGTAGCCGAGCGCGCCGTACTGGCTCATCCCGACGCCGTGGCCGAAGCCGGCGCCCTTGATCGTGAATGTCGTCTTCTTGGAGGACTGGGCGGACGCAGGAGCGGCGAGCGCGACCAGCAGTGCCAGCGTGGCGAGCAGGGTTCGAGTCATAGGATCGGGCGTGGCCATCTAAGTTAGCCCGACACGTCGCCGGGAAAGGAGTTGCGCCAGAGTGAGCTCACGCAAGGCATCTGACCTCTTCGTGGAGTGCCTGGAGGCGGAGGGCGTCAAGTACGTCTTCGGCATCCCCGGTGAGGAGACGCTCGACCTGAACGAGTCCTTGCACGACTCCTCGGTCTCCTTCGTCCCTGTTCGACACGAGCAGGGCGGGGCCTACATGGCCGACATGTACGGCCGGCTCACGGGGCGCGCGGGCGTGTGCCTGGGAACGCTCGGACCGGGCGCGACCAACCTGGTGACGGCGATCGCCGACGCGTTCCTGGACCGCTCGCCGCTCGTCGCGCTGACGGGCCAGGCGGACCTCCAGCGCATGCACAAGGAGTCCCACCAGCACATCGACATCGTCTCGATGTTCAAGCCGGTGACCAAGTGGAACACGCGCCTGAACGCGGCGGCCGTGATTCCCGAGGTCGTACGCAAGGCGTTCAAGGTGGCGCAGGAGCCCAAGCCGGGCCCGACGCACATCGAGCTGCCCGAGGACGTCATGGACGACCAGACCGACGCGCGGCCGCTGCGCGCCGGCGGTCGCGAGCGTCGGCTGGAGCCGAGCGCGGGCGACACGCTCGCCGCCGCCGAGATCATCCGCAACGCCGCCAACCCGATCGTGCTCGCCGGCAACGGCGTGTCGCGGGTCGGCGCCGCGCCCGCCCTGCGGGAGTTCGCGCGCGCGACCGGGATCGGCGTGGCCGAGACGTTCATGGGCAAGGGCGCGCTGGACTACCAGGACTCCAGCGCGCGCGGGACGGTCGGTCTGCAGTCGCGCGACTACGCGCTGGCGGGCTTCGAGGACGCCGACGTCGTGATCACCGTCGGCTACGACCTCGTCGAGCACGCGCCGAGCAACTGGAACCCCAAGGGCGACAAGACGATCATCTGCATCGACAGCGTCCCGCCCGAGGTCGACGAGCACTTCGTGACCGAGATCGACCTCGTCGGCGACCTGTACCACATCCTCAGCCGGCTGACGGACGAGCTCCGGCACGAGGCGCGCACGATCAGCGCCTCGCGGCTCGACGACATCGTGCTCGGGCGCTTCGAGGCGGCCAAGGACGACGACTCGTTCCCGATGCAGCCGCCGCGCGCGCTGTGGGAGATCCGCAAGGCGCTCGGCCGCCACGACATGCTGATCTCCGACGTCGGGCTGCACAAGCTGTGGATCGCGCGCATGTTCCCGGCGCACGAGCCCAACACGGTGCTGATCGCGAACGGGCTCGCGGGCATGGGGATCGCGCTGCCGACGGCGATCGCCGCGAAGCTCGTCCACCCGGGCCGCAACGTGGTGACGGTCAACGGCGACGGCGGCTTCCTCATGAACGTGCAGGAGCTCGAGACGGCCGTGCGGCTCAAGACGCCGATCGTCAACGTGATTTGGGAGAACTCCCAGTTCGGCTCGATCGTTTGGAAGCAGGACAAGAAGTTCGGCCGGCACTTCGGGACAGACTTCACGAACCCAGACTTCGTCAAGCTGGCGGACGCCTTCGGCATGCCGGCCTGGCGCTGTGAGTCGGTCGAGGACTTCGGATCGCGCTTGCGGCACGCGCTCTCACTCGAGCTCCCGAGCCTTATTGTTGTGCCGATCGACTATTCGCTGGACGTGTCGATCTCAGAGGAACTCGGAACGGAGACGGTGGCGGCATGAGCGCAACACAGGAGAAGACCGCGGTCGACGCGGTGCCCACGCAGCTCTTCATCGGTGGCGAGTGGCGGGACGCCTCGGGCGGCGGCACGCTCGACATCGAAGACCCCTCGACCGGCGAGACGCTGACCGCGGTCGCCGACGCCACCCCTGAGGACGCGAAAGCGGCCTTGGACGCCGCGTGCGCCGTCCAGGACGAGTGGGGCCAGCACCCGCCGCGCGAGCGCGCCGAGATCCTGCGCCGCTCCTACGACGCGATGATGGCCAACGTCGAGGATCTCGCGCTGGTGATGACGCTCGAGATGGGCAAGCCGCTCGCCGAGGCCCGCGGTGAGATCGCCTACGCCGCCGACTACCTGCGCTGGTTCTCCGAGGAGGCCGTGCGGATCGACGGGCAGTTCCAGGTCACGCCCGACGGCAAGGGCCGGATGCTGACGATGAAGCAGCCGGTCGGCCCCTGCTACGCGATCACGCCGTGGAACTTCCCCGCGGCGATGGGCACGCGCAAGATCGGTCCGGCCATCGCCGCCGGCTGCACGATGGTCATGAAGCCCGCGCAGCAGACGCCGCTGACGATGCTCACGCTGGCGAAGATCTTCCAGGAGGCCGGGCTTCCGGACGGCGTGCTGAACGTCATCACCAGCGGGTCCTCGAGCAAGGTGTCGGCGCCGATCATCAACGACCCGCGCCTGCGCAAGCTGACCTTCACCGGCTCGACCGAGGTCGGGCGCATCCTCGTCGAGCAGGCCGCCCAGGGCCTGCTGAAGACGTCGATGGAGCTGGGTGGCAACGCGCCGTTCCTGGTCTTCGCCGACGCGGACGTCGACGCGGCCGTCGAGGGCGCGCTGGTGGCCAAGATGCGCAACATCGGCGAGGCCTGCACGGCCGCCAACCGCTTCCACGTCGCCAGCTCGATCGCGGAGGAGTTCGCCGAGAAGCTGGCGGCCAAGCTCGGCGAGTGGAAGGTCGGCCGCGGTACCGAGGAGGGCGTCAAGGTCGGCCCGCTGATCGACGCCACCCAGCGCGACAAGGTCGCCGAGCTGGTCGAGGACGCCACCGGCAAGGGGGCGGACGTCGTGCTCGCCGGCGGCAAGCGCGACGGCGCGGGCTACTTCTTCGACCCGACGGTGCTCGCCGGGGTGCCCGAGAACGCCAGGCTCCTGAAGGAGGAGATCTTCGGGCCGGTGGCGCCCGTAATCGCCTTCGATGACGAGGACGCCGCCATCGCCGCCGCCAACGACACCGAGTACGGCCTCGTGTCCTACGTGTACACGAAGGACCTCAAGCGGGCGTTCCGGGTCTGCGAGCGCCTGGAGACCGGCATGATCGGCCTCAACCAGGGCCTCGTGGCCAACGTGCAGGCGCCGTTCGGCGGCGTCAAGGCCTCCGGCCTGGGCCGCGAGGGCGGCAGCGTCGGCATCGACGAGTTCCTGGAGATCAAGTACATCGCGATGGCGATGTAGATGAAGCAGGACATCCCCTCCACCCCACCCCGATCATCCGTCCTCATTTGCGTGGACCTCTAGCGCAACTCCAGGCGTGGTACGAGCACGCCGTCGCCGCGGGCGTCGCAGAGCCCGAGGCGATGGCGCTGGCCACGGCCACGCCGGACGGTGCGCCGTCGGTGCGCTTCGTCCTGCTCAAGGGCATCGACGAGCGCGGCGTCGAGTTCTTCACCAACTACGAGTCCCGCAAGGCGCGCGAGCTGACCGCCAACCCGCGCGCCGCGCTGGCGGTCCTGTGGAAGCCCCTGCAGCGCCAGATCCGGCTCGAGGGCCCGGTCGAGCCGCTGAGCGCCGAGGAGTCCGACGCCTACTTCGCCACCCGCGCCCGCCAGTCGCAGCTCGGCGCCTGGGCCTCCCAGCAGTCCCAGGTCATCCCGGACCGCGACTGGCTCGAAGCGCGCCTGGCCGAGTTCGGCGAGCGATTCCCGGCGACCGTCCAGCGCCCGCCCCACTGGGGCGGCTTCCTGCTCCGGCCACAGGCCATCGAGTTCTGGGAGGGCCGCCCGAACCGGCTGCACGACCGCGAGGCGTTCACGCGGGACGAGGACGGCGCCTGGCACTCGCGGCGCCTGTCCCCGTGAGCAGGCCCACGAGGATCAGCGCGCAGCCCGCGAGCTGAAGCGCCGACGGCTCCTGGGAGAGCAGCACGGCGCCGAGGGCGACCGAGCCGATCGGCTGGATGGTGAGGATCAGCGAGGTCATCGCGGCCGGGAGGCGCGGGAGCGACAGCGTGATCAGCATCCAGCCGAGGAACTGCGAGGTCAGCGCCAGCAGGACGAGCCAGCCGGCGCTGGGCCAGGCGGGGGTGAGGTCGTCCGTGCCGATCGCGAGGCCGAGCGCGAGCGAGCACAGGGTCGCCACGATCGACATGTCGAAGAGGGCGCCGCCCGGGCGGCGGAGGTCCATCGAGCCCTGGCGCTGGACGAGCAGGAAGGCCGCGTAGGCGATGCCGGTCGCCACGCCGAGGAGGGCGCCGCGGGCCGGGTTCGCGCCGTACGCGCCGTCCTCGAGCGCGCCGCTGACCAGCACGACGCCGGCGCAGACGGGCGGCAGGGCGAGGAGGATCGCCTTCGGGACCTTCTCGCCGAGGACGGCGAGGGCGACGAACGGGACGATCACGACCTGGAGGTTGCCGAGGACGGTCGCCAGGCCGGCGCCGACGTCCTCGATGGCGTAGTGCCAGACGACGATGTCGACGGCGAAGAGCGCGCCCGCGGCGAAGGCCAGGCGACGCTCGCGGCGGCTGCGCGGGCCGTACTTGCGGTGCTCGAACCAGGCGATCACGCCCAGCGGCACCAGCGCGTAGGCGCACCGCCACAGCGCGGCCGAGACCGGGGAGACGTCGGCCAGGTCGACGAGGATCGCGCTGAAGGCGATCACGACCGCGCCGAGCACGCCGGCGAGGACGGGCTGGTCGACTATCCGACGATGCATGCCGTTCCCTGGCGTTCGAAGCCCAAGCGGGCGTAGACCCGCGCGGCGTCCGTGCCGGCGGAGAGGAAGACGATGGGGGCGGCGGCGTCCTGCACGAGCGCGGCGGTCACGGCGCCCGCCAGGCCGCGACGGCGGGCCTCGGGGACGGTCGCGACGCCGACGATCTCGGTCACGTCACCGACGGGCTGGTGCTGGCCGACGCACAGCACGCCCTCGGGCGACTCGGCGAGCGCGAAGCGGGTGACCCCCGCGCGCAGCCGCTCGCGCATGAACGCGACCCGGCCCTCGACGCCCTCGCCCGTGCCGCCGAAGCCGCGGTCCTGGGCCGCGACGGCGGGCGCCAGCGCCGGGTCGTCCGCGTCGATCATCCGCACGGTCACGCCCTCCGGCACGGTCGCGGGGACCGCGCCGCCCAGGACCATCAGCGGCGCCTCCATGACCTCCAGGCCGGCGGCCCGGGCCGCGGGCAGCAGCGAGGGCGTCGTCTCGTGGACCCACTCGAACGCCTCCGGCACGCCCAGCTCGCGCTGCCGCGCCCGCACCGCCTCGATCTCCGCGACGGTGAAGTCGTGCGTGACGCCCAGCCGCGGCCGCGCGTAGTAGGGCCACGCGCCGGTGCCGACGAACAGCGTGAACGGGCCGATCTCCTCGGTCCGCGCCGCGCTGCGCGGCACGGCGTCGTAGTAGGTCTCGATCGCGGGGTTCACTGGACGAAGCAGGCCGTTCCGGCGCGGCGGAAGCCGAGCCGCTCGTAGACGCGCGCCACCGCGTCGCTCGCGGCGCTCAGGAACACGGTCTCGATCCCGCGCTCGAGCGCGTGCTCGACGAGCATCGCCGTGACGGCGCTCCCAAGCCCCTGGCGGCGGACGGCGGGCAGGGTCGCGACCGCGACGATCTCCGCGACCGCGCCGACCGGCCGCAGCGTGCCCACGGCCACGGGGCCGTACTCGCTCGTCGCCACGGCCGTCACGCTCGTGCCGCGGCGGATGCGCGTGCGCAGGTACTCGAGCCGCGCGGCGTCCACCTCGTAGACGTCGCGCTCGGTGATCGCCTGCGGGCCCGGTGCGGTGCCGGGGGCCGCGAAGCCCACGTGCTCCACGCCGAGCGCCGCGGTCAGCGCCTCGTCGTCGGCGTCGAGCAGGCGCACCTCCATCCCGCCGGGCGGGTCGACGGGCCGCCACTGGGAGCGGTCGAGCACGAGCAGCGGCACCTCGGTCACGTCGGCGTCGATCGCACCGCGCAGCGTGGGCGCCGTCTCGTGCACCCACTCGAACATCTGCGGCACGTTCAGCTCCGCCTGCCGGGCGCGCACGGTCGCGACGTCCTCCGCCGTGAACGCGTGCCCCGCGCCGACGCGCGGCCGCGCGTAGTACGGCCACGGCGCCCGCGACACGAACAGCGTGAAGGGGCCGACCTCCTCGACGCGCGCCGCGCTGCGGGGCGCCGCGTCGAGGAAGGCGTCGATCGCCTGGAGTTGCTCAGTCAGCGGAGGACCCGGCGGCGATCTTGCGCAGGTCGAGCGCCTTGTCGAGCGTCTCGTCGTCGACGCCGTGCTTGCGGGCCACCTCGCGCAGCGTCCCCCCGTTCTCCGCGGCGTCCTTGACGATGTCGGCCGCCTTGTCGTAGCCGATGAACGGGTTCAGCGCGGTCGCGACGGCGAGCGTGTTCTCCGCCGAGCGCTCGAGGCCGGGCAGGTTCGGCTCGATCCCGTCGACGCACTTCTCCGCGAAGATCTTCGCCGTCGTGGAGAGCAGGTGGATCGACTGCAGCAGGTTGCGGGCGATCAGCGGGATCCGCACGTTGAGCTCGAACTGGCCCTGGAGGCCGCCGACCGTGATCGCGGTGTCGTTGCCGATCACCTGCGCGCTGACCTGGAGCACGACCTCCGGGATCACCGGGTTGACCTTGCCCGGCATGATCGAGGAGCCCTTCTGCAGCTCCGGCAGGTAGAGCTCGCCGATGCCGACGCGCGGGCCGGAGCCCATCAGCGCGAGGTCGCCGGCGATCTTCGTGAGCGAGACCGCCACCACCTTCAGCGCACCGCTGAGCTCGACGAGCGCGTCGCGGTTGCCCTGCGCCTCGAACGGGTCCTCGGGCGCGGAGATCGTCAGCCCGGTCTCGGCGCTGAGCTTCTCGCGGACCTTGGCCGCGAAGTCGCGGTGCGTGTTGAGGCCGGTGCCCGTGGCGGTGCCGCCGAGCGGGATCTGCGCCACCTGCGGCAGCGCGTTCTCGATCCGGCGCCGACCGAGGCGGATCTGCGCCGCGTAGCCCGAGAACTCCTGGCCGAGCGTGACCGGCACGGCGTCCATCAGGTGCGTGCGGCCCGACTTGACGAGGTCCTTGAAGGCCTCGGCCTTGGCCGCGAAGCTCGCCTCGAGCTGCTCGAGCGCGGGCAGCAGCGTGTTCGTCGTCTCGTCGAGCGCGGCGAGGTGCACGGCGCTCGGGAAGACGTCGTTGGAGCTCTGCCCCATGTTCACGTGGTCGTTGCGGTGCGCCCCGGAGAGCGTCGCGATGACCTCGTTGGCGTTCATGTTCGACGAGGTGCCGGACCCGGTCTGGAAGACGTCGATCGGGAACTGCGCGTCGTGCTTGCCCTGGGCGATCTCGTCGCCCGCGGCGGCGATCTTCTCGGCCAGCTCGCCGTCGAGCAGGCCGAGCTCCGCGTTCACGCGCGCGGCGTTGCCCTTGATGCGGCCGAGCCAGCGGACGACCGGCAGCGGGACGCGTTCCCCTGAAACCGGGAAGTTCGCCACGGCCTTGGTGGTCTCGCCGCCCCACAGCTCCGTCGACGTGTCCTGCGCGCTCATAGGCTCCTCCGCGTCATCACGATCGGTCTGGGCCTTACGCTAGCGCCGTATGTCCGTCCGCTCCTCACCAGTCGGCTCGCGCGGCCGGGTCACCTCGTCCGGGGCGATCCGTCCCGGACGGCTGGGCGAGGTCATGGTCTCGATCCGCGGCGGCGTGGAGTCCTTCTACGCGCGCGACGTCGACGGGGGGACTATCGAGCCGTACACCGAAATCGTCGTCGTGGACTATGAGCCGCCGCGCACCGTGCTCGTCACCCCCCTGCCTGAGGAGTCTTTGTGAACACCACGCTGATCGTGGTCATCGCCGCTGTCGTCCTCGTCCCCCTGATCCTCGCGATCCTGTTCAAGGTCCTGTGGAAGGTGCCGGCGGCCGACGAGGCGCTGATCGTCACCGGCTTCGGCGTCAAGGGCAAGGCGGTCGGCGACCGCATCTTCAAGATCGTCACCGGTGGAGGCGCGTTCGTCGTGCCCGTGATGCAGAAGGCGCAGTACCTCGGCATGTCGGCCGACAAGGCGCTGCTCGAGGTCGAGGGCGTCGACTCGCAGAAGATCCCGGTCGGGGTCCGCGGCGTGGCGATCTTCAAGGTCGGCGACGACGAGCGCTCGATCACCAACGCCGGCACGCGGTTCCTGGAGGCCCAGCAGGGCCAGATGCACGACCTCGTCCGCGAGGTCTTCCACGGCCACCTGCGCTCGATCATCGGCTCGATGTCGGTCGAGGACCTGATCGCCAACCGCAACGAGCTCGCCCAGGCGACGCGCGACGCGAGCTCGGACGAGATGCAGAAGCTCGGCCTCGTGATCGACTCGCTGCAGATCCAGGAGGTCATCGACCCCACCGGCTACATCCGCGCGCTCGGCGAGCCGCGCGCCGCCGAGGTGCAGATGCGCGCCCGGATCGCCGCGGCCGCCGCCGACCGCGAGGCGACCGAGCGCGAGCAGGAGGCCGAGGCGCTCAAGGCCGCCGCCCGGCGCGACTCGGAGATCAAGCGCGCCGCCTACCAGGCGGAGATCGACAAGCAGGCCGCGATGTCCGCTCAGGCCGGGCCGCTGGCGGACGCCGAGGCGCGCAAGCAGGTCGTCGTCCAGGAGACCGCGGTCGCCGAGCTCGAGGCCGAGCGCGAGGAGAAGCGCCTGGACACGCAGGTCCGCAAGCCCGCGGACGCCGCCGCCTACGAGAAGCAGGTCCAGGCCGAGGCCGAGCGCGTCGCGCGCATCTCGATCGCGGAGGCGCAGGCGCGCGAGGTCGAGCTGGCCGCCGCCGCCAAGGCCAAGCAGATCGAGCAGATCGGCGCCTCCGAAGCGCGGATCACCTCTCAGCGCGGCATCGCCGAGGGCGAGGCCACCAAGGCCAAGGGCGAGGCTGAAGGCGCGTCGATCCGCGCCAAGGGCCTGGCCGAGGCCGAGGCGATCGCCAAGCGCGCCGAGGCGCTCGAGAAGGAAGCCGACGCCGTCATCGGCCAGCAGCTCGCCGAGCAGCTCCCGGAGATCGTCCGCGCCGCCGCCGAGTCCTTCAAGCACGTCGACAACCTGACCGTCCTCAACGGCGCTCAGGGCATCAGCGAGATCATCGCCCAGGTGATCGGGCAGGCCGGCCCGGCGCTGGACATGGCCCAGACCGCGCTGTCGCGCCGCAACGGCGCGCAGGCGAAGGAGGAGCCGGCGAAGCCCTCGGCCTAGGCCGTCGCGACGTCCACGTTGCGCTCGGGCGTGACCTCGTGCGGATCGAGCTCCTCGTGGCAGTGCGCGCACACGAGGAGCGGATCGGCCTCGTGCCCGCAGGAGTTGTGCCGCAGCACGACCGGCGGCTCCTCGGAGAGGTGCCGGTCGCCCCAGCGCATCACGGTCACGATGGCGGGATAGAGGTCACGGCCGGCCGCGGTGAGCTTGTACTCGTAGCGGGGCGGGTCCTCGCGGTAGAGGACGCGTTCGAGGATGCCGTTGGCGACGAGCGTCTGCAGGCGCGTCGACAGGATGTTGCGGGCGATCCCGAGGTTGCGCTGCATGTCGCTGAAGCGACGGACGCCGTAGAAGGACTCACGCAGGATCAGGAACGTCCAGCGTTCGCCGAGGACGTCCATCGCGCGGCCGATCGAGCAGCTGATAGGGCGATCCAGCTCGTACATCGTCGAGGAAACGGTAGCGGTCTGCCGTCCTGTCGCGGAATGCAGGGGATTCCCGCAAACTGCTGGGACGATGCCGGAGCCGTCCGGAGTCACCCGTAGGGTGTCGGTCATGTCGCTCCTGGTCGCGCCGCACGCCATGCCGTCTTCCCGCGGGCTCGTCGCGAACCACCTGCGCGCCGGGCTGTCCACGGGCGCGCTGGCCGACCTGCGGGACGACTGGGAGGCGCTCGTCGACGCGGCGCGGGACTTCTCGGGCGCGGCGGTGGAGCTCGCGGCGCTCAGCGGGCACGAGCTGCCCGGCCTGGCGGCGTTCCTGGATGAGGATCCGTGGCTGCCGTTCCGCTTCGTCAGCGTGCACGCGCCGACGAAGCACGTCGACACCGGTGACCGCGCGCTCGCACGGGAGCTGGCCGCGCTGCCGCCGGTGGTGGACGCGATCGTCCTGCACCCGGACACGCTGCGCGAGCCGGAGGCCTTCCGGGCACTCGGGCGCCGCGCGGTGGTCGAGAACATGGACGCGCGCAAGGACGCGGGCACGACGGTCGCCGAGCTCGAGGCGCTGTTCGAGCTGCTGCCGGAAGCGGGCTTCTGCCTGGACGTCGCGCACGTCTGGTCGCTGGATCCGACGATGGCGCTCGGCCACGAGCTGCTGGACGCGTTCCGCCTGCGCCTCACGCACGTGCACGTGAGCTCGCTCACCCCCGCCTGCGAGCACGTGCCGCTACTCGGCGCGCACGAGGCGCTGTTCGCCGAGGTGCTCGAGCGCTGCGTCGACGTGCCGTGGATTCTCGAGGCGGCGTGAGTTGCTGCAGGACCTCGCCGCGGGCGAGGCCCTCGCGGAGCTCCAGCGCCGCACCGGCGCGCAGTTCCCGAACCTGACGGCCGCGCGCGAGCGGACGGCCGCCGCGCTGGAGGAGCGCGGTCGCGCGGTCGCGCGGATCGGCCTCCCGGACCCGAGCGCGCTGTGCCTGATGGGGTCCTGGGGCCGCCATGAGGTGGTCGGCGGTAGCGACGACGACTGGCTGCTGCTGGTCGAGGACGAAGCCGTGGACGTCGCGGTGCTGGCCGAGGTGTCGCGGGCGCTGTCGGCCCAGCCCGGCGTGGAGGGCGTGTTCGGCAAGGCGGCGAGCGCGCGGCACCTGATCGACCGGATCGGGCTGGACCGCGACGACAACAAGAACCTCACACGCCGGATCCTGCTGCTGCTCGAGTCCCAGCCGCTCAACGGCCAGGCGTTCTACGACCGCGTGCGGGGCGAGCTGATCGGCGGCTACGTCAACGAGTGGGTGGGCGACCGCACGGTCCCGCGCTTCTTCCTCAACGACGTCGTCCGCTACTGGCGCACGATCTGCGTCGACTTCGCGGGCAAGGAGCGCGAGCGCGGTGGCAGCGGCTGGGGGCTGCGCAACGCCAAGCTGCGCAACTCCCGCAAGATCCTGTTCGCCTCGGGCCTGCTGCCGCTGCTGCTGTGCGAGCGCTTCGGCCGTGCGGACATGGCGCGCTTCCTCGCCGAGCAGTTCAGCGTGCCGGCGACCTCGCGGATCGCCTATGCGTTCCTCGTCGCGGGCGCGGCCGACTCGGGCGCCCGCGCCCTCGGCGCCTACGACCAGTTCCTCGGCATCCTCGGCGACGAGTCCTGCCGCGACCACCTCGCGGGCCTGCGCCGCGAGGACGCGAAGCGCTCGGCCGTGTTCATGGACGCGCGCCGCTCCGGCGAGACGCTGCAGGACGCGCTGCTGGCGCTCCTGTTCGAGACGCCCCAGTTCACGCAGGTCGCGCGCGCTTACAGCGTCTTCTGAGCCGCGCCGGTTACTCTCGCCGGTCGTGGGAGTCGCCAGCACCCTCGGCCAGCCGGTCCGCCGTCGCGAGGACGCGCGCCTGCTCGCGGGCCGGGGCCGCTTCCTCGACGACCTCCCGATGCCCGACGCGCTGCACATGGCGTTCGTGCGCTCCCCGCATCCCTTCGCCCGCTTCCAACCTAAACGTCCTGGACGTTTAACTTTCACCGCCGAGTCGTTGGCCGGGCGGGCGTCGCCGGCGCAGATCGTGCCGCCGCCCGGGCTGGACGCCGCGCCGGTCCCGCATCCGCTGCTGGCCGCCGGGGAGGTGCGGTACGTCGGGCAGCCGGTGGCGGCGGTGCTGGCGGAGAGCCGAGCGCTCGCCGAGGACGCGGTCGACGCGGTGGAGGTGGCGTACGAGCCGCTGCCCGCGGTCGACGATCCGCGCGCCGGCGAGACGCTGGTGCGCTGGGAGAAGTCCGCGGGGGACGTGGCCGGCGCGTTCGCGCGGGCGGCGCACGTGGTGCGGACCGAGCACGTGCTTCCGCGGCTCGTCGCCGCGCCGCCGGAGCCGCGCGGGGCACTCGCGACGGTCGAGGGCGGGCAGCTGACGGTCTGGCTGTCGTCGGAGTCGGCGCACCGGGCGCGCGCGCAGCTCGCCCAGATCCTGCGCCGGGCGGAGGATTCGATCCGCGTCGTCGTGCCGGACGTGGGCGGCGGATTCAGCTCCAAGGGGACGCTGCCGGTCGAGGCGGCGGTGGCGGCGTTCGCGGCGGTGGAGCTGGGGCGGCCGGTGCGCTGGACGGAGGACCGGCGCGAGAACGCGCTGTCGGCGCCCCAGGGCCGCGGCGTACGCGCGGCGGTCGAGCTGGCGCTGGACGCCGACGGGCGGATCCTCGCGCTGCGCGGCCGCGTGCTCGCCGACCTGGGCGCGTACCTGCTGCCCAGCACCGCGATCCCGCCGCACACGGTCGCGATGTCGCTCACGGGCGCCTACGCCGTGGACGCGGTCGAGGTGATCGTCACCGGCGCGCGCACCCACCGCGTGCCGACCGCGCCCTTCCGCGGCGCCGGCCGCGCGGAGGCGAGCTTCCTGATCGAGACGGCGGTCGACGCGGCGGCGCGGCAGCTGCGGATGGACCGGATCGAGCTGCGGCGGCGGAACTTGGTGCGGACGTTCCCGCACACCACGGCGCTGGGGTGGACGTACGACTCGGGCGACTACGAGGCGTGCCTGGACCGGGCGCTCGCGCTGGTGGGGGCGGCGGACGGCGAGCTGGTCGGCGTCGGCGTGGCGCTGTGGGTCGCCCGCTCCGGCGGCCTGTACGAGACCGCCTCGGTGCAGCGCGCGGGGGACGACGTGGTCGTGACCGTCGGCTCGACGCCGTCCGGGCAGGGCCACGAGACCGTGTTCGCGCAGCTCGCCGCGGCCACGCTGGGCGTGGACCCCGAGCGCGTCACCGTGCGGACCGGCGACACGGCGTGGCTCGCCGACGGCGTCGGCTCGTTCACGGCCCGCTCGACGGCGATGGGCGGATCGGCGGTCGTCGCGGCCGCCCAGGACCTGCTGGCGGGCGGCGACGGGCACGCGCGGTTCGCCTCGGACCAGACGTTCACGTCGGGCGCGTACGCCGCGGTCGTCGAGGTCGTGCGCGCGACGGGCGAGGTCCGCGTGCGGAAGCTCGTCGCCGTCGACGACGCGGGCCGGATCGTCAACCCGCTGCTGGCGCGCGGGCAGGTCGTCGGCGGCCTCGTGCAGGCTCTCGGCGCGACGGTGCTGGACGCGCTGCCGACCGCCGCCGAGGTCCCGGAGCTCGTGACCGCGTCCGTCGAGTCGCCGTCGCCGCTGAACCCGCTCGGCGCGAAGGGCATCAGCGAGAGCGGCGCGATCGGCGCCCCGGCCGCGATCGCCAACGCCGTCGCCGACGCGATCGGCCGCCACCTCGACCCGCCGTACACGCCTGCGGCCGTCTGGCAGGCGCTGCGATGACCTGGGAGGAGCTGCTCGCGAACCCGGTCCAGCGCGACGCGCACGGCGTGCTGATCGTGCTCGAAGAGGTCGACGAGGACGCGCGCGTGGCCTGGTACCGCCGCGGCGGCGAGACGTTCGAGCTGCGCGCGGCCGAGACCGCGCTCGCGTTGCAGGTGCTCGACGGCGAGGTCGTCGACGCGGAGCCGCCGGGTGCGCCGGCGCCCGTCCGCGCCCGCCTGGTCGCCGCGGGCGTGGCCGCGGCGGGGCTCGCGCTGCTCGCGGCCCGGAGGCGCCGGTGACGCGCCTTCACCCGGCGCCGTTCTGCGCCGCCCCCGGTGAGGCCGCGGCGGGGCCCCTTCGCCCGGCGTGCCTCTGCGCCGCCTGGAGACGCCGGTGAAGCCGGCGGCCTTCGATCACGTGCGCGTGGCCTCGTGGGACGAGGCGATCGCCGCGCTCGCCGACGACGCGCTCGTGCTCGCGGGCGGGCAGAGCCTCATGCCGCTGCTGAACGCGCGCGCGGTGCGCCCGGCGCGGCTGGTCGACATCACCGGCATCCCGGGCGTGATCCGCAAGCGCGGCGGGGTGCTCCGCATCGACGCGACCGTTCGCCAGGCCGCGCTCGAGCGCTCGCGGATCGTCGCGGCGGGCTGGCCGCTGCTCGCCCAGGCGGTGCGGCACGTGGGGCATCCCGCGACCCGTTCGCGCGGCACGGTCGGCGGCTCGGCCGCCCACGGCGACCCGCGTGCGGAGCTGATCTGCGCGCTGGCCGCGCTCGACGCGCGCTTCGAGCTCGCCTCCGGGCGCACCGCGCGCGGCCCGCTCACGCTCGCCCCGGGGGACCTGCTCGTGGCGATCGAGGTCCCGCCGCTCCCCGAGGGCGCGCGCACGGCGTTCCTCGAGCACGCCCGCACGTCCGGCGACTTCGCCGAGGCCGGCGTCGCCGTCGTCCTCGCGCCCGGCCACGCGGCGATCGCGGTCCTCGGCGCCGGTCGCGCCACCGCGGCCGAGTCGGCGCTGCGCGACGGAGCCGCCGCCGAGGCCGTGGCCGAGCTCGCCGCCGGCCTGATCGAGGGCGACCACCGCCGCGCGCTGGTCGCCGAGCTCACGCGCCGCGCGCTCGCCGAGGTAAAGCGATGAGCGCGTTCGGCGACACCCCGTCCGACCTCGACCGCCCGGGCTTCGGCACGCCCGGCGCCGTTTCGGCCGGGATCGAAGCCTCCGCCGACCACACTGCGCCCGTGCAGATCTCCCTCCGCGTGAACGGCACCGAGCGCGAGGCCGCGGCGGAGCCGCGCACGCTCCTCTCGGACTTCCTCCGCCATACCCTCGGCCTCACGGGAACGAAGGTCGGCTGCGAGAGCGGCGACTGCGGCTCGTGCACCGTCCACATCGACGGTGAGCCCGCGCTCGCGTGCCTCACCCTCGCCGTCCAGGCCGACGGCGCGCACGTCACGACGATCGAAGGCCTCCCGCACGGCCCGCTCCAGGAGGCGTTCCACGAGCACCACGCGCTGCAGTGCGGGTTCTGCACGGCCGGCATGCTGATGACGCTCGACGCCTTCTTGAAGACCAACCCCGACCCCTCCGAGCCCGAGATCAAGGCGGCGCTGAGCGGCAACCTGTGCCGCTGCACGGGCTACGCGCCGATCGTCGAGGCCGTCCGCAACCGATGAAGCTGCGCTCGAAGTACGACCGCGAGATCCTCCTGCTCGCGTTGCCCGCGCTGGGCGCGCTCGCGGCCGAGCCGTTGTACGTGCTCGTGGACACGGCGATCGTCGGCCACCTCGGGACGACGCAGCTCGCCTCCCTCGCGATCGCGGCGACCGTCCTGAGCACCGCGTTCACGATCTTCAACTTCCTGACCTACGGCACCACCGCCCAGGTCGCGCGTCTGCACGGCGCCGGCCGCGACGAGGACGCCGCCCGGCTGGGGTCGCAGGCGCTGTGGCTCGCCCTCGGGATCGGCCTGGTCCTGCTCGCGCTCCTGCAGCTCGGCGCGCCCGCGATCGTCACGCTCATGGGCGGCGAGGGCGAGGTGAAGGACGGCGCCGTCCTGTACCTGCGGATCAGCGCGCTCGGCGCGCCGCTGTTCATGCTGGCCTCCGCGGCGCAGGGCTTCTTGCGGGGCACCGGCGACCTGAAGACGCCGCTGCTGATCCTGCTCGCGGCGCACACCGTCAACGCCGTGCTGGAGGTCGTGTTCGTCTATGGCTTCGGCTGGGGCCTCGCGGGCTCGGCCTGGGGCACGGTGATCGCGCAGCTCGGCATGGCCGGCGCGTTCTTCATGGTCCAATACCGCGCCGGCCTGGAGCGCCCGCACCCCGAGAAGATGCGGCCGCTGATGCGGATCGGCAGCGAGATCGCCGTCCGCACGACCGCGCTCACCGGGTCCTTCCTCGTCGGCAGCGCCGTCCTCGCGCGGATCGGGGCGACGTCGCTCGGCGCACACCAGATCGCGTTCCAGCTGTGGGTGTTCCTGGCGCTCGTCCTCGACGCGATCGCGATCGCCGGCCAGGTGATGGTCGGCCGGATGCTCGGTGCGAGCGACGCGGCGGGCGCCCGCGCCGCCGCCACGCGCATGATCGGCTGGTCGGTGATCGTCGGCGCGGCCTTCGGCCTGATCCTGCTCGCGCTCGGCGACCTCGTGCCCGACCTGTTCACCAGCGACCCCGAGGTGATCGACAAGGCCCGCGAGATCTGGTGGATCTTCGCGCTCACGATGCCGTTCAACGGCGCGGTGTTCGCGCTCGACGGCATCCTCATCGGGGCCGGCGACACGCGCTTCCTGATGTGGGGGATGCTGGCCGCCGCGGCCGTCTACCTCCCGATCGTGGTGCTCACCTACCGCAACGGCTGGGGCATCGAAGGCATCTGGTGGGGCCTGGCCGCATTGATCGCCGTTCGGCTAGTTACGTGCGGCGGAAGGTTCCTCGGGTCACAATGGGCGTTGACAGGCGCGCGCGCTTGACTACCCTGTCGTCGCCCATGACGCGTCGGATCGCCACCCTCACCACACTGCTCGTCCTCGCCTTCGCCGCCCCGGCGGCAGCGCAGGGAGGCGCGTTCGGTCCGCTGCCCTCGGCACCGGTCCCGACGGAGACGCCGCAGCAGAACACCAACGCCACGGACAACGGTGAGACGGGGCAGACGACGCTGTTCATCATCCTCGGCGCCCTGCTCGTCGGCTTCGCGGTGATGGGCGTGTTGATCACGCGCGACGCCCGCAACAAGGCGCCCGAGATCGTCACGGCCGGCCCCGTGGTCCCCGAGGGCACCGGCGCTCGCAAGCCGCACACCCAGGCGGCCAAGAAGAAGATGCGGCAGAAGACGCGCGCGCAGAAGCAGGCGCGCAAAGCGCACAGGCGCTAGAGCCGCTTCTCCACCGCCGCGATCACGCGGCGCAGCACCTCCGCCCGGGCGTAGCGCTTCGACTCGCCCGGGATCAGCTCCCAGGGCGCGTAGTCGGTCGACGTCCGCCGGACCATCTCGTCGATCGCCGCCTCGTACTGCGGTCGCTTCTCGCGGTTGCGCCAGTCCTCGTCGGTCAGCTTCCAGGACTTCAACGGGTCCTTCTCGCGCGCCTTGAAGCGCTTGAGCTGCTCCTCGGGCGAGACGTGCAACCAGAACTTGACGAGGATCATCCCGTCGTCGCAGAGCGCGCGCTCGAAGTCGTTGATCTCGCGGTAGGCGCGCTTCCACTCGGCCTTGGTCGCGAAGCCCTCGACGCGCTCGACGAGCACCCGCCCGTACCAGGAGCGGTCCAGCACGGCCATCCCGCCGTCCCCGGGGAGCGCGGGCACGAACCGCGAGAGGTAGTGGTGGCGGAGCTCGTCGGGCGTCGGCGCGGCGTACTGCTTGACGCGCACGTGCCGCGGGTCCAGCCCGTCCACGAGCCGTTTGATCGCGCCGCCCTTGCCGGACGCGTCCCAGCCCTCGAAGAGCACGCACAGCGGCGGCCCGATCCGGTCGCTCGTCTGCCCGCCGAGCTCCAGGCGCAGCTCGAGCATGCGCTTCTGCAGCGCCTCGAGCACCTCCGGCTCGTCCTCCTTGGAGATCTTCAGCGTCAGGTCCAGCTCGTCGAGCACGCTCATCCCGGCCGGATCACCCGCCCCGCGTCCACGGTGAGCACGTTCGGCAGCTCGTCGAACGGTCGCTCGAAGCCCTCGAAGCGGCCCGTCCCGCGGTAGTCGGTGAAGCGCACGACCTCGTCATGACGGAGGAAGATCAGCAGATCGCCGCCGTCGACGGTGTCGATCCCCGTCCACTCGCGCCCCAGCCGCTCGGTGATCGCATCGCGCGGCGTCCCCGGTTGGACGAGCAGCACCTCGTCGTACGGGAAGGTGGCGATGTCGCGCAGGTCCAGGCGCCCGCTCTCCTGCGCCGCCTGGTTGACCGCGAGCGTGAAGTCCTCGGCCAGCAGGTTGTCGGACTGGAAGTTGTCCTCGTCCCGCGTGAAGTAGACCGCACCGGCCAGCAGCAGCAGGAAGAAGACCAGGCCGCCGGAGACCAACGCGAGTACCCGTCCCATGCTCAAGGGTTTGAACCTACCGCGCGGCCTAGACTTCCACTCCTAGTGCCGCCTCATCGCCCCCTGCCCGAGAACGTCTCCTTCCCGGAGCTCGAGGAGAAGGTCCTCGAACGCTGGCGCGAGCTGGACGTCTACAACGAGTCCCTCAAGCGCCGCGAGGGCGCACCGCCCTACGTCTTCTACGAAGGCCCGCCGACCGCCAACGGCAAGCCGGGCTCCCACCACGTCCTCGCCCGCGTCTTCAAGGACGTCTTCCCGCGCTACAAGACGATGCGCGGCTTCTACTCCTACCGCAAGGGCGGCTGGGACACCCACGGCCTCCCGGTCGAGATCGCCGTGCAGAAGCAGCTCGGGATCGACGACAAGAAGGAGATCGAGGAGTACGGCATCGCGGAGTTCAACGCGAAGTGCCGCGAGTCGGTCTTCGAGTACCTCGAGGACTGGACGAAGCTCACCGAGCGGATCGGCTACTGGGTCGACCTCGACGATCCCTACCGCACGCTGGACACCGACTACATCGAGTCGGTCTGGTGGGCGCTGGGCGAGCTGTGGAAGAAGGACCTGCTGTACGAGGGCTTCAAGGTCGTCCCGTACTGCCCGAAGGACGGCACGGCGCTCTCGAGCCACGAGGTCAGCCAGGGCTACAAGGACGTCGAGGACCCGAGCGTCTTCGTCCGCTACCCGATCAACCGGCCGCACGGCGTGCTGCGCGAGGGCGACGAGCTGCTGGTGTGGACGACGACCCCGTGGACGCTGGTGTCCAACGCGGCGGTCGCCGTCGACCCCGAGCTCACCTATGTGCGCACCAGCAACGGCGAGGTGCTCGCCGAGGCGCTGGTCACGCGCGTCGTCGGCGAGGACGCGCAGGTCGTGGACCGCTTCAAGGGCGCGGACATGGTCGGCGCCGGCTACGAGCCGCCGTTCCCGTACATCCCCGCTTCCGAGTACGGCGAGAAGGGCCACACCGTCCTGCCCGCGGACTTCGTCTCGGCCGACGACGGCACCGGCATCGTCCACACCGCGATCGCGTTCGGCGAGGACGACTTCCGCCTCGGTGCCGAGCAGGGCCTGGCGGTCATCAACCCGGTCCGCTCCGACGGCACCTACGACGAGCGCATCGGCGAGTACGAGGGCCGCTTCGTCAAGGACGCCGACGAGGACCTGATCGCCGACCTCGAGGCGCGCGGCCGCCTGTACCGGGCGGAGAAGCTCTTCCACGCGTACCCGCACTGCTGGCGCTGCGGCACGCCGCTGCTCTACTACGCCAAGCCGTCCTGGTACATCCGCACGTCCCAGATCAAGGACCGCCTGCTCGCCGCCAACGAGAGCGTCGACTGGCACCCGGAGCACATCAAGCACGGCCGCATGGGCCGCTGGCTCGAGAACAACGTGGACTGGGCGCTCTCCCGTGAGCGCTACTGGGGCACGCCGCTGCCGATCTGGCGCAACGAGGCGGGCGAGACGGTGTGCGTCGGCTCGTTCGCGGAGCTCAAGGAGCTGTCCGGCGTCGAGCTCGACGATCCGCACCGCCCGTACGTCGACGACGTCGAGATCCCCTCGCCGACCGGCGGCGAGCCGCTGCGGCGCGTCCCCGAGGTGATCGACGTCTGGTTCGACTCGGGCTCGATGCCGTTCGCCCAGTGGCACGCGCCGTTCGAGAACCAGGACGTCTTCGAGCGCCAGTTCCCCGCCGACTACATCTGCGAGGGCATCGACCAGACGCGCGGCTGGTTCTACTCGCTGCTGGCGATCAGCACGCTGCTGTTCGACCAGAGCTCGTACAAGACGTGCCTGAGCCTCGGCCACATCGCCGATCCGCAGGGCAAGAAGATGTCCAAGTCGCTCGGCAACATCGTCGTGCCGTGGGACGTCATCGACCGCCACGGCGCCGACGCCTTCCGCTGGTACTTCCTGGCGACCAAGCTGCCGTGGGACGGCTACAACTTCGACACCGACACGGTCGGCGAGTCGCTGCGCCAGTTCCTGCTGCAGCTGTGGAACACGTACGGCTTCTACGTCCTGTACGCGAACGTCAACGACGTCGCGCCAGAGGACGTCGCGCCCGCGAACGACCTGGACCGCTGGGTCCTGTCACGGCTCTCCGCCACGGTCGAGACCGTCACCGAGCGCCTGGACCACTACGACGCCACGCGCGCCGGCCAGGCGGTCCAGGCCTTCGTCGACGACCTCTCGAACTGGTACGTGCGCCGCTCACGCCGCCGCTTCTGGGACGGCGACCCGGCCGCGTTTTCCACGCTGCGCACGGCGCTCGTCACGGTGACGAAGCTGCTCGCGCCGTTCACCCCGTTCATCGCCGACGAGATCTACGGCAACCTCGACGGCTCCGAGCCGAGCGTGCATCTGTGCGACTGGCCCGAGCCGGGCGAGCGCGACGAGGACCTCGAGTTCGCGATGGCGACCGTCCGCGAGACCGTCCGCCTCGGCCTCGCCGCGCGCGGCCAGGCCAAGCTCAAGGTCCGCCAGCCGCTGCGGGCCGCGGTGGTCGTCGCCGCGGGTGCGGAGCGCGAGGCGATCGAGCGCCTCGGCGACGTCGCCCGCGAGGAGCTCAACGTCAAGGAGCTGCGCTACGTCTCGCAGGCCGACGAGCTCGGCTCCTACGAGGTCAAGCCCAACTACCGCGCGCTCGGCCCGCGCTTCGGCAAGCAGATGCCGCAGGTCGCGGCCGCCGTCGCCGCGCTGGACCCCGGGCACGTTGCCGACGCCCTGCGCGGCGGTGCCCGCGTGGGCATCAGCCTCGAGGGCCACGACCACGAGCTCGACAGCGACGACCTGATGCTCGCCATGAGCCCGCTGGAGGGCTACCAGCTCGAGCGCGAGGGCTCGCACGCCGTCGCGCTGGAGCTCGAGCTCGACGACGAGCTGCGCCGCGAGGGCCTCGCCCGCGAGATCGTCCACGCGGTCCAGAACGCCCGCAAGTCCGCCGGCCTGCAGGTCGAGGATCGGATCCACCTCGGCCTCGGCGGCGACGAGGACCTGCTGGCCGCCGCCCGCGAGCACGAGGACTACGTCAAGCGCGAGACGCTCGCGCTGAGCGCCGAGTACAACGGCGCGGGCGGCGTCGAGCCGGTGAAGATCGAGGGCAAGGCCCTCCACATCGCCGTCGAGCGGGCGTAAACGGGCACAAAAAAGCCCCGGCGTGGTGAACGCCGGGGCTTGGAGTGGGTGACGCTTACGCCAGCGCGGGCTCGATGTCGGCCTCGATGCCCTTCTTGGGCTTGGCGCCCTGGATCCGCGTGACCTCCTGGCCGTTCTTGAACAGGATCATCGTCGGGATCGCGAGCACCTGGTACTGGATCGCGGTCTGCTGGTTCTCGTCGGTGTTGAGCTTGACGATCCGCAGGTCGTCGCGCTCGGACGCGATCTGCTCCAGCGCGGGGGCGACCATGCGGCACGGACCGCACCACGGCGCCCAGAAGTCCACCAGCACGGGCTGATCGTTCTCGAGCACCTCAGCCTGGAAGTTGGTGTCGGTGACGTTCGTGATGTCTGCCATGCGGAAGGGTCCTCCAGAAGTCTTGTTCGCTATAAAAAGTATAGCGGTGTCACCCAGGTCTCGATGGCCGCCGCGAGGAGCACCAGCGGGCCTGCGATCGCCGTTGTCGCGATTGTTGCCGCCAGCAGCTCGTCCCAAGCGCCACGGCGGCTGGCGATCGACCACGCCGCGAGCGGGAGGAAGACCGCGAACAACTCTGGCAGGGCGTGCGGAAGCAGTCGCAGCAGCAGCGTATGGGGCTCGATGCCGAGCGTCCAGGCCAGGTCGGCGGCGCCGTGGCCGAGCGCGTTGGCCTGCGCCATCAGCGAGAAGAGCGTCGCGGCGGTGACGAAGATGATCGCGAGCGGCGCGGCGTAGCGCTGGGCGCGCGTCGCCTGCTCGCCCGGGCGCACCCAGCCGGCCAGGAAGCCCGCGACGCAGGCGAGCGCGTGCAGCGCCAGCACGGTGAAGTTGCGGCGCGCGACGAAGCCGAAGTCCGCGAGGGTCGCGGGCCGGGTGAGGCCGGGGTAGCTGTGGCGGGTCGCGTCCGGGAGCGCGTTGGCCGCGACGAACCACGTCGCGGCCAGCAGCAGCCCGGTCACCAGCAGCGACCCGAGCGACCACGCGGCCAGGAGCCGCCACGGGGCGGCGTTCCAGCGGCGCAGCGTCGCGCGGGTGTGCGGCCAACCCTGGACGAGGGCGAGCTGATCAGCCTTCATTGGGTAGTGCATCGGCGCCGCGGCGGGCGGCCTCAAGCGGACGCCACCGCCGAGGTCCGAACCGCAACGCCGGAACGCGCCACGCCGCCTCGAGGGCGATGTGCGCGGACATCTTCGACTCGCCGAGCCGCCGCTCGCGGAAGCGGATCGGCACCTCGACGACCGTGAGGCCGAGCGAGAGCACGCGGTAGGTGAGCTCGACCTGGAACCCGTAGCCCTGCGCCTCGGCGCTGGCGGCGTCGATCGCCCGCAGCGTGTCGGCCCGGAAGCACTTGAAGCCGCCGGTGAGGTCGCGCACCCTCACGCCGAGCACGCGGCGCGCGTAGCCGCAGCCGACCCGCGAGATGATCCGGCGCTCCAGGCCCCAGTTCTCGATCCCGCCGCCGGTGGTGTAGCGCGAGCCGAGCACGAGGGCGGCGCCGTCCGCGGCCGGCGCGATCAGGCGCGGCAGGTCGGCCGGGTCGTGCGACAGGTCGGCGTCCATCTCGATCACGTAGCCCGCGCCCTGCTCGAGCGCGTGCGCGAAGCCGGCGGTGTACGCCCGGCCCAGGCCGCCCTTGCCGGGCCGGTGCAGCACGTGCAGGAGCGCATCCGCGGTCGCCATCCGGTCGGCGAGCTGCCCGGTGCCGTCGGGCGAGTTGTCGTCCACGACGAGGATGTGCGCCTCGGGCACGGCGGCACGGATGCCGCCCACAACGGCCTCCAGGTTGGCGGCCTCGTTGTAGGTCGGCAGGATCACCCAGACGGAGCCGTCCATAGAAGGCGGCGTAGGTTAACGGGGCCGATGCACACCAACGCCGACATCGCCGCTCGCCTGGACGAGCTGGGGGACCTGTACGAGCTCGACGGAGCCGTCTCCTACCGCGTCATCGCCTATCGCACGGCGGCCAAGGCCGTGCGCGACTCGTCCGTCTCGATCATGGGCCTCACGCGTGAGGGCAAGGTCACGAGCGTGCCGGGGATCGGCAAGACGCTCGAGGAGAAGCTGCGCGCGCTGGACGAGACCGGGGACATCCCGTCCGCGGTCAAGCTGCGGGCCAAGTTCCCGGCCGGGCTGGTCGAGATGACCAAGCTGCCGGGATTCGGCGCCAAGCGGGCGCGCCAGCTCTACGACGCGCTGGGCGTCGACTCGCTGGAGGCGCTGCGCGCCGCCGCCGAGCAGGAGAAGGTGCGCGCGGTCAAGGGCTTCGGGCCCAAGGGCGAGGAGAACCTGCTCAAGGCGCTCGCCGCGCACGAGGCGGCCGGCGGCGCGCCCGCGGAGCGCGTCGTGCTCTCGCGCGCGCTCCCGATCGCGGAGCAGATCGCCGGCGCGCTGCGCGACCACCCCGCGTCCGACCAGGTCGAGGTGGCGGGCTCGGCCCGCCGTTGGGGCGACTCGGTGAAGGACATCGACATCATCGCCACCGCGTCCGACGCGAAGGCGCTCGTGGACACGCTGGCCTCGCTCGAGCTGGTCGAGTCCGTCCAGCAGAGCGGCCCGGCCGGCGCGCGCGTGGTCACGCACTCGGGCATGAAGGTCGACCTGAAGGTGGTCGAGCCCGACCAGTTCGGCAACGTCCTGCAGCACTTCACGGGCTCCAAGGCCCACAACGTCCAGCTGCGCGAGGCGATGGTGCGGCGCGGCCTGCACATCTCCGAGTACGGCGTGCTCGACGACGAGTCCGGCGAGACGACCCGCTGCGCGACCGAGGAGGAGGTCTACGAGCGGCTCGGGCTGCCGTGGATCCCGCCCGAGCTGCGCGAGGGCCGGGGCGAGCTGGAGGCGGCGCTCAAGGGCGAGCTGCCCGAGCTGGTCACGCTCGCCGACATGCGCGGCGACCTGCACTGCCACACGACCCTGTCGGACGGGCGCAACACGCTCGAGGAGATGGTCGCGGCGGCGCAGGCGCGCGGCTACGAGTACCTGGCGATCACCGACCACTCGGCCTCGCACGGTTTCGGCAACCACGTCACGCCGGAGCAGCTGGAGGCGCGGATCGACGAGATCGCGGCCCTGAACGAGCGGCTCGACGGCATCACCGTCCTTGCGGGCACGGAGTCGAACATCCTCCCGGACGGCTCGCTCGACTACCCGGACGAGCTGCTGCAGCGCCTGGACTGGGTGATCGGCTCGGTCCACACGTCGTTCGGCATGGACGAGGCCGCGATGACCGAGCGCATGATCACCGCGATCAACCACCCGTGGCTGGACGCGATCGGCCATCCGACCGGGCGCAAGATCGAGCAGCGGCCGGCGTACGCGATCGACATGAGCCGCGTGATCGAGGCCGCCGCCGCCAACGGCACGATGATCGAGATCAACGCGGCCCCGGACCGGCGGGACATGAACGAGGTCTACGCCCGCGCGGCGGCGGCCGCGGGCGTGCTGATCCTGATCGACTCGGACGCGCACGGCGCCGACACGCTGGCCAACCTCAGGTACGGCGTGGCGACCGCCCGTCGCGGCTGGCTGACACCCGCGCAGGTGGCCAACACGCGGTCGTGGGCGGAGTTCGCGCCGCTGCGCAAGCGCGCTCGCTGAGCTACGTCGTCAGGCAGAGGACCGCGTTGTGCCCGCCGAACCCGAACGAGTTCGACAGCGCGACGCGGTCGCCGTCCGGTAGCGCCCGAGGCGCACCCGCGATGACGTCCAGCCCGGCGCACGCGGCGTCCGGCTCCTCGTAGCCGAGGTTCGCGGGCGCGGATCCCGCGTGGAGCGCGAGCACGGTCGCGACCGCCTCGACGGCGCCGGCCGCGCCGAGCAGGTGCCCGATCGCCGACTTGGTCGAGGAGACCGGGACGCGCGCCGCGTGCTCGCCGAGCGCCGAGCGCAGGGCCTCCGCCTCCGCGCGGTCGTTCAGTGGGGTGGACGTGCCGTGGGCGTTGACGTAGTCGACGTCCGCCGCGGTCAGGCCGGCGTCCGCGAGCGCCATCGTCATCGCCGCCGCGGCGTACGTGCCGGTGGGATCGGGCGCGGTCAGGTGGTGGGCGTCGACGGTCGATGCGTACCCGCGGACCGTCCCGAGCACCGGCGCGCCGCGCCGCTCGGCCGCGTCCCGGCGCTCGAGCAGGAGCACGCCCGCGCCCTCGCCGAGGACGAAGCCGTCGCGGCGGGCGTCGAACGGACGCGAGACGCCGGCGCTCGACAGCGTGCCCATGCCGGCGAACGAGGCGGTGGCGTAGGGCGTGATCGCGGCCTCGGAGCCGCCCGCGAGTGCCGCGTCGATCTCGCCGCGCTGCAGCATCCGCAGCGCCGTGCCGATCGCGTTCGCGCCCGCCGCGCACGCCGACACCGTGCCCAGCGCCGGGCCATGCAACCCGTGCTGCATCGCGACGGTCGCGGCGGCGGCGTTGGGCATCATCAGCGGGATGCCGAGCGGCGAGAGCCGGCCCGGCCCCTGGTCGCGCAGCACGTCGAACTGGGCCTCGAGCGTGCCGAGGCCGCCGATGCCCGTGCCGATGATCGTCGCGACCCGCAGCGGGTCGTAGCCCGCCTCAGGCCACGCGCCCTCGTCGAGGGCCTCGCGCGCAGCCACGGCGGCCATCTGCGTATAGCGGTCGCTGCGCCGTGCCTGCTTGACCGTCAGGTGCTCGCCCGGGTCGAACGCCAGGGCGCGCGCGAACCCGTCCTCGATGCCGTGCTCGCCGGCGAGCCAGCGCTCGTGCAGCCGGTGCGCGCCGACGCCAAGCGCCGAGACCGCGCCGACGCCGGTCACCACCACGTCGTCGGCGTTCATGCGCGCCGCTCCACGGCGACGACCGACGTCGTGCGGCTGCGGGTGAAGCCCATCGACTCGTACAGCCCGATCGCTCCCGCGTTCGTGCTCATGACGTGCAGGAAGACGCGTTCGCCGCGCGCCTGGACGCCGGCGGCCACCGCGGTGATCAGGCGCCCGGCGAGGCCACGGCCGCGATGGCTCGGAGCGGTGCACACCGCGCTCACCTCGGTCCAACCGGGGACGCGCATGCGCTCGCCGGCCATGGCGACCAGCTCGCCGCCGTCATGGACGCCGACGTAGCGGCCGAGGCGGATCGTGTCGCGACTGAACGGGCCCGGGCGCGTGGCGGCGACGAGCGCGAGCATGGCGTCGACGTCCGCGGGGCGCAGCTCGTCGACCGGCTCGGCCGGTCCGAGCGGCTGCTCCAGCACCATCTGCGTCACGTCCAGCGTGCGGGCGACCGACCATCCGGACGGGATCGCGCCCGGGTCGATCAGGGCGACGGGCGGGTCGGCGAGGCGCGCCAGCGCCGTCCAGTCGGCCTCGTCCGGACCGGGCGGGAGCGCACCGAACGGCGCGACCGCGGCCGGGTAGCGGACGGCGCGGCCGGCCTGCAGCGCGAGCGCGGCCTGTGGACCGGTCAGCGCGTGGTAGACGGGGTTGTCGAGCAAGGCAGCACCCTCTGACGTCGTAGTTCAGAAAGCGAACTTAGCATGCAGTTCAGAAAACGAACTACCATGCCGCGCATGGCTTACGCGGACGGGAACTGCTCGCTGGCGCGCGCGCTGGAGGTCGTCGGGGAGCGTTGGACGCTGCTGATCGTCCGCGACGCGTTCTTCGGCGTGCGGCGCTTCGGCGACTTCGCGACGCAGCTCAACGTGCCACGGGCCGTGCTCACGAATCGCTTGAAGCGGCTGGTCGATGAAGGGGTGCTGTCGCGTGAGCGGGTCGTCGGCGGCGCCGTCGAGTATCAGCTCACCGAGGACGGCCTCGCCCTGCTGCCGGTGATCCGCGCGCTGATGGCGTGGGGCGACGCGCACTCCTCACCGGCGGGTCCGCGCCGCGTCATGCGCCACGACGCCGACGACGGGCTGCTCGACGACCAGGGGCGCTGCTCGGCCTGCGGTGGACGGGTCTCCGTGCCGGAGATCCGGATCGAGCCCGGGCCCGGGTTCGACCCCTCGCGGACCCCGGCGGACCCGGTGTCCGAGGTGATCAACGGCCCGCGGCGGCTGCTGGAGCCGATTCGCCCATGAGGCGGGGCAGCAGCTCCTCCGCGACGACCCGGTCGACGCCCGCCGGGGTGAACGGCGCGAGCGCGTCCGCCGCGCGGTCGGCGTAGTCGCGCACGGGATCGTCGAGCGCGGCGCGCACGTCCAGCCCGTCGTCCACCAGCCGCGCATCGAGCGCGCGGGCGAGCGGCAGCGCCGCGTACGGTCCGGCGGCCGCGTTGGTGACCAGCACACAGCCGTCCGCGAGCGCCTCGAGCTGGGCGATGCCGTAGTCCTCGCGCCGCGGGGCGGTGACGAAGACGCGCGCGCGCCGCAGCAACGCCCGGTACTCGGCGCGCGGGACGAGGCCGGTGAACCGCACGGCGCCCACGCCGCTTGCGCCCGCGCGGTCCAGCCACTCGCGGCCCGCGGCTTCGTCGAGGCCCGCGACCACCAGCGCCTCGCCCGCGCGCGCGTCTCGCGCCCACGCGGCCAGGACCCGGTCCAGGCCCTTCTTCTCGGGGTTCGCGCCGTAGGTGATCGCCGCGATGTCCTTGCGCTCCGGCGGACCGCTCGGTGCGACCGGGACGGGGACGATCACGGCGCCCGCGCGGGGCGTCGGGGCTTCGTCCAACCCGCCCTCGCTCCACGGCACGAGCAAGGGCGTGGCCTGGAAGCGGCGCGCCTCGACCGGGCGCTGCCACAGGCCGTGGCGGCCCGGGCGGTTGCCGGCGGCGGGTGCGTCGAAGCGGATCGCTCCCGGAACCGGGCCGAGCAGTGCCGCCGTCGTGGACGAGTACACCACCGCGCGGGGGTTGTGCTCACGGACGGCGAGGACGGCGGCGCGGCGCGCGTTCAGCGCCCAGGCCAGCTCAAGCGCGGCGTAGGTGCGCAGCTCAGGCGGGCGCCGCGTGCGGGCGAGCTCGACCCGCGCGCCGGCCCGGCGCAGCGAGGCGGCGAGCTCCTCGTCGGCCTCGCGCAGGCCGGCGGTGCCGCCGAGGGACACGATCAAGACATCGGCTCGGGCCATCGGCCTGGCATTCTGGCCGACGATGAACGTGCTCGAAGGGACCTACTCCATCTGCCGCCTCCCGCCGTCGGATCGCGTGCCCTCGTGGGCGCTCGAGCTGCACGAGGGGCTCGTGTCGATCACGCGCACGCCGGACGAGCTGTCGATCGTGTGCCCGGAGGAGGCCGTGCCGCCGGACACGACGGTCGAGGACGGCTGGAAGGCGCTCCAGGTGCCGGGACCGATCCCGTTCACCGAGACGGGCGTGCTGGCGCGGATCGCGACCCCGCTGGCCGCCGCCGGCATCTCGATCTTCGCCGTCTCCACCTACGACACCGACTACGTGCTGGTCAGGGAGCCGGACCTCGAGGCCGCGCTGGCGGCCCTGCAGGCGACCGGGCGGCGGCTGATCTCCTCGGGGTCGCCGTACGAGCCGGTGATCGGCTTCTCGCGGGCCGTGCGCGACGGCGACCGCGTGCTCGTCTCCGGCACCGGCCCGGTCATGCCCGACGGCGGCTGCCCCGACTCCACGTACGACCAGGCCAAGCGCGCCTGGGAGATCGTCGCGAAGGCGCTCAACGAGGCGGGCGCGACCGTCGACGACGTCGTCCGCACGCGCACGTTCCTCACGCCCGAGGCGGACCCCGACGGCGCGATGCGCGCCCACGGCGAGGTGTTCGCCGACGCCCGTCCGGCGTCGACGATGCTGGTCATCCACTCGCTCCTCGACCCGCGCTGGACCGTGGAAGTGGAGGCTGAGGCTCAGACGCGCAGGTAATCGCCGCCGAAGCCGGGCGTGCGGATCAGCTTCATCGCCCCGAACGGGGACGTCCGGTCGACGTAGAACCGGGCGCCGTCGCGCTCCTCGATCGCGGCCACGGCGCCCTCTTGGCGGCGCCACGCGAGCGCCCAGATGATCGCGAACCCGGCCGCGATCCCGCCCACCTGCGGCAGGAACACCGACAGCACCCCGGCGCCGACCGTCGCCACCAGCAACGGCCACAGGCGGTTGAACATCACCCGCGCCGGGTGCAGCTCGGGCAGCATGTGCTCCGTGCGCGCCATCGCCAGCAGCCGCGCGATCTGCGCCGTGGCGTCCTCGCGTGCGCCCATCGCCGTTCCGATGATCGCGGCGAGCACCCACCAGACCGCGCACACGATCGCGGGCGTCTGGTCGAGCTGGTTGCCGATCCCGATCACGGTCAGCGCGGCGAGCAGCGTCGCCGACGCCGCGCTCAGCAGCACCGTGGCTTTCAGGAAGTCGCCGAAGCGCACTTAGATCAGCAATGCGCGGAGCAGGTCGCGGACGCCGTCCGTGCCTTCGACCAGCGTGTCGGCCTCTTCCTCGAGCGCCGGCGGCGTCTCGTCCGACCGCACGCCGACGCGCAGCGCGTAGCCCAGCCGGCCGCGCTCCTGCAGCTCGGTGAGGCCGCGGAACGCGTCGAGGTCCGTCACGTCGTCGCCGACGTAGACCGCCGCGGCGAGCTCGGTCGAGTGCAGCAGGCCGACGATCCCCGCGCCCTTGTCGATCCGCACCGGCGGCCGGATCTCGAGCACCTTGCGTCCCCAGTGCGTGACGAACCCGGCGGCCTCGGCCCGCTCGGCGACCTCTTCGATCGCCGCGCGCGAGTCGTCCTCGTCGGGCGTCCCGCGCCAGTGCAGCGCGGCGATGGCCTCCTTGTCCTCCAGCCGCACCCGCAGCCGGCGCAGCTTCTCGCCGTAGGCGTCGTGCGCGAAGGCCTGGACCCGGCGCGTCCACGCTTGCAGCTCGCGGTCGAGCTCGGGCGCGATCGTGCCCGGACGGAGCACCTCCGACCCGTGTGAGCCGAGGTACGCGATCGAGCCGAGCGCGACGATCCGTCGCGCGTCCGAGGCTCGCCGTCCGGAGACGCACGCCACCACGCCGTAGCGCCGCGCGACCTCGATCAGCGGCCGTCGTGTCGTCTCGGGCATGTGCGCGTCGTCGGGCTGCAACACGATCGGTGCGAGCACGCCGTCGACGTCCAGGAGCACGGCGGAGCGCTCCGGCGCGTCGCGCAGGGGTTGCAGCAGGTCTTCGAGCGTGGCTGAAGGCACGTGTCCAGTATTGCCTACCCGCGCCGCTCCGCCAGCAGGTCACGGATCTCCGTGAGCAGGCGGACATCCTCGGCGGGCGCCTCCGGCTCGGGCGTGACGTCTTCGGTCTTACGCCGCGCCAGGAACGCGTTCATCGGCTTGACGATCAGGAAGAAGATCACCGCGGCGACGATCAGGAACGAGATGACCGCGTTGATCCACGCGCCGTAGGTGAACGTCGAGCCGTTGATCTTGAACGTCAACGCGCTGAAGTCCGGCTGGCCGCCGATCGCCGCGATCAGCGGCGTGATGAAGCTCTTGACCGTCGCGTTCACGACGGCGGTGAACGCCGCGCCGATGACGACGGCGATGGCGAGGTCGATCACGTTGCCCCGCAGGATGAACTCGCGGAATTCTTTGAGCATGCGGGTAGTGTCCCGCTCGTGGCGGCGGCGCTGTGCTTCATCGAGATCCCGAAAGGCTCGCGCAACAAGTACGAGTACGACGAGGCGCTCGGCGGCATCAAGCTGGACCGCTTCCTCTTCTCGTCGGTCGTGTATCCGGCGGATTACGGCTTCTTCCCGGACACGGTGGGCGAGGACGGCGACGCCCTCGACGCGCTCGTGCTGGTGAACAAGCCGACGTTCCCGGGCTGCCGGATCGAGGTCCGGCCCGTCGCGGTGCTGCGGATCAAGGCCGACCACGGGCAGGACGACAAGGTCGTCTGCGTCCCCTACGAGGATCCGCACTGGAGCGACCTGGAGTCGCTCGACGACATCCCGGACCAGCTCCGGAGCGAGATCGAGCACTTCTTCTCGATCTACAAGCAGCCCGAGGGCCGCGAGGTCGAGCTCGAGGGCTTCGAGGGCGCCGAGGTGGCGCAACGGCTGCTCGACGAGGCGCGCGAGCGCTTCAGTAGCCGCTCTCGCGGCTGACCGGCGCGAGCAGTGCGTTGCCCGCCGCGAACCGCCGCACGTTCTCGCGCACGCGCTTGGCGAGGTCGCGGTCCATCGTCGCCTGCGGGTTGGCCACGTGCGGCGTGATCAGCGCGCGCGGCTCGTCCCAGAGCGGGTGGTCGTCCGGCAGCGGCTCGGGCTCCGTGACGTCGAGCGCGGCGCCGCCGATTCGCTCCGCCCGCAGGGCCTCGACCAGCGCGTCCGGGTCGATCAGGGAGCCCCGCGCGATGTTCACGATCCACGTGTGCGGCTTCATCCGCGCGAGCGCGTCCGCACCGACGAGGTGGCGGGTGCCGTCGGTGGCGGGCGCGGCGATCACGAAGTGGTCGGCCGCCTCCCAGACCTCGTCCAGGCGGTCGACGGGGATCGTGCCGTCCCGCCCGGAGCGCGTGACGGCGAGGACCTTGACGTCGTGGGGCTCGAGCAGGCGGATCAGCTCGCGCCCGATGCCGCCGGCGCCGACGATCGCGACCGTGGAGCCGTCCAGCACGGGATCGTCGTGGCGGTCCCACGTCTTCGCCCGCGCGTAGCCGGCGATCCCGCGCACGCCGGCGAGCAGCAACGCGAGCGCGTGCTCGGCGACCTGCGTCGCGTACGCGCCGACCGCGCTCGTGAACTGCACGCCGTCCGGCGTGGCGCGGATCCGCTCCACCCACGGCTCGATCCCGGCCGACTGGAGCTGGACCCAGCGCACCCGCTCGGGCAGCTCGTCCGGGAAGTCCGCCTCGGAGCCGGCCCAGACGATCGCCTCGGCCTCCGCGAGCGCGACGACGCGCCCGCCGCCGTCCTCGACGGCCTCGACGAGGTGGGCGAGCGGCTCGGGGCCGATGTGGATCGCGGGGGCGGGCATCTCGTCTGCGTAAGTAGGGCTGGCTCGATTGCTGCGTACCCGCGCGGTCCCGAACCTAAAGGCATGTCGTCCGCAGTTCCGCAGTTGGCCGCCCGCGGCCTGACCAAGTCGTTCGGTGGTCGCTCGATCCTGCGCGGCACCGACCTCGACGTCGAGGCCGGCTCGCGCATCGGCATCCTCGGGCCCAACGGCGGCGGCAAGTCGACGCTCCTGCGCATCCTCGCCGGGCTCGACGAGGCCGACGGCGGCGCCGTCACGCGCCGCCGCGGGCTCGTGTGGGCGCATCTGCCGCAGATCGTCGACGGCGACGAGCGCACACCGCTCGCCACCGTGCGGGCCGCGCGACCGGAGCTGGCGGAGCTCGAGGCGGAGCTGCACGCGGCGGAGCGGCGCCTGTCCGACCCGCACCTGGCGTCGGACCTGGACGCGATGACGCGCGCCCTCGCCCACCACGAGCGCGTGCTCGCGCGCTGGAGCGAGGCGGGCGGCGACCGCGCCGAGGGCGAGGCGCTCGGCCACCTGCGCGCGCTCGGCATCGACGGCGCGCTGCTGGAGATGCCGACGAGCGAGCTGTCGGGCGGCCAGCGCAAGCTCGTCGCGCTCGCGGCGTGCCTGGCACGCCGCCCCGACGTCCTGCTCCTCGACGAGCCCGAGGCGCACCTGGACATGGCCCGCCGCGAGCGCTTCGGCGCGCTGCTCGACGACTTCGACGGCGCGGTCGTGATGATCTCCCACGACCGTCACCTGCTCGACGCCGCCGTGGCCGAGATCGCCGAGCTCGACAACGGCGTGATCCGCATCTGGCCCGGCAACTACTCGGCCTACGTGGTCGCGCGCGAGCTCGAGCTCGAACGCCAGCGGCAGGTCTACGTGACGCAGCAGAAGGAGATCGCGCGCCTGGAAGAGGCCGTGCGGCGCTTCCGCCACTGGGCGCACATCCGCGTGAACGAGCGGATGGCCAAGCAGGCGCGCGTCAAGCAGATGCAGATCGACCGCATGGAGAAGGTCGACCGCCCGGTGTTCGAGCGGCGCAAGATGGCGCTGGCGCTGCGCTCGGGCACGCGTGGCGGCCAGCGGGTGCTCGCGCTCGAAGGCGTGGACGCCGGCTACGGCGAGGACCCGGTGCTCCTGGACGTCGACCTCGTGGTCGGGCGCGGCGAGCGCGTCGGCGTCGTCGGCCCGAACGGCGGCGGCAAGACCACGCTCCTGCGCGTCCTCACCGAGGAGCTCGAGTCGTGGACCGGCACCCGCTGGGCGGGCGACGGCATCACGCTCGGCTACCTGTCGCAGGCCGCGGGCTCCCTCTCCGACGAGGCGACCGTGCTCGACGCGCTGCGCGGCGGCCGCTCCCTGGCCGAGGACGCGGCCGTGCGGCTGCTGATGGCGTTCCTGTTCGACTACGAGCAGACGCGCCGGCCGGTCGGGTCGCTCAGCGGCGGCGAGCGGACCCGGCTCGCGTTCCTGTGCCTGATGCAGGACGCCCCGAACTGCCTGATCCTCGACGAGCCGACCAACCACCTGGACATCGACTCGATCGAGGCGCTCGAGGGCGCGCTGGAGCGCTACGACGGCACGGTCATCGCGGTCTCCCACGACCGCTACTTCCTCGACCGGATCGCGGACCGGATCGTGCACGTCGCCGACGGCGCCGTGCGGGCCTACGAGGGCGGCTGGTCCGTCAACGCGGAGGTGGTGCAGCGGTGATCGCGCGCACGTGGCGCGGCGCCGTGCGGACGGCGGACGCCGAGGCCTACGCGGCCTACATCGACGAGACCGGCATGCGGGCGTACGCCGAGACGCCCGGGAACCAGGGCGCCTACATGCTCACGCGCGAGATCGCCGGCGGCCTCACCGAGTTCACGACGTTGTCCTTCTGGGACTCGCTCGACGCGGTCCGCGCGTTCGCGGGCGAGGACTACGAGACGGCGGTCTTCTACCCGGAGGACGATCGCTACCTGGTTGAGCGCGACGCAACGTGCACGCACTACGAAGTGGCTAGCATGGCCCGCCGTGTCTGACGCCAGCAACGGCGCGGGGCGGCCGCTCGTCAGCGTCGTCGTCCCGGTCTACAACGAGGAGAAGACCGTCGGCGAGGTCGTCGAGCAGCTGCTCGCGCTCGACCTGCGGCTCGAGATCCTCCTCGTCGACGACGGGTCGACGGACGGCTCCGCCGCCGAGCTCGCGCGCCTCGCGGCGACCTACTCGCAGGTCTCTGTCCACAGCCAGCCGCGCAACCTGGGCAAGGGCGCCGCGGTCCGCCGCGGCATCGACGAGTCCACCGGCGACATCCTGCTCATCCAGGACGCCGACCTCGAGTACTCGCCCACCGACATCCCGGCGCTGATCGACCCGCTGCTCAACGGCGTCGCCGACGCCGTCTTCGGCACCCGCCTGCGCGGCGGCGCCCACCCGCAGCGCGCCCACCTCTTCTGGCACTACGCCGGCAACCGCTTCCTCACGCTGCTGTCGAACGTCCTCTACAACACGACCATCTCCGACATGGAGGTCGGCTACAAGGCGTTCCGCGGCGACCTCGTGCGCGGCCTGACGCTCGTGTCGAACGACTTCCGCATCGAGCCCGAGCTGACGGCCAAGATCCTCCGCTACGGGCCCGAGGTGCGCCTCTACGAGGTGCCGATCTCCTACTACGGCCGCTCGTACGCCGAGGGCAAGAAGATCACGTGGAAGGACGGCTTCGGCGCCGTCGCCGCGCTGGTGCGGTTCCGCTTCACGACGTAGCGAGGCGGACCAGGCGCTCCAAAAGGCGCGCTTCGAGCTCCTGATCCGGCGCGGCGCGCTCGAGCCACGGCTCGAACGCGCCTGAGGCGAAGCCCGCGAGCGCACTGGACATCAGCGCGACGCGCAGGGTCAGGTCGTCTTCACCCACGTGCGGCAGGGCGCGGTCCAGGCCCGCGATGAGGCGGTCGGCGGGCCGCGACGCGAGCGCTCGCACCTGGACGTCGACCTGCGCGAAGGGCGCGGCCAGGGTCTGGCCGACGATCCGGCCGAGCCGGCGCTCCTCGGGCGTGCGGCCGATGGCGACGCGGACCAGGGGCAGCGCCCACGCCTTGACGAGCGCGCGCGGGGTGGCGTCCGCGTCGAGCGCGTCGAGGGCGCTGAGCTGCGCGTCGACGACGGGTCTCGTCGCCTCGGTCACGACCGCGGCGACGAGCGCTTCGCGGGAGCCGAAGTGGTACTGGACGGCCGCCACGTTGGCCTCCGCCGCGGCGCTGACGGCGCGCAGGGTGAGGGCAGGCTCGCCGCGGCCGGCCAGGATCTCCGACGCGGCCGCCAGGAGCCGTCGGCGGGTCTCCGCACCTGCGGCTCGGCGTCCGTCGACTTCGCTCACCGGACCTATTCAAGCATGCGTTTGAAAACCGTCTTGAACTCGCTAAGTTGTCAAACAAGCGTTTGAATGACTTTCGAGAAGGAGTCCCCGGTGGATCTTCAACTGCAGGGCAAGACCGCACTCGTCACCGGCTCGTCGGCCGGCATCGGCTTCGCGACCGCGGTGGGGCTGGCCCGTGAGGGCGCTCACGTGGTGCTGAACGGCCGCGAGGCAGCAAGGCTCGCCGCCGCGCGCGGTCGGCTCCTGGACGTCGCGCCGGCCGCGCACGTCGAGGCCGTCACCGCTGACGTCGCCACCGCGGAGGGCGCGGAAGCGCTGATCGCCGCCGTGCCGTCGGTCGACATCCTCGTCAACAACGCCGCCACCTTCGGCCCGCAGCCGTTCGAGGACATCCCCGACGCCGAGTGGCAGCGGTTCTTCGACACGAACGTGATGAGCGGCGTCCGCCTCGCCCGCCACTACCTCCAGGGCATGCTCGACCGCAACGAGGGCCGGATCCTCTTCATCGGCACCGACGCCGCCGTCCAGCCTCAGGTCGACCAACTGCACTACAGCGTCACCAAGACCGCGGTCCTCGGCCTCGCCCGCGGCCTGGCCGAGCTGACTAAAGGCACGCGCGTGACCGTCAACACCGTGCTTCCCGGGCCGACGTCCACCGAAGGGGTGACCGGCGTGATGGACGGCATCGCGCAGCACACGGGGCTCAGCCACGACCAGATCGTCACGCGGCTGTTCGAGACGAACACCAGCTCGTCCCTGCTGCAGCGGCTCGCGGCGCCCGAAGAGGTCGCGAACCTGCTGGTCTACCTGGCGAGCCCGCTGGCCGCCCTCACGAACGGCGACGCCGTCCGCGCGGAGGGCGGCATCGTACGGTCGGCGTTCTGATCAGCGGCGGATGTCCTCGCACCCGCCGACGATGACGTCGATCGGGTCCACGGCGACGACGTCCTGACCGTCGCCGCAGTCGATGCGGTCGGCGGCGCCGTCCACGGCGTCGATGCGGTCGTTGCCCGGGCCGCCTTGGACGACGTCCTCGTCCTGGGTGCCGGAGATGGTGTCGTCGCCGGGGCCGCCGTCGACGTAGTCGCGGCCGAAGCCGCCTTCGATCTGGTCGTTGCCGTCGCCGCCGAAGACCTGGTCGTTGCCGTAGCGGCCGTAGACCTGGTCGTTGCCGGCGCCGCCCTGGACGACGTCGTCCTGATGCTCGCCGTCGACGTAGTCGTCGCCGCCGAGGCCGTTGAGGGTGTCGTTGCCGACGGAGCCGAAGAGGGAGTCGGGGCCCTCGGTGCCGACGAGGTTGTCGTTGCCGAAGCCGCCGCGGATCACGGACGGCGGGGGCTCGTCGGTGGAGGCCTCGGGCGGGATCGCGACGACGGTCTCGCAGGAGTCGAGCTGGTCGCGGGTGGGGGCGGTGTCCTCCACGTAGACCGTGTCCTTGCCACGGCCGCAGAAGACGAAGTCGGCGGAGTCGTCGGCGACGCGGATGGTGTCGTTGCCGTCGCCGCCGAAGATCTCGTCGGCGCCGGTGCCGCCGGTGATCGTGTCGGCGCCGTCGTAGCCGGAGATCCGGTCGTCCTCGCCGCCGCCGTCGAGCGTGTCGTCGCCCGCCTGGCCGAAGATGTTGTCGCGGCCCGCGTTCCCCTGGATGTTGTCGTTGCCGGCGCGGCCGAGGAGCTGGTCGCCCGCTCGGCCGCCGACGAGCGTGTCGTCGCCGTCGCCGCCGTCGAGCTTGTCGGCGCCGTTCTGGCCGTACAGCTGGTCGTCGCCCGGGCCGCCGTCGATCAGGCGGTCGTTGCCGCGGCCGCCGTCGAGCAGGTCGTTGCCCGGCCCGCCCTCGAGCAGGATGTCGTTGCCGAGGCCCTTCTCGCCGATGATGTCGTCGCCCTCGCCGCCGCGCAGCGTGTCGTCGGCGTCGCCGCCGTCCATCTTGTCGTTGCCCGGGCCGCCGTCGATCACGTCGTTGGAGAGCCCGCCGTGCGCGGTGTCGTCGCCGTTGCCGAGCGTGATCTGGTCGTTGCCGGTGTCGCCGTAGGCGGTGTCGTTGCCGTCGCCGCCGTCCAGCGTGTCGTTGCCGGACGCGCCGACGAGCGTGTCGTTGCCGGCGTTGCCCTCGAGCAGGTCGTCGCCGCGCTGGCCGCGCAGCATGTCGTCGCCGTCGAGGCCGCGCAGGAGATCCGCGCCGCGCGTGCCGTTGAGCACGTCGTTGAAGGCGGTCCCGACCAGCAGCGCCAGGCCCGGCTGGACGACGAGCGCTCCCGGAGCGCCGCGCAGGCGCACGGTCTTCAGCCGCACGCCCGTGAACGCCGACAGCACCGAGACGGTCTTGGCGCGCGAGTCCGAGACGTACAGCCGCGCGCCGTCGGACGCGTAAGCGGCCCGGCCGGGCCCGCCGCCCGTCGCGGGACGGGCGATCACGCGGCGCTTGGTCAGGTCGACGAGCGCCGCCTTGCGGTGGATGCCGGAAAGCTTCGCACCCGGTGCGACGATCGCGCGCGTGCCGTCGGTCGAGACGCCGACACCGCCGCCGCCGTCGGTGCGGAGCGCGACGGAGCCGGTCGTGCCGCCCGTCACGGGGTTGATCCGCACGAGCCGCGCGGCGGGCTGCTTCTTCTTGCGCTTGGGCTCCGTCGCCGACACCCAGGCCTGCCCCTGCGCGATCGCGACGCCCGCGGCGCCGCGCACCGTCAGCCGCCGCACGAGCCGGCCCGTGTCGAGGTCGAGGACGGCGACCTTGCCGCCCGACTGGACCACGACCGCGCGGTTCGCCGTCACCGCCAGGTCGATCGGCGTGCCGGACAACCGGCGCAGCCCGACCCGCGAAGCGCTCGCGAGGTCGATGACCTCGATCCCGCTGCGGCGCGCGGCGTACGCGCGGGTGCCGTCGGGGGACACGGCGAGCGCCGCGGGGACGCCCTGGAGCTGCGCCACCCCGTTGACCGCGCGCGTGTTGAGGTCGTAGATCGTGACCGTGCGGTCAGAGGCGATCAGCGCGCGTGAGCCGTCCGGCGTCGCCGCGACCGCCTTCGCCGGCCCGGGCACGCGCACGGGCGCGGGTGTGTTCGTGCGCGTGTCGATCAGCTGCACCTGGTCGGTGCCGGTGGCGACGATGACGACGCGGGCCGACGCGGCCGGCGCGGCGATGAGAAGCAGCAACGAAGCAATGAGGATCCGCACGAGACCCCTTAACGCACGGAATCACGAGCAGTTGCGCAGCCGGTACACGATCATCTCCGGGCCCGGGCGCTTGAACTCGGACTCGATGTAGTTGAACGACTTGTCGACCTGGTAGCGCGGCAGGGTGCCGTCGGTCGGGTCGGTCTTGAACACGACGTCGGCCTGCCGCTTCAGCGCCCGGTAGTACTTGACCGCCGCGGGCGCCCGGTACGGCTCGGCGGCCGTCCGCCCGTACTGGGTCGAGCCGGTGACGACCCAGCAGACGCCCTCGCGGCGGTAGATGTCGATCAGCTTGGGCGTGAGCGTGCGCTCGTAGTTCTGGAAGTTCGCCGGCCGGCGTGAGCCGCTGTGCTCGTCCGCGAGCTCGGCGATGATCGCGTCGTTGCGGTTGAAGCGGGTCCACTGCTGGATCGGATGCGCCTTCGCACCGCCGCCCGGCGTGGAGCCGTACCACTCGCTGGGCGCGATCGGCTCGAACGCGACCTTCGTGCCCTGCGGGACGTTGGCGACGAGCCAGTCGCGCGTCTGCGTGCGGGTGTCCTCGCGCCCCATGACGATCGCGTTGCGGACCGTCGGCACCGCGGTGGCGACGAGGAACCCGACGGCGGCCACCGCGGCCGCCTTGTTGGACCGGAGCTGCGTCAGCGCGTAGGCCGCCAGCACCGCGAGCGCGGGGTACAGCGGCAGCATCCAGCGCGCGTAGAAGCGGCTCTGGCTCCCCATGTAGAGCCAGTACAGGACGATCAGCCCGCCGAGGACGGCGGCCTCCTTGTATCGGCGCCGGATCAGCAGCATCACGCCGCCCGCGACCGCGAACACGCTCGGGAACCAGCCGAGCGCCCACGTCGAGGACGTCAGGTAGTACCACCAGCCGTTGCGCTCGGGCTGGCCGAGCAGCGGCGGCCCGTCGGCGAACTTGCGCTGGCGGTCCAGGTCGTTGATGAACGTGCCCCAGTCCGCGAACAGGTACGGGTTCGTGACGATCACGGCCGCGATCGCGATCAGCCCGGCGAGGACCAGGCCCTTGAGCGCGGCCTTGATCGACAGCGGCGACAGGAACGCGGCGGCGACGAGCGCGATCACGACCGCGCCGTCCGAGTACTTGAAGCTCGCGGCGAGGCCGACGGCCGCGCCGCCAGCGAGCAGCGCCTTGGTGGACCCGGTGCGCAGCACGACCGCGCTCGCCCACAGCGCGAGCGCGCACGGCAGCATCCCCGGCCCGTCGTTGAGCGCCAGCCGCGAGTAGAACACCGGCAGGAACGCGACCGCGAGGATCGCCGCCGCGATCAGGCCCGCGGCGCGCCCGAACCACGCCTTGCCCGCGAAGTACGTCGCGGCGACCGTCCCGACCCCGAAGAACACGCTGATCCACCGGCCGGCGAGGAACACGGCGCCCGCGTCGTCGGCGAACCACTGCTCCACCCCTCCGAGGTGGATGACGCTCAGCCACGCCGCGAGGATGTACGTCAGGAAGGGCGGGTTGATGAAGTACCCGGGGTTCAGGTCCCCGGACGTCATCGCCACGGCGTGCGGCACGAAGTGCGCCCGCTCGTCCAGGTTGTACGAGTAGGGCAGGCCGTGCCCGAGGCTCCACACGCGCAACCCGAACGCGACGAGCAGGATCAGCGCGAGGATCGCGGCGGGTGCGCGTTCGCGCGACAACACGCGCGAGCAGTCTACGAGGGGCGCGTCAGGCGGCGATGTCCATCGACATCGGCACGTCCGGCACCATCAACGCGCAGTCGGCCACGCCTCCCAGCCGCGCGAAGAACGACGACCGCACCCAGTCGATGCGGACCGGCACCGCGGCGATCATCCCCGCGAAGCGCGCGGCGGAGTAGGGGTCGCCGAACAGCGTGCTGCGCCACGACACGGCCGGGCGGACGGAGACGTCGACCGTCTCCTCGCCCGCGAACGACGCGTAGATCTGGCGTGGGAGCTCCTCGGCGAGGAGCGGGCCGGACTCGCTGTTGAGCAGGTACGCGCCGGACTCGACCGCGAGGCGGTACTCGGCCTTGTCGGCGTCCAGGAGCAGGCCGGCGACGGCGTGCCCGTTGAGCAGGCGCGGCCGGAACTGGGCAGGGAGGAGCGCCGCCGCGACCGTGGGGTCGAGGCGGTAGTTGACGATCAGCTTCATGGCGTGGGCTTGTGGTCCCGAGGAGAGGGGTTGAGCAGGGTGCGGGCACCGACGACGGGCCCGAGCACGGCGAGGACCCAGAGCCAGGAGACGCCCCACGGGTCCGCGACGCTCGTGCCGGCGCCGATAACGATCGCCAGCGAGATGAGCGGGTAGGCCAGCAGCGGATAGGACTTCTTGGCGATGCCGGCGCGCCGGGCGCCGAAGACGACGCCGAGGTAGGCGGCGCCGGCGACGATGAGGCCGCCGTTCTCGTTGACCACCCACCGCTCGGCGATGATCAGCGCCCAGGCGACCGCGAGCAGGCCCCAGACGCCCATGCGGGCCTTGTCGCCGCGCACGACCGTGTAGACCAGCGCGAGCACGGTCGCGACGATCAGCAGGAAGAAGACGGTGCCGCTGAGCGCGACCGCCAACAGCCAGGCGATCGCGGCGACGCCGCCCGCGAGAACACCTCCTCGCAGAGCGGCGTTGACGGTCTTCGCCGCGCGTTCCTTGCGGCTCGGCTTGGGGCCGACGTCGAGGTCGAGGAGCGCGGCGGAGCTCATGTCTCCAAGGTACTGCTCCTCGACCGGATGTCGATTGGGGCTGTCCCCAGTCTTCAGGCGTGGACAGCCACCCTCTCGTCCTCCCGGACGAACCGGCTGCGCTCCGCGGCGACCTCGAGGTCCATCGGGTCGCTCAGGTCCGGCTCACGCGGCGGGAGCTTGAGCAGCGAGTAGGCGAGGCAGACGACGCCGGCGAGTCCGTAGCCCAGCGCGATCCGCGGGTTCGAGAACACGTGCACCTCCTCGCTGTGGATCAGGCCGACCAGCGTCAGGACCCCGCCGACCCCGCACGCGGCGGCCGCGTGGACGAAGCGCCGGTCGATCACGAACACCGCGATCGTGCCGAGGATCATGCCGACGAGGACCGAGCCCGCGCCGATCGTCGCCAGCCCGCCGTAGAGCACGCCGCCGTTGGCGAGCGCGTCGACGCCGACCTCCTGCACGCTCGTCCCCGCCGCCAGCAGCGCGTCGTGCACCATGCCCGAGCCCCACTGCGCGAGCGACGGGATCGCCGCGAGCACCACCGCCGCGTAGTGGGCCTTCGGCACCGCGACGAACGCCTGCGACCCGATCACGAGGCCGATGAACAGCAGGATCGGCACGATCGCGGGGATCGGCAGCAGCGCGGCGAGCAGCGGGAACAGCCCGAACGCGCACAGGGCGAAGATCAGCACGCCGGACGCCAGCGAGTAGGAGATGCGCCCGCCGGCGGCCTTCCACCCGGGGTGGCCGATGTAGACGGCGGGCGGGAAGGGCGAGCCGAGCGCGGCACCGACGACGGCGCCCGTGCCGTCGGCGAGGAGCACGTGGCGCAGGTTGTAGTTGTCGCCCGCCGCGGCGGCCGACTCGACGTTGCTCATCGCCTCGGTGAAGTTGTAGATGCCCAGCGGGATCGCGGTCGCGAGCAGCGGCGAGATGCCCTCCAGCCCGTCGAGCAGCAGGTCGACGTTCAACGATGGGATGCCGATCGCGATCGCCTCGGCGGCGTCGGTCACCGCAGCCGGCTCCATGTAGCCGCCGATCCAGCCGATCGCGCAGCCGACGAGCAGCGCCGCGAGGCCGATCGGGAAGTTGCCCGGCAGCCGCACGCCCGCGATGAAGCCGGCGATGATGATCATGAACACGGGCAGGGCGATCCACAGCGCGCCCCACATCTGCGCTCCCGGACGCATCGAGATGAACGCGAGCGAGATGCCGGCCAGCGTCCCGAGCATGGCCGCGCGCGGCGTCAGGTGGCGGATCGTCGGCCCGACGAACGCGCCGATCAGGATGATGCAGCCGATGATGAACGCCCACGCCAGGCCGGCCGTCCAGGCCGCGACGGCGTCCTTGGTCGCCAGGTAGGTCGGCAGCATGATCACCAGCGTCACGATGAACATGTGCGGGACGCTCGGCCCGTAGGGGAGCGCCGTGACGTCCGCGCGCTGCTCCTTCATCGCCAGCCGACGGGCGAGGTAGAAGTAGAAGATGTTGCCGACCAGCAGCTCGATGCCGAGGGCCGGGAGGATGATGCCGTAGACGTCGTCGGGCGCGATGTTGACCACGCCGATGCACAGCCCGGCGAGCACCAGCACGTTGACGAGCATGTTGATGCCGAGCCCGAAGAAGGCGTTCAGGTCGCCGCGGGTCCAGAAGGGGAGGGTCATGCGCGAGCTCCGAGCGGGAGGGAGGACAGAAGGTCCGATGACGAGCCCACCCAGCCGAAGATCCCGCCCTGGGCGGAGATCATCCGCAGCGCGACCTCGTGGAACTCGGGGACGTACGAGCCGCAGCAGTCCGACAGCACCAGGCACTCGAAGCCGCGGTCGTTGGCCTCGCGCACGGTCGTGTGCACGCAGACCTCGGTGGTGACGCCGGTCACGACCAGCGACGTGATCCCCGCGTTGCGCAGGATCAGCTCGAGGTCGGTGGCGTAGAAGGAGCCTTTGCCGGGCTTGTCGAGCACGATCTCGCCGGGTGCCGGCGCGAGCTCGTCGACGATGTCGTGGCCGTACTCGCCGCGGATCAGGATCCGGCCCTTGGGTGAGTCGGTGCCGATGAACTCGCCGCGCGCGAACTTCGCCGGCGGGCAGTCGGCCATGTCGGGCCGGTGGCCCTCCCGCGTGTGGATGACGAGCATCCCGGCTTCGCGGGCCGCGCTGAGCACGCGTTGCAGCGGCTCGATCGCGGCGCTCAGCAGCGACACGTCGTTGCCGAGCGCCGACCCGAAGCCGCCCGGCTCGAGGAAGTCGCGTTGCATGTCGATCACGACGAGCGCCGTCGTCGATACGTCCAACGCGAACGGGCCCGGCTCCGCGGGCACGAGAGCGGTCATGCGCCACCTGCTTTCTCCGTGAGGGCCGCCGCCAGCGCGATCAGCAGTGCCTCCCCGCCGGGGCCCGCCACCAGCTGCAGGCCGACTGGCAACCCATCGGTGGGGCACGGGAGGGAGATCGCCGGGAACCCGACGAAGCTCCAGAGGATCGCGTTGCGCGACAGGATCGTGAGGTACTCGTCGGCCCGCTCCACCGGCGGCGCCAGGACGGGCGCCGTCGGCATCGCGAGCACGTGGTGCTCGCGGAACACCGCGAGCATCTCCTCCCTCAGCGCGGAGCGGTAGCGCTGCGCGTCGATGTAGTCCGTGGCGGGAACGCCGTCCGCGGCGTCCAGCTGGTCACGGACCTCCGCCCAGTACAGCGAGCGGTCCAGCCCGGCGGCGCGGTGGAACGTGGCCGCCTCGCAGCGCGAGACGAGCAGGCCCATCGCGTTGGCGCCGCCGAAGTCGGCGGCGGTGGGACGATCGGTCTCGCGCACAGCCGCCACGAGCCCGTCCAGCTTGTCGACCTGGCGGGCCACGGCCGCCTCGACGACCGCCTCGGCGCCTTCCCAGGCGGCGGTCGCCAGGCCGACGCGCAGGTGGCTCACCCGCGCGCCCACCGCCGGGGCGATCGCGGGCGCGTCGGGGCGCAGCGCGTCGAGCGCGAGCGCCGCGTCCTCCACGCCCGCCGCCATCACCGCGACGTGGTCCATCGTCCACGACAGCGGCACGACGCCGCGGGTCGGCACGGTCTCGTAGGTGGGCTTGAGGCCGACCACGCCGCACAGCGCGGCGGGGACGCGGATCGACGCGCGGGTGTCGGTTCCCAGCGAGGCGAACCCCATCCCGGTGGCGACCGCGATCGCCGACCCGCCGCTCGACCCGCCCGGGATCCGCGTCGGGTCGTGCGGGTTGCGCGCCTGCGGCGAGGTGACGCCGAGCGCGAACTCGTGCGTGCTCGTCTTGCCGAGGATCACCGCGCCGGCCGCGCGCCACAGGTCGACCGCCGCGGCGTCGGCCTCGGGCCGCTGGTGGAACGCGTCCGAGCCGCAGCGCGTCGGCATGCCGCCGACGTGGATGACGTCCTTGACGGACACCGGCACGCCGTGCAGCGGTCCACGCCGGCGGCCGGCGCGCAGCTCGGCGTCGCGCGCCCGCGCCTCGGCCAGCGCGGCCTGCGCGTCGACGTGCACGAACGCCGTCCAGTCGTCCTTGGCGATCCGCTGGAGCGCGAGCTCGGTCAGCGCGACGGAGGTCGTGACGCCGGCGTCGAGCGCCCGCGCCGCGCCGGCGATCGCGCCCGTGGAGGGCAGCGCGCCGAGCGCCGGCACGGGTGCGGGCGGCGGGCCGAAGACCTCGTAGGCCGGGCGCGCCTCGGGCGGGTCGATGACCTGCGCCGCCAGCCGTTCCCGGGCCGCGGTGAAGGCGTTGATGGCGACAGAGCTCATGGGCGCTCCTCCTCGAACATCCGGGTCAACAGCTCGCCTACGCGTCGCTCCACCACTTCTGCCGAACGTTCGATGTGCACGCGCATCAGAGCCGCGCCCGCGTCGGTCTTCCCCGACCGCAGCGCGTCGAGGATCTCCAGGTGCTCCTCGATCGTCGTCACGATCCGGTCGACGGTCGTGAAGTCGTGGATGCGGATCACGCGGATGCGCTCGTTGATGTCGTGCAGGTAGCGCTCGGTGGCGCTGTTGCCGGACGCGTGCGCGATCGCCTCGTGGAAGCTCTCGTCGGCGTAGACGAAGTCCGGCGACTCGTCGCGCTCGGCGCGCAGCTCCAGCCACTCCTCGTGCAGCGGGTCCAGCTGCTCGGGGTCGGCCGTGCGCACCGCGAGGTCCTCGAGCACCGTGCGGACCGCGTACAGCTCGCGCATCGCGGTCACGCGCGGCGCGTTCGGCCGCACGCCGCCGGAGCGGTCGCGGACGACGTGCCCGTCGCCCTCCAGGCGCCGCAGCGCCTCGCGCACGGGGGTGCGGCTCGTGCTGAAGCGCTCCGCGAGCTGCTCCTCGACGAGCCGCTGCCCGTACGGGAACGCGCCCGCGAGCAGCGCGGCCCGGAGGCCGTGGTGGACTTCGTCAGCGCGCGTCAAGAGCGGCCACCGCGAGGTCGAAGGCCTGCAGCGGCGGGTGCGTGACGCCGCCGCCGATCTGCCCGATGCCCGGCTGCTTGTGGGCGATGCCCGTGTGCACGGGCGGGGAGAGCCGCGTCGCGGCGACCTTCCGCGCGTCGATGCCGAGGATCGCCGCGCGGCCGTCCGGGAAGCGGATGTCCGGGGACTCACCGGCCGCGATCGCCCGCAGCTCGGCGTCGATGGCGTCGATCGCGTGGACGTCCAGACCCACGGACGGCGCCGAGAGCGGCGAGGCCGCCACGGCCAGCGCGCCCAACCCGTAGGTCTCGACGATCGCCGAGTCGCCGAGGTCCGGGTTCATGTCGGCAGGCGTGTAGCCGGGAAAGAGCTTCGCCGGGGCGGGCAGCGCGGCCGGGCCGACGAACCACCGGTCGCCGAGCCCGGAGACCCGGATGCCGACCTCGACGCCGTTGCGGGCGATCGCGGTGAGGACCGGTGAGCCCGGCACGTCCGCGGCGCAGTCGAGCGCGAGCTTCGCGAAGACCATCGCCAGGTTGAGGAAGAACTGGCCGTTGCCGGCGATGAACGCCCGCACCTCGGGATGCTCGATGCCGAGCGCGTCGAGGGTGAGCGCCGTGCCCTGCTCCGTGCGGTGGTGCGCCTCGTCGCCGAGCGCGATCGACTGCACGTGCAGCTCGAAGAGGTCCAGCGGGCTGTGAGCGAGCGCGGCCCGCACCTCGGGCGCGAGGACGTCGCGCATCCACTTCAGGCGCTCCATCACCTCGGGCCCGTCGGCGCCGTAGCGCAGCACCGCGCCCGATCCCTCGTTGAGCGGGCACCACGCGACCTTCCCCGTCGCCTCGTCGCGCGCCACCCACACCGGCATGCCCGGGTTCACGACCCCCGCCATCGGCCCGACGCCGCCCGCGTCGTGATTGGTCGTCAGCGGGATCTGGCCGTCCTCGACGAGCGCCAGGGCGGCGGCGGGCGTCTCGGCCACGCCTTCCAGCCACAGCGCGCTGCCGAGCGCGGCGCGCATCGGGGCGCACATGCGCTCGGGCTCGATCGGCGGGCCGGCGTGGGTCACGCCGCCCGCGGCGTGGTGGGCGGAGACCTCGGAGGCCGGCACGACGTCGACCACCATCGGCCGCGCAGCGGCCAATCGAGCCACCGCATCCGACTCTGTATGCAGCGCTGCGTTCATGGGCCGCGAAGCTACGGGGACCGCGGACCCACGAAAACGGACCGCCGGTCACAAGCGCTCGTCGGAGCGCTGGACCGGCGGTCCGGAAGCGCTAGGGCTGCACGAAGGAGAGCAGCGCGGCGTTCGCCTCCTCGGCGTGCGTCCACAGCAGGCCGTGCGGCGCGCCTTCGACCTCGACGTACTTCGCGTCCGGCACGAGCTTCGCGAAGCGGCGCCCGGTCGCGTCGATCGGGAGGATCCGGTCGCCGGTGCCGTGCAGGATGAGCGTCGGCTTGCCGGCGTCGGCGACCGCCTTCACGTCGGCGCGGAAGTCCTCCAACCACGCGGCGACGACGGCGTACGCGGCCACCGGCGCGCTACGCGTGGCGGTGTTCCAGCTCGCGGTCACGACCTCCTCGGAGATCCGGCTTCCGAGGTTCTCGTCGAGGTTGTAGAAGTCCTTGTAGAACTGCGTGAACCAGGCGTAGCGGTCGCCCTTCGCCGCGGCGACGATGCCGTCGAAGACGTCCTGCGGAACGCCCTCCGCGTTGTCGTCCGTCTGGAGCAGGAACGGCTCCAGCGAGGCCAGGAACGCGAGCTTGGCCACGCGGTCGGCGCCGTAGTTCTTCACGTAGCGGGCCAGCTCGCCCGTGCCCATCGAGAACCCCACGAGGATCACGTCGCGCAGGTCCAGCTGCGTCAGCACCTCGTTCAGGTCCGCCGCGAACGTGTCGTAGTCGTAGCCGCCGGCGACCTTCGAGGAGCCCCCGAACCCGCGCCGGTCGTACGTGATGACGCGGTAGCCCGCGTCCAGCAACGCCACGGCCTGCTTCTCCCAGCTGAACCCGTCCAGCGGATACCCGTGGATCAGGACGACGGCCTGCCCTTCGCCCTGATCCTCGTAGTTGAGGGTGATGTCGGTCGAGTTCTGCGTACCCACGGTGATTGCGCCCATGCCCGGCACGCTACTGAAGCGTCAGCAGCTGCCGGTTACGGGGCGTGTCCGGAAGCGTCTTGAACTCCAGGATGTCCTCCGTGTAGGTCTGGTCGAAGGGCTTGCCCTCGGTGTCCTTGCCGGACGAGTGGTCGGTGAAGCGCAGCGGGGCGTAGGTCTCGCGGTCGATCCACATGGTCATCTGGATCTTCGGGAAGTGCGGCGGGCCGGACGGCTCGTCCCAGCGGAGCACGTAGACCTCGCGGCCGTCGAGGTCGGACTCCTCGAGCTGGATCTGCGTGCCGCTCTGGGCCTTGCGGAGCAGGCCGCCGGCGCGGAAGACCTCGGTCGGGACCATCGTCATGCCGGGCTCGGTGGTGACCTTGCCGTCGGCGGTGCGGCGGGTGGTGCCCTCGCCCTTGCGGAAGACCTCCTGGTCGCCGCGGTCCTCGAGCCAGCGCATGGCGGTGTCGCCCTGCACCCAGACCTGGCGGCAGCTGGTGCCGGCCGGGGCGCCGCCGGTCGGGCCCCACGAGGCGTGGGAGCGGGCGTAGAGGATCCCGCCGTCGTCGACCGCGACGGCGTTGACGGCGTGGCGGAGCACCTCGCTCGCCTGGGGGGCGGAGTTGGGGAGGACGACGAGCGCGGCGATCACGGCGCCCACGGCCGGGACGGCCAAGAGCCGACGGCGCTTGCGGGGCGAGGGCGCCAGCTCCAGCGCGTTGAAGTCGGCGAGGCCGGCGAACTCGTCCTCGCGGGCGGGGTTCGCGGCACGGACGCGATCGAGCACGGGGTCCATGTCAGATCCTCTCCGGGACGGCGTAGGTGGTGACGGGTGGCGGGTCGAGGTGCTGGGCGAGCTTGGCCCGGGCGCGCGAGAAGCGGACGGCGAAGGTGGCCCGGCTGCAGCCGGCGGCGCGGGCGGCGTCCTCCGTGGACAGGCCTTCCCAGGCGACAAGGCAGATCGCCTCGCGCTCGCGGTCGCTCAGCGCGGCGAAGGCGGTGGCGAGGCCGCGGTCGCTGGTGAAGCGCTCCGCGGGGTCGCCCGTGGCGGGGTCGGGCGCCAGCGCGCCCTTGCGCGCCGCCTTGCGGCGGTGGTTGGCGAGCACCTTGCCGGCCACGGCGTACAGCCACGGCAGCGGGTGCTCGAGCCGTCGCGGCAGCTTGCGCCAGGCGACGGTGAAGGTCTCGGCCGCGAGATCCTCGACCTCATCCCGCGGCGCCCGGCGCGCGAAGTACGCGCAGACGGCGGCGTGATGAGCTGCGTAGATCGCGCGGAACGCGTGCGGATCGCTCACACCCCCTCTCTGTCGCGACGAGGCCACGCCTTACATCGTGATCAGCGATCCCGTCGCATCGACCGCATCTGCCGGCCCAGCGAGGCGAGGTCCGCATCGGCGATCCGGTAGCGCCGCCGCACGTCGAACAGCTGCTGCGCCTCGTCGGCGAGCTCGCGGACCGGACGGCGGATCTCGATGCCCTCGTCGGGGGCGTCGACGGCCAAGACCGGCGGCGCGAAGCCGTGCTCGGCCAGCCAGCGCGGCAGGTAGGCCCCCGCGACCTTGCCCTGCGGCCACCACAGCGGCGCGCCCTCGCCGTCCCCGTCGCCGCGCAGGCGACGCGTCCGGCGGGTGCCCAGCAGCAGCCGGCCCTCGAGCACCGGCTCGCCGGGGTCCGGCGGGTCCTCCACGCCCGCGAGGCGCGCGATCCCGGCGATCGCCACGCGCGCCTGATGCGTCGCGAGCGCGCCGAACTTCAGCGGCGAGTCGATCCCGTCGCCGGCCGCCCACGTGCGCGAGGCGCCCTGGACACGGCCGTCCTCGCCGGTCAGCACGAAGCCCTCGTCGTCCGCGGCGAGGCCCTCGATGGCAGGACCGACCAGGCGCGGGACCGCAACCACGCGCTGCACGTCGAGCCGATCACCGCTCGGGTCGAGCGACAGGCCGCCGCCCGCGGCGCGGGTGGCGACCGCGCCGGTCACGAGCCGCACGCCCGCACGCTCGAGCTCCTCGGCGGCCGCGGCGCTCGCGTCCGGACCGAACACCGACAGCGCGCTGCGCTCCGGCGTGACGACCGTGATCTGCACGTCGTCATGGCCCAGCTCTCGCGCTTCCCCCGCGGTCATGATCGCCAGCTCGTAAGCGGGCAGCGGCCACACCGCGCCGGGCGGGACGACGATCGCGAGCCGCTTCGAGTAGCCCTCCTCGATGTCGCGCAGGAGGCCGCCGAACGGCTCCGCGTCACCGCCGGGCCACCAGGTCGTGGCGCCCTCCACGCCCTGCACGGCCCGGGCGCCGGCGGCGACCAGCAGCGCGTCGAAGGACCGGGTGCCGCCGCTCGCCAGGCGCACCTGGCCGGCGGCGTCGTCGACGCCGACCACGGCGTCGATCACCACCTCGGCGCCCGCGTCCGCCGCGATGTCGCTCAGCGGGACGCGGCGCGCCTGGCCGACCGCGAACGGCTCGGCCACGGCCATCGGCCGGTACGTGAAGTCGGGGTCAGGAGCGACGACGGTCAGCTGCACGCGCTCGCCGGCCACCTCCCGGAGGCCCAGCAGCGCCTCGAGTCCGGCGACCCCGCCGCCGGCGATCAGGACGTCCATGTCCCGCACCATACGGCCTCCCGGCCGGTCAGGCGGTCTGCGGCGACCGCCCGCGCTCGCGGACCCACAGCCCGACGCGCCCGCGGAACAGCTCCAGGAACTCCTCGTGCTCGTGCGCCGGGTAGGTGTCACGCACCGTGCCCGCCAGCAGGGCGTCGAAGTCCGCCGACGACACCCACTCGAGCAGCAGCTCGTCGACGTGCTTGAGCGACGTCGCGCAGAACGCCTTGTACTCCTCGACCTGGAAGTACTCGTCCGCCAGCCGGCGGTACTCGGCGAGCTTGGCCCGGTAGTCGAGGTCCTCGCGGTCGCCGACCTCGAAGTAGCGGCGCGTGTCCATGTCCACCACGCGCGAGTCGCGGCCGGTGACCGTGCAGAAGATCGTCCACTTCAGCAACGCGGAGATCGCCCACGGGAAGTAGTAGTGCAGCGACGTCAGCGCCACGTCCGGCGACGCGTTCGCGTAGTCGATCGGGTGCGCCTCGGCACCGCGCACGAGCGTCTCGCAGGAGTTGAACTCCCAGCGGAAGAACGCGTTGATCAGCCGCGAGATCGTGATGATCTCCTCGCCCGTCTCGGGCGCGAGGAAGTCGTGCGAGATCGCGTAGCGGTTGTGCATCGGCTGGTCGGGCTGGAAGTCCATGACCATCGTCTCGGCGCCGATGCTCAGCGACCGCGCGAACTTGTCGAAGCCCTCGATCGACTCCTGCAGGTGCATCAGCCGCTCGCCGGACTCGTTGTACGCCTGCATCAGCTGGTCGTGGTCCTTGATCCGCGTCACGCCGACCCACTGACCGCCGTCGTAGGGCTTCATGAACAGCGGGTAGCCGATGTTGGCCGCGATCGCGCCGAGGTCGAACGGCCGGTTGTACTTGGCCGCCGTGTACTCGAAGCGCGTGTTCTCGGGCGGGTTCTTGTGCGGGACGAGCACGGTCTGCGGCACCTTGATCCCGAGCCGGATCATCGCCGCGTAGGCCGCGTGCTTCTCCATCGCCTGGAACGTGAACGGCGAGTTCAGCAGGTACACGTCGTCCATCAGCGCGACCTTCTTCAGCCACTCACGCGGGACGAAGTACCACCAGGCGAGCCGGTCGACCACGAGGTCGTAGCGGGGCTTGTCGCGCAGGTCGAAGGGCTCGATCGTGATCCGTTCGGAGCTGACGTGGTGCGTGGACCCGCCGTACTTGACCGGGCCGACCCGCCCGAGCAACGTCTCGAAGGCCCGCGGCCAGTCCTCCTCCGTGCCGAGCAGGAGACCGATCAGGTGGGAAGCGTCGGACATCAGCAGAACCTCGGGAGATGGTGGGCGAGCTGCGCGCGCCACGAGTGCCAGTCGTGGGGGACGTCGTACCCCCACAGGTCGAGCTCGTGGCGGATTCCCTTCTCGGCCAGCAGCCCGGCGAGCTGCCGGGTGGACGCGAGCGCCCCCGTCGTGTCCTCCCACTGCCCCTGGCCACACACCAGCAGGAGGCTCAGCCGCGACCGCAGCCACTCGAGGTGGTCGCCGCCGAAGTGCCCGACGTAGTCCATCGGGTTGTTGAAGTACGTCTGCTCGCCGCGGTCGCCCCAGGCGTTCCACGTCGAGGGGTCGTAGTTGCCCGACAGGCACAGCGCGAGCGGGAACAGATCCGCCCGCTTGAGCGCGAAGTTCAGCGCGTGGTAGGCGCCGAGGCTCGCGCCGGTGGTGATGATCTCACCGCCGGTGTCGTGGGAGATGAACGGCACGACCTGGTCGAGGATCCACGACTCGTAGCGGCCGTGCTCACGCGCCCGGTCCTCGAGCGAGAGCTGCCGGTTCGACCACGAGGACGCGTCGAACGAGTCCACGCAGTAGAGCTTCACGCGGCCCGCGTCGATCAGGTCGGCGACGGCGCCGACCATGCCGTTGTCGCGCCAGTCGTAGGCCTTGCCCGCCTCGGACGGGAACGCGAGCACCGCCCGGCCGTAGTGCCCGAAGACCGCGACCGTCCCGGCCGCGCCGATGGCGGACGAGTACAGCTCATGGTGGGCGTGGTTCATCGCGTCCAGGCGCGTTTGAGCAGCTGGGTCAGATGCGGGTCGAAAGCATCCCGCCAACCGACGTAGTTGTGCATGTCGAGCACCTCCTCCAAGCTCACCTCGTACCCCTGAGCCGCCAGAGCACGCGCCATCTCCCGGTTGTTCTCCGCGTTCTCCTCGGCCCTGCCGACGGTGAGGGTCACCGGAACGGGCATCGCGTACTCGCCGTCGCGCAGCGTGTCGCGCACGAAGCGCGTGATCCGCGTGTAGCGGGAGAAGCCGCTCTCGTGGCGGTCGTAGCGCGGGATGAAGTACGAGCCCGACTGCAGGAAGGCGCCGCTCAGCAGCCGCGGGTAACGCCGCTGGGCGTGCAGCATCGCCAGCGCGCCGAGGCTCGCGCCCATCCCGACCGGCTGGCCGATCACGCCGAACCCGGCGCGCAGCTGCGGCAGCACGTCCGAGTCGAGCACGCGGCTGTACGCGGCGCTGGCCGAGTACCAGTTGTTCCGGTCCCCGGGCTGCAGGAGCGCGACCCGGAACGGCGGCACGTCGCCGCGCGCGATCACCGCGCCGGCGTAGCGCGTGAGCTGGGCGAGCGCGTCGTACTCGGGGCCGTCGTTGGCGAGCAGGAGCCGCGCGGGCGTGCCCGGCGGGAAGCTCTCCGGCGACCACACTCGCACGGCGACGGTGCCGCCCAGCCCGCGTCCGCGGATCTCGGCCTCGTCGTAGCGGCCGGGGACGGCCTGCGCGTGGAGCCACTCCGGCGCCGCGTAGCCGTCGAGCTCGAGCACGGACTTGTCCCCGAACGCGCCGGGCGCCGTCTTGTCGTTGCCCGGGTCGAGGATGTGCTCGGTGCCGCCGTCCGGATGGTCGACCTCGAGCTTGTACTCGAGCCGCAGCACGTCGGGCAGCTCGACCTCGAGCACCCAGCCGGTGCCGTTGCGGGCGAACGAGCGCTGCTCGTGCGAGAGGTGGAGGTCGCTGGCGAGGCGGACGGCCGTGTAGCGGCTGTCCGGGTCGTCGAGTCGCAGCACGACGGGCATCGCGGGCGAACCCTAGCGCTGGGGTGCCGACCCGTCCCCCGTCCGGGGGTGGCGCCCGTCGGCAACTCGCCGCTCCGGGCCGAACTTGAGGGTGAGCACCTCCGACACCGCTCCTCACCCAACCACGCGACGTGCACGACCTCCGTCCTGCTGCCGGGCTCCCCCTTGGTCCGGCCGCAGTGTGCGCGTCGCGTGGTCGGGTAACAACACCCGCGTGAGCGGATCGACCATCTCCATCGTCGACGCCGACCCGGACCTGGCCGAGCAGCTCGACGACGGCCAGCTCGAGCGGGCGCGCCACGAGGCGCTGACCCGCGTCCAGCGGCTCAGCCCCGGCGAGTGGGACGTCGCCAACGCGCTCGAGCCCGACGTCCACCACCGCGGCTTCCTGATCGTCGAGGGCCTGCTGTCGCGTGAGGTTGACGTGCTCGGACGGCACTGCATCGAGCTGATCGGACCGTGCGACGTGATGCGGCCGTGGAGCTGGGACGACGCCGGCTCGCACGTGCGTGCGGAGGTCGGCTGGGAGGTGCTCGAGCCGACGAAGCTGGCCGTGCTCGACCACGCGCTCGTCACGCGCATCAACCCGTGGCCGCAGCTCGGCGTGGAGCTCTTCAACCGCGGGACGCGGCGCGCGCATCACCTGGCGGTCGCGCTCGCGATCGCCCATCACAACCGCGTCGAGGACCGGCTGCTGCTGACGCTCTGGCACCTCGCCGAGCGCTGGGGCAAGGTCACGCCTGACGGCATCCTGCTGCCGCTGCCGCTCTCCCACGAGCGGCTGGCGAGCATCGTCGGCGCCCACCGCCCGTCGGTGACGACGGCGATGGGCGCGCTGGCCAAGGCCGGGAAGGTCAGCCGCCGCGACGACGGCGGCTGGCTCCTGCACGGCGATCCGCCCGAGAAGCTCCGCCACCACAAGCTGGCGGCGGCGTTGACCTAGAGCTGGAGGCTCTTCGGCACGTCGTCAGCCAGGTAGAAGAGCCGCTCGCTGAAGCTGTGCGAGTTCTTGGAGACGGCCAAGCTCGTCACGACGACCCCGTTGGCCTCGAGCGCGCGGTCGCCCTTGCCGTCGACGATCCGCGACTGCTTGAAGCACGTGTAGGCGATCCCGCCATTGCGGAAGAACACCGCGTCGTCGACGCCGGTGAAGTCGCCCGCGGAGACCTCGTCGCACGGGTCGGTGTCGTGCACGGCCTTGTGCTTCTGCGCGTCGTACGAGGCGGCGGTGCGGGACTCGCTGGCGCCGCCCTCGAAGTCGCGGATCGCGCCGATGTACCGGCCGTCGACGATCTCGAAGTGGTCGCGCTCGATCGAGTCCAGCCCGAAGTCGCGCGACTGGAAGAGCGTGAAGCGCCGGCCGGTGGTGGTCCAGCAGCCGTAGATGCGGTCGCGGCGCGATTCGGAGTTCTGCGGCTTCTCCTTCACGGAGACGACGCGGACCTTGCCCGAGGCGGCGAGGAGCGTCGCGCCGCCGCGCTGGCAGCTCGGGGCGGCGGCGTGGGCGGAGGGAGCGACGACCGCCAGCGCGGTCAGGGCGGAGAGCACGGGGAGGATGGGGCGGATCATGCGAACGATCCTCGCTGGTCGGCTTGTGCCTTCGCCTCACCCTGAGGTGGTGTCGGCCTCCACCTTGGCGATCAGCGCGGCGAGGCCGAGCTCGAAGCCGAGGTCGTCGACGTCGACACCGTCCGCTGCCCGCAGTGCGGCCGCCAGGTGCGGGTAGGTGTCCTCGTACTCCGCCGCCGGGCGGTCGAAGCCGCCGTTGAACGTCTCGATCGCCGAGCCGAGCACGAGGTAGTCGATCGCCGCCATCACGGTGGCCGCGAAGCGCGGGTCCCAGCCGAAGCCCTCGAAGGCGGCGAACGCGCGCTCGTAGGCGCTGAGCGCGGTCGCGCTGCGCACGGGCCGGCTCGCGATGATGGCGACGAGCTCGGGCCGGACCATGAACGCGCGGCGGTACGTGCGGGCGAACGCGGCGAGCCCCTCGCGCCAGTCCGCGTGCGCCGTCAGCGCGGACGGGTCGACGGCCTCGTCGATCAGGCCGGTCATCTCGTCCAGCAGGTCGTCGCGGCCCGCGATGTGGTTGTAGAGCGACGGTCCCTCGACGCCGAGCCGCTTGGCCAACTTGCGCGTGGTGAGCGCCTCGACGCCCTCCTCGTCGACCAACCGCAGCGCCTCCTCGGCGATGCCGCGGCGGCTGAGGATCGGCTTGGTGGGGCGAGCCACCTTGACAAAACTAGCACCGTTAGTCCAGACTAGCGCCGCTAGTTTTCTCAAAGGAGCGACGATGGCAGCGATGACAGCCGTGACCGAGCCGTTCGCAGGGCCCGTGGAAGGAGATGCGCAGCGCCTGGGCGAGCTCGGCTACGAGCAGGAGCTCAAGCGGGGGATGGGCGTCTTCGACAGCGTCGCGATGGGGTTCGCGACGATCTCGCCGGTCGTCGGCCTCTACGCGGTCGTGCTCGTGGGGATGGCGGTCGCCGGTGGAGCGTGGGTGTGGGTGCTGCCGGTCGCGCTCGCCGGCCAGTGCCTGCTGATGAGCGTCTACGCCGAGCTCGCCGGCCGGTATCCCCTCGCCAACGGCGCCTACCAGTGGAGTCGCCGGCTGGTCGGCCCGCGCTACGGGTGGTTCAACGGCTGGGTGGCGCTGTGCGCGTACGCGGTCGCGAACACGACGATCGCCTACCTCGGCGCGCCGTGGGCGCTCACGCTGCTGGGCATCACGGCCACGCCGGGCGCGATCGTGCTCACGGGCGCGGTGCTCGTCCTCGTCTGCTCGATCATCAACGCGTTCGGCGTCGACGCGCTCAAGGGCGCGCTGCGGCTCGGCGTCGGCGCGGAGGCGATCGCGTCCGTCGGCATCGGGCTCGCGCTGCTGCTCGTCTTCCGCGAGCAGGGCTTCGGCGTGTTGACCGACACGTTCGGAGCCGAGGCGCTGAGCGGCGGGTCGACGTTCGGCGCGCTGCTCGCCGCCCTCGCCGTCGGCGGCTGGGCGTTCATCGGGTTCGACGCGACGGTCGCCGCGGCCGAGGAGACCAAGGGCGCGGCCAAGCACGTGCCGCGCGCGGTCTGGCTCGCGCTGCTGACCGTCGGCGCGCTCGTGATCCTCAACGCCTTCGCCACGACGCTCGCGCACCCCAACCCCGCGGACGTGGCGGCGGGCAAGGACCTCGACCCCGTCTCGACCGCGGTCGTCGCCTCCTTCGGCGGGTGGTCGAGCAAGCCGTTCGCGTTCGTCGTGCTCGTCGCCTTCATCGCCTGCGGGATGGCCGCGCAGGGCGGCACGTCGCGCGGCATCTACTCGATGGCGCGCGACGGCGTGCTGCCCGGCTCGACGTTCCTGCGCCGGGTCGACAAGCGCCAGGCGCCGATCGGCGGCATCGTCGCCACCACGCTCGTCGCGTGGGCCGGCCTGCTGCTCGGCCTCGAGGCGACCGCGATCGGCTCGCTGATCACATTCGGCACCGCCGCGATCTTCGTGGCCTTCCTGCTGATCGCGATCGCCGCGCTCTACGCGCGCACGCAAGGGATGCTGTCGCCGCGCGGCATGGTGCTCAACGTGCTCGCCGTGCTCTGGCTGGCCTTCGAGACCGTGAACATCGCCTGGCCGCGAGCGTCGCTCGCCCCGCTGGACGCGCCCTGGTACCAGGTGTGGGCCGCGCCGATGGTCGTGGCGGGTATCACCGTGGTCGGAGTGCTGTACCTCGCTGTGGCCAAACCGCATGCCCGCTGACCTGGCGATCGTCAACGCCCGGATCCGGACGCTGGACTCCGCCCGGCCGTTCGCGAGCGCGCTCGCGGTGCGCGGCGGGACGATCATCGCGGTCGGCGAGGACGTCGGCGACGACTGCGACGCCACCACCGAGGTCATCGACGCGGGCGGCGCCGCGCTCCTCCCCGGGCTCGTGGACTCGCACATCCACCCGTTCTGGGGCGCCGAGGCCACGCGCGGGGTCGACCTGCGCGGGTGCGCGTCGGCGTCGGAGGCGCTGGAGCGGCTCGCCGCCGCCGAGCCGCAGCGCGGCTGGCTGTTCGCCTGGGGGCTGGACTACGACGTCGCGCCGACAGCGGCGGCGATCGGCGAGGCGTGCGGCGGCGCGGCCGTGTACGTCCAGCTCGCGGACCTGCACACCGCGCTGGCCTCACCGCGGGCGCTGGAGCTCGCGCACGTGACCGGGGACCACGAGTACGTCGTGGTCGACGAGCACGGCGCACCGACCGGCGAGCTCCGCGAGACCGCGGGCGACCTCGTCCTGCGCGCCGCGCCCAAGCTGCGCTGGCCGCAGCTGCACGCCCGCCACGCGGAGATCCTGCGCGAGCTCAACGCGCTCGGGCTCACGGGCGGGCACGTGATGAACGGCGACCTCGCGACGCTCGAGATGCTGCGCGAGCTCGAGGGCGCCGGCGAGCTGACGATGCGCCTGCGCGTGCCGTTCTGGATCACGCCGGAGACCACCGACGAGCAGATCGAGCACCTCCTCACGCTGCGCGACGTGCGTGGCCGGCTGTGGCGCGGGGGCGTGGCCAAGTTCTTCGCCGACGGCGTGATCGACGGCGGCACGGCCTGGCTCGAGGCGCCGGACACACGCGGCGAGAGCGTCGCCCCGTTCTGGCCCGACCCGGAGCGGATGGCGGCCGTGATGGCGCGCTTCGCCGAGGCGGGCTTCCAGCTCGCGACGCACACGATCGGCGACGCGGCGGCCCGCTTCACGCTCGGCGCCTACATCCGCGCGGGCGCCGCGCCGGGCGTCCGGCACCGGCTCGAGCACCTGGAGGCGATCCCCGACGACCTCGTGCAGTCGATCCCGCGCGCGAACGTGGTCGCCTCGATGCAGCCGATCCACGTGAGCGCCGTGCGCGCCGACGGCACGGGCACGTGGAACGAGCGGCTCGGCCCCGAGCGCGCCGCGCGGGCGTTCCGGATGCGCGACCTGCTGGACGCGGGCGCGGTGCTCGCCCTCGGCTCGGACTGGCCGGTGGCCGACGCCGACCCGCGTCGTGGGCTGGCGGCCGCGCAGCTGCGTGACGTGGTCCCTTCGCAGCGGATCACCGCCGAGGAGGCGCTCGCCGGGTACACGACCGTGCCCGCGCTCGTGGCCGGCGACGAGTGGACGGGCTGCATCCGCGAAGGGATGCGCGCCGACCTCACCGGGATGGAGCTGGACCCGATCGACACGCCCGCCGCGGAGCTGCCGGACAACCCGGTGTGGCTCACGGTGGTCGCGGGGCGCGTGGTGCTCCAGCGCTCCGACGTCCGTTTGTGAGGAGCGCCTGGCATTCCGACAACGGTTGGATGAGCGCGCACCGCCGCTCCCGTACGGTCGCTGCGAGAGGGTGCACCGGCTTCTAGGAGGGACGGGATGGATCGAGTCAAGCGCGCGGTCGTAGGGGCGGCCGCCGCGGTCATGCTGGGCGTGACTTCAGCCGCGTCCGCGCAGACGGGGCCGGTGTTCGTCAACGGCCAGGCGCAGGTCGTGCCGGCCTTCAACGTCTCGAGCGAGTGGATCCGCCAGCGGCTCTGGGTCGAGACCGAGTTCGACAGCGACGGCGACGGCAAGCGCGACCGCATGCACGTCGACGTCACACGCCCGGCCCAGACGGGCAGCGAAGGGCTGAAGGTGCCCGTGGTCTACGAGACCAGCCCGTACTACGCGGGCACCTCCGGCCCGACGGCGAACCTGTGGGACGTCAACGTGGAGCTCGGTGCGCCGCCGAAGCCGCGCACCTCCCAGCCGGCGATCCCGTTCAACCCGAACCGCACCTCGATCTCGACGAGCGAGGTCAGCACCTGGGTGCCGCGCGGCTTCGCGGTCGTGCACTCCGAGTCCCCGGGCACCGGGCTCTCGCAGGGCTGCCCCACCGTCGGCGGCACGAACGAGAACGACGCGCCGAAGGCCGTCGTCGACTGGCTCAACGGCCGCGCCAAGGGCTACACGACGATCGACGGCACCACCGAGGTCAAGGCCGACTGGTCGACGGGCAAGGTCGGCATGACCGGCACGTCCTACAACGGCACGCTGCCGATCTCCGCCGCCACGACCGGCGTCGACGGCCTCGAGGCGATCATCCCGATCGCGCCCAACACGTCCTACTACCACTACTACCGCTCCAACGGCCTCGTCCGGAACCCGGGCGGCTGGGTCGGCGAGGACATCGACTTCCTCTTCGACTACATCAACAGCGGCGACACGGCGCGGCGCCAGTTCTGTATCGACACCGTCCGCGAGGGCCTGATGAAGCTGCGCCAGGATCGCGTCACCGGCGACTACAACGACTTCTGGGCCGGCCGTGACCAGCTCAACCAGCTCTCGAAGGTCAAGGCCGCGACGCTGATGGCGCACGCCTTCAACGACTGGAACGTGGTGCCCGAGCACAGCGTGCGGATCGCCTCCGCGCTCAAGGGCAAGGTCCCGCTGCAGCAGTTCTACCACCAGGGTGGGCACGGTGGAGCGCCGCCGCTCGGCCTGCGCAACCGCTGGTTCACGCGCTTCCTCTACGGCCAGCAGAACGGGGTCGAGAACGACCCGAAGGCGTGGGTGACGCGTGAGGCGGCGGCCTGTCCGGCGCGGACGGCGACCGTCGTCGGCGAGCAGGCCGGCACCGCCACGCTGACCGTCGGCAGCACGAGCCAGCTCCAGGTCGGCATGACGCTCACGATCCCGCAGGCGGGCACGACGACCGTGACGCGCGCGATCCTCGCCATCCCCAACGCGACCACGGTCGTGCTCGACTCCGCCGTCCCCGGGACGGTTCCGGCCGGTGCCGTCGTGAGCATCGTCTGCTCGACCGCGAACCCGACGCCGTACGGCGACTACCCGAACCCGGCCGCCAGGGCGGTCGAGCTGCGCCCGCAGGCCGGCGGGAACACGACGGGCGCGCTGAGCACGGTCGCGGCGGCGGGCGCCGCGCGCGAGACGGTCGTCGACGACGTGTCCTGCCAGCCGGGCAGCTTCGTCAACGGCGGTCCCCAGCGGCTCCTGTACGCGACCAACGTGCTCACGGCGCCGCTGCACCTCTCGGGCACGCCGAGGATCAAGGTCCGGATGGCGGCGAGCAAGGCGGCCGCGAACCTGTCCGTGTGGCTGGTGGCGCTGCCGTTCACGCCGTCGGTGACCTGCACCTCGACGACGATCAACACCTCGCACGTGATCACGCGCGGCTGGGCCGACCCGCAGAACCGCGGCGCGGTGTCCGGCGGTGCCCCGCTCGTGCCCGGCGAGCTCGTCGACGTCGCGTTCGACCTGCAGCCGACGGACAAGGTCGTGCTGGCCGGCCAGCAGCTCGCGCTGATGGTGTTCTCCAGCGACCGCCTGTTCACGCTGCGGCCGCAGCCGGGCACCGCGGTCACCGTCGACCTGGCCGGCACGTCGTTGTCGCTGCCGGTCGTCGGCGGCTCGAAGACGTTCCTCAACGCCACCGGCGGAGACGAGGGCACGGTCGGCGGGACGGTGCCGGCGACGCTGTCGCTCACGCTCGGCGCGCCCGCCTCGTTCGGCACGTTCACGCCCGGCCGCGGGCAGGACTACACGGCCTCGACCGACGCCACGGTGATCTCCACGGCCGGCGACGCGACGCTGTCGGTCGCCGACACCGGCGCCGACCCGGGATACCTGGTCAACGGTGCGTTCAAGCTCGCCCAGCCGCTCCAGGGGCTCGGCGTCGTCAAGACGTGGAGCGCGCCCGTGTCCAACGAGCAGGTGCCGATCACGTTCAAGCAGGCGATCGGCGAGCAGGAGCCGCTCCGCACCGGCGCCTACGCGAAGACGCTCACCTTCACGCTGTCGACGACAAGTCCCTGAGCCGTGACTCGACGCGGCTGATCAGCTGGGACATGCCGCCCTCCTGCGCCTCGCGAAGCGTCTGGCGCAGGAGGGCCTCGGCGCGCGTGCGGTCGTCGTCCTGGTCACGTGCGAGCAGCATCTCCGCGTACTCGCGGCGCATCAGCGCGACGACCGGTCGCAACGGGCGGTTGACTGCCAAGGCCGTCTCGAAGTGGTGCTCGGCCGCACCGAGGTCGCCACCGGCCGCGCTGAGCAGCGCGAGGAAGCGGTGCGTGGAGCCGAGGTTCGCGGCCTGCGTGACCTGGACCATCCGCTCGCTGTGCGGCTGCAGCAGGCGATAGAGGACGGCCGCCTGCTCGGCGTCGCCGATCAGCGCGCACGTCTCGCCGAGCAGCGCGATCGCCGTGAACCAGAACATGTCGCGCGGGATCGCGGCGAAGTCGTCCGGGGCGAGCGCGCGGAAGGCGGCGACGCCCGCGGCCGTGTTCCCGCCCAGCAGGTGCGCCATCGGGAGGATCGAGCGCCAGGCGACCAGCGCCGGGTTCTGCGCGATGTGGTGCTCGATCGCGCCGACGAAGTCCTGCAGCGCGTCCTCGCGCCGGCGCAGGATCAGCGTCTGGGCGGCGAGGATGGTCGTGGCGTCGCGGGCCTGGGCGCGGCGGCCGAGCTCGAAGCTCTCGCGCGCGAGCCGCTCGGCGTCCTCGACGCGGCCCGCCATCTGCGCCCAGACGACCTCCCAGCCGACGGAGAAGTGGCTGTAGAGCGGCTGGCGCAGCTCGGCGGCGAGCACGGCGAGCCGCCGGTGCGCGTGGCGCGCCTCGTCCACGCGCGCGGCCTCGAGCAGGTCGTAGATGCTCCAGTGTTGCGCGAGCGCCTCCAGCTCGGGCTCGCCGAGGCGCTTGGCGAGCAGCAGCAGCTCCTCGCTCAGCCGCAGGCGCGCGTCGACGTGGTCGATGTGCATGAGCACGCCGTGGCGCGACTCGAGCGCGGCCACGCGCCCGCGCGGGTCGCCGAGCCGCTCGGCCATCGCGAGCGCCTCCTCGCTCAGCCGCGCCCGCTCGTCCGGGCGGCCGGCGAACTGCAGGCGGTCGACGAGCCGGGCACGCAGCCGGATCGCGCTCAGGTGGTCCTCGTCGAAGCCGCGCAGCGCCTCCTCCAGCAGCGCGATGCCCTCCTCGTCGACCACGCCCGCCTCGGCGTGGCGGCCGGACACGCCGAGCGCGGCCTGGGCGAGGGCGTCCCGGTCCCCGGCGGTGCGGGCCGCGTCCGCCGCGGCGGTGAACGTGGCCCGGGCGGCGGGGTCACCGGCGCGCAGCTCGGCCGCGCCGCGCTTGAGCAGCGTCGGCAGGTCGTCGCCCGCGCGCCGGTAGTGCTCAGCCGCCTCGTCGTAGGCGAACGCGCCGAAGGCGGCGTCACCGGCCGCGAGCGCGTAGCCCACGGCCCGCTCCGAGCGCCCTTCGGCGAAGTGGTAGGCGAGCTCGGCGGGCGTCGCGTGGCCCTCCAGCGCCTCGCCGATCCGCAGGTGCAGGCGGGCGCGGCGGGATGCCGACTGCGTCTCGTAGAGCGTCTCGCGCACCAGCGCGTGGGCGTACGTGAAGCGGTCGATCTCGTCGGCCTCGCGGATCAGCCCGGCCGCGACGGCCTCCTCGAGCGCGCCGAGCACGTCCTCGCCCGGAAGCAACGACTCCAGCAGCGGCAGGTCGAACTGGCGGCCGGCCACGGAGGCCACGGCCAGCACCTGGTTCGTCAGCGGGCTGAGCTGGGCGAGGCGCCGCGTGAGCATCTCCTTCACGCCCTCGGGCACCGCGATCCGGCTCAGCGCCCGCTCTTCCAGCTCCGGCAGCGAGCGCAGCGTCTCCTCGATGAAGAACGGGTTGCCCTGGGTCTCCTCGGTCAGACGCCGCACGAACCCGGAGCTCGCCTGGTCGCCGATCAGCGCGCGGGTCTCGTCGGCGGTCAGGCCGTCCAGCGTGAGCTGCTCGAACGACGGCAGCCGGCGCAGGCGTCCGACCAGCTCGCCGAGGTCGGCGGCGCGCGCGGTCCCGACGACCAGCAGCCGCGCCCGCGCCGCGTCCTGCAGCACGTGGCCGAGGAGCTGCAGCGTGCCGGTGTCCGCCCACTGCAGGTCGTCGACGATCAGCACGAGCGGCCGCTCCGCCGCCGCGCCCGCCAGCAGCCGTGCGACGCCTTCGAACAGCCGCCAGCGCCGCAGCTCGGCGTCCTCCGGGGACGCCTCCGGCGGGATGCCGAGCCCGGGCACGAGCCGCGCGACCTCGTCGAGCTCACGGCTCGCGGGCACCGTCGTGTGCGCGACGTAGTGCGAGAGCGCGAGCACGAACGGCTGGTAGGGGATCAGCGATTCGGCGTCCGAGCGGCCGTAGAGGACGGTCGCGCCGTCGTCGTGCGCGCGGCGCGCGAACTCCGTGGCGAGGCGGGTCTTGCCGATGCCCGGCTCACCCGCGATCAGCACGAGCTGGCGCTGGCCGGCCCCGGCGGTGGCGTACCGGGCCTCGAGGGCGCGCAGCGGCTCGGCGCGTCCCGCGAACGCTCCGCGGCTCGTCTCCGGCGCGAGCGTCGGCGGCAGCGGGAGCGGCGCCGACCGCACGCCCGCGGCCGGGCCGGTCGCGACGCTGCGCTCCGGCGCCGTGGCCGGCGCGTCCTCGACCGCGGCGAGCACCGCCCGGCCGAGGTCGCCCGCCGACGGGTAGCGGGCCGCGGGGTCCTTCGCCATCGCGCGCCGCACGACCTCGCCGAGCCGCTCGCTCGCGTCCGGCAGGATCGACAGCACGGACGGCGGCGGCGAGTCGAGGTGCGCGAGCATCGTCGCCGCGGCGGTCTCGCGCGGGTACGGCACCTTGCCGGTGAGCGCCTGGTAGAGCACGCCGCCGAGCGCGTAGACGTCGGCGCGCGCGTCCACGTCCCCGTCCTGCAGCTGCTCCGGCGCGGCGTAGTCGAACGTGCCGATCACCGTCCCGGCGTGGGTGAGCTGCGTGGTCGAGCGCGTGTCCTTCATCAGCCCGAAGTCGGTCAGCACGGCCGTCTCGCCGTCGATCAGGACGTTGGCGGGCTTGACGTCGCGGTGGACGATCCCGGCCTGGTGCGCCGCGTCGAGCGCGTCCGCGACCTGCGCGATCAACCGGGCCGCCCGGGCCGGCTCGAGCCGCTTCTCCTCCCGCAGCAGCCGTGCGAGGTCCGTGCCGTCGACGAACCGCATCGTCACGTACAGCAGGCCGTCCTCCTCGCCGGCGTGGAAGATCGGGATCACGTTCGGGTGCTGGATCGACGCGGTGGCGCGGAACTCGCGCCGGAACCGCCGCCGGAACTCGTCGTCGTCCGAGAAGCCGGGCGCGATCACCTTCAGCGCCACCTCGCGGTCGAGCGGGACGTGCGTCGCGCGGTAGACGACGCCCATGCCGCCGCGGCCGAGCACGCCGCGGATGACGTGGTCGGCGAACTCGGTCCCGGGGGTCAGCTCAGCCACGAGCGCGAGCCTAAAGCAGGCGCACGGACGTGCAACCGCGATGCGGTGCGAGGCGCTCGGCCGGCGCGGTCACGTCGACGTCCGCGCCCTCGAGGGTGACCTCGAGCGTCTTGCCCTGCTTGCGGGCGCGCCACAGCGCGACGGGCGTGCCGTCGCGGGTGACCACGCCGGCGCCGCCGGCCGCGGTCCAGACCCGCTTGCGCCAGGCGGGATCGGGGATGAACGCCTCGCGGTCGCGGCGCTGGAGCTGCGGGTCGCCCGGGGCGAGCAGGCGGACGCCGTCGAGCTGCTCCAGCCGGCCTTCGACGTGGCTGAGCGCCCACAGCCGCTGCGCGTGGGAGCGCGCGAGGCCGGACCACTCGGCGAACGCGGTCGCGTCGGATGGTCCGTAGTGGCCGCGGTAGCGGGCCACGAGCTGCTCCCCGGCGTCGTCGGGTGCGGGCGCGTCCCAGCCGACCAGCTGGTCCGTGCGCGCGAACTCGGGCTGGCGACCCACCCGACCGGAGATGCAGAGCCGTCCCCGCAGCCCGGCGATGACCAGCAGCCCGCGGCGGGCGTGGTGGCTCTTGCAGCCCGCGCACCACGGCAGCAGGGACTCGGGCAGCCGCTGCCGGAGCTCCTCGTGCAAGTCGTCGCGGCTGAGCGCGCGCCCGTCCAGCGCGTCGCTGATCGCGTCCGTGGCGAGGTCGAAGGCGGCGCCGTGGTCGCCCTCGGGAGCGGCGTTCTTGAGCAGGTGGCTGAGCTGGTCCTCGGCGGACGGCAGCTGCGCGGTCGCGTAGGCGGCGACCTCGTCCGCGGGCACGATCGCCGTCGCCGAGCGCGCGTTGTAGAGCGCGACGACCGTCCGGTCCTCGTACAGCGCCCGGTCGAGCGCGCCGACCTCGACCGCCGTGCGGGCGACGAGCGCCGCGATCGCCGCGCCGGGCGGCGAGTCCTGCACGGCCCAGCTTCTCAGCACGTCCAGCATGGCCTGAACGGGTACCACACCCTCGATGCGGTGGTGCGCGCTTGTCCTCGGGCTGATCGTGGTCGGATGCGGCGGTCCGGATCGCGAGGCGTTCGTCCGCGAGGCGAACACCGCCTGCCGTGACCGCGCGGCCGGCCAGGAGGCGCTGGGCGCGCTGCCGACCGACGAGCTGCTGGACGCCTCGACCAAGCTCTATGAGCAGGAGCTCGCCCGGCTGAAGGCGCTCGAGCCGCCCGAGAAGGACCGCGCCGCGCACGCACGCTGGGTGCGCGCGAACGCCGAGGTGGTCGAGGCGTGGCGTCGCTACGCCGCCGACGCCGACAGCCGCGCGGCGCGCGAGCGGGTGCTGGTCCGCTTCGACCGCGCCGCCGAGCTGGCCGGCGAGCTGGGCTTGTCCCAGTGCGACGGCTAATGGTCCAGCGCCCAGCGGAGCGCCCAGCCGGCGACGAGGTCCGCCGGGAGGACGAAGCCTCCGTCCGGCGGCTCCCACTCGGCGGTCAGCGCGTCCACCAGGTCGGCGCGGACCAGATGACCCGGGAACGCGTCGCGCAGCATCGCCTCGGCGAGCGCGCGGCGGGAACGGGTGACGAGCAGCGTCGCGCTGCCGCTGTCGGAGAGCACGTGGAGCGTCCACGTGCCGTCGTCGGACGCGTTGCCGGCGAACAGGCGGCCGGCGAGCTGAGCCGGCGGGCGGAGGGAGCGCGGGGCGGTGGCGGTGGCGGTGGCGGTGAGCATGGCTCCAGCCTTCCGGCCGCGCGTCAGGGTCAGGTATGAGAACCCTGGGAACTTCGTAAGTGAGCGCCGACGCGCCAACTCGTGGCGAAGGGCTCAAGGTCCGTGGCTGACCTGCCGATGACTGGATCGACGAGCCGCCCCCCGCCGGGCGGCTCAACTCGTTAAGCGGCGGTCAGGTGCAGCGCGACGCGCTGCTTGTCGCTCGTCAGGCGCTCCACGCCGCGGATCACGTGGTACTCCGCGCCGTAGGCGTCCTTGAAGGCCTGCTCGATCCGGTCGGTGAACGCGCCGACGCGCGCGGTCGCCTCGACCGTGGGCGCGTCGTCGTCGACCTTGCCGAGGCGCCCGCACGGCCGCAGCGTGACGCGCGGGTTCCCGCGGACGCGCTTGACCTTGCCGCTGCCGTCGATCGTCATCACGACGAGGCCGTCGCCGTCGGGGTCGGCCGTCACCCACACGGTGGTCGGAACGCCCTCGCCGGAGCGGCGGAACGTGGTCAGGGAGACGAACGACTCGTCGGCGAGGTCACGAAGGCTGGTCACGCGCGGCGACGCTAGCGGCTTTACTGGCGGGCATGACCAGCACCCGTGCCGGAGTCGGGATCGTCGTCCGGGACCCGGACGGGCTGATCCTCGTCGGCCGACGGCTCGCAGAGCCCGGCCAGCCGCTCGCGATCCCGGGCGGCAAGCTCGAAGGCGAGGAGACGATCGAGGCCTGCGCGGCGCGCGAGCTTGCCGAGGAGACCGGCATCGAGCTGGATCCGACGACCCTGCGCACGTTCGCGGCCATCCTCGTCGACGGCTGGCTCGTCGCGGGCGTCCTGGCCGAGCCTCAGCAGCCGGTGCAGCCGCACGTGCGCGAGCCGGACAAGTTCGGCGCCTTCGAGTGGATCGACCCGGCGGGGCCGCACGAGCCGCTGTTCGCGCTCACCGCCGCGCTCCTCGCGCAGCTGCGGTCAGCGGGCGCCTGACCGACGGCCCCCGCTCCCTGCGCGTCATCTACCAGCGCACGTTGCGCAGGTAGCTGAGGCCGGCCTGCGCCGTCTTGTACTCCGCCTCCGGGTCGCCCGGATGCGAGAGCGGCGGGTTGTCGTGCTCGACGATGTAGTGCTTGTCGACCCGGCGGCCCTGCCCCGCGGCGAAGATGTCCGGGAAGTCGATCGAGCCGGGCCCGACGTCCTCCCAGTCCTGCTCGTCCGGCCGGTCCTTCCACGTCTTGTCCTTCACGTGGTAGAGCGGATAGCGAGCCGGGTCGCGGCCCAGGTACTCGAGCGGGTTCTCGCCGCCGACGATGATCCAGTACAGGTCCAGCTCGAACTTGACGAGGTTCGCGTCGGTCTCGTTGAGCAGGATGTCGTAGAGCGGCGTGCCGTCCGGCTGCTTGTTCGCGAACTCGAAGTCGTGGTTGTGGTAGAAGAACTGCAACCCGGCCGCCGCCGCCATCGCGCCGGCGCGGTTGAAGCGCTCCGCCAGGTACTTGTACCGGTCCACCGTGTGCGGTCCCGGATGCCAGGCGAACCCGGTGAACTTCTGCCCGAGCGTGTTCGCGTCCTCCAGCGCCTTCGCGTACGCGCTCTCCCACTGCCCGTTGGCCGCGTCGACGTTCAGCGCGTCGTGCCCGGACACCGCGCGGAGCCCGGCGTCGTCGAGCCAGTTGCGGATCTGCCGCGCGTTGAAGCCGTAGTAGCCGGCCATCTCGACCTCGGTGTAGCCGGCCCGGCCGAGCCAGTTGAACATCCGCCGGACCGCCGCCCGGTCACCTTCGGGCAGCAACCGCCGCAACGAATACAGCTGGATGCCGATCCGGTTGTTGGGAACGCTGCCGCGACCCCCGCCGCCGCCCTGCGCCCGCGCTACGGGTGACCATGCCCCGGCGGCCGCAGCCGCCGCGCCCGTGCCGATCGCGGTTCCCAAGAACCGCCGTCGGTTGACGTCATCCATGTTCTTCTCTCTCCCGTTAGAAGTAGTGGACGCAGGCAACCTAACAAGGTGGCTTTCCGCTGAGCGCCGCGCAGAACGTCGGCGTCACGAATCGAACGGAGCGGCGCCGGAATCGAACCGACCCACCGCCGGGTTACGACGGCTGACGAGTTTTGAAGACTCGCTGGGGCACCAGCCCCGGCCACTCCGCGGAGCAGCCTAACGACGCCAAGCCGCGGGCAAGGAAGCCCCAAGCTGCCTGTGGGAGACCTTCCCCATGCAGCCGATCCTCGACATCGCGGACCTCGCCCACCGACGGGAGGCGGCGGAGGCCGTCGCGGACGGCGCCGCGCTCTTCTACGCCTTCGGGAACTTCTGCGCGCTCGCCGCGAAGCCCGACCTGGAGACGCTGCACGCGATGAACGCGCTCAAGGGCCGCCCGCGCGACCAGGTCGGGTCGGTCACGACCACGCCGGAGCTCGGCAACCGCGTCTTCGACTGGGACGCCGTCCGGCTCCCCTGGAGCGCGCTGGTGGCCACGATGGCCGACCTGAACGCGCTCGGCCCGATCGGGTTCCGCGGCCCGGCCGCCGCGCACGTCCCGTCCCACCTGACCGTCGACGGCACCGTCCAGCTGATCACGCCCGGCGACGCCTGCCCGTCCAACGGGCTGGTCGGCAACATCCTCGACCTGATCGGCGAGGAGCACCTGTACATCACGTCGGCGAACGCGAACAAGGACAACACGCACTACGCGATCGCCGAGATCCGCAAGGAGTTCGGCCACCGCGACGACGTCGTCTTCATCGGCCACCGCCACGAGCGAGCGAACCGGCGGCGCTATCCGCACCACCGGCCCTGCTCGACCTCGATCATCGGATTCGACTCAGGGGCGCTCGTGCTCGAGCGCCACGGGTCACTCGACGCGGAGCTGGTTGCCCGCGTCGCCGCCCGGCACGGGCTCGGCCTGCGCATCGCTGCGCACGAGCGCCTGCCCGTTCGTCGTTACCGGCGTCCGCTCCGCGCCGGCCGCCGCGCTCACGTTCTTGCGTGAGCGCCGGCGCGGGCGCTTGACCTTCAGCTCCTGCGCCAGGAAGTAGGAGCCGATCACGAACGCGGCGGCCGCGAGCTGCGCGCCGATCGTCTCCACCGTCGGGTAGATGCCGAGCCACAGCCCCGGCCAGTACGGCAGGCTGACGTCGATCGGCGTGATCGGCAGCCAGCCCGTGCCCTGCATCGTGCGGACGGTCTGGCCGACCATCACGACGAGCACGAAGCCGATGAAGACGCCGGTGACGATCAGCATCTTCTTGTAGGGCAGCTTGCGCTGGAGGAAGAACGTGACGGCGCCGACGGCGAACGTGAGCGCGAGGCCGAGGCCGGCGCCCTCCAGCACGGTCGCGGTGCCGGCGCTCAGCTGCAGCGACTGGAGGAACAGCACCGTCTCGAAGCCCTCGCGGTAGACGCTGGTCAGCCCGAGCACGAACAGGCCGATCGCCTGCGCGGAGATGAACCCCTTGCGCTCGAGCTTCTCGTAGCGCTTGCGCTGGCGGTGGAACTTGGCGATCCACTCGGACCAGTAGACCTTGTGGAAGAACCAGTTCGTGATCAGCAGCAGCACGCCGATGGCGATCAGGCCGACCACCGCCTCGAGCTTCTCGCCGTAGCGCTCCAGCGACTTGAGGATCGTCTGGGCGAGCACCCAGGTGATCATCGAGACGACGAGGCCGGCGAGCGCGCCGATGAACACGGGCCGCCGCAGCCGGCGGCGCATCCCGACCATGCTCGCCGTGATCGCGGCGAGGATGAGGACGCCTTCGAGGCCCTCGCGGAAGACGATGATCGCGCTGTTGGTGACGACGGTCGCCTTGTTGGCGGAGTCGCCGAGGGTGGCGGCGGCGTCGCCGAGCTTGGTGTCCAGCACGAGCCGCGTCTCGCGGATCTGGCGGCGGCCCGCGCGGTTGGCGATCTGCGTCGCGAGGCCGTCCTGGCCGGCGGCGCCGAACCAGATCAGGCCCTCGATGTCCAGCGCGAGGCCGGGGTCGAACGAGCGCAGCCGGCGCTCGGGGCCGAACTCGAAGAACGCGTAGGCCTCGAGCCGCGCCTGCTCGGCCTGGCGGTACTGCCCGGCGCCGACGGCGGCTTCCATCCGGTCCAGCGTCAGGTTGATCAAGTCGTAGTCGGACTCGTCGGTCTCTTCCGTCCACGCCTTGGGCATGGCCGCTTTGAGCGCCGTCTCGGCCTTGGCCTCGACCTGCTCGACCTGCGCGTGCGTGGCGACGCCCTGCTTGGCCTGGTTGGCGTGCTCGACCAGCTTCCCGAGCTCGTCGATCGCGGCGGCGGCGGCTTGCGTGCGCGCCGGATCGCGCTTGGCGAGCTGATCGCGCAGGTCCGCGAACGCGCCGACCGCGCCGGTGCGGAAGGCCACGGCCTCCTGGATCTCGAAGTCGCGCGTGACCTGCGTGTCCTTGACGCCGCGGCCGTACTCGACCGGGACCAGCTCGAGGAACTGCAGCAGCTGCTGGGCGCGGCGGGCCGCCTCCTCCGGCGTGAAGGGCGCGGCGGTGAAGCCGGTGAGCGCGGCCTCGGCGGCGCCGATCGTCTCCGGCAGGTTGGCGAACGCCTCCACGGCGCGCTCGGTCGCCGCCGTGCCGCGGTCCTGCGTGTAGCGGGTGGCGAGGATCGCGAAGTAGCCGCGGGCCTGGGCGGACGCCTCGGCCTGGCGGGCCGGCAGGTTCTGCTCGACGCCGCGACGGACGTCCGCCAGCAGCTCCCGCAGGCGCGCCTGGTAGGCGTCCAGCAGGTCCTTGGTGAGGGCCTGGCGTGCGGCCTGGGGGCTCGTCGTGCGGCGGGCGAGCTGGTCGAGCGCGAGCGTCGCGGCCGCGCCGGGGCGCGTGAAGCGGGTGGCGGTGCGGTACTCGCGCAGCAGCAGCCAGCGGCGGGCGGTGGTGGCGTCGCCGCGGCCGGCGGCCTCGGTCGTGACCGCGTAGGCGCCGCGGAACAGGTTGGCGCGGACGCTGCCGCGGGCGGCGGCGAGCGCGGTGCCGTCATCGGCCTTGACGGCGGCGGCCGCGTCGCTCAGGCCGCGCGTGATCAGCTCGTCGGCGTTGGCGTCGGCGGCTTCGAGCGTGCGGGCGAAGTCGCCGTCGTACGCCTCGCGGGCGCGGGCGACGTCCTTCTCGGCGGTGTCGGCGTCCGAGAGGACGAGCTCGGTCTGGGCGTCGAACAGCCCGTCGATGATCTGGCCTGCGGTCTCCCACGGCTCGGCCGCCTGCGCGGCGGCCGGAGCGATCAAGAGCGCTGCCAGGAGGGCCAGCGCGAAGCGCATCGGCCTAGCTCTCCAGCTGGAGGTTGAGCTTGCCGGCCTGCTGAGAGACCTGCCCGGCGATCGCCTCGGCCCGGCGCTGGGCCTCCGAGCCGAGCGTGTCGGCCTCCTCGGCGGTGAACGTCTTGCCGCCCTCCTCCTCGGTCAGGAGCCGCTCGGCGAACGCGTGCAGCTCCTCGAGCTGCTGCGCGGTCTGGGCGGAGCCCTCGGCGTCGACGCCCTCGATGCTCGGCTTGAGGTTGTCGTAGATCAGGACGATGCCGCCGAGGATGTCGCGGATGTCCGACAGGCGCGAGGTGGCGACGAAGCCCTTCTCCTCGGCCTTGCTGCCGGCGATGAAGCGCGAGTTCTTCCAGGCGTCGAAGTACTCCGACATCGTCGGGGTCATCACGACCACGGCCGTGAAGGCGTCCTCGGGCTTGGGCTGCCAGGCCTTGGCGGCCTCGTCGAGCTCCTTCGCGTACTTGACGAACTCGGTCGTCGCGGCCTGCAGGAACTGCGCGTCGGGCAGCGCCTCGGGGAACGCGACCTTGCCGTCGCCGTCGAGGTCGGCCTCCGCGCCCTTGGCCTGGAACTTGGGCTCGGTGCCGAACGCGGACGTCTCCACCAGCGCGAAGAAGTTGCCGGGCTGCTTGAACTCGCGCCCGTCCTCGGTCTTGAAGCTGAACGGGACCGCGCTCTCGGGGTCGGACCCGTCGCTGCCGGCGTCGATGATCACGTCGTAGTCGGCGAGCTCGGGCACGCCCGCGACGACGCCCTCCATCTCCTCGTAGGCCGGGTTGGCCTCGATGTGGTCGTCCTGGATCTTCTTGACGGCGGCCTGCACGTCCTCGCGCTTGCCGTCGAGCAGCTTGCCGTAGTCGAAGTCCTCCGCCTTGGCGAGGTCGTAGTAGGCCTGCGCGTCCGCCTGCAGCTGCTCGGTCGACGTGACGAGCCGCTGGGTGTGGTCGAGCAGGTACGTCTTGATCGCGTCGAGGTCCGCCGTCTGCGCGCTCTGCGTCGCGGACGGCGTCGACTCGGTGGAGGCGTTCGGTTCATCGTCGCTGCCGCACGCGCTGGCGAACACGGCAAGGCAGGCGACCACAGCAAGGATGGAGCGCGACATGGACCCTCGGGGGCATTCGGGAGTTAGGGGACCCGAATACCTATCAGATGAGTCGGAATAGCGCAGCCTCGCGTTCCGCGCTCATCGGCTGCGGACGGTGTTCTGACCGCCAGTCGTGCAGCTCCTCCGCGCCGCCGTTCTCCAGCCAGATCCGCACGTCCCGCACGGTTTCCGCGACCGGCCGCGTGGTCAGCCCCGCCGCCTGCGCACGCGTGGTGTCGATGCGCCAGGTTCCCGCATATCTCGCCGCCGGCAGCCACATCGGCAGCTCGACCCACTCCTGGACCTCGGCCTGCTCGAGCCGCTCGTCGGGGATCCAGACGAGCTCCGCCTCGTCGCCGGCGGCGCCGAGCAGCTCGCCCCAGGTCGTCTGCCCGATCGGGCCCGTTCCGTTGAACGCGCCCGCGGTGCGCTGCTCCGCGAGGTCGACCAGGAACCGCGCCAGATCCCGGGCATCGATGATCTGCAGCTCGTTCTCCGGCCGCCCGGGGGCCGGCACCCTCCCGCCCCGCATGACCCGGCTCACCCACCACGGCAGCCGGAACACGTTGTCGTGCGGCCCGACGATGAGCCCGGCCCGCACCGTCGCGAACCGCCCGCCCATCGCTTCGTGCGCCGCCCGCTCGGCCGCCGCCTTGCCCTGCCCGTACCCCTCGCCCTCCTGCCACGTCGGCGAGTCCTCGCTGACCGGCCGGTCGGGCCAGTCGGGATACACGTTGCAGCTCGACACGAACACGTAGTGCCCGAGGTCGAGCCCCGCGCTGGCGCCGACCGTGTCCGCGTCATAGCCGGACGTGTCGATCGCGGCGTCCCAGCCGCGGCCTTCGAGCGGCGTGACGTCCGCGCGGTCCCCCTTGACGTGCTCGGCGTGCGCGTGCGGCGTGCCGTGCAGCCCGCGCGAGTACGTCGTCACTTCATGGCCGCGGGCGAGCGCCTCGTCGACCACATGGCGGCCGAGGAAGACGGTCCCGCCGAGTACGAGCAGCTTCATATGCGCAACCTATCAGTTGCGCGAATACCGTCTGGGTAGTTTCCGTTCCGGATTCCGTAACTCGGACTACCCACCCCGGGGGGACCGCGGGCGTGCCGTCGCCGTTCAGGGCAACCCGTGTTCGAGCGCGCCCTTCACGGACGCGTCCAGCGCGTTCAGCCGGTACAGGGCCAGCGCCTCCGCCGACCCGAAGCGCCGCCCCGGCGCCGTGTCCGCCCCGTGGTGCGTCAACACGCAGTGCAGCAGCGGCAACCGCCGCTCGTCCGGCAGCGGATAGGCCGCCAGCAGCTGCTGGCCCAGGACCACGTGCCCGAGCAGGCGGCCCTCGTCGCTCAGGCCGATCTCGGCGCCGTAGGTGAACTCGCGCGTCTTGCCGAGGTCGTGGACCAGGGCCGCGGTGATCAGCAGGTCGGAGTTCAGGCGCGGGTGGAGCTGGCAGGCCTCCAGGGCGAGCGTCCCGACCGCGACCGTGTGTTCGAGCAACCCGCCGAGGTAGGCGTGGTGCCCCGACCGCGTGCACGGTGCGCGGCGCCACTGCACGCGGAGGTTCGCGTCGCCCAGGACGGCGTCGAGGAAGCCGCGGTACGCTGGGTCGTGGACCTCGCGCGCGAGGTGCTCGAGGAAGCCGTCGAGCTCGTCGAGGTCGCGGTAGGCGACGGGCAGGAACGCGGCCGGGTCCGACGACTCGACCTTCATGATCGCGCGGACCTCGAGCTGGAGCTCGTCGCGGAAGCGCTCGACGCGGCCGGCCACGCGGACGAGGTCGCCCTTCTCGAAGCGGCCGGCGAGGACGTCGGCGTCGCGGAAGGCGCGGCCGGGGATCGCGCCGGTCTTGTCGCGGAACTCGAGCGCGAGGTAGGGGGAGCCCGAACGGGCGGTCAGGCGGTCCTTACGCGAGCAGGCGAAGACCGCGTCGACGGCGTCTCCGGCGCGGAGCGAGGCGATCGTGGTGTCGGTCGGGGCGGTCATCGCGAGCGGCTCCATCTTGACGCGGTACCGTGAAGTGAATGCAGCCGCTGCGCTGGGAGCGCCGTCCAGATGGCCTGCGGGCCCCCGCGCTCGTGTGTGCCTTCAAGGGCTGGAACGACGCAGGCGAGTCCGCCACGTCGGCCCTGTCCTTCGTGGCCTCGAGCCTCGGCGCGGAGTCGTTCGCGCGGATCGACGCCGAGGAGTTCGTCGACTTCCAGAACACGCGCCCGACGGTGCGGCTGGTGGACGGCTCGTCGCGCGCGATCGACTGGCCCGACTACGAGCTCCACGCCGTGCGGATCCCACGCGCGCCGCGGGATCTCGTGCTGCTGTCCGGACCCGAGCCGGCGTTCCGCTGGCGCACGTTCAGCCGCGTGGTCGTCGACCTGGCCGAGGCGCTCGGCGTCCAGATGGGCGTCCTCCTGGGCGCGCTGCTGGCCGACGTGCCGCACTCGCGTCCCGTCTCGGTGACGGCCCACGCGTCCGATCCGGGCCTGGTCGAGCGGCTCGCGCTGACGCCGCCGACCTACGAGGGCCCGACCGGCATCGTCGGCGTGCTCCACCAGGCCTTCACGGACGCCGGCCTGCCCGCCGCCTCGCTGTGGGCCGCCGTGCCGCACTACGTCGCCGTCGCGCCGAACCCGAAGGGCGCGCTCGCGCTGCTGCGCCGCCTCGAGTCGCTCGTCGGCGTGACCGTCGACGCGACCGACCTCGAGGACGCGGCCACCGAGTACGAGACGCAGGTCTCCCGCGCGGTCGAGCTGGACCCCGACGTGCAGGCCTTCGTCGAGCGCCTCGAGCGTGCCGCCGACGAGGAATCCGGCCGCCCGGACCCGGGCAGCCTCCCGTCCGGCGACGTGATCGCCCGCGAGTTCCAGCGCTTCCTCAAGCAGCGCGGCAGCGAACCAAACTAAGGGGGGACATCCCCTCCGCCCCACCCCGATCATCCGACCTTAGGTCAACGCTCGGCCGCAGGACACGCGATCCGGTAGTCGCACATCGAGCAGGCCGACCATGACGGCGTCGGCTCGAAGCCCTGCGACTGGATGCCGTCGGCGACGGTCATCACCGTCTCGGTGATCCAGTCGCGGTCCTGCTCGGAGCGCTCGACCGGCACCTTCTCGTCGTCGAGCACGTAGTAGTAGGCCTGGGAGGCGGCGTCGAGCTCCCACGACTCGCGTGCGCCGACCGCGTAGAGCGACAGCTGCACGTCCTCGCGCAGCTGCGCGGGCGTCTTCGGGCGACCGGTCTTGTAGTCGATCAGCTCGTAGCCGCCGTCGGGCTTGCGGTCCACGCGGTCCACGCGCCCGCGCAAGACGTGCGGGCCCATCCGGAACTGGAAGGACTTCTCGAACCACACCGGCTCGCCGTCCTCCTCCTTGAAGCGATCGTGGTAGCGCACCAGCGCGGAGGTCGCCTTCGCGCGGAACTGGCGCTCCTCCTCGGAATCCCCGAAGCCGCCGCGGCGCCAGCCGGCCTCCAGCAGGCCCAGCAGCTCCGGCAGCCCGGCGTCGGCCGCGCCGTGGTAGCGCTCGAGCACCTGGTGGACGAGGATGCCGAAGCGCTGGTTCATCGTCGGCTCGCTCGGGATCCGGAAGACCCGCGCGAACTTGTACTTGAGCGGGCACGAGCGGTAGGTCTCGATGTCCGTGGCGCTGAGCAGCAGCCCGTCGCCGCGCTGCGGCAGGAACGGCTCCAGCGACGGCTCGTTGCGCTTGGCGACGGCCCGCGCGCGGGCCTGCTCGTCGCGCTCGGCGTCCAGCAGGTACTCGTCCAGCGCGCTCGTCTGCAGGATCTCGCGCTGCTCGCTCGTCGCCGCCTGCAGCAGGCGCGCGTTGATGTCCGGCAGCGCCTCCTCGACCGACAGCTCGCCGGACCGCGTGCGCTCCAGCAGCGCGCTCAGCTTCAGCAGCTCCAGGTAGCGGACGACCGCGTGCGACACGTCGAGGTCCGTGTCGAAGCGCAGCTCGCCGAGCCGCCCGCCGACCTCCGCGACCGTCGTCAGCAGCTCGTCGCGCAGGAGCCGGAACGTCGACTGCAGCGTCTCCGCCGGCCCGAACAGCTCCTCCTCGCGCGGTTCCCACTCGCCGCCGACCGCCGCGCGCGCCTCCTCGGCGAACGGCGACGGCTGCTGGATCGCGCCCTTGTCCGTCTTTTCCGGATAGGCGAGCACGAGCCGGGAGCGCGCGCGGGTCATGGCCACGTGCAGCAGGCGCCGCATCCCCGCCGCGTGCGTCTCGCGCGACGCGCGCGGGAGCGCCTCCTTGAGCAGCGCGTCCGCGATCGGCTCGAGCGTCTGGCGCCGCGGGCCGGGCATCCGCGCGCTCATCAGCCCCAGCACGAAGACGTGCTCGAACTCGTGGCCCTTCGCGTCGTGCATCGTCATCACGCGCACGCCGCGGGCCGACTCCGCGCCCGTCGCCTCCTCCTCGCGCAGCCCCGCGTCCGCCACGGCCGCGATCGACCGCGCGAACTCGCGCGCCGTGGCCTGCGGCGCCCTGCGCACGTACGCCGCCGCGATCTCCGCGAAGCGCGCGAGGTTGCGCAGCCGCTCGACCACCTCGGTCGTCGCCGCGAACAGCAATTGCCGGCGCAGGCCGAGCCGCTCCACCAGCCGGTGCACGTACAGGTCGGGACGCGTGGTGTCGATCGCGCCCGCCGCGCTGCGGTAGAGCTTGAGGAAGACCTGGATGCGGTCGCGCGCCTCCGGCGGGATCTGCGGCGACTCCAGGGCCGCGCTGAGCGCCGCGACCATGTCCAGCTTGCGCCGCCGCGCGATCTGCGTCACGCGGGCGAGGTCGACCGCGCGCAGCTCGACCGGCGAGCGTGCCAGCGCGCGCACCACGGCGCCGGCGTCGCCCGGGTCGACGAGCAGCCGCAGCCACGCGATCAGGTCGCGGATCTCCGCGCGCTGGAAGAACGCCGCGGCGCCGGACAGGTAGTACGGCACGGCGCGCTCCTCGAACGCGACCGCCACGGCCTGCCCCTCGGCCCGCACGGACCGCACGAGCACGCAGATGTCCTCCGGGGCGCACGTGCCGCGGGCGATCAGGCGCTCCACCTCGGCCGCGACGGCCTGCGCCTGCGCCCGCTCGGACGAGCATTGCCAGAACGCGACCTCACCCTCGGCGGCGGTGTCGGCCGCGACCAGCGTCTTGTCCAGGCGGTCCTCGATCGGCTCCACGACGGCCTGCGCCGCGCGCACGACCGAGCGCGAGGACCGCAGCGACGTGTTCAGGCGGATGACGGTCGCCAGCGGCCACTCGGCGCGGAAGTCGCGGATGTTCTTGGTCGCCGCGCCGCGGTAGCGGTGGATCGCCTGGTCGTCGTCGGCGAACGCGCTGATCCCGCCGTGCTCGGCGACGAGCAGCCGCAGCAGCAGGCCCTGGGCGAAGCTCGCGTCCTGCAGCTCGTCGACCAGCACGTGCCGGTAGCGCTTGGCGAGCCGCGTGCGGACGTGCGGCTTCTCACGCAGCAGCCGGAAGGCGTGCAGGACGAGATCGCCGGTGTCGAGCGCTCCCGCCTCGTTCAGCAGCGCGTCGTGGGCGGCGAACAGCGCCGCGAACTCGCGCTCGCGCGCGCCGAGCGGATCCTCGGGCAGGCGCGCCGCCCAGGCCCGGTAGTCCGCGGCCGAGACCAGCTCCTCCTTGAGGTGGTCGATCCGGCGGACGATCTCCCCGAGCGTCGCCGACGGGTTCCCGCGCAGGTCGTGGTGGCGCAGCGGAAGGGCGTTGATGTGCTCCAGGAGCATCGCGAGGCGGTCGGCGGCGGCCACGGGCGTCGCGAACGGGTCCACGCCCGCCTCCAGCGCCTCGTCGCGCAGCAGCCGCGCGCACAGGCCGCTGAACGTCGTGACCGACAGCTCGTCGTAGGAGACGGTGAGCCGCTCCTCGATCCGCTCGCGCAGGGAGTCGGCGTCAAGGGTGAGCGCGAGCAACTCGTCCGGCGGGCGCAGCGCGGCCAGGCGCACGAACCGCTCGACGAGCGCGGTCGTCTTGCCCGTGCCGGCGCCACCGAGCACGAGGAGCGGGCCGCCGGCATGCTCGACGGCCTCGCGCTGGGCGGAGGTCGGCTCGAGCACGGCAGGCACCGCCGTAGGATAGGCCCGCATGGCCGCCGACTCAGCCCCTGACTGGCTTGGAGCGTGTCGGCGATCCGCCGACGCGATCCGGGAGATGCTCTCCGACCGCCCGACGATCGCCGAGCGCGTGATCGAGACCGGCACCCGCGGCGAGGGCGGTGACAAGACCCTCGAGATCGACCAGGCCGCCGAGGACTTCGTCTTCGCCGAGCTGAAGAAGCTGCACGACGCGGGCGCGCGTTTCACCGCCATCAGCGAGGAGGCCGGCACCGTCGACTTCGGGTCCTCCGACGTGCTCGTGGTGATCGACCCGATCGACGGCTCGGTCAACGCGAAGCGCGGCCTGCCCCACCACGCGCTGTCCGTCGCGGTCGCCGAGGGCGCAACCATGGCTGACGTGGTGTTCGGGTTCGTACAGGACTTCGGGCCCAACGAGGAATGGGTCGCGGCGCGCGGCGAGGGCGCGACGCTCGACGGGATCGAGCTCGACTGCTCGATCGGCGAGCGCCGGACGAGCGACGGCAAGCTCGAGGTGCTCGGCATCGAGTCGGCCGACCCGCGCTGGGTCGTGCAGTCGGCGGACGCGCTCGCCGACACCGCGCACCGGCTGCGCGCGATCGGCGCGATCGCCGTGTCACTGTGCCAGGTGGCGGCCGGCCGGTTCGACGCGATGGCGTCGCTGAAGCGCTGCCGTGCCGTCGACGCGGCCGCCGCGCAGCTGATCGTCCGCGAGGCGGGCGGGCTCGTCGAGTTCATCGCCTACGACGACCCGCTGGCCGCGCCGCTCGACCTCGAGCCGCGCTCGCCGGTGATCGCCGCGCGCACCGAGACCGGTCTCGCGGGCGTGCGCCGGGTTCCCGCCTGGCCTTAGCCTCCTCTGAGGGCGCCCTGGCATGCTGGGCCAGGTGATCGACTGGAAGCTCGCCGGGACCGTGGCCCGCGGCGTCGCCAACCTGCAGCCCAGCGGCAACCCGGAGCCGTTCGAGCAGCTGGCCGCGCCGGCCGTCGAGGCCGAGCGCCTCGTCTCCGCGTACACCGGGCTGGTGGCGGCGCAGCCCGTGCCCGTCGCCGAGGCGGTCGAGCGACCGGGCTGGATCGACGCGAACCTCGCCTCGCTGCAGACCGTGCTCACGCCCGCGACCGAGCGGCTCAACGGCAAGCTCGGCCCGCTGGGCGTCGTGGCCGGCGGCGTGATGGCGATCGAGGCGGGCGCGATCAGCGGCTTCCTCGCCGGGCGCGTGCTCGGCCAGTACGAGTTCCCGGTCCTGGAGCCGGACCGGCCCGCGCGGCTGCTGTTCGTCACGCCGAACCTGGCCCAGGCGGCGGAGTCGCTGGAGGCGGACGCCGACCAGCTCCTGCGCTGGGTCGCGCTGCACGAGATGACGCACGCGCTGCAGTTCGGCGGCGTGCCCTGGCTGCGCGAGCACCTCGCCGGGATGCTCCGCGAGCTGCTCGGCGGGCTGCAGATAAACCCGGCGTCGATGCTGCGTGTGCCCGACCTCACAGATCTGCGCGCGATGCTCGAGCGGGTCCGCGAGGACGGTCTCGCGACCGTGATGATCGGGGCCGACAAGCGCGAGACCCTGGACCGCGTGCAGGCGTTCATGGCCGTGCTCGAGGGCTACGCCGAGCACGTGATGGACGCGGTCGGCGCGGACGTGCTGGACGACCTGCCGGCGCTCCGCAGCGCGCTGTCGCGCCGGCGCCGGGACCGCTCTGGCCTGCTGAAGATCCTGGAACGGCTGATCGGTATGGACCTCAAGCTCAAGCAGTACGAGCTGGGCAAGCAGTTCTGCGACGGCGTGGTCGCCCGCGCCGGGATCGACGGCCTCAACCGGGTCTGGCTGGCGCCCGAGACCATGCCCACGTGGGCCGAGCTGAGCGACCCGGCCGGGTGGCTCGCGCGCACCGAACGCGTCGAACCAGCGTTCTGATCCGCACAAACTTCTGGGTGGTTTACCGCTCGTTCACGGCTGGTATCCCAGTTAGTGCTACAAACTGAGGCACAAGTTGTAACCCGTCCAGGGCTTCGGTTTACGTACATATGTTCGGCCGCATCGAGCGAGGCGAACATAGTCTTAAGACTCCGAGCAGGAAAGGACAGGGGATCGTCCTAATGGCCGAGAACACCACCTCCACTTCCACCACGACGTCGACGGCGAAGAAGCCGGCGGCTGCCAAGCGCAAGCCCGCTGCCGCCAAGCGCAAGCCCGCCGCGCGCCGCGCCACGGCCACCACGCCGTCGCGCACGACGGGTCGTCGCGTCCGCACGCAGGCCGCCAACGAGACGCGTGAGGCCGCCTCCGCGCAGGCCCGCGCCGCGCGCATCACGGCCGAGCAGGGCAAGTCGCTCGCCGAGCGCGCCGCGCTCACCTACATCGGCGCCACGCTGGAGGCGCGCGACCGCGTCGTCGGCGCCGCCACCACGATCGTCGACACCTTCGGCACGCGCAAGGCGGCCGGCCGTGAGCTGAACAAGCTCCAGGGCCGCTACGAGCGCCGCGGCGCCAAGGCCCGCAACGGCCTCGAGCGCGACGTCAAGAAGGCCCGCACGCGCCTCGAGCGCACGGTCCGCCGCAACCGCAACGCCGTCGAGCGTGACGCCGAGCGCCGCAGCAACGTCGTCACCGAGCAGCTCGCAGGCGTCTCCTCGCGCGTCGAGGGCGTCGCCCAGGTCGGCCTCGCCACCGCCACGCGCGTGGGCACGATCGCCAGGGAGCGCGTCACGGCGCTCGTGTAGCACCGGTTTCCCCCGCCCGCACCGGAGAGGGTGCGGCCCGCGGGTAAGCCTGCCGACCTCATATCCCGTCGGCGGGACTCACTGGGTCCACCAGTGGGTGTAGCACCCTCTCCTCCCTCAGCCGCCGTCCCCTTGTGGGGCGGCGGTGGTGTTTAAGGAGGACCGACGATCCCTGGATGCGTGGTCCGCGCGCGTCGATACTTGCGGGCGATGACGGACCGCGCGCAACTCGCCGACTTCCTGCGCCTGCGGCGCGAGCGGCTGCAACCCGACGACGTGGGGTTCGGGACCGGGCCACGCCGGCGGACGAAGGGGCTGCGACGCGAGGAGGTGGCGATGCTCGCGCACATGTCGACGGACTACTACGCGCGGCTGGAGCAGCAGCGCGGGCCGCAGCCGTCAGAGCCGATGCTGGCGGCGCTCGCGCGGGCCCTGCGGCTCAGCCAGGACGAGCGCGACCACCTGTTCCGGCTCGCCGGCCACACGCCGGGGCCACGGGCGCGGCGCACCGATCACGTGAACCCGGCGCTGATGCGCGTGCTCGACCGGATCGACGCGCCCGCCCAGGTGGTGTCGGACCTGGGCGAGACGTTGGTGCAGAACCCGCTCGCGGTCGCGCTCGTCGGCGACCAGACGCGCTTCACCGGCCCGGCGCGGAGCCTGCTGTATCGGTGGTTCACGGACCCGTCCGAACGCGCGCTGTACCCGCCCGAGGAGCACCTGCACCACTCGCGCGTGTACGTCGCCTACGCGCGCGGCGTCCTCGCCCGCGACCCGTCCGACGTCAAGGCCGCCGACCTCGTCGAGCAGGTACGGGCCCGCAGCGCCGAGTTCGTGGCCCTGTGGGCCGAGCACGAGGTCGCCGTCGAGTTCACCGAGCGCAAGCGCTTCGTGCACCCGCGCGTCGGCCCTCTGGAGCTGCATTGCCAGGAGCTGATCGCCGCCGACGAGGGGCAGCTGCTGCTCGTCTACACCGCCACGCCGGGGACCGAGGACTACGAGAAGCTCCAGCTGCTGTCGGTGATCGGCACGCAGCAGTTCGCCTGATCCAGGGAGCGTCGATCCGTGGATCGGCGCTCTCTTCAACCGGGGCGCGCGGTCCGCGACGCTCGTCGCATGCCTCGCACCCCCGTCGACATCACCGTCCCCGACCTGAGCGGCACACGCGCGCTCGTCACCGGCGCCAGCGACGGCGTCGGCCTGATCGTCGCCGAGCGCCTCGCCCGCGCCGGCGCCGACGTGCTGATGCCCGTCCGCAACCGGGCCAAGGGCATCGCCGCGGCCGACCGCATCCGCGCGGCCGCGCCCGGCGCCACCCTCGACGTGCGCGAGCTCGACCTCGCCTCGCAGGCCTCTGTCCGGCGCCTGGCGACCGAGCTGCTGGCCGAAGGCCGGCCGCTCGACCTGCTGATCAACAACGCGGGCGTGATGACGCCGCCCGAGCGGCGCGTCACCGAGGACGGCTTCGAGCTCCAGCTCGCGACGAACCACCTCGGGCACTTCGCGCTCGTCGGCCGCCTGCTCCCGTTGCTGCGCGGGGCCCGCGTCACCACGCAGTCCAGCGTCGCCGTCCGCCGCGCCGCGGTGCACTGGGACGACCTGCAGTGGCAGCAGGGCTACGACGCCCAGAAGGCGTACGCGAGCTCCAAGCTCGCGGTCTCGCTCTTCGGCCTGCACCTGGACCGGCTGAGCCGCGAGCGCGGGTGGGGGCTGGCGAGCAACGTCTCGCACCCGGGCATCTCGGCCACCAACCTGCTCGCCTCGCAGCCCGCCATGGGCCGCGCCGAGGACACGCGGGCCGTCCGCGTCATCCGCTGGCTCGCCACGAGCCGCCTGCCGTTCGCCCAGACCGCCGCCGAAGGCGCCCTGCCCGCGCTGTACGCCGCGACCGATCCGCGCGCCGAGGGCGGCCGCTTCTACGGTCCCGGCGGCTTCCAGCACGCCAGCGGGGCGCCCGCCGAGCAGAAGCCGTACCCGCCGCTCACCGACGTCGCCGAGGCCGAACGGGTCTGGGCGGTCTCCGGGGAGCTGACGGGGGTCAAGTGGACGCCTTAGGTCCCGTTTAGCGGGTCACCCCCGACCCCATATGCAGGGTTCCCCCCATGGCACGAATGAGACGGACGTGTGAGTATTCCCAGTGCGACATGGACGTAGGGCCCACCGGCATCGCTAGCCGTTTCACTGGCGGCGTGCCCGCGGCCAGACCCCCTCGAGCACGCTTCGGTTAGCGTGCCGGTGGCGCCCGACTCCGTCCCTCCCGTTGCCGTCAGACTGGGAGCCGTGTCCCCTCGTTCGCGCGGTCCCGCCCTCTTCTGGCGCGTGGCCATCGGCAACGCCGTCGTGCTCGCCGCCGCGTGCGCCATCACCGCGCTCGTGTTCGCCCCGAGCGGGACCGACATCGCGTTGCGCGAGCTGGCGATCTTCGGCGGCAGCCTCGTCTCGATGCTGGCGATCAACCTGCTGCTCCTGCGCCGCGCCCTCGGGCCGCTGCGCGAGCTGACCGGCTTCGCGCGCCGGATCAACCCGCTCGAGCCGGGCCTGCGTCTCCAGGTCGCCGGCGGGGACTCGGAGGCGACCGAGCTCGCGGACGCCTTCAACGACATGCTCGACCGGCTCGAGGACGAGCGCCGCGCGAGCGTCGGGCGCGCGCTCGCGGCGCAGGAGGGCGAGCGCCTGCGCGTGGCCCAGGAGCTCCACGACGGCGTCGGCCAGAGCCTCACAGGCGTGGTCCTGCAGCTCGGGCGCGTGGTCCGCGACGTGGACGACGCCGCCCGCCCACGCGTGGTGGAGGCGCAGGAGACCGCGCGCGAGAGCCTGGAGGAGATCCGCCGGATCGCGCGCCGGCTCCGGCCGGAGGCGCTCGACGACCTCGGCCTCGCCAGTGCGCTGCTGGTCCTTGGCGAGCGCGTGGCCGAGCACTCCGAGCTGCGCGTCGAGGTGCACGTGCAGCCGGGCCTGGAGTTCGGCGCCGACGAGGAGCTCGTGATCTACCGGGTCGCCCAGGAGGCCCTGACCAACGTCGCGCGCCACGCCGGCGCGAAGCGCGCCGAGGTTCGGTTGGAGCGTGCGCGGCTGGAGGTCGACGACGACGGCAGCGGGCTGCCGGCGAACGCCCACGAGGGCAGCGGCGTGCTCGGGATGCGCGAGCGCGCGGTCCTCGTCGGCGGCACTTTGAAGCTCACGCGGAGTCCGCTCGGCGGCGCACGCGTCACCCTGGAGCTCCCCACACCATGACGTTGCAGACCCGGATCATGCTCGCCGACGACCACGCCGTGGTCCGTCGCGGCCTCCGCCTCGTGCTCGAGGGGGAACCCGACCTGCGCGTGGTCGCGGAGGTCGGCGACGGCGCGGAGGCGGTCGAGCGCGGCCTTCAGGACGACGTCGACCTCGCCGTGCTGGACATCTCCATGCCGCGGATGACCGGCCTGCAGGCCGCCCGGGAGCTGACGAACCGCCGCGAGGGCCTGCGTGTGCTGATCCTGAGCATGCACGACAACGAGCAGTACCTGTTCGAGGCGCTGCGCGCGGGCGCCTCCGGCTACGTGCTCAAGAGCGTCGCCGACCGTGACCTCGTCGAGGCCTGCCGCGCCACGATGCGCGGCGAGCCGTTCCTCTACCCCGGCGCGGTCCGCGCGCTGATGCGCGACTTCATCGACCGCGCGCGCCGCGGGGAGACGCCGCCCGACGACCCGCTCACCCCGCGCGAGGTCGAGATCGTGAAGCTGATCGCCGAGGCCCGAACGACCCGCGAGATCGCCGCCGAGCTGGTGCTGAGCGAGAAGACGGTGGAACGCCACCGCACGAACATCCTCGCCAAGCTCGGCATGCGCGACCGCGTCGAGCTCGTGCGCTACGCCATCCGGCGCGGATTGGTGGAGCCCTAGCCCCCAGATCAGGGGCATCCCGGATAGGCAGCGCTTCCGGCCGCCGCGATCATCGGCGGATGCTGGATCTCGTGATCGTCGACGACCATCCCGCCGTCCGCACCGGGCTGCGCGGGCTGCTCGACTCCGAGGACGGCCTGCGGGTGGTCGCGACCGCCGCCACGGCGCGCGAGGGCTTCGAGGCGATCGCGGACCTGCGTCCGGCCGTCGCGCTCGTGGACCTGCACCTGCCCGACGACGACGGCCTCTCGCTGTGCCTGCGCACGCGCGCGCTCCCCGAGCCGCCACGCGTCGTCATCTACAGCGCCTTCGCCGATGCTGCACTGGGGGTACGGGCGGCGATCGCCGGCGCTTACGCCGTGCTCGCGAAGTCCGCGTCGCCGCGCGCGCTCACCGCGGTGCTCCGCGGTGAGCTGCGCCCGGCGCTGGACCCGCGCGCGCTGCGGGCGCTCGGCGAGCGGCTCGACCCGCCCGAGCTCGCGATCCTCGGCATGCTCGCCCACGGGGTGTCGGAGGCGGAGATGGCGGCGACGCTCGGACTTACGCCGGAGAAGGCGCTTACGCAGCGTCAGCAGATGCTCGCGCGGCTCTCCAGCCGGCGTCCCCTCGCAGCCGCGTAGCCGAGGCTGCCAAAATGGTGGGCATGCCCACGAGAGACCAGATCCTCGAGGCGCTTAAGGTCGTCATCGATCCCGAGCTCCACAAGGACATCGTCACGCTCGGGATGGTCCGGTCGGTCGACATCGCCGACTCCGGTGCCGTGAACGTCACGGTCTCGCTGACGACCCCCGGCTGCCCGATCAAGGGCCACTTCCAGACCGGAGTGGCCACCGCCGTCAAGGCCGTTGAAGGCGTCACCGCCGTCAACGTCGGCTTCGACGTGCTGTCCGACGCCGAGAAGCAGGGCCTCCAGCGCACGCTGGGCCGCGCCGCGGGGCTTCCCGAGGGCGCGCTCGCGCAGGTCGCGAACGTCGTCTGCATCGGCTCGGGCAAGGGTGGGGTCGGCAAGTCCACGCTGACCGTCAACCTCGCCGCCGCGCTGCAGGCCGAGGGCAAGAAGGTCGGCGTCCTGGACGCGGACGTGTGGGGCTACAGCATCCCGCGCATGCTCGGCCTCGGCGGCCAGCGCCCGAAGGTCTCTCCCGAGCGCAAGATCCTCCCGCTGGAGGCGCACGGGCTGAAGGTCATCTCGATCGGCTTCTTCCTCAAGGAGGACGAGGCGGTCGTGTGGCGCGGCCCGATGCTGCACAAGGCGCTCACGCAGTTCCTCGACGACGTCGCCTGGGGCGAGCTGGACTACCTGCTGATCGACCTGCCGCCGGGCACCGGCGACGTGTCGATGACGCTGTCGCAGCTGCTGCCGCAGGCCACGTTCATGATCGTCACGACGCCGCAGGACGCCGCCCAGAAGGTCGCGCGCCGCGCCGCCCAGATGGCCGACAAGGTCGACCTGACGATCAGCTCCGTGATCGAGAACATGTCCGGGTTCACCGCGCCGGACGGCGCGTTCTACCCGATCTTCGGCGAGGGCGGCGGCCAGAACCTGGCCGACGAGCTCGACGTGCCGCTGATCGGCCAGGTGCCGCTGACGATGCCGCTGCGCGCCCACGCGGACGCCGGCATCCCGCTCGTGGCCGTCGACCCCGACGACGCCGCGGCGCAGGCCATCCGCCACGCCGCCCAGGGTCTGATCGCCCTCGCGCCGGCCAAGCCGATCGCGCTGCCGACGCTGCCGAACGAGCCCGCCCCCGCGCTCCAGGTCGTGCAGGCCGGCCCGCCGCAGCCGGTCGGCATGTCCCTGCCGATGGCCGGCTAGGACGAGCTTCGCGAGGCGGCGGCGTGTGCCGCCGCCTCGTCAGCCTTCGATGCGGACGAGCGCGTGGTTGCGCCGGCCGCGGCGCAGGAGCAGGAACGTCGCGTCGGCGACGTCCAGCTCGGCTTCGGCGCGCTCGCCGTTGACGTAGGCGCCGCCCGACTCGACCGTGCGCCGGCCCTCGGAGTAGCTCGAGACGAGCCCGGCGGCCTGCAGCAGCCCGGCCGTGTTCTTCTCGGCCAGCTCGGCGCGCGTGAAGCGGAAGGTCGGGATCTCGCCGTCCAGGACGTCGAGGTCGCGCTCCTCGAGGTTGCCGCTGAACAGCGCGGCGCGAGCGCGGTTGGCCGCCTCGGTGGCCTCCGGGCCATGCACCCAGGTGGTCAGCTCGTCGGCGAGCCGGGCCTGCGGGATCCGCGCGCCCCGGTTCTGCTCGTGCTGCGCCATCAGCGCGTCGACCTCGTCCACGGGCAGCTCGGTGAACTTCAGCAGCAGCGAGCGGACGTCGTCGTCGGCGCTGTTGAGCCAGAACTGGTGGAACGCGTACGGCGACGTGCGCTCGGGATCGAGCCAGACGCTGCCGCCCTCGGTCTTGCCGAACTTGGTGCCGTCGGCCTTGGTCATCAGCGGCCACACGAGCCCGAAGGCGCGGTTGAGCCCGCGCTTGCGGATCATGTCCGTGCCGGCCGTGATGTTGCCGTACTGGTCGGAGCCACCGACCTGCAGCTCGCAGTCCTGCGCGCGGCGCAGGTGCACGAAGTCGTAGGCCTGGAGGATCTGGTAGCTGAACTCGGTGTAGGAGAGCCCCGCCTCCGACGCCAGCCGCGTGCGGACCGACGTGCGGTTGAGCATGTCCGGGACCGACACGAGCTTGCCGATCTCCCGCAGCAGCTCCAGGGCGGAGATCCCCAGCCACCACTCGCGGTTGTCGGTCATGATCGGGTCGGCGCCGTCGAGCAGACGCGACATCTGCTCGTAGAGGGCCGCGCGGTTGCGGTCCAGCTCCTCCTCGCCGAGCAGGTTGCGCTCGGCGCTCTTGCCCGACGGGTCCCCGACCATGCCGGTGAACCCGCCCACGAGCGCGATCGGCCGGTGGCCGAAGCGCGCGAACAGGCGCAGCACCGCCAGCCCTTGCAGGTGGCCTACATGCAGGCTGGACGCCGTCGGATCGAACCCGCAGTAGAGCCGGAGCGGCCCTTCAGCGAGACGCGCGCGGAGCGCCTCCTCGTCGGTGCATGCTTCGAGGAGGCCGCGGGCGTGAAGCTCGTCGAGGACGGTGACCGACTCAGCGACCGGCAAAGTAGGCGGCGTTGCGCTCAGCGAAGGAGGCCCACTCCTCCGGCAGCTGGTCTTCAGCGAAGCACGCGTCTACCGGGCACGCTTCGACGCAGGCGTCGCAGTCGATGCACTCGTCCGGGTCGATGAACAGCATCTCGACCTTGTCGTAGTCCGGCTCGTCGGGCGTCGGGTGGATGCAGTCGACGGGGCAGACCTCGACGCAGGAGTTGTCCTTGGTTCCAATGCAGGGCTCGGCGATCACGTAGGCCATGGCGTCAATGGTCGCATAGGCTGAGGATCGAGTTGCTTCTTCTGACAGGTGCCACAGGACTGCTGGGTCATCCGGTCGTGCGCCGGCTGGTCGCGCGAGGCGTCCCCGTCCGTTGTCTGGTGCGGGATCCGCGCCGTCTGGGGCCGGAGCGCGTAAGGGTCCAATTGGCGATCGGAGATCTGGCCGATCCGTCCTCGTGGCGCAATGCGCTGCGCGGTGTCGACACGGTCGTGCATCTCGCGGGCGGCGCGCGCGACCAGGCGCGCGCGTCCGTCGAGGAGCTCAACGGCCTCGCCACGTTCCGGCTGCTGCAGGCGGCCGAGCGCGTGGGCGCGAAGCACTTCGTCTGGATCACGCCGCTCGGGGCCACCCCGCACCACCCGATGCGGATGCAGCGCGCGAAGGCGCTCGCCGCGGCGGTGGTGGAGGAGGCGGGCATCCCGACCACGACGCTCGCGCACTCGCTCATCTACGCGCCCGGCGATCGCCACCTGCTGTGGATCGAGCGGCTGGGCTACCTGCCCGCGGTGCCGCTGGTCGGCCGCGGGATCGCGCGCACCCAGCCGATCTGGGTCGAGGACATGGCCGACGCGGTGCTCGCCGCGCTGGACGCACCCGAGGGCCATCGCCGCTTCGAGCTCGCCGGCCCCGACGTCCTGTCGCAGCGCGAGGTCGTGCGGCTCGTGCTGGCGGCGGCCGGCCGCCGCCGGCGGCCGCTCCCGCTGCCGCTGGTGGGTCTGCGGGCCGCGCTGCGCGCCGAGGAGACGCTCGCCGGCCCGACGTCGCTGATCACCTGGGACGAGGCGCAGCTGCTGGCGGTGGAGATGCTCTCCGCGCGCGGCACCGAGGACGCCCGTGCCCTCGGCATCAGCCCCCGGCGGATGTCGGAGGTCTTAGGTGCGCCCAGGGATTCGCGTACTCAAGCTGCCGTGCCAGCTGCAGCAGCCGATCCTCGGCCAGCGGCCGGCCGATGAGCTGCACGGCGGTCGGCAGGCCGTCGGCGCCCATGCCGACCGGCACGGCGATCGCCGGCTGGCCGGTGACGTTGAACAACGACGTGTAGGGCGTGAACCGGCCGGAGCGCGCGAGGTCGGCCAGCGGGTCCTCGCCGCAGCCGTGGCACTCGCCGATCGCCAGCGGCCGCTCGCCGAGCGCCGGGGTGAGCAGAGCGTCGTAGTCGGCGAAGAAGGCGACCAGCCGCCGCGCCAGGGCCTGCAGCTGCGCCTGCGTGGTCAGATAGGCGACGGCGGGTGTGGTGCGCGCGCGGTCCAGCAGCGCGCGTGAGAGCGGCTCGATCTCGTCCTCGCCCGGCTCGTGGCCGGCGAGCCGCACCGCCGCCTGGATGCCCAGCGCGATCGCCGGGCCGAAGACGTTGATGAACGCCTCCAGCACCTCGGCGGGCGGGAACGGCGGCGTGACCTCCTCGACCTCGTGCCCGACGCCCTGCAGGATCTCCGCGGCGATCCGCACGCCGGCCAGCGCGTCGGGCGGCGGCGTCACGCCGAGCGGGTTCGCGGCGGTCACCGCGATCCGCAGCTTGCCCGGGTCGCGCCGCAGGGCGGTCGCGTACGGCTCGGGCGGCTTCGGCGCCCAGTTGGCGTCGCCGACCTCGTAGCCGCTGATCACGTCCAGCGCGTGCGCGGTGTCGGCGACCGTGCGCGTGAGCACGCCGTTGGCGGCCAGGAACGACTCGCCCATGTCCGGGCCCACCGACACCCGGCCGCGGCTCGGCTTCAGCCCCACGAGCCCGCAGCAGGCCGCGGGGATCCGCAGCGAGCCGCCCCCGTCGTTGCCGTGGCCGATCGGGACGAGCCCGGCCGCGACCGCCGCCGCCGACCCGCCGCTGGACCCGCCGGGCGTGCGGTCGAGGTCCCACGGGTTGCGGGTCGGGCCGCCGAAGCGCGGCTCGGTGGTGGGCAGGATCCCGAACTCCGGCAGGTTCGTGATACCGACGATCACGAAGCCCGCCTCCCGCAGCCGCTGCACCAGGTAGGCGGAGTGGTCGGGCCGGAAGCCGGCGAGCAGCCGGGAGCCGTTGCTGAGCGGATACCCCTCCACCGGCACGTTGCCCTTGACCGCGATCGGCACGCCGGCGAACGGCTGCGCGTCGCCCGGCCGCACCCGGTCCGCCGCGGCGAGCGCCCGCTCGGCCTCGACGGCCGTGAAGGCGTTCAGCGTGGGGTTGGCGGCCTCGATCCGGCGCAGCGCGTCCTCGGTGACCTCCCGCGCGGTCGCCTGTCCGCTGCGCACGAGCGCAGAGATCTCCACGGCCGAAGCGAAGCCCAGATCGCCCACGCCTGGACCCTACCTACTAGTGTCGTCGCCGCTCTATGCGCGCACTTGTGAAAGCCCACGCCGAGCCCGGTCTCTGGCTCCAGGACGTACCCGAGCCCGAGATCGGGATCAACGACGTGCTCATCCGCGTCGACCGTGCCGGGATCTGCGGCACGGACCTGCACATCTCCAACTGGGACGCCTGGGCCCAGAAGACGATCCCGGTCGGGCTGGTGATCGGCCACGAGTTCGTGGGCGACGTCGTCGCCGTCGGGGACAACGTCACCGGCTTCCAGCCCGGTGACCTCGTGTCCGGGGAGGGCCACCTCGTCTGCGGGCGCTGCCGCAACTGCATGGCGGGCCGGCGCCACCTGTGCGCGCACACCGAGGGCATCGGCGTGTCGCGGACGGGCGCGTTCGCCGAGTACATCGCGCTGCCGATGACGAACGTCTGGCATCACGGTCGCAGCATCGATCGCGACGTCGCCTCGATCTTCGACCCGTTCGGCAACGCGGTGCACACGGCGCTGGCGTTCCCGGTGCTCGGCGAGGACGTGCTGATCACCGGTGCCGGGCCGATCGGCGCGATGGCCGCCGCGGTCGTCCGCCACGCGGGCGCGCGCCACGTCGTGATCACCGACGTCAACCCGCACCGGCTGGACCTGGCGCGGAAGATGGGCGTCACGCGCGCCGTCGACGTGCGCAGCGAGAAGCTCGAGGACGTCCAGCGCGAGCTCGGCATGGAGGAGGGCTTCGACGTCGGCCTCGAGATGTCGGGCAACGCCAGCGCGCTGCGCGAGATGATCGCCAACATGTCGCACGGCGGGAAGCTGGCGCTGCTCGGCATCCCGCCGGAGGAGTTCGCGATCGACTGGAACCAGGTCGTGTTCAACATGCTCACGATCAAGGGCATCTACGGCCGCGAGATGTACGAGACGTGGTACGCGATGACGGTGATGGTCCAGAGCGGGCTCGACATCTCGCCCGTGATCACCCACCACTTCGCGGCGTCCGACCACGAGGAGGCGTTCGCCACGGCGGCGAGCGGCGAGGCGGGCAAGGTCATCCTGCACTGGAGGGACTAGGCGATGTACTCGGTACGTGAGCAGCTCGCGGGTGAGCTCGACGAGATCCGCGCGGCGGGCCTGTTCAAGGCCGAGCGGATCATCCAGACCCCGCAGCAGGCCAACGTCGCGGTCGAGGGCGACAGCGTCCTCAACCTCTGCGCGAACAACTACCTCGGGCTGGCCGACCATCCGGCGCTGGTCGAGGCGGCGCAGGCGGCGCTGGACCGCTGGGGCTTCGGCATGGCCTCCGTGCGGTTCATCTGCGGCACGCAGGAGATCCACAAGGAGCTCGAGGCGAAGATCTCCGGCTTCCTCGGCACTGAGGACACGATCCTCTACGGCTCCTGCTTCGACGCCAACGGCGGCCTCTTCGAGACGATCCTCGGCCCCGAGGACGCGGTCATCTCCGACGCGCTCAACCACGCGTCGATCATCGACGGCATCCGCCTCTGCAAGGCCCAGCGCTACCGCTACGCGAACTCCGACATGGACGAGCTCGAGGCGCACCTGAAGGCCTCCCAGGGCGCCCGTCGGCGGCTGATCGCCACGGACGGCGTCTTCTCCATGGACGGCTACGTGGCCAAGCTCGACGAGATCTGCGACCTGGCCGAGCGCTACGACGCCATGGTCATGGTCGACGACTCGCACGCCGTCGGCTTCGTCGGCGAGGGCGGGCGCGGCACGCCGGAGCTCAAGGGCGTGATGGACCGCGTGGACATCATCACCGGCACGCTCGGCAAGGCCCTCGGCGGCGCGTCGGGCGGCTACACGAGCGGCAAGGCCGAGATCGTCGCGCTGCTGCGCCAGCGCTCGCGGCCCTACCTGTTCTCCAACACGCTCGCCCCGCCGATCGTCGCCGCTTCGCTGAAGGCGTTCGAGCTGCTCGAGAGCGGCGGCGAGCTGCGCGCGAAGCTGCGCGCCAACACCGAGCGCTTCCGCTCCCGCATGACCGAGCTCGGCTTCGACGTCCTGCCGGGCGACCACCCGATCGCACCCGTGATGTTCGGCGACGCGGTGCTGGCCGGCCGCACCGCCGACGCGATGCTCGAGCGCGGCGTGTACGTGATCGCCTTCTCGTTCCCGGTCGTCCCGCGCGAGCAGGCCCGCATCCGCACCCAGATGTCCGCGGCGCACTCGTCCGACGACATCGACCGCGCGATCGCGGCGTTCGTCGACGTGCGCGACTCGCTCTAACCGGCGCTCAGCAGGGCCGCGGCCGCCGCCTGGGCGGCCGCGCCCGGCGCCGGGCTGCGGTCGAGCTGCGCGCCGACCATCGACCCGTCGTAGAGCAGCACCAGCTGCTCCGACAGCGCGCCCGGGTCACGCACGCCCGCTTCGCGTCCGAGGCCCTCGAACAGCGACCGCACCCAGGCGCGGTGGCGGTCGCGGACCTCCTCGACGGCCGCCTGCGAGCTGGTCTCGGCGCTGGCGTTGATGAACGGGCAGCCGTTGTAGCCCGGAGCCATGAACCACTCCGTCAGGAGGGCGAAGATCCCGACGATCCGCTCAGCGGGTGCGCTCCAGCGCTCGGGGAGCACCTCCGCGACATAGGCCTGCCATGCGTCGCTGCGCCGCTGCAGGTAGGCGCGGACGAGCTCGTCCTTGGACCCGTAGGTGGTGTAGAGCGACGCGCGCGCCACGTCGGCGCGCTTGAGGATGCGGTCCACGCCCACGGAGCAGATGCCCTCCTCGTAGAAGAGCTCGTCGGCCGCTTCGAGCAGGCGGTCGCGGGGTGCGGGGCGGTCCATAGATCACAGTCTAGACCGACCGGTCTATCCGACGTGCTAGCGTCCAGACCGACCGTTCTATCTAGGAGTTGGCATGGACCTCAACGGCAAGACCGCGCTCGTCACCGGCGCGACCTCGGGCATCGGCCGCGCGATCGCGCTCGAGCTCGCCCGTGACGGCGCGAGCGTGATCGTGTCCGGGCGCGACGCCGACCGCGGCGAGGCGACCGTCGCGGCGATCGAGGCGGAGGGCGGGCGCGCGCGGTTCGTGGCCGCCGATCTCGGCGACCTCGGCTCGGTCGCGCAGTTGGCCGACGCGGCCGCGGACGCGGACGTGCTCGTCAACAACGCCGGCGTGTTCGGCTTCGCGCCGACCGCCGACCAGGACGTGGCGTCCTTCGAGACGATGTTCGACGTCAACGTGCGCGGGCCGTTCTTCCTCACGGCGGCACTCGCGCCCAAGATGGCGGCCCGCGGGGGCGGCAGCATCATCAACGTCACGACGATGGCCGCCGAGATCGGGATGGTCGGCGCGGCGGCGTACGGCGCGTCCAAGGCGGCGATGGCGGCCGCCACCCGTTCCTGGGCGGCGGAGTTCGCCGATCAGGACGTGCGGGTGAACGCCGTCTCGCCCGGGCCCACGCCGACCGAGGGCACGCTCGCGGCGATGGGCGCGGACGGCGCCGGTCAGGTCAGCGCGACCGTCCCGCTCAAGCGGCCGGCGCGGGTCGAGGAGATCGCGCGCGTCGTCGCGTTCGTCGCCTCACCGCGGGCCAGCTACGTCACCGGCGCGACCTTCGCCGCCGACGGCGGGCGCGCCGCGGTCTGAGCCTCGGAATGGGGTAGGCCCAGGGCATGCTGGAGCAACGCACCCTGGGCGCCCTGACCGTCTCCGAGCTCGGGCTCGGCTGCATGGGCATGTCGTTCGCCTACGGGCCGGGCGACGACGACGAGTCGATCCGCACCATCCACCGCGCGCTGGAGCTCGGCGTGACATTCCTGGACACCGCCGACATCTACGGCGCAGGCGTCAACGAGGAGCTGGTCGGGCGCGCGGTGGCCGGACGGCGCGACGACTTCGTGATCGCCACGAAGTTCGCCAACCGCACCGACGCCGACGGCAACCGCTTCATCGACAACTCGCCGGACTGGATCCGGCAGGCCGTCGACGACTCGCTGCGGCGGCTGGGCACGGACTACATCGACCTCTACTACATGCACCGCCGCGACCCCGACGTGCCGATCGAGGAGAGCGTCGGCGTGATGGCCGAGCAGGTGCAGGCGGGCAAGGTCCGTCACCTGGGCCTGAGCGAGGTGAGCGCGGAGACGTTGCGCGCGGCGACGACCGTGCACCCGATCGCGGCGCTGCAGAGCGAGTGGTCGCTGTTCACGCGCGGCCTGGAGGCAGAGATCGTCCCGGTCGCGCGCGAGCTGGGCGTCGGGCTGGTGCCGTACTCGCCGCTCGGCCGCGGGCTGCTGGCGGGCGCTCTGACGAGCACCGAGTCGCTCGCGCCCGACGACTTCCGCCGCAACAACCCGCGCTGGCAGGGCGAGAACCTCGAGCACAACCTGGCGCTCGTCCAGAAGATGCGCGACCTGGCCGAGCAGGCCGGCTGCTCACCGGTGCAGCTCGCGCTCGCGTGGCTGCTCGCCCAGGGCGACGACGTCGTCCCGATCCCGGGCACCAAGCGCGTCAAGTACCTGGAGGAGAACACCGCCGCGGCCGACGTGAACGTGCCCGCGGACGTGCTGGCGCAGCTCGACGCGCTCGGCGAGGCCGCCGGTGACCGCTACCAAGGCGCGATGATGCAGGCGGTGGAGCGCTAGCTACAACGCCTCGTCCTCCGGCAGGGGCACTTCCTGCGGCGGGGCGCCCGTCTCCTGGTCCCAGGAGGTGAACGCCTCGCCGTCGCGGCCGACGTGCTCGTTCGCGCCTCCGAGGGCGAGGATGAGGACGTCGGCGTTCGGGTCGCGGTTGACGAGCTGGCGCTTGACGCCCGGCGCCACGCGGGCCAGCTCCCCTTGCGTGAGGACGCGCTCCTCGCCCTCGACGCCGAGGGTGAGCGTGCCGGCCAGGACGAGGAACACCTCCTCCTGGTGGTGATGCAGGTGGATGCGCCCGCGCTGGCCGGGCCGCAGGCGGATCTGGTTGATGCCGATCGTGGTGACGCCCAGCTCCCGTCGCAAGGACAGGAAGCGCTCGGGGTGGTCGGGATCGAGCTTCGCGTAGCTGACGCCGGTCTCCATGGTCAGATCATGCCTGGATCCCGATCCAGGTCTCCGACTCGGCGGCCGTGAGCCCGCCGTGGTGGCCCTTGAAGCGGCGCTCCGGGCTGGGCGCGCTCGTCAGGCCGACCATGCGGCCGGGGGCCGGCAGCACGCACACGTCCGCGAGGCGCTCACGCAACCGCGGGCCGACGTGGGTGAACAGCTCGTGCGCGAGACGGACCTCGGCACGGTGCTCGAGCCGCCGCTGCAGCTCCTCGACGACCCGCTCCGGCTCGTCGACGTGCAGGAACAGGTCACGCGCGGAGCCGGCGGGCGGGCGCGTGAGGTGCTCTGTCAGCTCCGGCCAGAACAGGTCCAGGCTGTCCGTCGTGTGGACGTCCAGCTGGCCGTGGTCGGCGGTGACCAGCAGCGGTGTGTCGACGGCCGCGAGCGCGTCGAGCGCGTGCAGCGACGCGTCCACGAACGCTTGGCTCGACGGGCCCTCCCGGTGGCCGGTGGCGTCGATCGCGTCCCAGTACAGGTAGGAGACGCCCGGCGTCGACCGCAGCTGCGCCACGCCGTCGGCCAGGTGCTCGAACCCGACGACGGTCGCTCCGGCGAAGGCGGCCGATCCGTAAGGCGTGTCCGCGATCGCGGCCGGCTGCAGGACGGTGGCGCCCGCGCAGCGGCTCGGCCACGGGAACAGCGCTCGCGGCGCGATCGGCAGCGGCTCGTCGCGATCGGCGAACGCGAACCGCAGCGGCCGCACGACGTCACCGACGAGCGGCTCGAAGCAGCGCCACTCGTAGAGGCCGTGCTCGCCGACGGGCAGGCCGCTGTAGAGCGTCGTCAGGTGCGCGGTCGTGGTCGACGGGAACTGCGAGCGCATCGGCTCGATCTCGAGCCGATGCAGGAGCGGATGGTCGGCGTGGCGTTGCACGAACGCCCAGCCGAACGCGTCCAGCAGCACGACGCCGAGCTGGTCGTGCTCGGCCGCCAGCGCGTCGATGCGGGCCGGCAGGTCGGCGAAGCCGAGGCTCACGGGGTGGCGGCGCGCGAGCGGACGAGCGTCTGCGCGAGCGTCACCGTCAGCGGCTCGACCTCGTGGATCGACGCCGTGTGCAGCAGCCGCACGCCCGCGTTCACCACGCCCTGCACGAGCTGGGCGGCCAGCTCGGCGTCCGGGTCGCCCTTGAGCTTGAGCTCGTCGACCAGCAGCGCCGCCGGGCGGTAGGCGAGCGCGTTGATGCGCGCGCGGACCGCGGGCCCGAGCGGCGCGTCCCCGAGCAGCTGCGCGAGCCGGTGCGCGCCGGCGACGACCAGCCGCAGCTGCGTCGCGACGAACGCCTCGATGCGCGCGTCCGCGTCCGGGGCGTCGTCCATCGCCGACCGCAGGTCCTTCAGCCAGCGCGGCATGTCACGCTCGCACAGCGCCGCGATCAGGTCGTCGCGGGAGCTGAAGTAGCGGTAGATCGAGTTGCGCGCCAGGCCCGTCCGGTCGCCGAGGCGCCCGAACGTGAGCGCGGCATGACCCTCCTCCATGAGGATCTGCTCCGCGGCGTCCAACAGCGCCTCGCGCTGCTGCGCGCGGTGCTCGGCGACGGTGGGCGCGTCGATCTGTGGCATCGCGCCGAAATGCTAGGCGGTCGGGCGGAGCGCGTGAAGCGGTCCGCCCTCCCGAGCGTGCGTGCGCTACTCGCCGCGGGCGCGGCGGGCGAGCTCGACCGTGGCGCCCCGCAGGTCCCCCGCCCGGTTCGCGGTCTCCGCGAAGGCGATCCGCGTGGTGGTGAACCCGCGCGGCGTCTGGACGTTGAGGTTGAGGCCGTACCGGTCGATCGCCGAGCACGTGGCCTCGGTCGCGTCCGGGTGGCCGCCGAGTGCCCGCGCCATGTCCAGCAGGTTCTGCGCGTGGTCCTCGTTGAGGTGCTTGATCGCGTACGCCGCGCCCTTGGCCGTCGGGTCGGCCTCCGCCGCGTGGTAGCTCGCGGCGTCCGCGGAGTCCATCCGGCCGTAGCCGCCGACCCAGCGCACGCGCTCCACGCGCAGCGCGTAGTACGTGAAGTCGCCGAACCCGCCGTACAGCCCCGACGCGGGCGACGCGGCCTTGTAGGCCTCCTTCGCGACGGCCTCGGCCTCGCCCGTGAGCGCTTCGACCCGGCCCGCGAGCGTCACGCGACCGCTGTCGAGCGGGTCACCGGCGGGCTCGGCCTCGCCGATCATCAGCGACGCGCGTGGCTCGCGCGTGAGGTTGCGGCCGTGCTCGGCCAGCGTGGACAGGCACAGGATCGGCGTGCCGTCCTCGAGCGCCGCGTAGAGGACCGCGGACGCCCACGGGGTGCCGTCCTCGCTCGTCGTGGCCAGCGCGGCCATCTTGCCCTGGGCGACGAGCGTGCGCGCCTCCTCGGCGGCGGTCCGCGTCTGAGAGGGGGCGACGGGAGTCAGCGGCTGAGCACCCATGTAGGCGTCGACCGGGGCAACGTGGTCAGTCGGGAAGGCGGGAGCGGCCATGTCCCGGCACGTTAGCGACAGGTGTCCCTAAGATCAAGACACCTGTCGCCAAGATTGTGAGGTGACCCTAACGCAGGGTGATCGTGGTCTGCAGCTTGCCCTTGGCCTTCTTGGCGGTGCGCTTGAGCGTGTAGGTGCCCTTGAGCTTCGTGCCGGAGAGGAGGGACAGGCGTAGGGTGCGGCCCTGAACGGTGCCGGTGGCGATCGACTTCTTCGTCGTGCGGTCGATCAGGCGGACGTGGACCTCGGCCTTGGTGGCGAACGCGGCCTTGGCGAGGCGGATGACCTTGAGCGTGGCGTCGCGGCCGGCGGGACCGGCGGGGCCTGCCGGCCCGGCGGGACCGGTGGTCGGGGCGGCCTGGGTCACCGGCAGTGGCTTCTCCTCGAGGCCGAGCGTCAGCGCCATCGTGCCGAACAGGCGCGAGTTCGCCGGGAAGCCCGAAAGCACGGTGGCGGGGTTGTTGGCCACCGGGACGATGCCCGTGATCGCGCGCGTGCCGTCCGCGCGCTGGACGACGGTCGCGTTGCTCAGGTCGAGGTTGAACTGCACGTCGGTGCGGTCGTAGGTCACGACGGTCGTCGCGGCCTTCGTGCCCGTGCTGCGCAGCGTGCCGGTCGAGCCGTCGATCGTGATCTGCGGGTTGACGATCGTGATCGGCTTGAAGCCGCGCGCCTCATGGATCTGGAACTTGAACGTTCCCGCGAGCTCGATCGAGGCCTTGATCGGGCCGAACGTCGTGGCGCTGTAGGTGCTGCCCGTCGTGGCGACAGGGTAGCTGAGCCTGTAGAGCTCGTTGACCCCGCGCACGTTGGTGCCGTTGACCAGGTCGACGGCCGTCCCGGCCGCGTTCGTCAGCGTCGCCGGGGCGACGGGGGAGACGTACCCGTTGGCCGCACCGCCGCCCACCGTGTTGGTGGCGTAGCCGAGCCACGTGCGGACCGGGTCGCTCGTGCTGTCGAACTGGTTCGCCATCGTCCAGTCGAGCTTGCCGCCCGTGACCGTGTAGTCCGCCGCGCCGGCGGGAGCGGCGGCGGCGAGCAGCGCGGCCGCGGAGACGGTCAGCGCCGCGAGGCGGCGATTGAGGGTGATCAATGGAGTCCTTTCACTGGGATCAGTCCGTGGTGAACGAGATGGAGAGCCACCCGAACGGCTCGCCCGGGAGGTAGTAGCCGGCGAAGACGGAGCTGGCGGCGCCCGGCGGCACGGCCCCGGGGACCCGCTCGTAGGAGAAGGTCGTGCCGCCGCCGGAGGTGAGGGCCTTCGACACGTCGAGCGTCTCCACTACCTGCCGCCGGTTCCCGCCGGCGGTGTCGCCGGAGCCGGTCATGCGGAAGATCACGCGCGAGGCGGGACCGTCCAGCTCGACCTCGGGGTCGTTGGCAACGAGGTCGATGCCGTGCGCGGCGTAGCGGAATGCGACCGTGCCCGAGAAGGTGATCCGCGCCGCGCCCGTGGCCGGATCGCACCAGCCCTCGGCGAAGGGGAATCGGTACGAGTAGACGAGCGGCGGCGCGCCCTCGAGCGCCTCGGCCGGGGCGCCGGCGGCGCCGCGCGAGGAGGTCGTGCCCTCGCCGCTGGCGATGTAGCGGATGAACGACTCGCGCACGCGCCACGTGAGCGTCGCGGACGTGATCGTGCGCGCGCCCGCGGGGCGCGTCTTCACCGGGGGCTCGGCGCTGCCGGGCACGGGCGGCGTGCCCGCCGCGGTGTTGAGCGTGCACGGGCCGGCAGCAGGCGTGGCCGGCGTGGACGGGGGAGCGGCGAACGTGCCGGCGGCGGCGACGGTTACAAACGCCTCCCGCGGCACCTTGGTCACCCGCAGGCGGCGTTGGATCGTCTTCGCGGCCGTGGCCGAGAGGTTCGCGCCGGTCGCCTCGAGCGAGAACCCCGTGGCGGTCTTCAGCGGAGCGACCGTGAGCGTGAGCACGGTGACCCGGCGGCCGCCGAGCACGGCGGTCACGCGCGGACGGGCGCCGAGCTCCAACCGCGGCGCGCCGAGCGTGACCGACCGCTCGCGCGTCTTCAGCCGGAGCGCTCCGGCGGCTCGGAGCGCGGTCGTCGTGGTCGACGTCGCGGGCAGCGTGAACCGACGTCCGGCGCGGGCGGCGACCCCGGTCGCCTGCACGGTGATCCCGCGGGCGCGCAGCGCGCGGTCGGTCTTCGACGTCACGGTCAGCGTGAGGGCGTCAGGCGCGGTCGCGCCGGTCGCGACGGACGGGAGCAGCGAGCCGCCGGCGAGCGCCAGCGCGACCGCGGCGGCTGCTCGCGTGCGCGTCATCCGACCGCGGGCAGGGCGATCGTGAATGTGCCCCACGGCTGTCCGGCGCCGTACTCGCCGCCGCCGAGGCGCTCTGCCGGGGCGGTCACCTTGGCCGGGACGCGGATGTAGCGGCCGCCGGTCAGCGGGCTGCCCGAGAGGTCGAGGTCCATGACCTTCTGGTCCGTGTACGTCTCCGGCGCGGTGACGCAGAAGATGCCGTTACGCGCGGCGCTGCGGCCGCTCGCGTAGACGCTGCCGGTCTGACCGCTCCGGTCGATCTCGATCTTCAGGTTCGTGATCGCCTCGTCGATGCCGTGTGCCGGCATCGAGTAGGTGATCGAGCCGGCGAGCTGGATCGTCCGCGCGAGGTCGACGCCGGGCGTGTTGCTCGTGATCGTGAAGCGGTGGTCGTAGGCGGAGACCGGGTCCAGCCGGGTCGCCCCGCCGGACGCCACGATCGACGGCGGCTGCACCGAGCACCCGGCGGCCGGCGTCAGGACGTACCGGGTCCAGCTGCGCAGGTCGCGGTTGCCCGGCAGGTCGCAGCTGAACCAGTCGACGCTGCCGGCCGGCGTCGCCGCGTAGCGCGCCGGGTCGCACGAGGGCGGCTCGGTCGGGTCGGGCGTCGGGGTGGCGGTCGCGCTCGATGCCGGCGTCGCGGTCGGCGCCGGCGCGGCCGGGAGCGGCGTCGAGACCGACCCGTTGTCGATCGCCACCGACGGCGGCGGTGCGACGGTCAGCGAGAACGTCCCGAGCGTGGAGGTCGGCGGCGTGCGCTTGAGCTTGAGCGTCTTGCGCAGGGCCTTGGCGGCCGCGGGCGTGAGCGCGATGCGCGCGCCGGTCACCGACAGGCGGCCGGCGGACGGGTTGAGCTCCACCGGCCGCGTGGCCTTGATGGTGAGCAGCCGCACGGTCTTCTTCGCCAGCTTGGCGGTCACGTACGAGGTGGAACGGCCGATCGTGAGCTTCAGGGCCGTGGCGTTCGCGGTGCGCTTGCCTGAGGTGAATCGGAGCGCGCCCGCGAGCTCGACGGTCGCCGACGATCCCAGCGTGGTCTTGCCGCGCATGAGCATCAGGCGAGGCTGCGTCTTCGTGCTGCGCGAGGAGGCGGACACGCTCAGCGAGGACTGCTTGAGCGCACGCTGACCAGAGGCCGACAGCTCGACGACGGCGGGCGCCGGCACGTAGGCGGCGGCGGTGCTGGGAACCGCGGCGCAGAGCGCGATCGCGGCAGCGAAGACAGAGCGAGAGTAAGACATCAGTCCAATTCCGACCGTGGTGGACGGAAACGGACCCTAACACACCGGCTTAGGGTAGCCTAATGGCCCCCATGAACCGCCTTGTCGTCGCCCTCCTGCTGGCGCTCCTCGCCTTTGCCGCCCCCGCGCAGGCCGCTCCTCGCGTTGCCGCGCTGACGCCCTTCTCCGCCTCCACGATCACCCGCCTCGGCGTACGTCCGGTGGTGCTCGGCCAGACCCTCGGGGGCACCGACCAGTACCTCGCGTCGCTGCGCGGCGTGCCGGTGCTCACGCTCACGCACCCGCTGGGGCCGAACATGGAGCAGCTCGCCACCTACAACCCGAGCATCGTGCTGTCCAGCAAGACGTGGCAGCGCGGGTCCGCGCCGATGCGGCGGCTCGGGATGAAGGTCTACGAGTCCGACCCCACGAGCGTCGCGGCCGTCGGCCGCGAGACCCGTGCGATCGGCAAGGTCCTGGGCCGCACGCGGGCCGCCAACGCGCTCGCGACCAAGATCGAGAACGACGTGCGCGCCGCCCAGCGGGGCATCAAGCGCCGCCCGCGCGTGCTCGTCATCCTCGGCGTGGGCCGCACGCCGCACGCGATGCTCGCGAACTCCTGGGGCGGCGACGTCGTCGCCAAGGCCGGCGGCCAGCTGCTCACGGCGGGGCTGCGGTCGCCGAGCGGGATCGCGCGCATCTCGGACGAGATCGTCGTCAAGCGCAACCCGGACATCATCATCGCCGTCCCGCACGGCAGCCCGGGCGCGATCAACAAGCTCGCCGCCTACTACCAGAACAACCCGAGCTGGCGGAACACGCGCGCGGTGAAGAACAAGCGCGTGTACGTCGCGACCGGCAACCAGCTGCTGCAGCCGTACCCGGGCGTGGCGGCGACGATCCGCAGCGTCCGCGCCAAGTTCCTGAAGAACTACTAGGCACCCCTTGACGCTCCGACGCTCCTCCGTGGTCGTGACGGCCACCGTCGCGCTGCTCGCGGCCGCGACGGCGTCGATGATCTTCGGCGCGGTCCACGTGCCGTTCTCGGACATCTGGGCCTCGCTGACCGGGCAGGCGGAGGAGGGGCCGCTGCGGCAGATCATCGTCGAGCTGCGGCTGCCGCGGACGGTCTCGGCGATCGTCGTCGGCGCGGCGCTCGGCGTGGCGGGAGCGCTGCTGCAGGGCGCGCTCGCGAACCCGCTCGCCTCGCCGGACGTGATCGGCGTGACGGGCGGCGCCGGCTTCGGCGCGATGCTGACGCTGCTCGTGTGGCCGAGCGCGATCGCGCTGCTGCCGGTCGGCGCGCTCGTGTTCGGCATCACCGCCGCCGCGATCGTCTTCGCGATCGGCTGGTCGGGCGCGCACGCGGGGTCGATCGGGCGCGTGATCCTCGCCGGCATCGCGATCACCGCGCTGTTCGGTGCGGCGACGACGTCGCTGATGGTCGCCTACAGCGACCGGGTGCAGTCGGCGATCTTCTGGCTCGCGGGCGGCCTGTCGTCGGACGGCTGGTCGTCGCTGAGCGTCGTCTGGCCGTACTTCACGGTCGGGTTCCTGATGGCCGTGTTCCTCGCTCGCCCGCTCGACCGGCTGGCGCTCGGCGACGACGTGGCGTCCTCGCTCGGCGGGCGGCCGCGGCTCGTGCGGTTGAGCGCCGCCGCCGCCGCGGCGCTGCTCGCGTCCTCCGCGGCCGCGATCGCCGGCCTGCTCGGCTTCCTCGGGCTCGTGATCCCGCACCTCGTGCGGCTGGCGGGCGGGACCGCGTCGCACCGCTTCGTCATCCCGGCGAGCGCGATCACCGGCGCGGCGCTGCTCGTCGCGGCGGACACGCTCGCGCGGGTCGTGCTCGCGCCGATCGAGCTGCCGGTCGGCCCGCTGATGGTCGTCCTCGGCGTGCCGCTGTTCCTGTGGCTGCTCCGGGAAGCCGTATGAGCGAGGCGCGGCTGGTCGCCGAGGACGTCCACGTCAAGATCGGCGACACGCCGATCCTGCACGGCGCGTCGATGTCCGTGCACGCGGGCGAGCTGCTCGCGGTCGTCGGGCCCAACGGCGCCGGCAAGTCGACGTTCTCGCGCGCCGTGTCGGGCCTGCAGCCGATGGAGCAGGGCGACGTCCGCTGGAGCGGCACCCCGCTCGGCGAGCTCAAGGGGCGCAAGATCGCGCGGCTGCGCGCGTTCGTCCCCCAGCGCGCGCCGGTTCCCGCGGGCGTGACCGTCCGCGAGGCGGTCGAGCTCGGCCGCTCCCCGCACATCAAGGCCTTCCAGCGCCCCACGCGCCACGACCACGAAGCGGTCGAACACGCCCTCGAGCGCACCAACACCCTCCAGTTCGCGGACCGGCGCCTGACCACGCTGTCGGGCGGCGAGCTCCAGCGCGTCCAGATCGCCGTCGGCCTCGCGCAAGAGGCCCCGGTGCTGATCGCCGACGAGCCCACCTCGCACCTCGACCTCGGCGCGACCGCGATCGTCGCCCGGCTCCTGCGCCGCCTCGCCGACGACGGCCTCTCCGTGATCCTCGTCGTCCACGACCTCGCGTTGGCCGCGGCGATCGCGGATACCGTGGTCGTCATGGCCGCAGGCAAGACCGCCGCGACGGGCAAGCCCGCCGACGTCCTCACCCCCGAGCGCCTCAACGACGTCTGGCGCGTCGACGCCCAGCTCGACGAGGCCGGCGCGCTGCGCGTGAACTGGCTCGGGCGCTGACCCGCCGTGCCGCGCCGCAACCGCCGCGCGCCCGGTCCACCGCCGGTCGAGTTCCGGCCGCCGCGCGCCGCGCGGGCGAGCTGCGAGAACAAGGAGCGCTACGCCAGCGAGGCCGAGGCGCGATCGATCGCGCTGATGAACGCGGCGCCGGGCCGGCCGGCCGCGACGCGCCCGTACCAGTGCTCCATCTGCGGCGCCTGGCACTTGACCTCGCGCTGAATACGGCCGAGACCACGGGTGGGTAGTCCAGGTAACGGAATCCGTAACGGAAACGACCCACCCGAGGCGGACGTGGTGCCCGCGGGTGTGATCAGCCGTTGCCTTAAACGCAACGGGGCCCCTTCCGGGGCCCCGAAGTACTGCTCAGCCGTGAGGCTGATCTACATCATGCCGCCCATGTCGGGCATGCCGCCGCCCATGCCGCCGCCGGCGCCATCCTTCTCCGGGACCTCGGCGACGATCGCCTCGGTGGTGAGGATGTTCTTGGCGATGGAGGCCGCGTTCTGCAGCGCGGAGCGCGTGACCATGGCGGGGTCGATGACGCCCGCGCCGACCAGGTCGACGTACTCGCCGGTGGCCGCGTTGAGGCCGATGCCGGCCTCGGAGCGACGCACCTCGTTGACGACGACCGAGCCCTCGAAGCCGGCGTTCTCGGAGATCTGACGCAGCGGCTCCTCGAGCGCGCGCAGGACGATGCGCATGCCGGTCTTCTCGTCGTCGATGCCGGTGGCGTCGACGTTGATGGAGGCCGCGGCCTCGACCAGGGCGATGCCGCCACCCGGGACGATGCCCTCCTCGAGCGCAGCGCGGGTCGCCTGGAGGGCGTCCTCGACGCGGTGCTTCTTCTCCTTCATCTCCGTCTCGGTGGCCGCGCCGACCTTGACGACGGCGACACCGCCGGAGAGCTTGGCGAGGCGCTCCTGCAGCTTCTCGCGATCGAAGTCCGAGTCGGTGTTCTCGATCTCGCCCTTGATCTGGTTGATGCGGCCCTTGATGGCCTCAGCCTCGCCGGCGCCGTCGACGATCGTCGAGTTGTCCTTGGCGACGACCACGCGACGGGCGCGACCGAGCTGCGAGATCTGCGTGTTCTCGAGCTTGAGGCCCATCTCCTCGGTGATGACCTCGGCGCCCGTGAGGATCGCGATGTCCTCGAGCATGCGCTTGCGGCGGTCGCCGAAGCCCGGGGCCTTCACGGCGACGCCGGTGAACGTGCCGCGGAGCTTGTTGACGATGAGCGTGGCCAGAGCCTCGCCCTCGACGTCCTCGGCGATGATCAGCAGCGGGCGGCCGGACTGGATGACCTGCTCCAGGACGGGCAGGAGATCGCGGACGGAGCCGATCTTCTGGTTGGCGATGAGGATGTAGGGGTCCTCGAGAACCGCCTCCATGCGCTCCTGGTCCGTCGCCATGTAGGGCGAGATGTAGCCCTTGTCGAACTGCATGCCCTCGGTGAACTCGAGGTCCATGCCGAAGGTCTGACCCTCTTCGACGTTGACGACGCCGTCCTTGCCGACCTTGTCGATGGCGTCGGCGATGACGTCGCCGATCTCCTCGTCGCCGGCCGAGATCGTCGCGACGCGAGCGATCTGGTCCTTGCCGGAGATCTCCTTGGCCTGGCCGCGGATGTGCTCGACGACCTGGTCGACGGCGATCTCGATGCCCTTCTTGAGGGACAGCGGGTTCGCGCCGGCGGCAACGTTCTTCAGGCCCTGGCGGACGATCGCCTGGGCGAGTACCGTCGCCGTCGTCGTGCCGTCGCCGGCAACATCGTTGGTCGCCGTGGCGACCTCGCGCACGAGCTGGGCGCCCTGGTTCTGGAAGACGTCCTCGACCTCGATCTCACGCGCGATGGTCACACCGTCGTTCGTGATCGTGGGAGCACCGAACTTCTTGTCCAGGACGACGTAGCGGCCGCGCGGGCCGAGCGTCACCTTGACGGCGTTGGCGACCGCGTCAACACCCTGCTCGAGGGCCTTGCGGGCCTCGACGTCGTACTTCAGTTCCTTGTGAGCCATGTGTGCTTGGTCTCCTTGAAAAGCCGGTTAGCCGGCGACCTTGGCGAGGACGTCGGACTCGCGCAGGACCAGCAGGTCCTCGCCGTCGACCGTGATCTCGGTGCCGCCGTACTTCGAGTAGAGGACCTCGTCGCCCTCGACGACGTCGAGGGGCTGGCGCGTGCCGTTGTCGTCGAGCTTGCCGTCGCCGACGGCGAGGACCTTGCCCTTCTGCGGCTTTTCCTTGGCCGTGTCAGGAAGAACGATGCCGGAAGCGGTGGTCGCTTCCTCCTCGACGGCCTTGACGATCAGACGATCGCCCAGCGGCTTGAGCTTCATTGAGTGACCTCCACTCAGATGGGTGCCTGGAAAATCCTCTTGGCACTCTCACGGGGAGAGTGCCAGCGGCGGCCCATGATACGACGAAAGTCGAGGTCGTCAAGGGTGAATTGGCACTCTCTTCACAAGAGTGCCAATTCTTTAGGCGGCGCTAATTCTGCGCGCCGCCGACTCCGCGGAGTCGGTCCTGGAAATCCGGCGGGTTCTCGACGATCTGCGAGAAGCGCACAACCGTGACCGTGTCGTCCAGGGCGACTTCGCGGTCATAGATCTGCTTGAGGAAGTGCACGAGCTCCTCCGTACGGCGGAACTCGGGGTTGTCGTGCTCGATGTCCCGCGGAGACAGGTCCTTGACCCGCTTGACCTCCACGTTGTCGATGACGGCGTGGAACAGCTTCTCGCGTGGCGAGTACTGGTAGCCGACGGTGACGAGCACGACCTGGTTCTTGCGGTACTTGTGCCGCTTGTCGCCGAGGCGGATGGTGGCGGTCTTGCGACCACGCTTCATCTGGTCGGCGAACACCGTGGAGTAGAAGTTGAGGACCTGCACGAGGCGGCAGACTAGCGTCCGGAGGCCTTCTGGGCCAACAACCGCTCGATCAAGGCTCGCTCGCCCGGGTACGAAAGGGCTCCAGGCGCCTGAGAAAGCTCGATCCAGCGCGCATCGTCGACCTCGTGGTCATGGTCGCTCGTCGAGCCGTCGACGTACTCGCAGAGGAAGAAGTGGACGGTCTTGCGCACCCGCCGGCCGCCGCGGCGGTAGGTGTAGCGAACATCGCCGAGGGGCTCGAGCACGTTCGCCACGACGCCCGTCTCCTCCCGCACCTCGCGCGCCGCGACCTGCTCCGGCGTCTCGCCCTGCTCCATGCCGCCCTTCGGGAGCCCGGTGACCGTCTTGCCCGCGGGGGTGATCACGAGGAGCTCTTCTCCTCGCAGGACCACCCCGCCGTAAGACGTCTCGAGCTCAGTAGACATAGTTGCGAAGCGCGTCAGGGTCGTGGACGACCAGCCGTCCGCGCCCCTGAGAGATCACCCCTGCCCGTTCGAGCGTTGCCAGGAACCGGGAAGCGGACTCGCGTGAGGAACCCGCGAGCATCGCGAGGTCGGCCTGCGTGGCCGTGATCTGGACCTCTTCGGACGGCGCGCCCTCGGCCACCGCCTGGGCGACGAGCTGCCCGATCACGCTCGCCACGCGCGACTGCACCGTCTGGAACGACTGGCTCGCGAGCCGCTCGTTGGTGGCGCGCAGGCGCCGGGCGAGCGAACCGGCCAGCGCGACCGCGAGCTGCGGCCGGCGCAGCATCAGGCGGCGCATGTCCGGCCCGAGGATCGCGAGCGCCTCGACGGGGTCGATCGTCTCGACCGTGGCGCTGCGGCGCTCGTCGTCGAACATCGCCAGCTCGCCGAAGATGTCGCCCGGGCCGAACGTGGCCAGCGCGATCTGACGACCGTCGGCGTGCTCGCGGACGGCGCGCGCATGGCCGGTCCGGACGACGTAGCAGGTGTTGGACTCGTCGCCCTCGCGGAAGACGACCTCACCCGCGCCGAAGCGGCGCGGGTGGGACACCTCGGCGACGAGGGCGAGGTCGTCGGGGGCCAGTGAATGGAACACCGGGACCCGGGAGAGAAGCTCGGCGGTTGGGAGTGTGCTGCCCGTCACGTACCCCGGGGGTCTACCACTCCCAGCGGAATCTATGCCCCTTCAAGTGCGCGCTCCCGCCGCTTCCGGGTGGTGATCCGCACCGCAATCCACGCCAGGACGCCGATCGCGGCGATCGGCAGGAGAATTGCGAGGACGATCAACGCGACGCCCGCGACGACCTCCAGGACGCGCACGGCGTCGCCGAGCGCGTCGCCGGGCGTCCACCGGTCGTCCGAGCCGGCGGCCGCGCCGGCGCCGGACCGCGTGCCACGGATCTCCAGGTCGACCGTCGCGTAGCTCACCTCGCGGCCGAGCTCGTTGACCTGGCGCGTGCGCTGGGTGACCCGGCGCGTCGCGCGGTCCAGCAGAGCCCGCAGCCGTGCGCGTTCCTTGTCCGTCGTCGCCTTCTGAAGCCGGTTGCGCAGGCCCTCGCGGTCGGCGCGCGCGTCCCGCACGGCCGCCTCGAGCGCCTCGCGCTGGTCGGTCAGGTCCTCGGTCTGCTGCGTGCGCGACTGCACGTTGGCGAGCTTGGAGATCCGGCCGAGGCCGTCGTCGAGCTTGCCGGACGGGATCCGCAGCGACAGGTTGGCGACCGCCTGGCGCGGGCTCGGCTGGTCGATCTCCGAGCTCTGGACGAAGCCGTCGAGCTGGTCGACGATCGTGATCGCGCGGTTCGTGATGCCCTGGACGCGGTCCGGCGTCGTCGAGAGCGTGAGGGATGCGCTGGCCTTGACGGCCCGCTGCGCGCGCCGCTCGGGCGTGACGCCGCCCGGCGCCGTCGTGGGTGCCGCGAGCGGCTCCTCGGTCGCCGCCGCCTGCGGGGCCGAAGACGCACCGCCGCTGTTGCTCTCGGCGGAGTCCGCGGCGTACGAGCCGCTGCTCGTCGCCGCCTCATCGTCGCCGCCACTGACGCCGGAGAACGCGGCGACGACGACGATCCCGAGCACGCCGGCCACCGCGAGCGAGGCGAAGATCGCCAGCAGGTGGTCGCGGATCGTCGTCAACGTCCGCCGGGCCCGCGAAGGCGGCGTAGGGAAACGGTGCGCGACCTGGCTGTCCATGCGCAGCGTCCACGCCGGGTCGGGGGCGGGCTTGGTCTCCCGCAGCAGGGTCTCGAGGTCAGGCATCGAGGGCCTCCCGGAGCTTGTTCATGGCGCGGTTCAGGAGCGTGCCGGCGTTGGACACGCTGACGCCGAGGACGTCCGCGACCTCGGCGTTGGACAGGTCGGCGTGGTACTTGAGCGCGATCACCTCGCGGTCGCGGGCGGCGAGGCCCGAGAGCGCGACGCGGACCGCGTCCCGCTCGGCGGCCTGCTCGGCCGCCTCGTCGGGACCGGGCTCGTGCAGCGGGCCGGGGAGCGGTGCCGTCGCCGCGCGCTTGCGCTTGCGCAGCTCGTCCAGGGCCGCGTTGCGGGCGATGCCGAACAGCCAGGCACGCGGCGAGCCGCGGCGGGCGTCGAAGCGCGAGCGCTTGCGGTAAGCGCGCTCGAACGCAGAGGCGGTCACGTCCTCGGCGGCCGCGCTGTCCCGGAGGAGCGTCGCGGCGTAGGCGAAGACGTCATCCCGCGACTCGCGGTACAGCGCGTCGAAGTCCAACGCGCGGTCGGCGGTGTCGGGAACGGTCGCAGTGGTGGCCGTCACACCCTCACTACGACGGTCTCTGGAAACCATCACATCCCGCGCTAGATTCTTCGCCGACCATGCCACGCGCGCTGCTTGCCGCTCTGTTGATCCTCGCGCTGGCGCTGGCGCCGGCCACGGCCTCGGCGAGGCAGGAGGCGGAGGCCTGGGCGACGGTCAACGTCTGCGACACGCCCAAGCAGCCTGACGCCGTCGGCGTCCGGGCGTCGATGCCGGGCACACCGAAGGGTGCGCGCCTGTCGATGCGCTTCCGGATGCAGTACCGCGCAGCGGACGGGCAATGGGAGAACGTCGAGGGCGCCGACTCGGGCTGGCGTGTGGTCGGCACCGCACGCGGCGTGCCGGTCGAGTACGGCTGGAGCTTCACGTTCGCCAAGCGCTCCACGCCGGTCACGCTGCGGGGCGTCGTGAAGTTCCGCTGGCGCAAGGGGGACACGCTCCCGCGCCAGCAGGAGGTGGCCACGGAGGCCGGGCACGCGTCCAAGGCGGGCTCCGACCCCGCGGGCTACTCCGCGGCGACCTGCGTGCTCTGAGGGCGTGGGCCGAAGAGCCGGGGGTCGTTGGTGATGACCCCGGTCACGCCGAGCTGCTCGAGCTTGCCGATCCGCGGCCCGTCGTCGACGGTCCACACGTAGAGCTCGCCGCCGGCCTCGCCGATCGCGCGCACCAGGCGCGGCGTGACGAGCCGCCAGTGGCACATCAGCGCGTCGCACCGGCCCGCGGCGATGTGCGCGGCCGCGCTGCGCGGGAGCTTCGTCCGCAGCCACGCCGCGCCCGCGTAGGCGGGGACCTTCGTCAGCCACGACTGCGTCGGGTCGCTGCGCAGGCGCGGCACGCTCCAGCCGAGGCGCAGCTTCGGCTCCAGCGCCCGCAGCTTGACCAGCGACCGCATCCACAGCGTCGACACGAGCGTGCGCTCGACGAGGCCGTGCTCGCGCAACGCGGCCAGCGCCCGCTCCTCGTACCCGGGCAGCTTGAGGTCGACGTCGAGCTCGACGCCGTCGAACGCGCTGCTCGCGAGGTGCGCGAGGCCCTCCTCGAGCGTCGGCGCGCCGTCGGTGTGCTCGAAGTCGTGTGCGAGCACGAGCCGGCCCTCGTGCTCGAGCACGTCGAACTCGATCATGTCCACGTCGTGCGCGAGCGCCGCGTCGAACGAGGCGGGCGTGTTGCCCGGGACGATGAGGTCGGCGCCCTTGTGCCCGATCCGTCTCAGTGCTGGCATCTCGGACACCAGTATGTGATGCGGTTGTCGTCGCCCTGCCCGCGCGAGCGGATCTTGGACAGCGCGCCGCAGCGCGGGCAGTTCTGCCCGACCGTCCCGTAGACCTCCTTGAAGCGGTCCTGCATGCCGTCGCGCGCGGAGCGCTGCATCCGCGGCCGCGTGATCCGCAGGATCTTCAGGACCTCCTCGTCGGACACGTCGCCGGTCTTGCGCCACGGGTCGATCTCGGCGGCGAAGCAGCCCTCGACCTTCCACAGGTTCCCGATCCCGGCGAGGATCCGCTGGTCGAGCAGCGCGTCGCCGATCGTCCGCGTCGGGTCGTCCTCGCGCAGGCGGCGCAGGATGCCCCGCTCGTCGAGCTCCGGAGCGAGGATGTCCGGGCCGAGCATGGCCAGGCGCCGGTCGAAGCGCGTGCGGCTGTCGGTCATCAGCTCCAGCACCGGGCCGTTGATCTGGGCGACGAGCATGTTCCCGCGGCGGATGATCAGCCACGTGTTGCGCGGCGTCGGCCAGTCGGCGGCGCGGGTGCGCCACTTGCCGGTCATCCGCAGGTGGCTGTGGATCGTCAGCCCGCCCTCGAAGCGCAGGAACAGGTGCTTGCCGTGCGCGTCGACCGACCGCACGGCGCGTCCGGCGAGCTTCTCGGGCCAGCGGTCGCGCCCGAAGCGTGGGTGCGGCGTCTCGATCGAGTCCGGCACGTGCCCCTCGAGCACGGGCCGGATCTTGCTCGCCGCGTAGTGGATGGTGTCGCCCTCAGGCACCGTGGCGTCCCTTCGCCCAACCGAGTAGCTCCGCGCTGGACCACACGTCGTTGCCGAGCTCGTACGCCTCACGGGCCAGGCGCCGGTCGTCGGTCACGAGCAGGTCCGCTCGCGCGGCCGTCGCGTCCGCGATCAACGAGTCCTGGAAGTGGCGCACGTCGCGCATACGGGCGTACGGGTTGCGCGGGCTCACCCGCGCCCGGCCGGTGCGGGTCACGCCCTCGACGACCACCGACGACGGCACGACCGTCCGCGGCAGCTGCTGGAGCGCCTTGCGCCGCGCCGGGTCGCGGATCGCCGCGATCTGATCCTCCTGCACGTGGGTCGTCAGCAGGTCCAGCTCGCCGTGGCGGATCGCGGCCAGCACCGCCTCACGCCCCGCCGGGTCGTCGTGCAGCGCGTCGAACACCATCGTGTCGATCATCATCCTGCGGATCACGCCGCACCTGAGTATGGTGCGCCGTCGCGATGATGCCCGCCCGAGCCCGCACCGGACATGAAGGGTCAGACCCCTTGTGTTCGCGAGGTGCGTCTCCGGGGTTCCCCCGGGGAGATCGAGGTACCAGAGGCAGTGCATCGCGTGTGCGCGGGTGCGCCCGTCCGGGGCACGTCTGCACACGCACGACAGGAGCCGTCGGGTGGCATCGTCGCTGAGCCGTCGGGAGACCGCGCGAGTGCTCGCCGGCTCCTTCCTGGGCGGTGAGTGGGAGCTGGAGGCGATGGCGAAGCGCGCCGGACGCGCGCTCGGCCGCCGCGTGTGGCACAGGCGCGTCGCCGAGCGCACGCTGCGCGCGTACCGGCATCCGCCGCGCGACCGCCCGCGCGAGCTGGCGGACTTCGTCTTCACGTTGCTCGACGACGTCCGGCTGCCGCCGCGGCTCCTGCGCGAGCCGGTCTTCCACACCGAGATGGCGCCCGGTCGCTGGCCGGTCCCGCGGATCGACACGCTGGGCGATCTCGCCGACCGGCTCGAGCTCGAACCCGGCCAGCTCGGCTGGCTCGCGGACGTCCGCGGGCTCGAGCGCACGAGCACCGGGAAGCTGCGCAACTACACGTACGTCCGCGTGCCGCGGCGCAGCGGGCCGCCGCGCGTGCTCGAGCGGCCGAAGGCGCGCCTGAAGGAGATCCAGCGCTGGATCCTGCGCGAGCTGCTGGCCTGGATCCCGACGCACGACGCCGCGCACGGGTTCGTGAAGGGGCGCTCCGCGCACACCCACGCGGCGCTGCACGTCGGGCGCAAGGTCGTGGTCCGGCTCGACCTCGAGGACTTCTTCGCCGCCGTCAGCGCGGCGCGGGTGTACGGCGTCTTCCGCACCGCGGGCTATCCGGAGGCCGTCGCGCACACGCTCACCGGGCTGTGCACGAACGTCGTCCCGGCGGACGAGTCGGTGCCCGGCCACTTCCGGCTCGCCCGCCGGCTCGCGACGCCGCACCTGCCCCAGGGCGCACCCACCTCGCCCGCGCTGGCGAACCTCGCCGCGCACGCCCTCGACCGCCGGCTCACCGGTCTGGCCCGCGAGATCGGCGCGACGTACTCCCGCTACGCCGACGACCTCGTCCTCTCCGCCGACCACCACCTGCGCACCCCGCACGCCGCGGTCACGGAGCTCGCGCGCGACGAGGGCTTCACCGTCAACCGGGGCAAGACCCGCACGATGGGGCGCGGCTCGCGCCAGGTCGTGACCGGCATCGTCGTCAACGCCCATCCGAACGTCCCGCGCGCCGAGTACGACCGTCTGAAGGCGATCATCCATCGCGGCGACTACGACCGCGAGCACGTGCTCGGCCGGATCGCGTGGATCGCGGCGATCAACCCGGCGCGAGCGGCGAAGCTCAGGTCGTCAATGTGAGCTTGCGCGGACCGGCGCGGAAGCCGAGCTCGATCAGCAGCTCCTCGTACGGCGAGCCCACGACGGGCTCGCCGTCGACCTTCTCGAGCGCGAGCCGCTTGATCCGGCCGCGCTTGACCGACTCGACGAGCGCCTCCAGCGACGGCTGCACGCGCGGGTCGTCGGCCTCGACGAGCACCTGCAGGCCCTTGCCGCCCTTCTCGATGAACAGCACCGGCTCGGCGCCCGCGAGCACGACGTACGCGCCGGCCGCCCGCTGCGGGCGGCGCGGCGTGTCCGGCCACTTCAGGACGGCGCCGTAAGGCTGCGCGGGGTCGGTCGCGGCGAGGACGATCGGCGGCGCGGCGTCGTCGTCCTTCTGCGCCCGCAGCCGCTCGACCGCGCCCGGCAGCGCGAACTGCGCGCCGCCGAGGCCCTCGACGAAGTAGCCGCGCCGCGCGACGCCGATCGTCTCCAACGCGGCCAGCGAGTCGTACAAGCTCGAGAAGCCGCCCGGGATGCCCTCCGCCAGCACCTGCTCGCGCGTGACGATGCCGTAGCGCTCGAGCAGCAACTCGGCCTGCGTGCGGCGACGCAGCGCAGGGTCGTCGTCGCCCGCCCGGAACAGCGGCGGGGTGAGCGACCAGCGGCCCTGCACGGCCGGCTGCGCGCCGCCACGCCGGCGGGAGCCGAACGTGCGCTTGCGCTCGGCGCGAGCGCGCTGGGACCACTGCGGCGTGGCCGCGGTGAGCTTCGGCGAGCGCAGCGGCGCGAACGCGTCGTTGGTGGCCTCGCCCGCCCAGACGAGGTCCCAGAGCCCGTTCTGAAGCTCCTCCGTCGGGAAGCCGTTGACGTCCGTCAGCAGGTCGGTGAAGAAGCACGGGCCGGCGGCGAGCCGCGCGCGGATGGCCTCGTGGACGGGCTCGGTCGGCGCTTCGGCGGTCTTCGGTGGCGGGCCGATCAGCGGCGCGTCGTCGCGGAAGTAGAGCGCCACGCGGCCGCTGCGCCGGCCGAGCGCGCCCGCGCCGACCCACACGACCTCGCCCGACGCGCACAGCTGATCCAGCCACGACGGCGAGTAGGCGCCCGTGCGGCGCGGGATCACGTCGCGCTCCCAGACCTCGAGCGGGAGCGGCAGCCCCTGGAGCGGCACGAGGATCTCGCGCAGCCGGTCCACGCCCGCGCCCGCGGGCGGGTGACGGTCCACGCCCTGCCAGTTGGCCTGGAAGCGGGCGAGCGCACGCTGGTCGGCGGGCTCGATCTCGGCGCGCAGCGCGGCCAACGAGGCGCGGCGCAGGCGGCGCAGCACCTCGGGGTCGCACCACTCGCGCGTGGTGCCGCCGGGGCGCAGCTCGCCGCGGACGAGGTCGCCCGCGGACTCGAGCCGCTCGAGCACGGGCGTGAAGTCGATCGTGTAGCGGTCGCGCAGGGCGGCGGACTCGAACGGGCCGTGCGTGCGCGCGTACCGGCGCACGAGCCGGTCCATCGCGTCCGGGACGTCGGCGATGAACGCCTCGGGCAGGCCGGACGGCGGCACGACGCCCAGCGCGTCGCGGTACAGGCCCGCGTCCTCGGCCGCGATCCAGCGCTGCTCGCCGCCGACGCGCAGGAACGCGGCGCGGCGCTCGCCCTTGAGCTGCTCGAGCCAGGCGAGCGTGCCGCCGCGCGCCTCGGCCTCGGCCTGCGTGAGGTCGCCCACGCGGCGCAGCACGTCGTGGAGGGCGTCCACGCTGTCGGCCTGCGTTCGCTCGGAGAGCCGCTGGAGGTCGGCCTCGACCGTGTCCAGCGCGACGGGGTCCAGCAGGTCGCGCAGCTCCTCCTGGCCGAGCAGCTCGCGCAGCAGCTCGCGGTCCAGCGCCAGTGCGGCAGCACGGCGCTCGGCGTTGGGCTGGTCGCCCTCGTACATGTACGTGGCGACGTAGTCGAAGAGCAGCGAGGACGCGAACGGCGAGGCCGTCTCGGTCTCCACCTCGACGAGGGAGATCTCGCGCCGGTGCAGCTTCGTCAGCAGCTCGGTCAGCCCCGGGAGGTCGAGCACGTCGCGCAGGACCTCGCGGTAGGTCTCCAGCACGATCGGGAACTGCGCGTACCGCCGGGCGACCTCCAGCAGCGACTGCGACTTCAGGCGCTGCTGCCACAGCGGCGTGCGGCGCCCGGGATAGGCGCGCGGGATCAGCAGCGCGCGGCCCGCGTTCTCGCGGAAGCGCGCGCCGAACAGCGCGCTGCCGCCCAGCTCGCCGACCACGAGGTCCTCGAGCTCGTCCGGCTCGATCAGCATCAGCTCCTCGCCCGGCGGCTCGTCGGCGTCGGGAAGGTGGACGATGATGCCGTCGTCGCTCCAGATCGCGTCCGACTCCAGGCCGTGCACCTCGCGGATGCGGGCGCTCAGCGCGAGCCCCCAGGCGGCGTGCACACGGCCGCCGAACGGCGACAGCACGCAGACGCGCCAGTCGCCGATCTCGTCCCGGAAGCGCTCGACCACGATCGTGTTGTCGCTCGGGATCACCCGCGTCGCCTCCTGCTGCTCACGCAGGAAGCCGACGAGGTTGACGGCGGCCTTCTCGTCGAGGTGGTGGCTCTCGGCGAGCGCGGACGGCTCCTGGTCCACGGCCCAGCGCGAGAACGCGCCGATCGCCTCGCCGAGCTCACGCGGGCGGCCCAGCCCGTCGCCCTTCCAGAACGGCACCGCGCCCGGCACGCCCGGCGCGGGGGTGACGATCACGCGGTCGCGCGTGATCTCCTCGATCCGCCAGCTCGACGCGCCCAGCAGGAACGTCTGGCCCGGCCGCGCCTCGTAGACCATCTCCTCGTCGAGCTCGCCGACGCGGCGGCCGTCCGGGAGGTTGACCGAGTACAGGCCGCGGTCCGGGATCGTGCCCGCGTTGGTGATCGCCAGCGCCCGCGAGCCCTTGCGCGGCCGGATCGTGCCGTTCACGCGGTCCCACACGATCCGCGGCCGCAGCTCGCCGAACTCCTCGCTCGGGTAGCGGCCGTCGAGCATGTCCAGCACGTTCTCCAGCTGCTGGCGCGAGAGCTCGCCGTAGGAGTACGTGCGGGCGAGCATGGCCGCAAGCGCGTCGACGGCGACCGGCGAGTCCTCGTCCGTGGCCGCGATCGCGACGATCTGCTGCGCGAGCACGTCCAGCGGGTTGCGCGGGACGACCGTCGTCTCGATCTTGCCCTCGCGCATGCGCTGCGCGACGACCGCGCACTCGAGCAGGTCAGCACGGAACTTCGGGAAGATCCGGCCCTTCGACGTGTCCCCGACGTTGTGGCCGGCGCGGCCGATCCGCTGCAGGCCGGCGGTGACCGACTTCGGCGACTCGACCTGCAGCACGAGGTCCACGGCGCCCATGTCGATGCCGAGCTCCAGCGACGACGTCGCCACCAGGCACGGCAGCTCGCCCGCCTTGAGCATCTCCTCGACGATCAGCCGCTCCTCGCGGGCGAGCGAGCCGTGGTGCGCGCGGGCGATGTTCTCCTCGGCGATCTCGTTCAGCCGCAGCGCGAGCCGCTCGGCCGCGCGCCGGTTGTTGACGAAGATCAGCGTCGAGGTGTGCTCCTTGACCAGCTTGAGCAGCTCGGGGTAGATCGCCGGCCAGATCGACTTGCGGGTGGCCTCGCCGCCCGCGAACGGGTCAAGGTCGAGGTCCATCGTCTCCGGCTCGACCATCGACTCCACCGGCACGTGGATCTTCAGGTCCAGCGGCTTGCGCACGCCCGTGTCGACGATCGTCGCCTTGCGCTTGGGGCCGACCATGAACCGCCCGACTTCCTCCAGCGGGTTCTGGGTCGCGGAGAGCCCCACGCGCTGCACGTCGCGGTCGGCCTGCTCGACCAGCCGCTCGAGCGTGATCGCCAGGTGCGCGCCGCGCTTGGTCTGCGCGACGGCGTGGATCTCGTCGAGGATCACGGTCTCCGTGCCCTCGAAGATCGCGCGGGCGCCGCTCGTGAGCATCAGGTAGAGCGACTCGGGCGTGGTGATCAGCACGTCGGGCGGGTGCTTGACCATGTCCCGCCGCTCCTTCTGCGGCGTGTCGCCCGTGCGGATGGCGACGTTCAGGTCGGCCCCGATCCCGCGCAGCGGCGCGCGCAGGTTCTTCTCGACGTCGTAGGACAGCGCCTTCAGCGGCGAGACGTACACGAGCCGCGTCTGCTCGTGCGTGGGGTTCGCCACGAAGCGGTCCAGCCCGTAGAGGAACGCGGCCAGCGTCTTGCCCGAGCCGGTCGGCGCGGAGATGAGCACGTGCTCGCCCGTGGCGATCGCCGGCCAGGCCTGCGCCTGCGCCTCGGTGGGCGACGCGAACGCCCGGCCGAACCACTCGCGAACCTGAGGCGTGAACTGAGCGAGCGGATCGGTCATGGACCGAAGAACACTACGCGGTCAGTCCGATGGATAGATCAAATCGGACGTGGCGTGGGGACCAGCGTGCGGCGGCCGACGAGGGCGACGAGGGCACCGGTCGAGGCGACCGCGGCGGCGATCACGAACGACGTCCGCCAGCCCGGGCCTTCGACGAGGGAGCCGCTGAGCGCCGCGCCGGCGGCGATCCCGCCGACGAACGCCGTGATCGGCCAGGTGTAGGCCTCGGTGCGCATGCCCGGCGGGGCCACGCCGCCGACCAGCTCGTTGCGCGTGGCGAGCAGCGGCGCGATGCAGCAGCCGGCCGGCAGCACCAGCAGCGCGATCGCCCACACGCCCGGCGCGACCGCCAGTGGCAGCAGCGTGAGCGGGAGCACCGCCGTGAGGATCAGGTGCGTCCGGTGCACCGAACGCCGCGGGAGCGTCCCGTAGGCCAGCCCGCCGATCAGGCTGCCGAAGGACCAGATCGCCAGCAGGACGCCGGCCAGCGCGGGCGCGCCCTCCGCCCGGCTGGCCGCCGGGATGCCGACCTCGAGCATGCCCAGGCCGACGCCGGCCGGGAACGACGTGAACACCAGCGTCCGCACACCGGGGGAGGTCAGCGCTCCCAGCAGCCCGTGGTGCTCGCGCTCCTCGGCGTTCTCGACGTGGCGGGTCGGCGGCAGGGCGGTGAAGATCGCGGTGCCGACCACGACCGCCACGGCGCTGACGATCAACGCGCCCGCCGGAGAGGCGATCGCTGCGATCGCCGCCGTCAGCAGCGGGCCGCTGATGAAGATCAGCTCGATCATCGTGCTGTCGAGCGCGTACGCGGCCTGGTGCAGGCGCGGCTCGACCAGGTCCGTCCACATCGAGCGCAGCACGGACGACGTCGGCGGGACGGCGAAGCCGGCGACGAAGCCGCACACGAGCAGGATCGCCGTCGGCGCGCTGAGCTCGGCCAGGCCGACGATCGCGCCCAGGCTGACCGCGTGCAGCACGGCGATCGGCAGGAGCACGCGGCGCGCGCCGAGCCGGTCGACGAGCCGCCCCTGGACGGGCGCGCCGATCGCCGACCCGAGCGCCAGCGTCCCGCTCACCCCGCCCGCGACCGCGAACGAGCCGGTCTGCTCGCGCAGGTAGAGCACGATCGCGAGCGCGTTGATGCCGATCGGCAGCCGCGAGAACAGCGACGAGGCGACGAGCACGCCCACGTACGGCGAGCGGAGGATCTCGAGGTAGCGCTTCACGACGCCCAGGCCAGCGCCTTCGCCTGCTCGAGCACCTCGTCGAGCATCGGCGGCGTCAGCTTGCCCGTGAACGTGTTCTGCTGGCTGGGGTGGAAGCAGCCGAGCAGCGGCCACGGCTCGCCGTCGGCGACGACGCCGTGCCCGAACTTCGGCTTGGGACGCGGCATCGGCGTGCGGGTGAGCGTGGACCGCAGCCGCAGCGCGCTCTCCCACGCGAAGCCGCCGAGGCAGACGACCACGTGCACGTCCGGCAGCAGGATCACTTCCCGCTCCAGCCAGTCGGAGCAGTTCGCGCGCTCCTCCGGCGTGGGCAGGTTGGCGGGCGGTGCGCAGCGCACCGCGGCGACCATGTAGGCGCCCTGAAGACGCAGCCCGTCGTCCTTGTGGACCGACTCCGCCTGGTTGGCGAGCCCGACCCGGTGCAGCCCGGCGAACAGGAAGTCGCCCGAGCGGTCGCCGGTGAAGATCCGGCCCGTGCGGTTCCCGCCGTGCGCGGCGGGCGCCAGGCCCAGGATCAGGATCCGGGCGGCCGGATCGCCGAAGCCCGGCATCGGCCGGCCCCAGTAGTCCCAGTCCCGGAACGCCGCGCGCTTCTCCCGCGCCACCTGCTCACGCCACTCGACGAGCCGCGGGCAGCGGCGGCAGTCGACGACCGCCTCGTTGAGCGCATCCAAGGCGGCCATAGGACCGTTGGAGCGTAGCTACGGCTAGGCTCATAACCCGTATGCGCCGCGCTTTCCTTGCCGCCCCTGTCATCGCCCTGCTCGTGAGCGGGTGCGGTACCGCTCAGGAGGCCTCGGACACCCAGTTCAAGGACACCGAGCAGCAGCAGGTCGCCAAGGTCGTCGACGAGCTCTCGACCGCCGCCGCCCGCGGCAACACCGAGAAGATCTGCAACGACATCCTGGCCTCCCAGCTCAAGACCGAGATCAAGAACGCCGGCAGCGACTGCGTGACCGAGATCGACCGCGTCATCAAGGACGCCAGCGACTACGACCTCGACGTGACCGACGTCAAGGTCACCGGCACCAGCGCGACCGCGAAGGTCCAGCAGGGCGACGACACCAAGAACATCGCCACCTTCTCCTTCATCAAGGAGAAGGGCGCGTGGCGCGCGTCCGCTCTCGGCGGGGCCTAGCGCTTCGCGTAGACCTCCTGGCCCGCCGCGAACGAGTAACGGGCCAGCTCCAGCGCGTGCCGGCGGAACGGCTCCGTCGACGTCGTCGCGCCGTTGATCGCCTGCTCGGTCGCGCGGTCGAGGAAGGCTCCCAGTTCCCCGCCGATCTGGCGCGATGACCACGCGCCCTGCTGTTCGTCGAGCTTGAGCAGCAGGCCGCTGGCCTCGTCGGGATAGGCGATCAGGACGGTCAGCAAGATCAGCACCGCCTGGAATTCGGGCATGTCGGCCCCTCGCGTTGCGATGAACGCCTCGGCGTCCTCTTCCAGCCGAGCGCGCACGAGCCGGTAGATGTTCGTGAGCTTCTTGACGGCGCGCGGGGTGTGGAGCTCGCGGGCCACGAGGGCCGCGAAGTCGCGTTCGCGCTCTGTCAGGACGAGCTGGCGCGGATTCAGCAGAGCGGGCGCGGGTGTCCGTGGCGTCGGGGTCCCGGTGGCCGGAGCCGGGGCGAGGGTCACGGGTGCTGACGGGGTGGCGGGCGTCGCCGTCTCCGCAGGACTGTCGGTCACGGGCACGTACACGGGCAGCAGGCTGGAGACCAGCGCGGTCGTCCCGGCCGGTCCCATCGGCCGAAGCGTGAACGGGATCTGGATGATCTTCTCGAGGTAGTTCAGCGGAGTCGACTGCCAATGCGGCTCGTCCTGCGCTTTCAGCAACTCGGCGTAGTGGAGCTTCAGCGACTGGAGCAGCCAGCGGGGATCGACCGCGATCACGACGACGAACAAGGGGAGCGCAAGGATCAGGTGCACCGCCTCGAGCACCTCGACGACGCGCTTGGGGGAGCAGCGGTCGAGGTCGTCGATGTAAAGCACGATCCGGTCGATCTGCGGTAGGTCCTTGTCGCCGCCTCTGGCACCGCGCTGGCCCGTCAGGAGGTCGCTCATCCGTTCGAAGTCCTCGTGGATGCGCGAGATGAGGCCGAGTTGGGACCGGTAGTCGCCGCTGCCGCCGCGCTTCGCCGCATACCGCGCAAGGGCACGTCCGTGCGCGAGGTCGTCGTACTCCTCGCGCAGACCGGCTTCGCGTGCCTTCGCTGCCTCCACCTCGGCCTTGGCGTTCTTGACGGTCTCGACCGACGTCGGGCTGAAGCTGCCGAGCGCATCCGCAACGCGCTTGGCCGTCACGCCGAACGTCGCCGCCGCGGCGAGGGCGGCGGTCACGGACGTCTTGGCGGCGTCGAGGCCCACCAGGCCGATCAGCACCGCGGCCAGCACCCCGATCGGGACGATGACGCCAAGCAGGATCCGCAGCCAGGTCCACGCGTCCTTGAGCTCGCCGAGCGTCTTCTCGCTGTCACGCCCGAGGGCCAGGAATCCGAGCCTGCGCAACGTCTGCGCCCGCACGGCTTTCCGGTGCGCGCGCTCGAGCTGGCGGCCGGTCGCCGACTCGGCGGCGAGCAGCTCTTCGAGCTTCGCCAGGCGCGCCGCGGCCGTCCGCGCGTCCGTGCCTGCCTCGGGCTTGGCCATCGCGTCGAGGATGTGGCTCGCGAGGCTGGCCCACAGGTTCGCGTCCGCGAAGTGCCACGCGTTGAACTCGACGTTGCGCACGTGCGCACAGTGCGCCGCCGCGTCCGGGTTGCCGCTCGCCCGGCGCGAGAGGATCCGCACCCGTTCCTGGATCAGCTTGATCAGGAACGACTTGCCCGACCCCCAGTCGGCGAACAGCCCGATCGACAGCGGCGGGCTGGTCGTCTTCGCGGAGATCACGTCCGCGAGCGCCGCGGCGTCGGCGGCGACGCCGAGCAGGTCCGTCCCGCCGAGCGAGTCCGGCGCGACCTCGGCCAGCGTCATGTGGCCCGCGACCGGCTCGTAGACGGCAGTGCCGGAATCCGAGGCGACCGCGACCATCCCGTTGGGTCCGGTCGCGCAACGCCACACCGTCCCGAGCGCGGCTCCATCGGAGGTGCCGAGCGGCGCGCCCGAGACGACGTCGAATCCACGTACCCCGTCCTCGTCGGCGGCGAGCACCACGCGCCCGTCGTCGCTGAATCCGCACCCGCGGACGCCTCGGCTCGCTGCGGTGTAGGGGAGGTCCGGGCGTGTGAGGTCCCAGAGCAGCAGCGCCCCGTCCTGGGTCGCTGCAGCGACGTGACGGCCGGAAGCGCCGATGGCACACGTGGCGACGGGACCGCTCGGCAGTACAGTCGCCTCGTCGTCGTACAGCAGCACCCCGGCGTCGATCGGGAAGGCCATCAAGTCGCCCGCGGCCGCGTGACGGCGCATGCCCTCGCCCTGTTCTGCGCTGAGCAAAACGATCGAGGTCTGCTGGGTCAAGGACCTGACCGTGCCGTCTGAGGACGCCGCCACGATCGCCTCGCCGACGAAGGCGAGTGAGCGGACGCCCTCGTGGCGCATGACGATCTCGGTTCCGTGCAGCCGGATCGACCCGTCGGCGAGCGCGACCGCGAGCGCTCCGCCCGGCCCATACGCGCAGTCCACGACCGCGTCGCGGTAGTTGACGACCTCCTCGTCCTCCGTGTCGAGCACGCGGATGTGGAGCTGTCCGTCGTCCCCGCCGTACGCGATCCGTCGGCCGTCGGGGCTGATCGCGCACGTGTTGTGGTCCCCTTCCAACCGGGTCAGCTCGGCGTAGCCGGTGACCCGGGGACGTTTCGCCCACTCGTGCAGCGGAGCCTCATCTCCGCGCAGGGCGCGACCGACCGGCGGCTCGAGCCGGCCGAGCGCCACGGCCACGGCGGCCTCGTCGAGCCCCGTCTCCGCGACGAGCAGCGGCTCACAGCGTTCCAGCCACTCGCTGGCCAGACGGTCGTCTCCGCCGTCGGGCAGCGGAAGGCCGGTGAGCGCACCGGCGAACCCACCTGCGGTCACCGGTTTGCTGAAGCTGTCCGCCACCCGGCGAACGGACGCCGAGAAACGGTCGCGGTCCATTGACCGCGACCCTAAACGGACCGCGCGGCGTTGGCTAGCGGCCGAGCTGCGAGTAACGCGCCTCGGTGGCGGCCTTCTGCGGCCCCCACCACCACTCGTTCTCGCGGTACCAGTCGATCGTGGCCTGCAGGCCGGTGCGGAAGTCGCCGTACTTGGGCTCCCAGCCGAGCTGGGTGCGGATCTTGGTGGAGTCGTTCGAGTAGCGCAGGTCGTGGCCCGGGCGGTCGGGCACGTGGTCGTACGCGTCGGCGGGCTCGCCCAGCAGCTCGAGGGTGAGCTCGAGGATCTCCTTGTTGTTGCGCTCGTCGCCGGAGCCGATCAGGTAGGTCTCGCCCGGCGTGCCCTTGCTGAGGATGAGGTGGACGGCCTCGTTGTGGTCGTCGACGTGGGTCCACTCGCGCACGTTCTCGCCCTGGCCGTAGAGCTTCGGGCGGGCGCCGGTGAAGACGTTGGTGATCTGGCGCGGGATGAACTTCTCGACGTGCTGGTAGGGGCCGTAGTTGTTCGCGCAGTTCGACATCGTCGCGTGGATGCCGAACGAGCGCGCCCAGGCGCGGACGAGGAGGTCGGAGCCGGCCTTGGTCGCCGAGTAGGGGCTCGACGGGTCGTACGGCGTGTCCTCGGTGAACTGGTCGTCGCCGTCGAGGTCGAGGTCGCCGAACACCTCGTCGGTGGAGATGTGGTGCAGGCGCGCGCCGTGCTTGCGGACGGCTTCGAGGATCGTGAACGTGCCGACCAGGTTGGTGCGGACGAACGGCTCCGGGTCGTGCAGCGAGTTGTCGACGTGCGACTCGGCGGCGAAGTGCACGACGGTGTCGCACTCGGCCACGAGGCGGTCCACGAGCTCGGCGTCGCAGATGTCGCCGTGCACGAACTCGATCTGGTCGGCGACCGGCTTCAGGCTCTCCTGGTTGCCGGCGTAGGTCAGGGCGTCCAGCACGACCACCTCGTACTCCGGGTGGTTGCGCATCGTGTAATGGACGAAGTTCGCGCCGATGAAGCCGGCGGCGCCGGTCGCAAGCAACTTCACGACGCGAGTACCTCCCGTTGGGTCAAGTGGGCGTTGAGGCCGTCCTGCCACGACGGCAGGGTGGGTGCGTCGGTGCGGGTCGAGCCGAGGACAGAGTAGGCGGGCCGCGGCGCCGGGGCCCCGAACTCGGCGGCCGTCGTGGGGTGGACGGTGACGTCGAGCCCCGCGGCGGCGAACGTGGCCACGGCCAGGTCGCGCCACGTGCACTGACCGCCGCCGGCCACGTGGAGGATGCCGTTCGGACGCTGCTCGGCGATCGTGATCAGCGCCTGCGCGAGATGGCCCGTGTAGGTCGGGCAGCCGAGCTGGTCGTCGACGACCTTGAGCTCGTCGCGGTCGGCGCCGAGCCGGAGCATCGTGTCGACGAAGTTCTTGCCGTGCGGGCCGAACACCCACGCCGTGCGGACGATCGAGTGCGACGTCGGCGCCGCCGCGGCGACGGCCAGCTCGCCCGCGAGCTTGGACCGGCCATAGGCGCCGATCGGGCCGGTCGGGGCGTCCTCGGGGTAGGGCGAGGTCGCGTCTCCGGGGAAGACGTAGTCGGTCGAGACGTGGACGATGTGGGCGCCGACCTCGGCGGCCGCCGCGGCCAGGTGCCCGGCGCCGTCGCCGTTGATGCGCGTGGCGGCGTCCTCGTCGTCCTCGGCCGCGTCGACGTTCGTGTAGGCGGCGCAGTTGATCACCGCCGCGGGCCGCGTGTCGCCGATCGCGGCGCGGACGGCTTCGGCGTCGGTGATATCGAGCTCCGCGCGCGCGAAGGCGACGACGTCGTGCTGAGCGGCCGCGGCCGCCACGACGTCCGTGCCGAGCATGCCCGCGGCCCCGGTGACGAGTAGGCGCATGGCCGTCATGTGTAGCGAACCCCGTCCGCGGCACGCAGCGCGAGCGCCAGCTCGAATCGCGCCTCCGGGTCCTCCAGCCGCTCCCCGAACAGCTCGCGCAGCTGCTTGAGCCGGTACCGCACGGTCTGCGGGTGGACGTCGAGCTCGGCCGCCACCGCCTGGACCTGCCCGGGCCGGTCCAGCCACGCCCGCAGCGTCTCCACGAGCCGTTCGCGCGGCCCGCTGGCGAGCCCGTCGAGCGGTGCGAGCCGCGAGCGCGCGAGGTCCGCCGCGAGCGCCGGCTCCGCGGCCAGCAGCAGCGCGGGCAGATGCTCGACCGCGACGACGAGGTTGGGACAAGACTGCACCTTCGGGGAGGCGTCCGCCCCACACGCCGGGGGGGTGAGCCGCCCCGCCTCCGCCAGGCGGAACGCGGCCGCCGCGCGTCGCAGCGAGGTCGCCGCCTCCGGCCACGCGACCGACGGGCCGAGCGCGGCGAGGTCGCCGTTGAGCGCCGCCTCGAGCGCCTTGCGCCGGCCGGGGCCCTCCGGGTCGGGCAGCATCACGATCGCGATCCCGCCGACCGCGGCGCCGACCGCGCCGGGACCGATCCGTCGTGCCAGCCGCGCCGCGCGGCCGTCCAGCTCGTCCGTGCGCTCGGGCTCGGCGGCCTCGCCGGCCACGACCGCCGCGAGCAGGCGCGGCAAGGACCAGCCGGCGGCCTGCGCGGCCGTGCGCACGGTCTCCTCGGCGGCCGGCGGCTCCTGCGCCAGCAGCCGGACGAGCGCGCGGCGACGGCGCTGGGACTCGCCCGCCGCATCCGACTGGGCTTCGGCGAAGCCGGCCGCGCTCTCCGCGGAGATCTCGTCGATGTAGGCGAACATCGCCTCGCCGAGGTCGTAGAGGGCATCGGGCGCGAAGCCCGCCCGCGTGCCCGCTTCGACGAAGCGCCGCCAGGCGATCTTGGCGCCCACGCGGTACGCGGCGAGCAGCGCGTCCAGCGACCGGCCGGCGCGGTACTCGCCGGCACCGAGGCGCACGTACGTGTCACGCGCGCTTGACTCACTTTTCGGCGCCGCGCCACCGAGCACGTCGACGAAGCGGTTGAGCGCCACCTCCACGCCGAAGCGCACGACCTCGCCGAACCGGCCCTCCATCGCCCGGGCGTAATCCGGCACCTCGCTGACGATCGCGGCGATGATGTCGTTCGCGAGGTCGGGCAGCGTCGCACGGAGCGCGTCCGCCGATGGCGGGGTGAGCGTCGCCATTTGTCACGAGGCTACAAGAACGGCTCGCGGTAAGTGTTGCTACCGGCCAGGAACTTCGGGGTCCCTAACGGGTAGACCTACCGACCGTGTCAGCTAGCCACCGCGCCTTGAACCTGGCCGGGGTCGTGTTGCCGTTTCTCGGCGTGATCCTGGCGATCGTCCTCCTCTGGGACCAGCTCGTCGATTGGACGTCGCTGGGAATCCTGGCCTTCATGTACGTCGCGACGATCATGGGCGTGACGCTCGGCTTCCACCGGTTGTTCACGCACCGTTCGTTCGCGACCTACAAGCCGGTCGAGTACTTCCTCGCCGCGCTCGGCTCGGTCGCGGTCGAGGGCCCGGTCATGAACTGGGTCGCCGATCACCGCAAGCACCACGCCCACACCGACCAGGAGGGCGACCCGCACACGCCCCACGGCCACGGTGACGGGTTCAAGGGCGCGGTCAGCGGCCTCTGGTACGCGCACATGGGCTGGCTGTTCGACCACTCGGGCACGAGCGAGCACCAGAAGTACGCCCGCGACCTCTACGAGGACCGCGGCATGCACGTCATCCACAAGACGTTCCCGTTGTGGGTGGCGCTCGGGATCGCGTTCCCCGGGCTGCTCGGCCTGGTCTTCACGGGCACCTGGCGCGGCGCGTTCGAGGCGGCGCTGTGGGGCGGCCCGGTGCGGATCTTCCTCGTCCACCACGTGACGTGGTCGATCAACTCGGTGTGCCACTTCTTCGGCCGCCGGCGCTTCGAGGTCGACGACCACTCGACCAACGTCGCCTGGCTCTCGCTGCTGTCGATGGGCGAGTCCTGGCACCACAACCACCACACGTTCCCGCGCTCGGCCTTCCACGGCCTGCGCGGTTGGGAGCAGCGGCTGGACCCGACCGGCTGGGTGATCCGCGGCATGCGGCGCGTGAAGCTCGCCTGGAACGTGGTCGAGATCACGCCGGAACGCCAGCAGCAGAAGATGGCGGCGTAGCGCTCACATACTGGGCTGCCCCTGCGTATAGGGTCGGCCGATGTCGAAGCCGACCATCGTCCTGGTCCACGGAGCGTGGGCCGACGCCTCCAGCTGGAACCCCGTCGCCACCGAGCTGCAGAGCCAGGGCTTCACCGTCCTCGCGCCCACCAACCTGCTGCGCTCGGTCGCGATCGACGCGCCCTACATCAGCTCGTTCCTCGCCCAGCGCACCGAGGGCCCGGTCGTGCTCGTCGGCCACTCCTACGGCGGCTTCGTGATCGCGAACGCCGCGACGGAGAACGTCAAGTCGCTCGTCTTCGTGGACGCGTTCATCCCCGACGAGGGGGAGTTCGTCTTCCAGATCCTCGGCGGCTCGGGCTCGGCGTTCGACATCCCGGACCCGAGCGTCGTGTTCGACATCGGGGGCTACCCGGGCTCGCCGGAAGGCGACGCCGAGGCGTTCCTCAAGCCCGACACGGTCCACACGTCGTTCGCCCAGGACCTGCCGGAGGCCGACCGCTGGCTGATCGCGGCGGGTCAGCGCCCGATCACGCTCGCCGCCAACACCACGCCTTCCGGCCCGCCGGCGTGGAAGAACCTGCCGAGCTGGGCCGTGATCGGCACCGAGGACAAGGTCATCCCGCCCGCGACGCAGCGCTCGATGGCCGAGCGCGCGGGCGCGACGATCAGCGAGGCGCCGGGCTCGCACGTCTCGATGGTCTCCCACCCCCAGGTCACGATCGACGCGATCCTGGCGGCGGCGGCCTGAGCGGGGGAGTCTCGAAGGGGCGGCAGCCCCCTCGGGGTCAATCCTCGAGCACGTCGTCCAGGAGGCGGCGGAGGTCTTCCGCCGCGTCCTGGATCCGCTGCGCGAACTCGCGCCGGTCCTTGTCGGTGAGCTGGCGCTCACCGGCGAGCACTTCGGCGAACCCGGCGACGATCGTCAACGGCGTGCGCAGGTCGTGCCGGAGCCGGCGCCGGGACTCCGCGTCGAGGACGAGGTCCTCGTCGCTCACGAGCGCCCGGGCGACGAGATGAAGCCCTCGCGCAGGGCGATGGCGATGGCGTGGACGCGCGTGTTGGCCTCGAGCTTGTTCATGGCGTTGCGGATGTGCGTCTTGATCGTCTCAGGCGACAGGAACAGGTGCTCCGCCACCTGCTCGCCGGTCATGCCCTGGGCGAGCAGGTCCATGATCTCGCGCTCGCGCTTGGACAGCGACTTCTGCTTCTGGGTCGCGCGCTGGGAGAGGAGCGCGGGGTGCAGGCGCGGGTCGACGTACGTGCCGCCCTCGGCCACCGTGTGCAGCGCGGTGGTCAGCTCGGCCTGCGTGCCCTCCTTGAGCGCGTAGCCGCGCGCGCCGGAGTCCAGGCCGCTGATCAGCAGCTCGATGTCGCTGGAGCCGGTGTAGAGCACGACGCGCCGCTCGGGGTCGGCGTCGATCAGCTGGGCGGTGAGCTCGATCCCGGATTCCTCACCGAGCCGGATGTCTATGAGCGCGACGTCGGGATCGTGACCCTCGATCAGCCCACGGCCCTCGTGGGCGGTGCCGGCGGTGGCGACCACGTCGATCCCCGCGCGGTCGAGCAGCAGCTCGAGACCCTCGCGGAGGGCTTGGTGATCCTCGATCAGCACAAGGCGCAGAGGCATAGGTTTGGACGATGTGTCGGCAGGACCGGGCCGACGCTGAAGACCCGGAAATTCCGGGCGCTCCCTAGCTTACGTTTCGCCCGGCACTCTATGGTGTCGCAAGGTTTGGCGAAGGACACGGAAAAGCTCATCCGCCAGCTGTCGCTGATCTCGTATTTGATGGCGGAGCGGCGGCCGGTCACGGCCACGGAGATCAGGCGCGACGTGGAGGGCTACTCGGACATGACCGAGGACGCCTTCGCACGACGCTTCTACGCCGACCGGGCCGAGCTGGACGCGCTCGGAATCCACCTCAGTGTGGACAAGCCGGCGGACGGCTTCTCCGAGCAGGAGAACTACTCGCTCGCGCCCGAGGCCTTCCACCTGCCGCCGATCGCGTTCACCGACGCCGAGCGCGCCGCGCTCCAGGCCGCGTTGACGCTGCTCGACGGCGAGTTCGCGTACGCCGAGCCGCTGCGGCTCGCGCTCCAGCAGATCACGTGGGGGCGGCCGTCCCCGCTGGGCTCGGACTCGCGCCAGACGATCGGCCTCGGCATCACGGCGAGTGCCGGCGGTGGCGAGACGAGCGCGCGGCTGGCGAAGATCGACACCGCGATCTACCGCCGCAAGCGGATCGAGTTCGAGTACCACACGATGGGCCGGGACGCGACCGAGCAGCGCAAGGTCGACCCGTACCACCTGCTCTTCGAGGGCGGCCAGTTCTACCTCGTCGGGTACTCGCACGAGCGCAAGGCGGTGCGCGAGTTCCGGCTGTCGCGGATCCGCGGCAAGGTCGCCTACGCGACCAAGGCCGAGCACGACTTCCAGCGCCCCGAGGACTTCGACCCGCGCGTGTACGCGAACCGGATCCCGTGGCAGCTCGGCGACCCGGTCGGCAACGCCGAGATCGAGATCCCCGAGAACCTCGAGTGGTACATCGAGCGCCAGTACGGCGACTACGGGACGCTCTCCAACGGGGTGTACCGGACCGACTACTCGATCCCGCGCCTGCTCGTGTCGTGGGCGCTCGAGTTCGGCCTGCGGATCGTCGGCCCGGCCGAGCTGGTCGAGGACGCCCGTGGGCGCGTGGACAAGCTGATCGAGGACCATCGCGGCGAGGCACCCGCCGTCGTGCCGACGCGCGCGCCTGCCGTGCCCGTGCCGGTGGAGTCCAATGGCCGCTCGCGTGGCGGCGACGCCGCGATCCGTCCCGAGCGCTTCGCCCGGCTGGTGACGCTCGCCACCGTGCTGATCGCCGCCGGCAAGGCGGGCGAGACCCTGCTGGTCAACGACGTCTGCGAGCAGCTCCAGCTGTCCCCGACCGAGCTGCGCGAGGACATCGCGGTGCTCAACGTTGTCAACTTCGGCGGCGGCGCGTACGTGATCTACGCCGAGGTCAAGCCCACGGGCGAGATCGAGGTCGACCCCGAGCCCTACTCGGACACGTTCGACCGGCCCGCGCGGCTGCTGCCGATCGAGGCCAAGGCCCTGGTCGCCGCGATCGACCTGATCGGGCTGGCGCAGGCCGACCTGCGCTCGGCGCGCGAGAAGGTCGTCGACGCGCTCGGCTTCGACCCCGTCGAGGAAGGCCTGCACATCGTCTCGCCCAAGGTCGACGACGACATCATGCACCGCGCCGAGATCGCCATCCAGGAGCACCGGCTGCTCGAGCTCGAGTACTGGACGCAGTCCCAGGACCGCTACTCCGAGCGCGTGGTCGAGCCCTACGGCCGGATCAACTCGCGCGAGGGCTGGTACATCGCCGCCTGGGACCGCTCGCGCGAGCGGCTGATCCACTTCCGGCTGGACCGCATCAAGCGTGCCCGCGTGCTGGACGAGACGTTCGTGCCCAGCGCCGACCTCGACGTGGCGGCCGACATCGGCGGCTGGCCCCGGACCGGCCGGATCGGCGGCTCCCGCTCCGCGCGCGTGCTGGTCGGCGCCGAGCAGGCGCGCTGGGCGCGTGAGCAGCGGCCCGTGCTGACCGAGGTCGAAGGCGGCGCGGTCGTGGTCGAGATCACCTTCAAGGGCCTCGACTTCCTCGTCCGCGAGGTGTTGAAGGAAGCCGGTGACGCCGTCGTGCTCGAACCCGCCGACGCGCGCGAAGCGGTCCTCGAGGCCGCCGAGAAGCTGGTCGCCCGCACGACATGAACCAGCGCGCGGCGATCGCGATGTCCTCGCAGGAGGTGCTCGCGTTCCTCGCCGAAGCGCGCGTGGTGACCGTGGCGACGCTGGGCCGCGACGGCTGGCCGCACCTGATGCCGCTGTGGTTCGTCGTCCGCGACGGCGAGATCTGGGCGTGGACCTACGGCAAGTCCCAGAAGGTCGTCAACGTCGAGCGTGACCCGCGCTGCACGCTGCAGGTCGAGGCGGGGGAGTCCTACGACCAGCTGCGCGGCGTGATGATCAAGGCGCGCGCGGTCGTGCACCGGGACCCGTCGTTGGTCGCGGAGATCGGGACCGCGCTGTCGGGCCGGTACGGCGACGGCTCGCCGGTCGACGCGCGCGTGGCGGCGAAGCGCGTCGCGCTGCAGTTCGAGGTGGTGGCGGTCAGCTCGTTCGATCACCGCAAGCTCTACGGCTCCGGGTAAACACACCCGCGGCCGCCGCGTCAAGCAACTCGCGCTTCGCGGCGAGCCGCTTGACCCGTCGGGGCGGGCGCGTTTACGGGCGGGTGAGCCGGGTTCCCCGGACTGTGGAACGCGTGCGCGTTCCCCCGTTCGCATGGCGAGGGCCGGTTTCGCGGGGGGGTGGGCCGGCTCGCTTTCGATTAGCGAAAGTTCCCCGGCCCACCCCCCCCTCGCCGCGGCCGGTCCCTCGTGCTCGGGCGTGGTGGACGCCGGGGCGTTCACTCAGTGAGGGGAACCCTCCTCACCTGTCTACATCACGCCGGCGCGCGGCGGGTCAAGCGGCTCGCCCGCGCAGCGTCCGGGGTGCTTGACGCGACGCCCGACGGTGTGATCAGCCGTTGCCGTTGCCGTTGTCCCTAGCGGCCGCGGATCGTCGCCAGCGCCCCGTCGAGGTGCTGACGCAGCACACGCTCGGCGAGCTCGCGGTCACCCGCCGCGAGGGCGTCGGCCAGCTCGCCGTGCTCGCGGATCGAGCGGTCGCGGATCTCGGCGCGGCGGGCGGTCGCGTGGGCCATGCGGCGCTGGCGGTCCCGGAGTGAGTCGTAGAGGGCGAGCAGGATCTCGTTGCCGGTGCCGGCGACCAGCGCGCGATGGAACTCGCGGTCGGCCTCGACGAAGGCCTTGCCCTCCAGGCCCGGTTGCTGCTGGACGGAGGCGGCGAGGGCGGCGGGGACGTCGCCCGGGCGCTCGATGACGCGTTCGATCGCGTAGCGCTCGATCACCCAGCGGGTCTCCATCACCGCCTCGGTCTCGGAGGCGGAGACGGGCACGACGAGCGCGCCGCGCTTGGGGTAGAGGCGGAGCAGTCCCTCGGCCTCGAGCTGGCCGAAGGCCGCGCGCACGGGCGTGCGGCTCATCTCGAGCGCCTCGGCGATCTCGCCCTCGCTGATCAGCTCACCGCCCGGGAGCGAGCCGTCGAGGATGCGGTCCTTGACGTGTCGGTAGGCGCGCTCGGAAGCGGACATGCGCGGACTCTACGCATACGCGTTGTGTACGTGATGCATACATGTTGGATACTATGCGTGTACATGACCGCGGCATGGCGTATGTGGGGATTGGCGGCGGCGTTCTACCTCGTCGCGATCTTCCACCGGATGAGCCTCGGGGTCGCGTCGATCGACGCGGCGGAACGGTTCGGCGTCACGACCGGCACGATCGCCGTGCTCTCGACGGTCCAGCTCGGCATGTACCTCGTGATGCAGATACCGGCGGGCCTGCTGGCCGACCGGATCGGCCCGCGGCGGTCGCTGACGCTCGGCCTGATGGCGATGGGCGCGGGCGAGCTGCTGTTCGCGGTGAGCCCGTCGATCGAGCTGGCGCTCGTCGGCCGCGCGCTCGTCGGCATCGGTGACGCTTGCATGTTCCTCAACGTCTTGCGGGTCGCCGCGCACTGGTTGCCCGAGCGCCACTACGCGCTGGCGGCCGCCCTCACCGCGGCGTGCGGCGCGTTCGGCCAGCTGCTCTCGACCGCGCCGCTGTCGGCGGCGCTGGCCGGCGTCGGCTGGACCCCGACCTTCGCCGCGAGCGGCATCCTCACGGCGGTGCTGGCGATCCTCGCGGTCCGCCGCGTGCAGGATCGCCCGGACGGCGCGCAGAGCGCCCGGGCCGCGAGCGCGCCGATCATGCCCGCGCTGCGGCGCGCCTGGCGCTCACCCGGCACGCGGCACGGGCTGTGGGTGCACTTCGCGCTCAACGCGCCGTTCGTGACGCTCACCGGCCTCTGGGCGTACCCGTACCTCGTCGACGGGCAGGGCCTGACGCCCGCGACCGCGGCGACGCTGCTCGCCGGCGCGGTGATCGTGTTCGGCGTCTCAGCGCCGGTGATGGGCTACGTGGCCGGCCGCCTTCCGCACCTGCGGGGCACGCTCGCCAGCGGGATCGCGCTCACCACCGCCACCGGGTTGGCGCTGCTGCTCGGCTGGCCGGGTGGGCATCCGCCGCTCGCGCTGATCGCCGGCGTGCTCGGCGTCGCGGCGTTCGGGGGCGCGTCCAGCATGCTCGCGTTCGACCTCGCGCGCGCGGGCGGCGGGAGCGCTTCGAGCATGGTCAACATCGGCGGATTCGGCGCCGCGATCGTCGGCCAGGCGGCGATCGGGCTGCTCGTCTCGGTGCATCTGGACTACCGGCTCGCGCTCACCCCGCTGTTGGCCCTGGCCGCATGGGGAGCCGTGCAAACGGCCCGGCACGCTAGCCTCCTGCCGCCATGGAGCAGCTCAAGGGCCTGATCCTCTCGGGCGGCAAAGGCACGCGCCTGCGCCCGATCACCTACACATCGGCGAAGCAGCTGGTGCCGGTCGCGAACAAGCCGGTGCTGTTCTACGGCATCGAGGCGATGGCCAAGGCGGGCATCCGCGAGGTCGGCATCATCATCGCGCCGGAGACGGGTGACGAGATCCGCGAGGTGGCCGGCGACGGCTCGCAGTTCGGCGTCGAGATCACCTACATCCCGCAGTCCGAGCCGCTCGGGCTCGCGCACGCGGTGCTGACCGCCGAGCCGTTCCTGGGCAACGACCCGTTCGTCATGTACCTCGGCGACAACCTCCTGCAGGGCGGGATCGAGGACCTGGTCGAGGCCTTCCGCTCCAACCAGCCGGAAGCGCTGATCCTGCTGACGAAGGTGCCGGACCCGCAGAACTTCGGCGTCGCGGAGCTCGCGGCCGACGGCAGCGTCACGCGCCTGGTCGAGAAGCCGAAGGAGCCGGCCACGGACCTCGCGCTCGTCGGCGTCTACATGTTCACGCCGCGCATCCACGAGGCCGCGAAGTCGATCCAGCCGTCCGCCCGCGGCGAGCTCGAGATCACCGACGCCATCCAGTGGCTCGTCGACGCGGGCGCGCCGGTGGAGTCGCACGTCGTCCGCGGCTGGTGGAAGGACACCGGCCGCCTCGCCGACATGCTCGAGGCCAACCGGCTGATCCTCGAGACCGTCGAGCAGAAGGTCGACGGCGAGCTGCTCGACTCGCAGATCGAGGGCCGCGTCATCGTCGAGCCGGGCGCCGTGCTCGAGCGCAGCACCGTCCGCGGCCCCGCGATCATCGGCGCGGGCGCGCACCTCGTCGACGCGTACATCGGCCCGTACACGGCGGTCGGCCGCCACTGCACGATCGACTCGTCCGAGGTCGAGCACTCGATCCTGCTCGAGAACTCCGAGGTCCGCGGGCTCGACGGCCGCATGGAGTCCAGCCTGCTGGGCCGCGACGTCAAGATCGTCCGCGGCCAGAGCCAGCCGCGCGCCTACCGCTTCATGGTCGGCGACTCGAGCGAGATCGGCATCCTGTAGGGCTCACCGAACCCTCAGGCCGCGCGGGAGGCGAACCACGCGCCGCCACCGAGAGCTCGGTCGTATCCCGACCAGGCCGAGCCCTCGGGCAGTTCCTTCTCGAGCCGGTCGAACGACCCGAGCCGCCCGCCGAGGTTGTCGATCATGTGCACGAGCGTCGCCTCGCGCGTGCACGGCACGACCGGCGAGCCGTGCTCGAGCTGGCCGTGGTGGCTGAGGATGATGTGCAGCACCGCGACCGCGAGCTCCGAGGGGAACTCGGGCAGGTCCTCGATGTGCCGGCGCACGCGGTAGTAGCCGAGCGGGATCTCGCCCTGGAGCTTGCCGAGGTCCGTCATGTCGATCGCGAGCGGGTCCGACGTGTAGGCGTCCAGCTTGCCGATGTCGTGCAGCAGCGCGCCGGTCACCGCGACGTCGCGGTCCACGCCGCCGAACGTGGCGGAGATGGCGCTCACGCCCTGCGCGACCGTCAGCGAGTGCTCGAGCAGCCCGTGCCGGTAGGCCTGGTGGAAGCGCTTGGCGGCGGGCGCCTCGCGGAACTGCTCCCACGTCTCGGTGCCGACGCCGAACACCCGGTCCAGCAGCCCGCGCAGGTGCCGGCACTGGATCGTCTCGATCAGCGCGCGCAGGTCGGCCTCCATCCGGTCCACGGGGATCCGCGGGCCGTCCAGCAGGTCGTCCAGGTCGTACTCGCCCGGGACCGCGTCACGCACTTCGCGCACCGCCAGCCGACCGCGGGGCTCGACCGTGCCGGACACGCGCACGCACGTGCCCGCGGCGATCTCGCACGGCGCGCACTCCAGCGTGCCGGTGCGGTCGCCCAAGATCACGCGTCGCGCATCGCTCGCCCGGACCATCAGGACCTGGTCGATCTCCTGCCCGGGGGTGAGGTCGCGGACGCGCACTGGAAGCGGAACCCTAGGCCTCGCGTCGGACGAATAATCTGCGGCCCATTCCCGCGCGCACCGCGCTCGTCGCCGGCGGGGCCGGCGGCCTCGGCCGGTCGGTGGTCGCCGCGCTCGTCGCCGACCTCACCGACCCGGACGACGTCGCCCGTGCCCCGCGCGCCGCGCCCGAGCCGCTGAAGGCCGTCGTCGACCTCGTTGTGCGACGACGCCTCCGCCGCGATCAACGGAGCAGCTGTCCCTGTGTGATCGCGTCGCGGTACATCGGCGCGACGGTCCCGCCGTAGAACGCGGTCGCCTTGCGGCCGAGCGCGTTCATGTCGCGCCGGTTGGAGACGGCGCTGAACGCGATCGCGAAGCCCGGGATGAGCTTGCCGGCGACCTTCTTCGCCCCGCTCTTGCCGACCATCTTCAGGAGCTTGGCGGCGAGCGCCTCGTCGCGCTGGAACTTGGAGCCGACGTAGTGCTCGGCGACGGTCCGGCCGACGCCGTCGAGCGCCGCCCGCGCGCCCGCGGGGTCCGTGTACAGCCCCGTCAGCGCGAGCAGCTCGGCGGGCCGCATCGGGTCACGCGGGTCCCAGCCGTAGCCGGCCGCGACGTAGAACACCATCCGCGACTGCAGCCACGCGAGCGCGACCAGGTCCGGCACGAGCGTGATCATCCCGCCGACGCCGGCCGCGGCGCCCTCCGCGCTGGCCAGGTTGACGTGGCGTTTGCGCGCCATCTCTCCCAGCTCCACGGGGTGCTTGCCGAGGACGTTGCGCTGGCGCTGCGCCCACGCCGCGGCGGACGGGCCGAACTGGTCGGCGGCGGCCAGGGCCAGGTGCTCGGGCGCACGCACGGGGTCCGAGCGCAGACGCTCGAGGAGCGAGGCGGGCGGGGCGGTCGGCTCGTCCGCGGCGCTCATTTCGTCCAACGTAGCGGGCTCGGCTTGACAGCGTGTCACTGACTGCCGATGAGCGGGTATGCCTCTGGACATGCCCACCGTCTTCGAGCATCGCGTCGAGTTCGCCGGTCACGCCACGCGCGCGCTCGAGGTCGCCGGTGAAGGCCCGGGCATCGTCCTGCTGCACGGCTGGAGTCACTCCGCGGACACCTGGCGCCCGCTCCTGGTCGAGCTCGCCGCGCGCGAGCGGCGCGCGATCGCCGTCGACCTGCCCGGCTTCGGCGCGGCCCCACCGCTGGGCCCCGGCGCCGTCCTGCCCCAGTTGGACGTGTTCGCGGCGGAGCTCGTGAACGCCTGGGCGGGCGGCGAGCCGGTCGTGATCGCGGGCGCCTCGCTGGGCGGCTGCCTCGCCCTGCGCCTGGCCGAGAACCCTGGCGACCTCAAGCTGGCCGGCGTCGTCCCGGTCGCACCCGACGGCCTCGAGATGCCGTCGTGGTTCGACCCGATCGAGGAGGACCCGATCGTCCGCCGGCTGCTCTCGATGCCGGTCCCGGTTCCCGGCGAGCTGATCCGTCGCGGCAAGAAGGGCGCGCACCGGCGACTGGCGTTCAGCGACGCGCAGCGCGCCGTGGTCGACGCGTTCGGCGTCGACGGCGACACCCGCGCGGACGTCGCGGCGCTGCTGGAGTCCGGTCGCAAGCTGGCTCCGGAGCTGGCCCACGCGCCGTTCGACCTCGTCGGCATCCGCTGTCCGGTGATGCTGGTCTGGGGCGCCTACGACCGCATGCTTCCGCACACGGACGCGCGCATGGCGCTCGACTCGCTGCCCACCACGCAGGTGGAGCTGATCGAAGGTTGTGGGCATCAGCCGCAGCTGGAGGCCACCGGTCGGCTGGTGGAGCTGCTCCTGCCGTTTGGCAGATAGATTGCAACACTCAGCATCCGGCTAGGCTTTTCGCCATGCGTCGGACCTTGCTGCTGCTGACTTCCGCCTCGTTCCTGCTCGCTGCGCCGTCGGCACACGCAGCCGATCCAGTGATCGCGCCGGGCGTCGCCGCCGGCGGCATCGACGTCTCCGGCCTCACGCTGACCGACGCCACGAACAAGATCGCCTTCCTGGCCAAGCAGGGCATGAACAGCCCGCTGTCCACGCGCGTGGCCGGCCGTCGCTTCCTCGTGCGCACGAAGGAGCTCGGCTTCAGCTTCAGCGCCTCCAAGTCGGCTCGCCGCGCCTACAACGCGGGCAAGGCGCCGCACACCGGCCCGGTCAACGTGCCGCTCTACGTCACGTTCAAGAAGGCCAAGGTCGAGGCGTACGCCGACAAGGTCGCCTCGGGCGTCTACGTCGCCCCGCGTGACGCGCGCGTGGACATCAAGCTGACCAAGATCGCCAAGGTCGCGCACCGCGACGGCCGCTCGATCGACAAGGCCGCGCTGATCGAGCTCGTCTCCAACACGCTGGGCGACCCGGCCGCGGTCCGCAAGCTGCAGATCGAGCCGGTCGCCGTCAAGCCGAAGATCACGACGGGCAGCCTGGGCAAGGCTTACAACACGATCGTCACGATCGACCGCGGCAACTTCAAGCTCCGCCTCTTCAAGAACCTCAAGCTCTCGAAGACGTACGGCGTGGCGGTCGGCGCGCCAGGTTACGCCACGCCGACGGGCCGCTACACGATCCAGAACAAGGCCGTGAACCCGGCCTGGACGGCGCCCGACTCCCCGTGGGCCGGCGCGTACCGCAACGAGGTCGTCCCCGGCGGCTCGTCCGAGAACCCGCTGAAGGCCCGCTGGATGGGCATCGTCAACGGCGTGGGCATCCACGGCACGGGCGCCCCCGGCTCGATCGGGTCGCGCGCCTCGCACGGCTGCATCCGGATGACGGTCCCGGACGTCGTCGACCTGTATCCGCGCGTGCCCGTCGGCACGCCGGTCCTGATCGGAAACTGACACACATGGCTCCTGCGGCCGGATAGGGTCGCGCAAGCATGCAGGAACTGCAGACGGAGGTTGATCGCCTCGCCGACATGGCGAAGGCCGAGGGCCGGCTCGGGCTGGACACGGAGTTCATGCCCGAGGGGCGGTACCGGCCGCTGCTCTGCCTTGTGCAGATCGTGGTCGGTGAGCACGTCGAGGTGCTCGACCCGTTGACGGCGACGTTCGACCCGACGCCCCTCGCGGAGGTGCTCGCCGATCCGGCGATCGAGATCGTGCTGCACGCGGGTCGCCAGGACGTGGCGATCCTGCGACGCGAGTGGAAGACGACGTTCACGAACGTCTTCGACACGCAGGTCGCGGCGGGCTTCGCGGGCTTCAGCGCGCAGGCCGGCTACAACGGCCTGCTCCACGACGTGCTGCGCATCCGCCTGCCCAAGACGGCGAGCTTCACGCGCTGGGACGCGCGCCCGCTGACCGAGGAGCAGATCAAGTACGCGCGCGGCGACGTCGAGCACCTGATGCCGCTCGCCGACGACATCCAGCGCCGCCTGAGCGAGCGCGGCCGCCTCGAGTGGGCGCGCGAGGAGTGCGTCGTGATCGCCGAGGCGACGGACGAGCGCGACCCGAACGAGGTCTGGCGCCGGCTGCCGCGGGTGAGCGGGCTGGACCCGAAGGAGCGCGCCGTCGCCCAGGCCATCGCCGGCTGGCGCGAGCGGACCGCCTCCAAGGAGGACCGGCCGGTCGGCGCGATCCTGCGCGACCCGACCGTGGTCGAGCTCGCCAAGCGCGCGCCGTCAAGCCGGCGTGACCTGGCCCAGATCCGTGGCATCACGCCCGACGTCGTGCGCCGCCGCGGCGACGACGTGATGGCCGCGATCGAGCTGGGCAAGCAGGCCGAGCCGATCAAGCTCGAAGAGGGCGACCGCTCGCCGACGGAGGCCGTCGACGGCCCGGTGATCGCGCTCGCCGAGTCGCTCGTGCGCTCGCGCGCCCAGGAGGCCGGGCTCGCCTACGAGCTGATCGCCGCGCGCGCCGACCTGTCGCCGATCGTCGTCGCGGCGCGCCGCAACCAGCCGGAGCCGGACGTGCGCACGCTGCGCGGCTGGCGCCGGGAGCTCGTCGGCGAGGAGCTGCTCGAGCTGCTCGCGGGCAAGCGGACGATCCACGTCGGCCAGGGCGGCCGCGTGACCGTCACGCCCGTGGACTGAGCCCCGCCAGCACCGTGGTGAGCAGGTCGACGGGGCTGCTGACGGCGGACTCGTCGCCGCCCGCCAGGATCAGGCGGTAGATGAAGGGGCCGACCATCAGGTCGATCGCGACGTCCGTGTCCACGTCCGCACGGATCTCGCCGCGCGCCTTCGCGCGTTCGACGATCACCCGCACGACGCGGCGGCGCGGCTCGACGAGGTGCTTGGAGAACAGCGCGTGCATCTCCGGCTCGCCGACGACCTCGGCCAGCAGCCGCGGCATCAGCGTCAGCGCGCCGGTCCTCGCCGCGCCTTCCAGCACCTGCTGCGCGGTGGCCGCGAAGTCGCCGACGATCGAGCCGGTGTCGTCGGGCAGCGGGATGTCCGAGTTCAGGTGGGCGATGGCCGCCGCCACGAGCTCCTCCTTGGAGGCGTAGCGGCGGTAGATCGTCGCCTTGCCGACCCCGGAGCGCTCGCGGACCTTCTCCATCGTCAGCGCGCGGTACCCGTCGGCGGCCATCAGCTCGAGCGCGGCCCGCAGGATGGCCTCGTCCGCCTCGGCGGAGCGAGGCCTTCCCGGGGGACGCGTCTCGACGCCGCTCAAGCCGGCACGACCTCGCGCGCATGCACGCGGCGCTCGCTCGGCAGGAAGACGGCCGCGACGAGGGCGCCGGCCAGCGCCACGCCGGCGGCCACCAGCGCCGCGGCGTGCATGCCGGAGACGAACGCGTCCTGCGCGGCCGCGACGACCTGCGGGTCGCCGAGCGCCAGCGCACCCGCGAGCGAGTCGCGCGCCACGTCGGGCAGACCGCCGAGCGAGTCCATGTCTCCACGGTACCCGCTGGCCAGGAGCGACCCGAGCACCGCGACGCCGAGCGCGCCGCCCGCCACGCGCGTGGTGTCGTTGATCGCCGAGCCGACGCTCATCTTCGCGTCCGGAAGCGAGCCCATGATCGCGTCCGTGGCCGGCGCCATCGCCGTGCCGATCCCGTAGCCGAGCAGGACGAGCATGCCGGCGATCAGCCCGTAGCCCGAGTCGGCGTCGGCCAGCGTGAGCAGGAACATGGCGTCCGCGACGAGCACGAGCCCGAGCGGCACGACCACGCGCAGGCCGACGCGCTCGGCCAGCTTCGCGCTCGACGGACCGCCGAGGATCAGCCCGACCGCGACCGGCAGCGTCCGCAGGCCGGCTTCCAGCGCGTCGTAGCCCCGGACCATCTGCAGATACTGCGTGAGGAAGAAGATCATCCCGAACAGCGCGAAGAAGGCGAGCGAGATCGCCGCGCTCGAGGCGCTGAAGCGGGGGTTGCGGAACAGCGCGACGTCGAGCATCGGCGCGGGCGCGCGGCGCTCCCACCAGACGAACAGCGCCAACATGAGCAGCGCGGCGGCGAACGCCGCAAGGATCAGCGGGTCGGTCCAGCCTCGCCCGGGCGCCTCGATCAGGCCCCAGATCAGCGTCGTGAGCGACGCGAAGGAGAGGGTGAAGCCGCGCAGGTCCAGCGGCGGGGCCGACTCGTCACGACTCTCGGGCACGAGCCAGCGCCCCGCGACCAGCGCGGCGACCACGACCGGCAGGTTCACGAGGAAGATCCAGCTCCAGTCGGCGTGCTCGATCAGCCAGCCGCCCGCCACCGGGCCGATCGCGATGCCGACGCCCGAGAACCCCGCCCAGATGCCGATCGCCTTGCCGCGCTCGTGCGCGGGGAACGTGGCCGTGAGGATCGACAGCGTCGACGGCATGATGAACGCGCCGCCGACGCCCATCACCGCGCGCATGACGATCAGCTGCGCAGGATCCTCGGCCAACGCCGAGCCGAGCGACCCGAAGCCGAAGATCAGCAACCCGAGCGTCAGCGCGCGCTTTCGACCGAAGCGGTCGCCGAGCGAGCCGGCGGTCAGCAGCACGCCGGCGAAGACGAGCATGTAGACGTCGACGATCCACTGCAGCTGGGAGCTGGTGGCGTCGAGGTCGCGCTGCAGCGTGGGCAGCGCCACGTTGAGGATCGTGTTGTCGAGCCCGATCACGAGCAACGACAGGCAGAGGACGGCCAGCGTCCACCAGCGGCGTGGGTCGAGCGCATCGCTCGATACGAGACTGTTCCGTTTCATATCCGCGACGGTACTCCGACCCGATACGAAACGCAACGGTCTCGTCTCGATACTCGTGGTAGCCACACCCCATAGACAAACGCCTTGATGAGGTCTTGGCGAAGCCCTTAGGGAGATTTGAGGGTCGACTTACCGCTCCCTTGAGGAAGGGGTGCACCATGGGTTTCGTGATCAACGTCGTGGCCGACACCCTCCCGACCCTCCTGGCCACGACAGCGTGCACGCCCTAACCCCTCTCCAGGGCGTGTGCAACCCCTGAACGCCGCGGCGCTTGGAACCCCTCTCCTCCAAGCGCCGCGGCTGTTTCAGTTAAAGGCCGTGTAGCTCAGCGCGCCGAAGTTGGCGAGCGAGCTCGACTGCACGCCGAGGTACGACAGCGTGTACAGCCGGTCGCCGATCACGAACGAGCGCTCGATCGGGACCTGGCCGCGCTCGGCGGTCTGGTGGACGACCCGGCCGACCTCGCCCAGCGTGTTCGCGCCGATCGTGATGCCGGCGGCGCCCTGGAACGGCGCGTCGCCGTAGGTCTGCAGCGGGATCACGGCGAGGTTGGACTTCGGCCAGTACAGGAACGCGTGCGACTCGCTCTCGACCGGCGTGCTGCCGGTGCCGAACGGGTGCACCGCGAGCCGCTGGGGCGCCGCCGGGTTCGAGACGTCGAACAGCGACGCCTGCACGCCCGCGCCCTCACGGCCGATGCCGAGCAGCCGGCCCTCGCCGACCGGATGCAGGTAGGCGGAGTAGCCGGGGATCTTCAGCTCGCCGACGACCTTCGGTGCCGTCGGGTCCTTCAGGTCGAGCGTGTACAGCGGGTCGATCTGGCGGAACGTGACGACGTAGCCCTGGTCACCCATGAACCGCACGGCGTAGATCCGCTCGCCCTTGCCGAGCCCGCTCACCGAGCCGACGCGCACGAGCCGGTTGCCCTGCTGGTCGAGCACGGTCACCGTGCTCTGACTCTCGGTCCTGGGAGCCCAGCTGGGCTCCTCGGTGCTCGCCACCCGCAGCTTGCCGTCGTGCTCGGAGAGCGCGTAGTTGTTCAAGATGAAGCCCGGCACGGCGCCCGACGCGCGGTAGACGGTCTTCGTCGGGTCGGACACGTCGAAGCGGTGGATCTCCGTGGTCATGTTCGCCGGCGCCTGGCCCTGGGTCTCGAGCGCGCGCACGTAGCGGTGCGAGGCGACGTAGAGCGAGCTCTCGGAGCCGTAGACGACCTGCGCGCCCGCCATCACACCGTCCCGGTCGAGCGAGTACATGCCGCGATCGAGGTCGACGGTGAGGATCGCGAGCACGTCGAGGCCGGAGAACTGCGCGGGCCGCGTGACGGCGTCGCACGGCGCGAGGTTGCGCCGGAACGTCTTCCCCGAGAGGTTGCTCTTGAGCACGGTCCGCCCGAGGAAGTCGCGCACGCCCGCGCTGCCGGGGTCCGCGATCGGCTGCGGGACGGAGTCGATCACGAGCCGGGCGACGGCACCGTTCTGGCGCGCGTCGACGAACCGGCCCGGCACCTCCATCGTGCGCATGACCTTCGGGGCACCCGAGACGTCGATCTCGGTGACGATCGTCGCGGCCGGCGCCGGCGCGAAGCCGGGCTCGGGCGCGACGGGCCGCGGCTGCCGGACGAAGCCCTCGCCCTTGGCGGCGATCGCCAGCACGCGGTCGCCACGCAGCATCAGCGTGTGGCCGGTGCCGTCCAGCGCCAGCGTCCCGGTCACGGTCGAGCTGGCGACGTCGATCACGCGCAGCGTGCGGTCGGTGACCGCGAAGATCCGGCGGCCGTCGGTCTTGAGGATGTCCGGCTCGTCGACGCCGGCTTCCTGCACGTTCGTGCCCGAGAAGTCCGGGACGCTGCCGCCGATCGCCACGCTCGGCGCCTTGGCGGCCGTGTCCTCGGTCATCGTCGGCGAGGGCGGCGGCATCAGCGGCGGCGTCGTCACGGCGTCGATCGGCTGCGGCACCGCGCGGGGCGTCACGCCGATGCCCCCGTCGGTGCGTTTCGCGCCGGCCCGCGCGTAGTCCACGAGCTGCGTGCAGGAGGCGAAGGCCTTCAGCCGCGGTCGCTTCTTGGTGGCGGCGCTCGCGGCGTCGGTGCACACGAGTGCCAGGACGAGCGTGCCCGCCGCGACGATTCTCATGTGGTGAATGTAACTAGCAGGGGCGCAGGCGCGACCGGTACGTGCGCATGGTCGCGCGCGTCATGTCGCCGTGCGTCTGCTGCTTGAGCCGCTCGACCCGCTCCGTGTGGAACGGCGAGGACAGCGACTCGCTGTGCCCGATCACGTTCTTGGTCTGGATGCCGTAGCGGCACTGCAGCCAGCGCGTGAGTCGCAGCGAGGCGGCGAGCTGGCGCTTGTTCCCCATCACGTCGCCGTCGCTCATCCCGACGTGCTCGATCCCGAACGCCGTGTAGTTCAGGCCGACCGTGTGCCGGCACATGATCGAGCGCGGGACGAGCTGGTAGATCGTCCCGTCACGGTCGATCACGTAGTGAGCGCAGGTCCCGGGGAGCTCCTTGAGCTCGGGGTCCGGGTTGTTCGGCGCGAACGTGTTGAACGTCTGCTGGAACGTCGACGTCACCGTGTAGTGCTCGACGATCACCTTCGGGTCCCGCAACCGGTAGGAGTCGATCCCGTAGTGGCGCTGCGCGTACGCGGCCATCTGCTCCTTGCGCGCCTTCGGGAACGGGATCGGCTTCTGCACGATCGTCGGCTGCGGCGCGGCCGTCGCCAGTGCGAGAGCGGTGATCAGACCCAGCATCCGGTTCCAATTTGACAGGTCGTCACCAGCGGAGGAAGCTCGAAAGCCGTCCAGCATTCTCGGCGGGAGGAGAAGTGCACGTGCCCAAGTTGCGCGCGCTCGCGGCTGCGGTCGCGACGATCGGAGCCCTCGCGGTCGCCCCGGCGTCCGCCCACGCGGCCTACTGGGTGGGGCTCGGCGACTCGTTCGCCGCGGGCCCGCTGATCCCGAGCCAGACCCTGAACCCGCTCGGCTGCCTGCGCTCCACGCGCAACTACGCGCGGCTCGCGTCCACCCAGCTCGGCGTCTCGCTCAAGGACGCCTCGTGCAGCGGCGCGGAGACGGCGGAGATGACCACGCCGCAGGCGACCAGCGCCGGCACGAACCCGCCCCAGCTGGACGCGATCTCGAGCGACACGCGCGTCGTCTCGCTGCAGATCGGCGGCAACGACATCGGCTTCACCGAGATCCTCACCAACTGCCAGACGGCGAACCCGTTCGGCCGGCCGTGCCAGGACAAGTACGTCCGCAACGGGGTCGACGAGCTGCGGGCCCGGATCACGGCGACGGCGCCGAAGGTCGCCGCGGTGCTCAGCGGCATCAAGGCGCGCAACGCCACCGCGCGGATCCTGATCCTCAACTACGAGGCGATCCTGCCGTCGAGCGGCTCGGGCTGTTGGCCGCAGGTGCCGATGGCGTGGGCGGACGTGCCGTACGTGCGCGGGATCCAGCTCGAGCTCAACGCGATGATCGCGCGTGAGGCGAGCAAGGCGGGCGCGCGGCTCGTGGACGCCTACACCGCCAGCCTGGGCAAGGACGCGTGCAAGTCCTCCGGCACGCGCTGGGTGGAGCCGCTGGTGCCGGGCAACGCCGCGGCGCCGTTCCATCCCAACGCCCGCGGCATGCAGGGCGTGGCCGGTCCGGTCGCCGCGGCGGCGGCGGGCGCCTGACCCCTACTTCTTGCGGAGCTTGGACGCGGCGGCGCGGACCTTCTTCTGCGCGAGCTTGGCGCCGTTCGCGTCCCAGTCCTGGCAGTCCTGGCCATCGGCGGTGCAGACCATGCCCCAGTGGCCGGGCGCGCCGTTGATCGTGCCGCGGGAGCGGATCAGCCAGGTGCCGTCGTAGCGCTTGGTGAACGCCGTCGTGGTCGTCTCGCCGCGGGTGGTGAGGGTCTTGTCGGCGCGGACGCCGCCGGCCTCCTCGATCGCCGCGAACGCCACCTGCGGGTCGCTCGAGAAGCGGATGCACTGCATGTCGTCGTCCTGCGGCTCCGTCCACTCGCAGGAGAGCGTCTTGACCGCCGTGCCCGCCGCGTCGGAGATCGTGATCTCGACGGCCACGGGCTGCATGTCGGCGGGTGAGACCGCCACCGGCGCAGAGCCACCGGACGGGACGGGCTTGGGCTTGGCGCCGGCCGTCCCCGTGATGGCAAGTGTGGCTAGCGCGATGGTGGAGAGGAGGGTGGTTCGCATACCTTCCACGTCGGTCGCACCGCCGCGTGGTGTCGCCCCTTCGAAATGTTCGAGAAGCTGCGACACCTTCCCCCGAATCGTGCGTCTGCCGTGTGGATGTCAGACGACCATGAGCACGACCGCAGGCTCGTCGCGCGGGCCTCAGGCGGCGACGAGCGCGCGTTCGCCGAGCTCGTGGAGCGCCATCAGGACCAGCTGCTGCGCTACGTCGCGCGGCGCTTCCGGCCCGACCTCGCCGAGGACGCCGTCCAGGAGGCGCTGCTCTCGGCGCACCGCGCGCTGATCTCCGGGACGCGCCCGACGGACGTGCGCGCGTGGCTGTCGACGATCGCCTGGCGGCGCGCGCTGGACCTCGCGCGGCGCGAGCGCGAGGCGCTGCCGCTGGACGCGGGCGTGGCGGCCAAGGTGGCCGACGACCCGGAAGCGCGAGCGCTCCAGGCGCACGAGCTCGGACGCGTCGTCGCCGCCATCAGCGGCCTGCCGGAGCGCCAGCGCACGGCGCTGAAGCTGAGCGCCCTGGAGGGCCGCTCGCTCGAGGAGATCGGCTCGGTGCTGGACGTGCCGGCGGACGCCGCGAAGTCGCTCGTGGCGCGCTCGCGGAGGACGCTGCACCACCGGCTCGAGGCCGCCGAGCTGGACTGCGGCGACGCGCGCGTGGAGATGGAGTCGGCGGCGGCGCGCGGCGTGCGGCTCTCGGGCACGGTGACGCTCCACCTGGAGTCCTGCCGCGCGTGCGCGCGGGCGCACCGCTCGATCCGGCGGCGCCGGCGCGTGGCGCTGCTGGTGCCGTTCGGCCTGATCGTCAAGACCGCGGGCGTGCGTGACCGCCTGCGTGATCTGATCGCGTTCAACCCCGCGTGGGAGGCGCAGATCGGCGCGGCCAAGCTCTGCACCGCCGCGTGCCTGACGGCCGTCGGGACGGGCGCGGCGGCCGCGCCGACGGTCAGCGTCGTGGCCCCGCTCGTCGTCAAGACCGCGACGCCGACGCCGAAGAAGGCCAAACTCGTGCCCAAGAAGAAGCACAAGAAGCCGAAGGCCACGCCGACCGCGACGCCGACGGTGACGCTGGCGCGCGCGACGCCGACCGCGACCTGGACGCCGACGGTCACGCCGAAGGCCCCGGTCAAGAAGCGCAAGCCGACCGGCTACACGCCCAAGCCGCTGGTCGGCGTCAGCGCGGGCAGCGGCGAGTCGGTCGAGGCGCCACGCGGGAAGGTCAAGCCGACGCCGACGCCGACGCCCACGGTCGCGCCGACGGTCGAGCCCACGGCGGCGCCGACGGTCGCCCCGACGGAGACCCCCGCGCCGCCTCCGGCAGAGACCCCGCCGCCGACCGGTTAGTTTCCGGCGGTCACGACGTCTCACCGGCATGAGCCTCGACGAGACCGCCTTCAACCACGCGCTGGACCGCCACCGGCGCGAGCTGCACGTCCACTGCTACCGGATGCTGGGCTCGTTCGACGAGGCCGAGGACGCGCTGCAAGACGCGTTCCTGCGCGCGTGGAAGGCCCGCGAGACCTTCGCGGGCGGTGAAGGCCTACGGGCCTGGCTCTACAAGATCGCCACGAACACGTGCCTGGATGCTCTGCGGGCGAAGAAGCGGCGCCCACCCGCGGAGGGCGAGGTCCCGTGGCTGCAGCCGTACCCGGACCGGCTGCTCGACGAGGTCGCGCCGACCGACGAGCAGCCGGACGCCGTCGTGGTCGCCCGCGAGACGATCGAGCTCACCTACATGGCCGTCATCCAGCTGCTGCCGGCGCGTCAGCGCGCGGTGCTCGTCCTGCGCGACGTGCTCGAGTGGTCGGCGATCGAGACGGCGGAGATCCTCGACATGAGCGTCCCCTCGGCCAACAGCGCGCTGCAACGAGCCCGGGCGACCCTCAAGGACCGGCTGCCGGCGCACGACGCGGAGCGCGAGCCGCTCTCCGACGAGGAGCAGCGCCTGCTGCAGGGCTTCATCGCCACGCACGAGAGCGGCGACTGGTCGGCCGCCGCCGAGCTGATGCGCGAGGACATCCGCGTCTCGATGCCGCCCAACCCGGGCGTGTACGAGGGCCGCGAGAGCCTGCGTCCGCTGATCGCCACCGCGCTCGCGATGGGCGAGTGGCGGCTGGTGCCGACGACCGCGAACCGCATGCCGTGCGCCGCGTCCTACCTGCGCCGGCCGGGCGACACCGTCTTCCGCGCCTTCAAGCTCGACGTGATCCGGGCGGGCGCGGGCGGCATCGCCGAGATCACGACGTTCGGCTCGGCGCTCTTCCCGCAGTTCGGCCTCCCCGATGAGTTGGCCGAGGTGCGGCAGTCTTAACCGTCATGTTCAAGGACACGAAAGCCTTCAGCGGCTTCGCGGTGCCCGACGTCGCGCAGGCACGCGCGTTCTACGCCGACACCCTCGGGATCGACGTCTCCGAGGAGCACGGGATGCTGACGCTGCACCTCGCGGGCGGCACGCGCGACACGCTCGTCTACCCGAAGCCCGACCACGAGCCCGCCACGTTCACGATCCTCAACTTCGAGGTCGACGACATCGACGCGACGGTCGACGAGCTGCTCGAGCGCGGCGTCGACTTCGAGATCTACGAGGGGTTCGAGCAGGACGAGCGCGGGATCGTCCGCGACCAGGGACCGCCGATCGCGTGGTTCCGCGACCCGGCCGGCAACATCCTCTCGGTCCTTCAGGGGTGAGGCCCGAAAGTTCAGGGCGCGCGCCCGACTGACAAGGGCGGGTGCAGCCAGCAAGCTGCCTCGCCTATGCGAATCCTCCCCACCTCGGTCATCGCCGGCGCCGCCTGCCTCGCCCTGGCCGGCGCCGCTCAGGCCCAGACCTCGCCGCCCACGATCCAGCCGCCCGCGGGCAACGTGCCGTACGACGCGACCTTCGCCGTCGGCGTGCAGATCTACCGGTGCGACGGGAACGCGTGGACGTTCGTCGCCCCGCGTGCGACGCTCCACAACCTCGTCGGCAAGCAGGTGGGCGAGCACTTCGCGGGGCCCACGTGGCGGTGGCGGGACGGCAGCTCGGTCGTCGGGACGAAGGCCGGCGAGGCGCCGAGCCCGACCGGCGCGATCCCGCACCTGCTCCTGCGCGCCACGCCCACGGCGCCCGGGCACCTCTTCAAGACGACCTACATCCAGCGGCTCGCGACCACCGGCGGCACCGCCGCGGCGGCCGGCACGTGCACGCCGGAGCGGGCGGGCGAGGTCACGGAGGTCCGCTACACGGCGGCCTACGTGTTCTGGCGCCACCGCGGTCGCAAGTAATCGGTAGCGTCCCACAGGGTTTGAAGGGTCTGATCGCGTGCATGCTGTCGCTGCTGGTGCTGTGCGGGCCCGCCGAGGCGAAGGTCCGCGTGGGCACGGGCGGCAACGTGCACGCGGTCGCGGCGCCTGACGGGACGGCGCACGTCGTCTGGCAGAGCGGCACGACGGTCAGCTACTGCCGCGTCGCACCCGGGACCGAGGCCTGCGCCGCCTCGTCCTCGTGGAGCGCGGCCGGGGCGCTCGGAAGCGACGTCGACGTCGTCCGGGCGCCGAGCACCGGCATCGTGCACGTCGTCGTCTCCGTGTGGACCGCCGGGGGCCAGTTCCCCAGCGGCGGGCTGTGGTCGATCGCGTCGACCCAGCCCGACGCCGCCGGCAACACCTGGGCGGCCCCGAAGCGGATCACGCAGTACAGCAACAACCTGACCCGGGTCGGCAACACCCACCAGGGCACGATCTACGGCCCGGGAGCGTTCGAGATCGGCTGGCTGTCGCAGGTCGGCGTGGACCCCGACGGCACGCGCCTCACGTTCGGCACCACGAACTCGGGCGGGATCTCCGAGGGCGCGGTCGGCACGGCGCTCCCGGGCGCGTACGAGGCCGACGTCGGGCTCGCGGCCGGCAGCGCCCCGTTGGTCGTCTCGCGCGCCACCGACGACGGCGTCACGCGGTACCGCTCGTGGGGCGGGACCGGCAACGTGCGGGACGTCGCGACGTGGCGTCCGGCGAAGACGCTCGGCGACATCGGCAAGGTCGCCGATCTCGGCTTCAACGGCGTCGCGGCACCGGTGCTCGGCAGCATCGCCCAGGTCGGCGGCACGGACTGGCGGCTCACGCTGCGCCGGTACGACCACGCGAGCGATGCCTTCGGCGCGCCGATCACGGTCAACGAGGACGACGACGCCAACGACGTCTGGCTGACCATGGACAGCGCGTCGAACGTGCACGCGCTGTGGCGGTCGGGCAACCCGCGCTACCGCGGATCGAGCACCGGGCTGGTCTACAGCGCCTCCACCACCGGCGACGTCTGGCCCAAGTACGGGATCCTGCTCGACCAGGACACGTCGAACGCACCGCCCGCGCTCGCCGCCGGGTCCTCCGGCGTGGGCGTCGCGGTGTGGACGCGCGACGCGGGCAACGGCTCGGTCGACGACGACGAGGTGTGGGTCGGCGCGGTCGGCGGGCCGGGCGCGAGCTTCCCGGTCGACCCGCCGCCGCCGAACGACCCGCCGCCACCGCCGCCGGTCGACCCTGCGTGCGTCAAGCAGCCCACGCTCGGCGTGGCGAAGCTGCTGGCCACTGGCTGCTTCAAGAAGACGACGAGCACGAAGCTCACGACGGGGCAGCCGTTCCTCCTGAACGGGGTGACCGTCGACCCGGGCGGCAAGACCGTCACGGTCGACACGGCCAAGCGCACGCTCGAGGTCGCGAGCGCGTCGTTGGCGATGGGCGTCATCAAGCTCGGCAAGAGCAAGCTCGACTTCACGTTCCCGGCCACCGGCACGTGGACGCGGCCGGGCGGCGCGATCTCGCTCGACGCGCCCGGCTTCGGCGGCGAGCTCCTCGGCTTGAAGATCACGGGCGACGCGACGCTCGTGCTCAGCGCCGACGGCAGGTCCGTCCTGACGGGCTTCCTGCGCCTGCCGAAGCCGTTCGACGGGATCACCGCGCAGCTGGCCTTCAAGGCCGACAACTTCAGCGGCCTCCAGCTCGAAGGGCTCAAGTCGCACATCGACGACCTGGGCCTCGGGTTCCACGACCTCGACCTGCAGTACACGTCCGACCCGCCGACGTGGACGGGCAAGCTCAAGTTCCAGCCGTCCGTGCTCGGGGGTGGCGGGACCGACTTCGAGGGCGAGATCACGCTCGTCAACGGGTCGCTGAAGCGCCTCGCGATCGCCGCCACGTTCGCCGCGCCCGGGCGCGAGCTCTACCCGCCGCTCGTGTACCTGCGCTACGCGGGGCTCGAGCTGGAGGTCGACCCGGCGCTGCTGATCACCGGCAAGGTGGTCGTGGCCGGCGGTGCGTCGCCGACGGACACGCCGCTCGTCAGCGTCGGCCGCCCGTACGACGACTTCGGGACGCTGAAGCTGCGCCTGAGCTCGCCGTTCTCACTGCGCGCCGACGGCCCGGTGTACGTGCTCGGCTCCAAGCTCGGCAGCGGCTACTTCCAGTACACGTACCCCGGCTCGGTCGCGTTCGGCGCGGAGGCCAAGGTCGGCTCCTGCGACGGTGGCATCGCCGGCATGGAAGCGTCCGTCAACGGGTTCGTCGAGGTCTCCGGCGGCTTCAAGTTCAACGCCAAGGGTCAGGGCCGCGCGTGTCTGGGTCCGGCGTCGGCGGGCGCCACGGCGGTGCTGTCGTCGAAGGGCATCGCCGCCTGCGCGGACTTCAGCTTCCCGCCGATCAGCGCGGGCGCCGGCCTCTTCTGGGGCGACCTGGTGCCCGACCTGATGCCGGTGCTGTGCGACACCGAGCCGTATGCGGTCGCGCAATCGGCGCAGGCCGGCGGGCCGATCAACGTCCGCGCCGGGCTCAAGCAGCTCAACGTGATGGTCTCGGGTGACGTCGGCGTGCCGGTCGTGACGCTCGTCGGCCCGAACGGCGCGCGCTACGCGGGCGTCGCCGAGGGCGTGGTGACGTCGGCCACCGGCGCCTCGGTCGGCGAGCCCCGGCTCAAGCGCCAGACGTTCATGATCGCCAGGCCGCCCGCGGGCGCATGGACGCTGGAGCCGGCGCCGGGCTCACCCGGCGTGACCCGGGTGCAAGTGGCCCGCGACGCGCCGCCGCTGAAGCTCACGGGTCGCGTCAAGCGGGGCGAGCTGCGGTGGCGGCAGTCCGGCGGCAGCGGCCAGAAGGTGACGTTCTACGAGCAGGGCGACGGCGTCCTCCGGCAGCTCGGCGTCGCGCGCGGGAAGGCGGGCACGCTGCGCTGGAAGCCGAAGGTCGTCCGGGGTGGCAAGCGCACCGTCGTCGCCGTCGGTGACAAGGACGGCCTCGCCTCCGACAGCTTCACGCTCGGCACGTTCACCGTGCCGAAGCCGCCCAAGCCGGGCGTGGCGCGTCGCCTGAAGGCGACGCACCGCTCCGGCGCGCTGCTGCTGGCCTGGACGCCGGCCCGGTACGCGGCCCGCCAGGAGGTCCGCGTCCAGCTCTCCAACGGCATCGGCAAGGTGTTCCGCGTGTCCGCGCGGACGAAGCGGCTGAAGGTCCCGAAGGTGGCCGCGGACGTGACCGGGCGCGTGGCGGTCGTGGGCATCCGCGCCGACGGCGTGACGGGCAAGACGGCCCGCGTAAGCGTCAAGCCGGCGCCCGCCAAGCAGCGCAAGCGACGCTGACGCCCGTCCGACGCGTCTGCTTACCTGCCGCGTCCGATGTCTGTCGACAAGCTTCAAGAGGCCGAGGAACACGTCGCGCAGATGCGCGAGGAGGCGCAGCGGACCGAGCGCGAGGCGCGCCGGGAAGAGCTGCGCCGTCCGCCGCTCGGCGACACCGCGGGCAAGCCGCACAAGGGGATCACCGCGCCGCTGTCGCAGGTCCGGGCGATGGCCAACATGCGCACCGGCGCGCTCGAGGACATCCACGAGCTGGCGGTGTCGATCCGGGAGACCGGGCTGCTGCACCCGCCGCTCGTGCGCGAGACCGGCGAGGAGAGCCACCCGTACGAGCTGCTCGCGGGGCAGCGCCGGTTCGCGGCCATGAAGCTGCTCGACGAGGCGGAGGAGCCGCGCGAGGACTGGCGCTTCACGCTCGTGGACGGCATCTCCACGCGCGAGGCGCTGACGATGCAGTTCGCGGAGAACTTCCATCAGAGCAAGCCCGAGCCGGTGCAGTTCGCGCGCGCCGTGCGGCTGATCATGAAGGAGGACCCGTCGCTGACGGCCGCAGAGGTGTCGCGGATCGTCGGCGCGCCGGTCGACTGGACGCGCAAGTCACTCAAGCTGCTGGACCTGCCGGAGTCGATCCTGGCGAGCGTCGAGCGCGGTGACCTGTCGTTCACCACCGCCGACTTCGTCCGCCGGCAGGTCGCGCGCGGCGCGGTGACCGAGGAGAAGGCCGAGGAGCTCGTCTCCGACCACGCCGCCGGTGAGATCAACACGACCGAGCTGAAGTTCGGCGCCGGCTACGTCCCGCCGCCGCCGGACAACTACGCCGAGATCTCCGACCGGCTGGACGCCGCCCGCCGCGAGGCCGCCAAGCCGCAGCCGCGCGAGGAGCGCGACGAGGACTGGTCGGACGAGGACTCCGGGAGCGAACGCTCCGAGCCCGCGGTCGCGACGCCGGTCTCGGTGCGCATCAACGACGAGCCGATCGGCCGCGGCGGCCCCACCGACGCCGAGCTGGACGCGTTCGTCCTCGGCGCGTTCCTCCACCACTCGGCCGCGCCGCGCACGAAGAAGCTGCTGCGGATCACGGGCGAGGCCGACGCGCACGAGTACGCGCGCTCGCTGCGCCCACACGAGCGGCTGCCCGCGCTGCGGTCGTTCGCCCGCGAGGCGATCGACGCGATCTAGTCGATTTCTCGGAGTGCGTCGACCAACGCCTGGACCGCCGCGCTGCGGTCCGGGCGGGTGACCGCGAGGACCTCGCGCCGGAACGGGCGCGGGTCCTCGACCGGGACGGCGCGCACGCCCGGCGGCAGCGCGTCGGCCAGCAGCTGCGGGATGACCGCGACGCCGAGGCCCGCGGCCACGAGGCCCAGGCGGGCGGGCCAGTCGCGGACGGCGTGGACGACCGTCGCCTCGCTGTCGAGCGTCGGCCACGGGCCGAACTGCGGGCCGCCCTCGTCGGCGACGCCGACGATCCAGCTCTGGCCGTGCAGGTCGGCGACGTTGACCCACGAGCGGCCGGCCAGCGGGTGCGTCTCGCCCACGACCAGTAGCGCGCCGCCGCGGAACACGAGGTCGGGCACGAGGCCGTCGAGGTCGTAGTCGAGCCCGGCGCCGACCGCGATCACCGCGACGTCGACGCGACCGGCGCGCAGCCGCCGGAGCTGCGTGGCGCTGCCGCCTTCCCGCAGGCGGACCGTGATCGCGGGGTGCTCGGCGCGCATCCGGGCCAGCGCGCGCGGGACGAGCGTGCTGAGCGCGGTGGGGAACGCGCCGAGCACGAGGCGGTCGACGAGGGTCTCTTCGAGCTGCGTGAGCGCGAGGGTGGCCGCGTCCACGCGGTCGAGGATGCCGTGGATGTGCGTGAGCAGCGCCCGGCCGCGGGCGGTGGGGGTGACGCCGCGCGGCCGCCGCTCGAACAGCGCCGTCCCCGCCGCCTCCTCCATCAACGCCACCTGGCGGGAGATCGCCGACTGCGTGTAGCCGAGCGCCCGCGCGGCACCGGTCAGCGAGCCGCGGGCCGCGACCTCGCTGACGATGCGCATCCCGGTGAGGGTCAGCTCTGCCATGCGCAGATGCGATGGCAGCGATGCGAGATCATCGCTTGTTCGATAGCAGATTCGTCGTAGCTTCGAAGCCATGACCAAGACATGGCTCATCACCGGTGCGGCCGCGGGACTCGGCCGCGAGTGGACGGAGGCGGCGCTGGAGCGCGGCGACCGCGTGGCGGCGACGGCGCGCGGGCGCCTCGAGCGCTTCGACGCGCTGGCCGAGCGGCACGGCGACCGGCTGCTGCGACTCGAGCTGGACGTGACCGACCGCGCCCGCGCCTTCACGGCGGTCCGCGAGGCGGCCGACGCGCTCGGCTCGCTCGACGTCGTGATCAACAACGCCGGCTACGGGCACTTCGGCATGGTCGAGGAGCTGACCGAGGCCGAGATCCGCGCGCAGCTGGAGACGAACTTCCTCGGGACGTTGTGGGTGACCCAGGCGGCGCTGCCGATCATGCGCGCACAGCGCTCCGGCCACATCATCCAGAACACGAGCGAGGGCGGGATCGTGGCCTTCCCGGGCATCGGCGCCTATCACGCGTCCAAGTGGGCGGTCGAAGGGCTGACCGAGTCGCTCGCGCAGGAGGTCGGCGGCTTCGGCATCAAGGTCACGTCGGTCGAGCCGGGCCCGTACCGCACGGGGTTCGGCAGCACCGACGCCTCCAGCGCCCCGCTGCCCGCGTACGACCAGGTCCGCGCCGACGGCGCGCAGGACTGGGACTTCGGCGACCCGCGCGCGACCCGCGACGCGATCCTGCGCGTCGTGGACGCGGACGAGCCGCCCCGGCGGATCTTCCTCGGCCGCTCGTCGCTGCCGCACGTCGAGCGCGTCTACGCGGAGCGCCTCGAGACCTGGCGGGCCTGGGAGCCGGTCTCGCTGGCCGCTATGGGTGCCGTTTGAGGCCGCGCAGGATCTGGTCGGCCGGGCGGTGCGGCGCGCGGATGGCGAGGCCGACCAGGTCGAGGGCGTCCGTCGCGACGGCCTTGACCGCGGCGCGGTTCTCGTCGTCGTGGCCGGTCGAGAACAGCTCGTGCGTGTAGATCGCGAGCTCGGCCTCCCGCTCGAGTGCCCGCCGGTGCGCCTTCTTGAGGCCGTCGGCGCTCGCCTCGAAGACGAGCACGGGCTGGCGCAGCATCGGCAGGTAGTGGACGCCGTCCGCGTCCTCGTAGTGCGGCCCGACGGTGCCCTCGGGTCCGGTGGCGATGATGCCGCTCATCAGGAACGCGGTGACGTTGAGCCGCTGCCAGGTGGCGAGGTCGTCGCGGACGACGACGGCGATCTTGGTCGGAAAGTCGGTGACGCCCATGTGCCTCCGCAGGATCGCGCGCCGCGGCTCGTCCGTCTTGAACGATCTTGCGCCCGCTTCAGCCCGCGGCGTAGCGCGCGGGCGTGATCCCGACGTGGCGGCGGAACGTGCGCGTCAGGTGCGCCTGGTCGGCGAAGCCGCACCGCAGCGCCACCTCGGCCGGCGCGTGTCCGGCGCCGAGCAGCGCCCGCGCGCGGTTCACGCGCAGGTCGACCTGGAAGGCGTGCGGCGGCAGCCCGACCTGCGCGCTGAACCGGCGGACCAGCTCGAAGCGGCTCAGGCCCGCGACCGCCGACAGCTCGGCGAGCGCCACGGGCTGGTCCCAGCGCTCCCGGATGTGCGCGATCGCCCGGCGGACCGCGGCGTGCTCGACGCGGTCGCGCGGCGCGTCCGGCCCCGGCCGCAGGTGCGGCTTGAGCGTCTCCACCGCGCGCAGCACGGCCTCGTCGCGGGCGAGCCCGGCGGGCTCGCGCGCCAGCGCGTCATGCGCGGCGAGCATCGCGCCGCGCAACGCCGGGTCGGAGAACACGACCCAGCGGGCGGCGCGCGGGGCGGCGGTGTCGCGCTCGTCCCACGTCGACAGCAGCTCGGGCTCGAGGTAGAGGACCTTGTACGCCCACCCCTCGGGAACGGCCGGCACGCCGGTGTGCACCGCCTCGGGCTCGAGCACGAAGCACTCCCCGTCGTTCGCGCGCTCCTGCCGGGCGTCCACCTGGAACGCCGCCGCGCCGCGCTCCATCACCGCGATCGTCCACGTGGGATGGCTGTGCGGCCGGTACGCGTGGCGCTCGAAGTTGGCGTGCAGCGCCTCGACGCCGCTCAGCCCTTCGGGCCGGAACCACTTGACCGCTTCCGCCACGCTCTCAAAGCTAGCGCCGGCCGGGACAGGGGATCACCGCGGCTCGGCGGATGCGGGGAAGCCGTACCGGCCGATCGGCTCGACGCGATCGGCGATCCAGTGCTCGATCGTCCCGCCGCTCGCCCGCTCCCATCGGCGCAACGAGGCTTCGAGGCGCGCGCGGTTGCGCGCCGCCGCAGCCGGCCACACGACGAGCTCGGACACGTACCGCGGTGTGGGCGTGGCGGCGGGCACGCGCTCGGGCAGTCGCAGCGCGTCGGTGAACAGGTTCGGCCACAGCGTCAGCGTCACGGTCGGCACGTCGCGGGTGAACAGCAGCTCGGCACTCTCGGGGAGCGTCGCTTCGCGGGGCTCCTCGTCATCCGGCTGCCAGAACAGCGTGAGGTCCAGCGTCGCGTCGAAGCCGTATCCGTTCGCGGCGAACACCTCCAGCGCGTCCGGGCCGTCGGCCACCGACCACGCGCGCTCGTCGGCTTCCTCCCCCGGGTAGAGCTCGATCTTCGAGAAGCCGGCGTAGGGGAACGCGTCGAGGAAGGTCTCGACGATCTCGATGAGCGGCGCTCCGGTCGCCGCGCGCCCGTCGAGCTGCAGGTGCCACTCGCCGGTGGGCCGCCGATTCGCCATGGTCTCGACGAGCCCGTGCAGCACGGCGGGCACCGCGCCGTCCCGCCGACTACTCGGGCGGCGCTGCGCGCACATCCGTGACCAGCGGGTCACCGGCCTCGAGGTCCGGCCGGTACGCACCGCCGCTCATGTGGTGCGCGAGCGCTTCGAGCACGGGGATCGCGTCCTGGTAGCCGTCGAGGTTGCGGCCCTGGCGCTCGGTCAGCATCGCGCTCTGCGTGCCGACGTCGATGTGGCGGAAGTTCGAGCCGGGCGGGACCGGCTCCTGCGGCACGTCGGGGAAGTCGCTGTCGGCGAGCGCGGAGCGGATGCGCTCGATCGCGGCGGGATCGACCCGGCCGGTCCAGGCGCCGTCGCCCATGCGCCAGTGGTGCTCCAGCGTGGCGGCGCCGTCGGCCTCGATGGTCAGCTCGACGCGGCCGAACGGGTCGCTCGGGTTGTGCTCGTTCCCGGAGCTGTAGTGGATGCGATCGCTCATCGACGGTCAGCGGGACCGGGCCGCGGTCCGCGGGTCGGCCGCGAAGAGGTCGCGGAGCGCTGCCACGTGCGGGGCGATCTCGGCGAAGAACGCGTCGGCGAACGCGTCCAGGTTGGCGCCGGGCACGTAGCGCGTGGCCATGAAGTCGAGCCCGGGAAGGAACGCGCGGAAGCGGTCCTCATCGAGGCGCCCCAGGTCGGCGTCGCCGTGCAGCAGGCTCCCGGCCAGCAGGCCGCTCGTGGGGCGGATGTCCCCGGCGAGATGCTCGGCGATGAGCGCGTACGCGCGGCCGGGGGCGTGCCACACCGCGCCCGGGGCGACCTCGATCTGGCCTGCCGGCGGCTCTTCACCGGCCCGGGGGTCCGCGTTGAGCAACCCGGCGAACAGGCTGAGCCCGTACACCTGCGGTGCGAACCAGCTCGGGTCCTCGCCCGGCTCGGGACCCGCGTCGATCACGTCGCGGACCGCGGCGCGCGCGGCGGTCGCCAGCGCGGCGAACCGCTCGGCGGGGAGGGCGCGCAGGTCGAGGGCGAGCGCGCCGTTGGATGCGATCGTCTCCTCGAGCATCTCCGCCTCGGCCGGGACGGCCACGGCCAAGCGCTCGAGCGCATCGTCGAAGATCCAGCCGGACGGCATCCACACCGCTTCGGGCGCGGCCGTGATCGACGCCGATCCGCTCACAGCGTGCCTCGCGTCGGGCTGATGTAGACCTTGATCTGCGGACGCGAGCCGCTCCGGAGGAAGCTGCCGTACTCGGTGCGGATCGCGTTGATCACCTGCGCCTGCTGCGCCTCGGTGAAGGTGGAGATGTCGACCCACACGTAGTCGAGACCCTGCTTTCGGGTGTGGTTCTGCACGGAGTTCATGAACCGGTCGAGCTCGAAGACGGGTGACGGGCCCACGGCGTCGTACGTCTTGCGCGTGCTCGGGTCGATCCAGTCGCCGCTCTTGCCCTGGTTCTCGGGGAGCCGCGGGTTGAAGCGCTCGACCGGCGCGTCGATCGTCTGCTCGATGTGGACACCGGCCTGGCCCTCGTGCGGCTTGTGGACCGGCTTCTTGCCTTCGAGGTCGGTGCCGAGGTAGCGGTCATGGACGGGCTTGACCTGGGCCTCGAGCTCGAGCGCCTCGTCGAACGCGCGCTTCTCTGCCTCGCGATCGCCGGCCTGCCGCGCCGCGTTCAGCCGCGCCGCGACCGCGTCGAGCTCGGCCTGCTTGCCCATCTCGTCCAGCTCACGCGCGTAGCGCGTGCGCAGGTGCTGGCTCGCGAAGTGCTCGTCGCCGCCCCCGCCGGTCCTCGGTGCGGGGCTGGGCGTGCCGCCGCCTGAGCCCGGCTTGGGGTTCCGCGGCACGGCCGCGTCGATGTCGCCGCCGATCTGGTCGAGGTGGCGGTCCTTGAGGTGCGTGCCGGGCTTGTGGATCGGCAGGCCCGTCGCCGGGTCGATCTCCGCCGCGCCGCCGCCGGGTGGGCGCTTCCAGTAGTCGCCCATCAGGGTGTCGTCGTCGCGGATGCCGGACGTGTTCGGCTTGCCGGTCGCCTTGTCGATGCCGCCGCGGAGCGCGGCCTGCGGGTCGTAGTACTCGTCGAGCAGGCCCATCTGGTGGCCGAGCTCGTGCGCGTGCGTGGTCGGGTTGGAGTCGACGTACCACTCGACCTGGTTGGCGCCGCCGGACTTCGGCTTGACGTCCACCACGAGGTGCGAGGCGGCGGCGTCGTCGGTGAACTCGACGTTGACGTTGAGCCGGTTGCCGTTCGGCAGCGTGTGGCCGCCGTTGTAGAACTCGTCGACGCCCTTGAGGGCGTCGGACTGCACGCGCGCGATGTCGTCCGCGGACACGCCCGGCTGCGGCTTGAGGTTCACCTTCATCGACACCTGCGTGAGGTTCTGGCCGTCGTAGGCGAACTCGCGCGCCTCGAACCGGCTGTCGACGCCGTAGTAGCCCTTCGGGTCGCCCTTGGGGTCGACGATCGGGTCCTTGCGGTAGGTGTTGACGTCCTTCGCCGTCTCGAAGGCTTCCTTCTGCTGGTTCTCGTAGAACTCGCGCAGGTCCTTCTGGGCCTTCTCGTAGTCGGGGCCCTTCTTGACGCCGGTCGAGCTGTCGATCCGGTCGCGGATCGCGGTCGGGTTCTCGATGTCGTCGAGCTTCTTCTGCGCGCTCTTGGCGACCGTGTCGGCGTCGCTCGTGACCTCCGGCTTCGTGCCGGTGGTCGACGGCTCCTCGCGCGCGGCGCTCGTGGTCGGCTTGGTCGTCGGGGGCTTGGGCCTGATGCCCGGGAACTTCTTCTCGAGCGCGCCGCGGGTGGCGTTGCCGAGCTTGGTGCCGAGCTTCTCGGCGGCCTTGAACGGCGCCGCGACGATCTTGCCGGGCAGCGTCTTGCCGGCCTTGGAGCCGAGCGTCGCGAGCTTGCCACCGACGTTCTTGATTCCGCGCCCGAGCGCCTGCACGCCCTTGCCGAGCGCGCTCGACGCGATCTTGGAGCCCATCCGGCCGACCGCGCTGTTCGCGACGCTCGTGCCGAACTTGCCGGCGACCTTGGAGCCGATCGCGCCGAGGCCCTTGCCCAGGCCCGGGATCAGGCCGGTGACGCCGCCGATCAGCATCGCGGTGCCCAGGCCCTCGTTCCACTTCTTGCCGGACGCGAGGTTCGTGACGATCTGGCCGGCGCCCGCGCTGATCGCGCCGATCACCGCGCCGGCGACCACGAGCACCGCCAGGCCGGAGCCGAACGTGGCGATCACGAACGCCGTCAGCGCGATCGCGACGATCAGGCTGACCCAGAAGCCCGGGTCGGTGAGCATCTTGGCGACGAACTCGAACGCCGCCTTGAGCTTCTCCGCGACCCACTTGGCGGCGGACACGACCTTGCCCCACAGGCCGCTCGGCTTCTTCGGCTCCTTGGTCGCCGCGGCGTTGACCTTGGCCTGGCCCTCGGAGACCTTGCCGGCGTTGTCGCCCGGGATCTTGCCCGTGCCGCCCTGGACCTTCGCCTCGTGGGCGGACATCTCGGTCTTGGTCTTGTTCAGGCCGTCCGAGAGCTTGCCCTTGACCTTGTCCTTGGACTGCTTGACCTTGCCCGTGTAGCTCGTGACGGTCTTGTCGCCCGCGGCGGTCGCGGACTTGGCCGTGCTCTGCACCTGCGTGCCGACGTTGCTCGCCAGGCTGGAGGCGCCGGTGGACGCGCCGGAAGCGGTCTGCGCCGCGGACCCGGCCGCGCCGGCCGCGCCGCTCGCGAGCCCGGTCTTGGCCTGCTTGGCCGCCCCGCCGGTCGCGGTCGTCGCCAGCTTCGCGGTCTTGCCTCCGGCGACGATCCCGCGGGACGTCATCTCCTTCAGGCCGCCCTTGACCTCGCCCGCGACGCCGGCCGCGTCCTCGCGCATGATCGGCGCGCGCTTGACGAGCGCGCGCATCTTCGCGGCACTGGCCTTCAGGCCCTTGAGCGCGGCCGCGTGCTGGGCGCCGACGGCCTGGTTCGCGGTGGCGGCGCCCTTCGCGAGCGCGCCCTTGGTCGAGGCGACGGTCGACGCGATCTGCTGCGTGGCGGCGCCCTGCTGCGCGCCGAGCGACGCGTTCGTCTGGGCGCCGACCTGGCCGAGTGCGCTCTGGCCCGAGCTGACGCCCTTGGCGACCGCGCTGTTGGCCTGCGACGCGATCGTCGTCAGGTTCGACATCGCGTCCGGCAACGTCGACTTGATCGCCGTCGCCGCCTCCTTGCCCTTGGCCTGGAACGCCGAGCCGACCTTGCCGCCCTGGGACTGGACGCCCGAGACGACCTGCCCGCCCTGCGACTTGACCTTGCCGGCCGTCTCGCCGGAGACCTTGGACGCGACCTTCGCGTTGCCCTCGGCCGCCGCCTCGTTGGCGCCACCGCCTCCGCCCGACTGGCCTTGGACGGCGCCCGCGGTCGAGTCGATCGTGCCCTTGACCTTCTGGCTGGACGCGGTGACCGCGGACTTGCCCTGGTTGGCGAAGTCCGAGCCGGTCTGCGTCGCGGCGTTCGCGGCCTCGTCGACGGCGCTCTTGGTCTTCGACGTCGCGCCGCTCTTCCACGTCGTGACCTGGCCCTTGGCGGTCGCGCCGGCCGCGGAGACCTTGCCCTTGGCGCCCGCGACGGCCGCGCCGACCTGGCCCTTGGCCTTGGCGAACGCTCCGCGCACGGTGCCCATGTGCTGCGTGCCGGCCTCCGACACCTCGCGCTGGTGCTTGGCCGTGGCCTGGCTGATCGCCTGCTTGGTGCGCTGCTGCGCCTGCTTGAGCTTCTGCGTCTCGGCCTGCGTCGCCTCGGCGATCGCCTGGTTGACCGCCGCGCGGCCCTCCTTGATGGAGCGCTTGCGCTCGCGCTCCTCCGCCTTGGCCTCCTCGGCCGACTCGCGGATCTGCTCCGGCGTGTAGCCCTCGGCGAGCAGGACCGCCTCGTCCTCGCGGCTGAGCTCCTCGCTCTCGTCGGCCTCGTCCTCGAGCTCGGCCTCGAACCCGCCGTCCTCGGCCGCCTCGGCCTCGCCGCTCTCGTGCCCGCCGTCGGCCTGGGCGTCCTCGCCGCCCTTGCCGTCGTGCTCGCCCTTCTCGTCCTTGTCGCCCTTGTCGTGGTCGCCGCCGCCGTGCTCGTGGTCGCCGTGCTCGTGCTTGGCTTCGCCGCGGTCATCGTCCTTGCCGCCGTGCTCGTCCCGGTCGTCGTCGCGCGCCTCGCGCTTGTGCTCGGCCGGCTCGTGCTTGGGCCCACCGTCGCGCTCGTCGGCCGCCTCGCGCGGGCTGGCCTCGGGCATCGCGACGGGAGCCGCGGCCGCGGCCGGAGCGGCGGCGGGAGCGGGTGCGGCGGCCTGCGGCCCGGCGAGCGGGTCGGCCTCCGCGCCAAGCCCATCGGGTCCGGCCGGCGCGGCGCCACGTTCTTCGGGTCCGGCCGGGGCAGCGCCGGGCGACGCGGCCTCGGGGCCCGCCAGCGGGCCGGCGTCCGCGGCCAGCGCGTCCGCAGCCGGCGCGGCGGCACGTGCGGGCGTCGCGCTCGGGGCGGCGCCGTTGGTGGCCGCGGCGAGGTCCGGTGTCGCGACGGGGGCGGGCGCCGCGACCTCGGGCACGCTCGGGGCGGCGCCGTTCGGGCCAGCGGCGAGGTCCGGTGTCGCGGCAGGGGCGGGAGGTGCGGGCGCGGCGGCCGGCGCCAGTGCCTCGGGCATCGCGTTCGTGGCGGCGGCTTCCGCGGCGGCGAGGTCCGGCACGCCCTGCGTGGCGGCGGCCGACACCGGGCCGGCGCCCGCGGCGGCGGCGTCCAGGGTCGGTGACGCGGCGCTCGGGGCGGCGGGGGTCGGCGCTTCGGGGACGGCGACCGGCGACGGGGTCGGGACCTGGGCGGGCGTCGGGTTCGTGGGCGGCGCGCTCGCGGCGGCCGGCTGCTCGGGACCTGCGGGCGCGGGCTCGGCGGCCGCCCCGGCCTCTTCGCCCGCCGGCTCGTCGCTGTCCGGCTTGGGCTCGGGAGGCTTGACGTCGCCGACGACGTCCTCGCCGTCGTCCTCCATGTCCTCTTCGGCGCCCTGCGGGGCGGTCTCGCCGCCCGTGGCCTGCATGAAGACGGCGTCGGCGTCGGCCTTCGGGTCGGCGGAGTCCGCCTCGGCGGCCGCGGGGGCTTCCGCGGGCTTCGCCGGCTTGGGCGCCTTGTGCGCCGGCTCGGCGGCCGGGGCGTCGGCGCCCGCGGCGCCGCCGTCCTGGTCGGCCATCTCGGCCGGCTCGGCCTTGAGCGCCTCGGCGGCGGCGGGCTGCGCGGGCGGCGGCGTGTCCTTGGCCTTGGCCTTCGCCTCGTCGGCCGCGGAGTCGGGCGAGTGCCCGTTCTTCTGCGCGAGGTCCGGGTTCTCGGCCGCGACGGCCGCGGTGACCGCGCTGCCACGGGCCGCGCCCGCGAGCGCGGACATGATCCGGTCGTCGCCGGGCGCCGCCTTCGGGCGGGGCGGCGTGGCGACCCCGCCACCGTCGCGCTGCCCGCTCACGAACGAGGACACCGCCGCGTTGCCGGCGCCGCGCTGCATGCCGAGCACCTGCTGGACGCTCATCCCGCCCGGGAGCGCGCCCGTCGGGCCCGGCGCCTCGGGCGCGAGCGTCGCCGACGGCGCGGCAGGCGCCTGCTGAGGGGCGAGCTCCTCAACCCGCTCAGGCATGCTTCAGACCCGTCCACGACCAGCGCACGTCGCGGACAGACTACGCAGCAAATCCGGATCCGTCACGGGCCAACGGGCACCGATTCGTGCAAGCCGCCCGCTTCACTCCCGCAATCCGGCGGTCGCGGTGAGCCCGGCACGGCCGATCAACGCGCCGGGAAGCAGCGTGCCGAGCAGCCCGAGCGCCGCGCCCAGGGCGAGCACGAACGCCGTCTGCCCGAACGGGACGACGAGGGATCCGGCCTGCGCGTCGTTGCCGATCCCCGCGAGCGAGGCGGCGACCACGGCGACGCCGCCGGCGATCCCCACGAGGGTCGTCGCGAGCGCCTCGATCACCTGCGCGCGCGTGACCTGCACGCGCGTCGCGCCCGCGAGGCGAGCGAGCAGCAGCTCGCTGCGGCGCTCGGCCGCGGCCATCGCGCCGCTGTTGAACACGGCTATCGCGGCCATCAGGAGCATCAGCGCGGCGACGACCCACTGCACCTGCGCGCCGTCTTCCAGCTCGCTGTCGAGCGCCGCGAAGTACTCGTCCCGGCTGAGGCTGCGCACGCCCGGCGGCATCCGCCCGGCGTCGCCTTGCACGAAGACGGCGGCGTCGAGCGGCGCGGTCGCGTGGGCGAGCGCGAGCGGGCGCGACAGCACGACGTCGCCGAGCCCGAGCGCCCGTCCGTAGATCGCCACGACCCGCAACCGCCGCGGGCTCGCGTCCGCCAGCCGCGCGCTGAGCGGCTGGCCGATCCGCACGTCGCCCTCCTCGGCCAGCCGCGCGCTGATCGCGACCGCGTCGTCGTGCACGTCGCCGAGCCGGCCGGCGCGCACGTCGAGGTCCAAGGTGCCCGCGAGCGTCCCGGGGTCGAGCCCGGCGGCCGGCAAGGCGCTGGTGCCGTGGGCCGGCAGGAACACCTCGGTGGCGACCAGCCCCGCGCCGCCGGCCTCCTCCGCGACGCCGGGCGGGAGCCCGCCGCCGTCGCCGGCCACCAGGACGCGGTCCGCCTGCACGCGCTGCGCGCTGACGTCCCGGACCGCCTCACCGGCGGTCGCGAGCGCGACCACCTGGGAACCCGCGAGCGCGACGACCAGCGCGATCGGCCCGGCGACCGCGCCCACCCGGAAGCGCCCCGTCGCCAGCCCGGCGCCCGCGAGGAACCGGGCGGCACCGCGCCTGGCGACCAGGCGGCCGAGCCACGCGGCCGGGTAGCCGAGCACGAGCGGCGCCAGCGTCGCGACGCCGAGCGCGAAGCAGAGGGCGGCCAGCACCGCGTACGCGGCGGCGTCGTGGGACAGCGCGATCACGATCATCACGCCGCCCCCCAGCGCGAGCAGGCCGAACGCCGCGCGCACGGCGCCGAGCCGCCGCCGCGGGACCGCCGCGGCCACGAGCGCCTCACCCGGCCGCACCTTCAGCCCGCGACGCACGGCGACCAGCGACGCCAGCAGCGCGACGACCGTCCCGGCCGCGAGCGAGACGATGTCCGGCACCCAGTGCAGCTGCACGGCGAAGCCCTCGGGAGCGACGCCGACGTCCGTCAACGCGCCGGCGAACGTCCCGGCCAGGAGCCGCGCGCCCGCGCACCCGACCGCACCGGCGAGCAGGCCGACCACGGCCGTCTCGACCAGCAGCATCCGGCGCACCTGGCCGGGACCGGCGCCGAGGGCGCGCAGCAGCGCGATCTCGCGCCGTCGCCGGTCGGTGACGAACGTGATCGTCCCGGCGACCACGAAGATCGCGACGAGCAGCGTCATGCCGCCCCCGGCGCCGATGACGGCGAACAGCTCCTCCTGCGCGAGCGCGCGCGGGCTGCCGACGTCGGCCACCGACGCCCGGCTGCGCGGGAGCACCTCGTAGCCCGGCGGCACGTGCCGCTCGATCTGATCCCGGTCGGCTCCGAGCAGGACGATCGCGTCGTAGCCGGGGCCCAGGCCGGACAGGCCTTGCGCCGCGCCGTCGGTGACGAACACCGCGGACTGGAGCCGCTCCTGCTCGGCGTCGGCTCGCACGACCCCGACCAGCCGCAGCGTCCGCGGGCCCACCGGCGCGACCACCCGCAGCTCGCTCCCGAGGCGCCGCCCACGCGCCAGGCCGGCGTCGAGCACGACCTCGTCGGCCGCCCGCGGCGCCCGGCCGCCGGCCAGGCGGTAGGGCGTGAGCGCCGCGCTGGCCCAGCCGTGCGCGTGCGCGGGCGGCCCGCCGGGCGCGCGCCCGACCACCGACAGCGGCACCGACAGGTCGCCCACGGCCCGCTCGACTCCCGGAACCCGGCCGAGCGTCGCGACGGCCTCCCGCGGCAGCCGGTCGGAGCGCGCGACCGTGATCACCTCTTGCGCCTCGCCATGCCCGAGCGTCACCTGCGAGGGCGCGCGCACCACCAGGTCCGCGCGCGCGAAGCGGCCAGGGCCCGGATCACGCAGCGCGCTGGCCATCAGCTGGCCGGCGGAGGCCACGACCGTCGCCACGATCGCGAGCATCGCCAGCGCGCCGAGGAACGCCCCGGCGCGCGTGCGGAGGGTGCGCAGGCCGATCGCGATCACCGGTCAGGCCCCCAGCGCCGTCATCCGTGCCGCGACCGCCTCGGCCCGCGGCGCATTCAGCGCGTCGACGACCTCCCCATCGGCCAGGAACACGACGCGGTCCGCCGCCGCGGCGGCGACCGGGTCGTGGGTGACCATGACGATCGTCCGCCCGTCCTCGTCCACGAGCGAGCGCAGCAGGGCCAGCGCCTCGCGGGCGGAGCGCGTGTCCAGCGCGCCGGTCGGCTCGTCGGCGAAGATCACGCGCGGCTCGGCGACGAGCGCCCGCGCGATCGCCACCCGCTGCTGCTGCCCACCCGACAGCTCCGCCGGCAGGTGCCGGGCGCGCCGGCCCAACCCGACCCGCTCGAGCGCCGCGCGCGCCACGCCCCGCCGCGGCCGCTGCCCACCGAGGCGCAGCGGCAGCACGACGTTCTGCGCCGCCGTCAGCGACGGCAGGAGGTTGAACGACTGGAACACGAACCCGAGCTCGCGCCGCCGCAGCTCCGCCAGCCGCTTCTCGCCGAGCTCGGTCAGCTCCAGCTCGCCCACGCGCACGCTGCCGGAGTCCGGCCGGTCCAGCCCGGCGGCGCACTGCAGCAGCGTCGTCTTCCCGGAGCCCGAGGGTCCCATGATCGCCGTGAAGCTGCCGCTTCCGAGCTCGAGCGAGACGTCCGCGAGCGCGCGCACGGCGCTGTCGCCGCGGCCGTGGCGCTTGCTCACGCCGGTCAGCACGATCGCGCTCCTCATGCCACGCGCTCCAGGCGCCGGGCGAGCTGCTCGCCCTCGATGTCCACGCGCGGCAGCGCGCGGTCCAGCCAGCCGGGCAGCCACCAGGCGCGCTCGCCGAGCATCGCCATCAGCGCGGGGATCAGCGTCATCCGCACCACGAAGGCGTCGATCAGGATCCCGCAGGCGAGGGTGAAGCCGATCGACTTGATCAGCACCGTGTCCTCGGCGACGAAGCCCGCGAACACGCCGATCATGATCAGCGCCGCGCCGGTGACCACGCGCGCGCCGTGCCGGAAGCCCTCGGTCACCGCGCGCGTGGGCGGCGCGCCGTGGACGTGCTCCTCACGCATCCGCGAGACCAGGAACACCTGATAGTCCATCGCGAGCCCGAACAGGATGCCGACGATGAAGATCGGCAGCACCGAGACGATCGGCGCCGTCTGCTCGATCCCCAGCACGCCCGCGAACGCGCCCTGCTGGAAGACCGCCACGAGCGTGCCGAACGCCGCGCCGATCGTCAGCAGGAACCCGCCGACCGCGGTGAGCGGGACCAGGATCGACCGGAACGCGACGAGCAGCAGCAGGAACGCGAGGCCGACGATCAGCGCCAGGTACGGGATCAGCGCGTCCGACAAGCGGTCGGCGAAGTCGATGTTCGCGGCCGTCTGGCCCGTCACGAGGATGGTCGCGCCCAGCTCACGGGCGAGCGGGTCGCGGCGCTCGCGGATCTCCTTGACGAGGTCCTTCGTCGTCTCCGTGGACGGGCCGCTGCGCGGCGTGAGCGAGACGATCGCGGTGTCCCCCGCGGCGTTGAGGACCGGCGTGCCGACGTCGGCCACGCCGTCGAGCCGTCCGAGCTCGTCCACCACGGCCTCCGCGGCGTCCTTGGCGTCCCGCCGGTCCACGACGATCGTCAGGGGGCCGTTGAAGCCCGGCCCGAACCCGTCGACCAGCAGGTCGTAGGCCTTGCGGTTGGTCTCGTGCGGCGGCGCGGTCGAGTCGTCGGGCTGGCCGAGCCGCATGTCCAGCACCGGCGCCGCCAGCGCGCCCAGCGCGAGCACCGAGAACACCACGGCACCCACGCGGCTCCGGGTGACTCGCGCCACCCAGCGCGCGCCGAGCGTCGGCCGCGCCGCGCGCGGGCCGGTCTCGAAGTTCTTGCCCTTGGCGAGCCGGGCGCCGGCGAACCCGAGCAGCGCCGGGACGAGCGTGAGCGACACGGCGACCGCGACCGCGACCGTGCCCGCGGCGGCCAGGCCCATCGCGGTCATGAACGGGATGCCGACGACGGCCAGCGACGCCAGCGCGATCACCACGGTCGCGCCCGCGAACACGACCGCGCTGCCGGCGGTGCCGATGGCGCGCGCTGCGGACTCCTCCGGCTCGACGCCCTGCAGCAGCTGGGAGCGGTGGCGCGAGATGATGAACAGCGCGTAGTCGATGCCGACGGCGAGGCCGAGCATCAGGGCGACGGTCGGCACGGACGAGTCCATGTCGACGACGCCGGTGAGCGCCGTGATGCCCATGAGCCCGATCACGACGCCGATCACCGCCGTCAGCAGCGGCATGCCCGCCGCGCCGAGCGTCCCGAACGTGATCAGGAGGACCAACCCCGCGACGGCCAGGCCGATCAGCTCGCCGAGCCCGCCGACGGATGGGTCGGAGTCGACCGCGTCGCCGCCGAGCTCGACCTGCAGCCCGGCATCGCGGGCGCTCGTCGCCGCGGCCTGGACCGCGGCGACCGAGCCTTCGGGGTGCGCGTCGGCCGGCTCCGCCCACGACACCTGGGCCAGCGCGACCCGCCCGTCCGCGGACGTCTGCGGCTCGCTGACCTCCAGCACGCCGGGTGCCTTCGCGGCGGCCGCGACGGCGTCGGCGACGGCCGCTCGCCGCTCGCCGGTCAGGCGCTCGCCTTCAGGGGCGGCGAAGACGATCCGCCCGGACGCGCCGTTCGCCTCCGGGAGCCGCTTCTCGAGCAGGTCCGCCGCCCGCTGGGACTCGGTGCCGGGGAGCGTGGCGGAGTCGGTGGTCGTGCCGCTCAGCGTCGCGGCCGCCACGAACGCGCCGACGAGCACGAGCAGCCACACGGCGAGCACGGCCTTCCGCCGCCGGAAGGCCGTGCGGCCGAGCTTGTACAAGGCAGTTGCCATGGGAGGTTCCTTCGCTTGGGGAGGGGGGTGCTCTCCCAAGATCGGAGGCGCGGAGCCGCGCGACGACCGCCGTTGGCCCCCTCTTGCTGGGGCCCAAAGAGGGCGGCAAGTTCCACCTTTAGGAGGAACCGCCCGGGGCTACGCTTGCGCCGTGCCACGCCGCGCCGACATCCTCTGGGCCGTGCTGGCCGTGGCGGGCTCGCTGGTCGTGCTGCTGGGGGGTGACGACGGCGGCGCGGCGGGAGTGCTGCTCGCGGTCGCCGCCTGCGCGCCGATCGCCGCCCGCCGCACGCATCCGCTCCCGGCGGCGGTCACGGCCCTGGCGCTCGCCGCGCTCGGCATGGCGCTCGGCTACACGGCGGTCGTGCCGGTCCTCGCCGGCCTCGTCCTGTGCAGCCAGGCCGCCATCCACAGCGCGTCGCGGGTCACGCTGCCGCTGACGGCCTACGCCGGCGCGGTGATGGCCGCCGCGGTCGCGATCGCCGGCACCGACCCCGTCACGCCGCTGATCATGCGCGTCGTCCTCGGCTTCGCGATCGGCGCGACCCCCGTGCTGATCGGCGGCTCGATCCGTCGTGAGCGGGAGCGCACGCGCGAGGCGCAGGAGTTCGCGCGGCGGATCGCCGAGCTGCGCGACCGCGACGTCGAGCGCGCCGTCGCCGAGGAGCGGCTGCGGATCGCCCGCGACGTGCACGACATCACCGGGCATCACCTGAGCGCGATCTCGCTCCAAGCGGCCGGCGCGAGCGGCGCCCGCGGCGCGCTGTCGGACCCCGAGGTGCGCGACGCCCTGGGTCGCATCCACCGCCTGACCTCCGAGGCGCTCGGCCAGACCCGGCGCGCGCTGGGCGTGCTGCGGGCCTCCGGACCCGCCACGCTCGCGCCGACCCCGCGCCTCGAGCAGCTCGACCAGCTCCTCGAGCCCGCGCGTGCCGCCGGCCTCGCGGTCGACCTGCAGCTCGACGGCAGCGCGCGCCCGCTGTCGGACGAGATCGAGGTGTGCGCCTACCGGGTCCTGCAGGAGTCGCTGACGAACGTCGTCCGCCACTCGCACGCGACCTCCGTGCGGGTGCGCGTGGCCTACGGCGACCGCGAGCTGACGGTCGAGGTGGTCGACGACGGCGTCGGCCGCCCCGCCGCGCCCGGCGGCGGCATCGGCGGCATGCGTGAGCGCGTCGCGATCGTCGGCGGCGACTTCTCCGCCGGCCCGAGCGGCCGCGGCTGGACGGTGCGGGCGAGCCTGCCGCTCTCCGCGCAGCCGTCGGGCGAGCGCCCGCGCGCCTTGGGGGCCACGCCGTGAGCATCCGCGTCGTCATCGCCGACGACCAGGCGATCGCCCGCCAGGGCCTGCGGATGATCCTCGGCCGGGCCGACGACATCGAGGTCGTGGGCGAGGCCACCGACGGCCTCGACGCCCTCGGCCAGGTCGAGCGCCGCCGGCCCGACGTCCTGCTGATGGACATCCGCATGCCCCGCATGGACGGCCTCGAGGCGACCCGCCGCCTGCGCGACACCGAAGGCGTGGCCGTGATCGTCGTGACCACCTTCGACCTCGACGAGTACGTCGTGGAGGCCCTGCGCGCCGGAGCCGTCGGCTTCCTCGTCAAGGACTCCCCGCCCGAGCGCATCATCGACGCCGTCCGCGTCGTCGCCCGCGGCGAGGCCCTGATCTCGCCCGAGGTCACCCGCCGCCTGCTCGACCAGTTCGTCGCCGCCGCGCCCGCCCGCGCCGGCGACCCGGCGCTGGCCGACCTCACCCCGCGCGAGCGCGACGTCCTCCTCGGCATCGCCGCCGGCCGCAGCAACGCCGATATCGCCGCCCACCTGCACCTCGAGGAGAGCACGGTCAAGAGCCACGTCGGCCGCATGCTCGCCAAGCTCGGCCTCACGAGCCGCGTGCAGGCCGTGATCTTCGCCTACGAGACCGGCCTCATCGCGCCCGGGTCCGCACGGCACTAAGTTCAGGGCGCGCCCCCGATTGCGCCACGCCCTCCGGCACGAGAGGGTTGGTCCGATGCGCTCCCTGATCCTCGCCACGCTCGCCCTCGCGGCTTTGACCCCCGCCGCCGAAGCCCAGCCGCCGCTGTGCGCCCCCGAAGTGATCGAGTCCACCTTGATCGGCGCAGGCCACCTCACCCAGGACGACCTCGACGCCGACATGGGCGTCAACCTCGTCCGCTGCGGCGACCTGACCGGCGACGGCGCCACCGATGTCGCCTTCACCCTCGCGAGCGGCGGCACCGCCGGCGACACCCACTTCGGCGTCATCCAGGCCGGCGCCGACGGCGCCGGCGAGGTCGTCCTCTACAAGGAGGGCTACAAGGTCGGCCTCGCCCGCCACGACGCGAAGTCCTTCGACGTCCTCCAACCGCACTACGGCAAGCGAGACCCGAACTGCTGCCCGTCCTCGTTCCGCCAGACCCGCTTCACCTGGACGGGCACCACCTTCAAGGCGGGCAAGGCGAAGACGCTCAAGCGCGCGCCGTCGCGGTTCTACCGCGCCTGAACGAAGAAAGGCCCTGTCACCAGGGCCTTCGTCGATGGCGAGACCCGGGCTCGAACCGGGGACACCACGATTTTCAGTCGTGTGCTCTACCAACTGAGCTATCTCGCCGCGGGCGCTTAGGCTAGCGCGTCGCCGAGCGCGGGTGGGCGACCGGGCGGCGGAGTGGGCCACGCGGCCCGCAAACGGGGCAGCGCGGTGACCATGACGAGCGCCAGCCCGGCGGCCATGACGAGGAACGCGCCCTGGACGCCGACGCTCGAGATCAGGGCGCCCGAGCAGAGGAAGGAGAGGGCGAACGCGAACGACACGCACGTCTTCTGGAGGCCGAACAGGCGCCCGTGCAAGGTTTCCGGGGCGCTGCGGGAGAGCAACATCCGATCGTGGACCAGGGCGAGGCCGTTGCCGAACCCGCCGAGCGCGAGGGCGGGGACGATGAGCCAGATCGAGCCGGCGAGCGCGCAGACGAGGAGGTCCACGGCCATCGCGGCCAGGCCGATCGCGTAGGCGCGGCGCCAGAGCCACACGCGGCCCGACGTGAACCGCGTGCACAGCGAGCCCAGGACCGTCCCCAACCCGCCCGCGGCGACCATCAGGGCCAGCCCGGAGCCGCCGACGCCGAGCACCTCGCGCGCGAGGAACACCTCGCCGACGTTGGTGACGCCGATGCACAGGACCACGCCGGTGGAAGCCAGGAGGAGGGTGCGGATCTCCGGCCGCCCGGCGAGCTCGCGCACACCGGTGCGCGCGTCGGCCAGCAGGGTCGACCGCCCGCGCGCGGCGACGTCGCCGCCGCCGTCCACGCGCACGCCGACCAGCAGCGCCGCGGACACCGCGAAGGTCAGCGCGTTGAAGCCCATCAGCGCGGCGGGCGAGATCACGGCCAGCGCGACCGAGGCGAGCGCGGGCCCGGCGGTCAGCCCGAGGTCGTCGATCGCGCTGTAGAGCCCGAGCCCGGCGGCGCGGCCGCGTTCACCCCGCAGCAGGCGCGGCAACCCCGAAAGCGCCGACGGTCCGAAGAGCGCGTTGCCGATCCCCGCGATCAACGCGCCGACGATCATCAACGGCAGCGAGTCCGCGAAGAGGATCACCACGAAGGCGACGCACCGCAGCACGTCGGCGACGACGGCGCACACGCGCCACCCGATCCGGTCGACGAGCGCGCCCAGCAGCGGGCCGAGCACGATCGCCGGCACCAGATCGGGCACGAGCACGGCCGCGATCGCCCAGGCGTTCTCGAAGCGGTCGTAGGCGAGCAGGGACAGCGCGACCGCGGCGAGTCCGGAGCCCAGGCAGGACTGGGCGTGGGCGGCGAAGAAGCGCCGCGCCGGCGCGCCGGACAGCGCGGCCGCGAACATCAGGCGACGGCGGCCTGCGCGTGGAAGCGGCGGGGCATGATGCGCGAGCCGCAGGCGGCGTGCACCAGCACGATCACGCCGACCATCAGGATCGCGTCACCGACGGAGAAGACGTTGTGCAGCGGCAGGGAGGTCGGGGTCGCGAAGACGTCGCCGAGGAACTGCAGCTTCGGGTCCGACAGCACGGCCGAGTTGACGAACTCGCCGTCCTTGGCGGTGACGGCCAGGGACTCGGCCGCGCCCGCGCGCGTGGGCATCACGCCGCCGTTGGCCGCGATCGCGGCGAAGTTGCAGAGGCCGCCGAGCGCGATGATCGGCACGCCGACGATCCGGCGGTTCGCGAAGGCGAACGCGCCCAGGAGCACGTACGAGGCGAGGTGGACCGTCGTGTGGAACGTGTGGTCGCCGGCGTCCGGGATCACGGAGATCACCAGCACCTGCAGGAGGATGGCCGCGAGCGCGAGCCCGGGCTTGCGCAGCGGGAGGTCGGCGAGGCGGGTCAGGCGGCCGCCGAGCAGGGGCACGCTCGCCAATACGAGAAGGTACGCGAGGCCGATGATCATCGTGACCTCTGTGATCGGCAACCCTCGTCCGGTGCGCCACTCCAACAAACGTCGAATTGCTCAATTCAGGTCTTCACCGGACCGACAACCGGAGTGGAACGGCTCTCAAGGGGGGAGCCAATGACACGGAGGTCACCAACCATGATGAAGGCTCGCCTGTACCGCCTCGCGCTCGTCGCGGGCGTCGTGGCCGTTTTCCTCGAGGGTCTCGGCGCCGGCGTTAAGTGGGGCTAGATCGCATGCAGCAGGTCCGCAACGGCCGTAAGTGGTAGTGCCCGAGGGCGCCGAGGCATCGGCGCCCTCACCCGTTTCTCCACCACCTGATTCGATTGCCCTCCGTCGTCAGAAAGCTCACCGCGCTCGACGCCTACGTCAACGCCGTCATCCTCGTCGGTGCCGTCTGCGCGGTGTGGCTCACCCTCGACGGAGCGGGTGAGCTCCATCGCCTCTGGTCACCGGAGGCGATGGTGTTCTTCGTCTTCGCCTTCGGTGGCGAGTTCGTGACGCTGAAGGTGATGACCCGCGGCGCGGAAGGCGAGGTCACGACCTCGACCACGTTCGCGCTCGCCGCGATGATCCTGGTCCACCCGCTGGCGGGCCTGATCGCGCTCGGCTCGGCCAACCTCGTGGCCGACACCTGGGGCCGCAAACCGCTCCAGAAGATCCTCTTCAACTTCTTCCAGTACGCGATCGTCGTCGGCGCCGCCGGCCTGGTGATGAAGCTCCTCACCGGGCTGCCGCGCGACGCCGCGCCGCACCTGGACCCGTCCGACCTGCCGGGCGTGCTGATCGCGGCGCTGGTGTTCTTCATCGCCAACATCGGCCTGGTCTCGATCGTGGTGGCGCTCGCGACGCAGTCGAGCGTGTTCACCTACCTCGCGCGCGACCTCTTCTTCCAGGCGTCGATCAACGGCCTGATGCTCGGCCTGGCGCCGATCGTCGTGCTCGCCGCCGACTTCGCGCTGCCGGCCATCGCGCTGCTGTTCCTGCCGATCTTCGCCGTCCACCGCGGTGGCCGCGAAGCGATCGCGAAGGAGCACCAGGCGCTCCACGACGCGCTGACCGGCCTCCCGAACCGCGAGCTGTTCAAGGACCGGATCGACCAGACGGTGCGCACCGCCAAGCGCACGGGCGAGACCGCGGTCGTGATGATCATGGACCTCGACCACTTCAAGGAGATCAACGACACGCTCGGCCACCACATGGGCGACGCGCTCCTGCAGGAGGTCTCCAGCCGGCTCCAGAAGGCGCTGCGCGACTCCGACACCGTCGCCCGGCTCGGCGGCGACGAGTTCGGCGTCCTGCTGCCGTCGGTCACCACCGCCGACGACGCCACCGCGGTCGCCCAGCAGCTCCTCGGCCACCTGCGTGAGCCGTTCGTGCTCGACGGGATGCGGCTGGAGATCGACGCCTCGATCGGCCTCGCCCTCTTCCCCAAGGACGGCGAGCACAACGAGACGCTCCAGCAGCGCGCCGACATCGCCATGTACTCGGCCAAGCAGGCGGGCCGCGGGTTCGCGATGTTCGAGCCCGAGCTGGACCGCCACTCGCCGCGCCGCCTCGCGCTGGCCGGCGGCCTGCGCTCCGCGATCGGCGAGGGGCAGATCCGCCTCTTCTACCAGCCCAAGGCGGACCTCCGCACGGGCCGGATCATGGGCTGCGAGGCGCTCGCGCGCTGGGACCACCCCGAGTTCGGGATCGTCGGCCCGTCCGAGTTCGTGCCGATCGCCGAGCAGACCGGCCTGATCACGCCGCTGACCTCGTTCGTCCTGGACGCCGCCATCCAGCAGGTGGGCGAGTGGCAGCGGGCGGGCCTGGAGCTGTCGGTCGCCGTCAACCTCTCCGCGCGCTCGTTCCTGGACACGCAGCTCGCCGTCGAGATCCCGCGGCTGCTCGCACGGCACTCGGTCGAGGCGCGCCTGCTCGAGCTCGAGATCACCGAGTCGATGCTGATGACCGATCCGGCGCGCGCCGAGGCGACCCTCACGCGCCTGCACCAGATCGGCCTGACGCTCTCGGTCGACGACTTCGGCACGGGCTACTCGTCGCTCGCGAACCTCAAGCGCCTCCCGGTCGACGTGATCAAGATCGACAAGTCGTTCGTGATGGAGATGGCGGTGGACGCGTCGGACGCGGCGATCGTGCGGTCGACGATCGAGCTGGCCCACAACCTCGGCCTGCGCGTCGTCGCCGAGGGCGTGGAGTCCGAGGATGCGTGGCGGCACCTCGACGCGCTCGGCTGCGACCTCGCGCAGGGCTACTACCTCTCGCGCCCACTCCCGGCCGAAGCGGCAACGCGCCTGATCCACGAGCGCGGCGCCGGGTTCCAGGCGTCCGTCGGGCCGTCGAGGCCGCCGCAGGATCTCCTGCAACGATTTACGAAAGTTTGATCCCGTGCCGAAATAGGGCGTGTGATCCGTGCCGTCGCTGTTCTCACCGCCCTGCTCGTCCTGCCCGCAAGCGCCCACGCGCAGAGCGGCGGAGCCGCCGCGCCGACCGCTCGCGGCTTCACCGCCGCGCCGGCGATCGTGACGGAGGGCGGCTCGGTCACCTTCACCGCCAAGGTCACGCCGAAGGCCCTCGCTCGCGTGGACGTGATCGCGCCCGGCAAGCCCGCCGTGCGCACGAAGCTCGGCCGCGTCGGCGCGAGCGGGACGATCAAGGCGACCTGGACCGCCGCGCTCACGCCCGGCAAGTACACGGCCCGGCTCGTGGTGACGATCGGCAGGAGCAAGCAGTACTTCCGCCGCCCGCTGACCGTCGGCGCCAAGCCCGCCGCGCCCGCGCCGCCGGCCCCGCCCGCGACGCTCACGTCGACCGGCTCGCGGATCTTCCCCGTGCAGGGCCCGTTCAACTTCGGCGGTGAGCTCTCGCGCTTCGGCGCCGGCCGCACCGGTCACATCCACCAGGGCCAGGACGTCGCCGCGGCGGAGGGCACGCCGGTCGTGACGCCGATCGCCGGGACCGTCTTCCAGGTCGCCTACCAGGCGAGCGGCGCCGGCTACTACGTCGTGATCGCGGGCGTCGACGGCCGCCACTACGTCTTCATGCACCTCAAGGCCGACTCGACCGTGGTCGCCAAGGGCGCGCCGGTCGCGCCCGGCCAGCGGATCGCGAACGTCGGCAACACCGGCGGCTCCGACGGCCCGCACCTGCACTTCGAGATCTGGGTCAACGGCTGGTGGGCGACGAAGGCCTCGGCCCCGATCGACCCGCTGCCCGAGCTGCAGGCCTGGGCTACCGCCGCAGCATGAGCTTCATCAGGGCGGCGCTGCCCGCCTTCGAGAGCGGCTCGTTGAGGTTGCCGCACTTGGGCGACTGCACGCAGGACGGGCAACCCGACTCGCACGGGCACTCGCTCACGAGCCGGTAGGCGTCGCCCACCAGCCGCTCGAACTCCTCGTAGCCGCGGCGGGAGATGCCGATCCCGCCCGGGTGGCCGTCGTAGATGAAGATCGTCGGGCCGCCGGTCTGCGGGTGGTAGTTGGTCGAGAGACCGCCGATGTCCCAGCGGTCGCACATCGCCAGCAGCGGCAGGACGGCGATCTGCGAGTGCTCGGCCGCGTGCAGCGTGCCGACCTCGTCCTCGTCGAGCTCGTACCACAGCGCCTGCGTCGTGAACGACGTCTGGGGCAGGTCGAGTCCGATGATGTCCATCGCCTCGTGGTCGTTGAGGCGGCGGCGCTGGTAGGCCAGCACCTGCTCGCTCACGACCACCTTGCCGAAGCTCAGCTTCACGCCGAGCGCGTGGCGGGTGGCGAGGACCTCCTCGATCGCCGTGTCGGTCTCGCGCTTGGGCTGCGTGTACCAGTTGCCGTCGAACGGGCGGACGAACGCGCGCCGGTCGTCGAGCTGGAGCGCGGCGACCTCGAACGTGCGGCCTCCGTGCAGGTAGACCGCGCCCTGGTGGACCGTCGACGGCGCCGAGCCGGCGTCGACCGTCCCGATCACCTCGCCCGTGCCGCCGTCGATCACGGACACCGCGTCCAGCCCGGCGGAGCGCAGCGACACCGCGCCCGCCGGGTACTCGTCCGCGCGGCGCAGGACGTACGTGCCGTCGGGGCGCAGGCGCAGCTCGCCCGCGCCGACGAGCACGTCGGCCGCCGCGCGCCAGTTGGGCCCGAGGATCTCGTCGTCCTCGTGCGAGAGCGGACCCTCGTGCGCCGCGCACAGCAGGTGCGCGGCGAACAGCTGCTCGTTCTCCGGATCGAGGATCGCGGCCTCGACCGGGCGCTCGAGGAACTCGTCGGGGTGGCGGCAGAAGAACTGGTCCAGGGCGTCCTCGCCCGCGACGTAGACCGCCAGTCCGCGTCCGCGGCGGCCGGCGCGACCCCACATCTGCTTGAGCGACGCGACCGTGCCGGGGAACGTGACGCAGATCGCCGCGTCCAGCGCGCCGATGTCGATGCCCAGCTCGAGCGCGTCGGTGGAGACGACGCCGAGCAGCTCGCCGGCCGTGAGCCGTCGCTCGATCTCACGCCGCTGCGCGGGCGTGTAGCCGGCGCGGTAGGGCGCGATCCGCTCGGCCAGCTCCGGGTAGCCGCGCTTCTTGAGCTCGAGCTCGGCGAACTTCGCCATCAGCTCGATGCCCTTGCGCGACTTCATGAACACGATCGTCCGCGCGCCTTCGATCACGAGCCCGACGAGCAGGTCGGCGGCCTCGGCCAGCGCCGATCGCCGTCGCGCCGTCTCCGGGTCGGTGATCGGCGGGTTCCACATCGCGATCGAGCGGTTCGTGCCCGGCGAGCCGTCCTTGCTGACCACCTCGACGTCGTCGAGGCCGGTGAGCCGCTCCGCCAGCTCGCCCGGGTTGGCGACCGTCGCGCTCGCCAGCAGGAACCGCGGCGCGGTGCCGTAGAACTCGCAGATCCGCCGCAGCCGCCGGATCACGTTCGCGACGTGCGAGCCGAACACGCCGCGGTAGACGTGCGCCTCGTCGATCACGACCACGGCGAGCCCGCTGAAGAACCGCTCCCACTGCGTGTGGTTCGGGAGGATCCCGAGGTGCAGCATGTCGGGGTTGGTGAGGATCAGGTTCGCGCGCCGGCGCAGCTCGGCGCGGTGCTCGCGCGGCGTGTCGCCGTCGTAGATCGCCGGCTGCAGGCGCTTGAGGTTGAACGCGTGCAGCGCCCGCGCCTGGTCCTGGGCCAGCGCCTTGGACGGGTACAGGTAGAGCGCCCGCGCCATCGGGACGGTCGCGATCGTCTGCAACGTCGGCAGCTGGAAGCACAGCGACTTGCCGGACGCGGTGCCGGTGGTGACGATCGTCGGCCCTTCGAACGCGGCCTCCAGCGCCTCGGCCTGGTGGCCCCAGAGGAAGTCGACGCCGCGCCGGGCGAGCGCCTGGCGCACGTCCGGGTGCAGCTCCTCCGGCACCGGGACCATGGTCCCGTGGCGCGCATGCTCCATCGCCTGGCGGACGAGCCGGTCGTCCACGCGCCCGGACGCGAGCAGCGCGTCCCAGGGCTCCTGCTCACGCACGACGGACACCCCTTCGATGCTAGGGCCCGGACCCGATTCAGCCCCGGGGGTGGTCAGGCCGATACGGGACAGACCCCCCAACCTCCGAGGATTGCCGTGCCCAGCAAGCTCACCCTGGCGACCGCCGCCGTCACGTTCCTGTTCGCCGCCGTGCCCGCGACGGCGGACGCGACCGACGTCTGCAACGAGGCCGAGAACTCCCACCGCGGCGGCTACACCGTCAACGGCGGGCCGGTCGACCCCAACCCGCCCGCGTTCCTGCGCGGCTCCCAGATGCGCGTCGGCAACGGCAAGGGCGCCGGGCTCGTGCACGCGGCCGAGCGCTCGCCGGCGCTGCGCACGTGCGGGCCCGAGGGCGGGACCGGCGGCGGCGACGGCGGTGGCGACGGCGAGGGCATGCCCACCTAGCTAGGCGAGCGCCTGCCACCGGCGGTCGATCGTCTGCAGGAGCAGCGGGTAGACGATCGCCAGCCGGAACGGCTTGATCGCCGCCATGTAGGCGCGCCCGAACGCTCCCGCCGGCTTGACCAGCACGGCCATCTGCGCGTGATAGCCGTCGTCGTCCGGCACCCAGCCGACGTGCAGGAGGCCGTGCATCGTGCGGTTGGCGATCTCGGCCACCCACTCGTCCTCGGTCTTGTAGACCGAGCGGAAGATCGGCTCGGTGGTCTCGCGCCCCGGCACCGCGCGGATGTCGGGGCCGCGCGGGCCTTCGGCCAGGTGCGACGGGAGGCGGTCGCGCAGCGACGTCACCCGCCCGTCGAGGCCGTCGCCCGCCCGGTCCCAGCCGAAGAGCCTCCCGAGCTGCCAGCGCAGCGCGAACAGCGCGCGGAACGGCACCGGGAAGTCCGCCGGCCGGCCGCGCGCGACGAACTGGTCCAGCAGCTGCGGGAAGTCGTCCCTGCGTCCGGGCGTCGGCAGCGCCCACACGTCCTCGAGCTCGAAGTCCGGCGCCAGCGCGTGGATGAGCCATGGATACGACGTGTGCGCCTCGTCGGGAAGCCTCATCTCGTACCTCCATACAGTGGTGTACGGAGGTGACCGTACAGTACTGTACGGCGCATCGCAACCCGTGAGGACTGGACCCGCGCCGCGCTCGGCGCGCTGGCGGACGGCGGCGTCTCCGCCGTGGCCGTCGACCGGCTGACGAAGGTCGTCGGCGCCACGCGCGGCAGCTTCTACTGGCACTTCAAGGACCGCGACGAGCTCGTGGCGGCCGCGCTCGCGCTCTGGGAGCGCGAGTACACGACCGACCTGATCCCGCTGGCCGAGGCCGTGCCCGACCCGCGCGAGCGGCTGCGCGTCCTGTTCGAGCGCGTGTACGAGCCCCGGGCGGAGCCGATCGAGATCGCATTGGCCAAGGCGGCCGACGACCCGCTCGTGGCGCCGGTGTTCGCGCGCGTGGGTGAGGCGCGGATGGCGCTGCTGCGCTCGATCTTCCTCGAGCTCGGGCTGAGCCCGGAGGAGGCAGAGGCGCGCACGTGGCTCGCGTGGGCGTTCTACGTCGGTCACCACCAGGCTCCCGGGCGTCCGGAGCGGCTCGACCGCATCGTCGCGCTGCTCGGGTCGTGAGCTAGGTTCTTGGCCATGCCCGGCTCGCTGCGCTGCGTCTTCTACGACCCTGCGGTCCTGGACCCGAGCTCACGGCTCAACGACATGGCGTTCGAGGCCTGCGCGCGCGCCGACGTCGCGGTCTACGCGCTCGCGGGCGACGAGTCCGTCGTCGAGCTCGGCGGCGAGCTGCACGACATCGCCACCGAGGACGGCTCGGTGGCGTTCGTGATGCGGGCACTGGGCCTCGAGGGCTCGCAGTGCATCGGCGTCGGCGCGGCCTTGGCGGGCTCGCCGGTCGGCACGGTGTGGGTGAGCCCGCTCGACCTCGAGATCCGCGGCACGTTCGTCCGCGTCGCCGAGGAGGAGCAGGATCTCCTCTACCAGGCCGTGATCAGCGAGCTGGCCCAGCGACGCTGAGCGCGAACAGGCCCTCCGGGTCGGTCAGGAGCTCGCGGAGCTCCAGGCCGGCCGCGATCAGGTCGGCCTCCAGCCGCTTGTGCGTGAACTTGGCGCTGATCTCCGTGCGCAGCTCCTCGCGGTTGGCGAAGTGCACGGCGCGGTCGAGCTTGCGCACGTTGACGACCATCGGCTCGAGCGCCCGCAGGCGCATCTCGATCCACTCCTGCTCGCGGTCGTAGAACGCGACGTGCTCGAACGCGTCGAGGTCGAAGTCGGCGTCCAGCTCGCGGTTGATGACGGCGAGCATGTTGCGGTTGAAGGCGGCGGTGATGCCGGCGCTGTCGTTGTAGGCGGCCTCGAGCACGGCGGGGTCCTTGACGAGGTCCGTGCCGAGCAGGAGCGCGTCCTGTGGCCGTAGCGCCTTCGCCAGCCCGCGCAGGAAGCGGCGCCGCGAGCCGGGCGGGAAGTTCCCGATCGTGCCGCCGAGGAACGCGATCACGCGCGGGCCCTCGGCGGGCGGGAGCGCGTCCAGGTGGCGCTCGAAGTCGCCGACCACGCCGAACACGCGCACGCCGGGGTAGCGCTCGACGAGCATCTCCGCCGACTCGCGCAGCACGACCTCGGACACGTCGAACGGCATGTAGCGGTCCAGCGTGCCGGCCTCGCGCATGGCGTCGAGCAGCAGCAGCGTCTTGGTCGGCACGCCGCTGCCCAGCTCCACCAGCTCGGCCATCCCGGTCTGCTCGACGATGTGCGCGGCCTCGGCCTCGAGGATCGCGCGCTCGGTGCGCGTCGGGTAGTACTCCGGGAGCTTCGTGATCGCCTCGAACAGGCGCGAGCCCTCGGTGTCGTAGAAGTGCTTGGGCGGGATCTCCTTGAACGGCCGCGTCAGCCCGTCGAGCACGTCGAACGCGAGCGTGCGCTCGTCGGCGCCGAGCCGCGACACGATCTGGATGTCCTTGAACGCCGTTCTCATCGCGCGATCCTGACTCCGGCGAAGAGCTGCCGGCGTTCGGGGAGGTCCCAGTTGCGGAAGTGGGCGGAGGCTACGCGGGGGTGGGTCGCGACCGAACCGCCGCGCAGCACGCGGTAGCGGTCGCCGAAGAAGACTTCGGAGTACTCGCGGTACGGGTGAGCCGTGAAGCCCGGATAGCCGGTGAAGGGGCTGCTCGTCCACTCCCACACGGCGCCGACGCCCTCGAGCTGCGGCGCGGCCTTCTCCCACTCCACCTCGGTGGGGAGCCGGGCGTCGTGGGCGCGGGCGAAGGCCTCGGCCTCGTAGTGGCTGACGTGGATGACGGGCGCGTCGTCGGGGCCGCCGGGGTGGCCGGTGATGCCGTGCTCGACGCGCCAGGCCCATCCCGGCGCGGACCAGAAGGCCTCGTCCGCGTAGCCGCCGGCGTCGATGAACGCCTGCCAGGAGGCGTTCGTCACGGGCGTGCGGCCGATCGTGAAGCGGGACGTGTCGGCGGTGTGGCGGGGGCGCTCATTGTCGTAGGCGAAGCCGTCCGGGCCGGCGCCGAGGCTGAACGGCCCCTCGGGCACCTCGATCATCTCCAGGCCGGAGCCTCCGACGGTGGCCGGGCCGTGGAACGACGGCGGCTCGATGCCGGCGAGCACCATCGCCTGGAGCATCGTCTCGGTGTGCTGGAGCTCGTGGCGGATCACGAGCTCGTGCAGCTCGCCGTCGCCGACCGGCGCCTCGAGCGCGCGCTCGCGCACGGCCGCCATGTACTCGAGCAGCTCCTCGCCGCGCAGGAACTGCAGGTCGCCACGCACGGCGCGGGGCGTCTCGAACGCGTCGTACAAGGCGGCGAGGTCCTCTCGCAGCAGCGCGCGGCCGCCGACCCGGTGGTTGAGCCAGAGGTCCTCGTACGCCGCCATGTGCCCGAGATCCCAGCTCAGCGGGCTCATGATCGGGTTCAGCGGGGCGTTCAGGCGTTCATCGTCCAGGTGGGCGACCAACGCGAACGTCCGTCGGCGCACCTCGTCCATCACGGCGTGCAGATCTTCCGCCACGAGTTCGAACATACACGGAGCGTATGTTCGATTGAGGACGCCGAGTGTCCTAAATCAGCCGGCCGAACCAGCGGAGCGAGAGTCCGCCGGCCGCGATGAGCAGGAAGATCGCGCCTCCGGCGAAGAACGCGGTCACCTCTTCCTTCTCGGTGCGCGAGGAGAGCCGCGTGCCCAAGTTGGCGTAGATCTCCTTGACCTTGTCCGCCTCGGCGGCCTCGTACTGGCGGCCGCCGGACACGCGCGCGATCTCCTTGAGCGTCTCGGTGTCGGGCGGGACCTGCACGCGCTGCAGGAAGCCGAAGGAGTCGCGCAGCTCGACTTCGCCGGCGGGCGTGCCGAGCGCGATCGCGTAGATCGGGATCCGGGCGCGTCCGGCCTCGCGCGCGACGTCCACGGGGTCACGCGTGCCCGACGTGTTCTTGCCGTCGGAGAGCAGGACGATCACGGACGGCAGTCGGCGCAGGCCGCTGCCGTCGGCGTTCGGGACCGGCGTGCGCGCGGCGCCGAGCCCGCGCTCGAGCCCGTCGCCCATCGCCGTGCCGCCCTCGGCCACGAGCTGGTCCAGCGCGCCTTTCATCTGCGCGCGGTCGGTCGTCGGCGCGACGCGCTGCTCGGCGTAGTCGCTGAAGGTGACGAGGCCGAGCCGGAACGTCGGCGGGACGCGCGTCGTCAGCGTCTTGGCCGCCTCGATGGCCGCGGTCAGCCGGTCCGGGCTCACGTCGGTGGCGTTCATCGAGCCGCTGACGTCCGTGACCATGATGATGTTCGCCGCGCGCTGCGGCGCCGCGATCGTCCGCTGCGGCCGCGCGAGCGCGACGACCAGCGCGGCGAGCGCGAGCAGCAGCAGGAACGGCGGCAGATGCCGCCGCCAGCCGGGCCGCGCCGCGACCAGGTTGGGCACGAGCGCGGGGTTCGCCCACGCCGTCGACTCGCGCCGGCGGCGCCGCTGCAGCGACCCGTACGCGAGCACCGCCAGCGGGATCAGGACGAACCCGGCGAGCAGCAGCGGCTCGGCGAAGCTCACGCCGTCACCTCCCGCTGCGCCGTCGCCGCGCGCGTGTCGCGCCGGGCCGTCGCCGCCGCGCTCATCCGCGCATCCTGTTCGCGATCGCGCTTCTCGCGGGCGCCCCGGCGCGCAGCGCGGCCTCGCTACGGCGCAAGTGGCCGGCGAGCACGCGCAGCCAGTCGCCGGCGGTGGAGAGCACGAGGTGGTCGGCGCCGGCGTGGCGGATCAGGCCACGGACCTCGTCGCGCTCGGCCGCGGCGGCCTCGGCGAAGCGCTGGCGGACCTTGCGGCGGCGCGTGTCCACGTGCACCTGGCGGCCGGACTCGGGGTCCACGAGCCAGAGGTCCCCCGCCGGGACGAGCTGCTCCTCGCGCGGGTCGACGATCTCCACGCACAGCACGCCGTGGCGGGCGCGCAGCTCGCGCAGCGGGGCTTCCCAGTCGCGCGGGCCGCGGAAGTCGCTGATGATCACGACCATCCCGCGCTGGCGGCCGATCGCGGCCGCGCCCTTGAGCACCTGGCCCAGCGTCTGGCCCTCGGCGCCGGTGCCTTCGCGGCGCAGCTCCGCGAGCAGGCCGAGCAGGCCGAGACGGCCCTGGCGCGGGCGGATGATCCGCGAGTCGCCGGCCCCGAAGCCGAGCACGCCGAGCCGGTTCCCGCGCCGGGTCGCGACGTGGCCGACGGCCAGCGCGACGCCCTCGGCGACGTCGGCCTTGCGCCGGTCCGCGGTGCCGAACTGCATCGAAGCGCTGACGTCGAGCACGAGCCAGCTCGTCAGCGCGCGCTCGCCCACGTGCACGCGCACGTACGGCTCCTGCATGCGGGCGGTCGCGTTCCAGTCGATGTGGCGGACGTCGTCGCCCGGGTGGTAGGGCCGGACCATCGCCAGCTCGGTGCCCTGGCCGGTCTGCGGCGTCAGGTGCTCGCCCGGGATGAGGCTCTCGATCCGCTTCGTCACCGCCAGGTCCAGCGACCGCAGGACGCTGGGCGGCATCTCCCCGGGGCCGGGGCGGGACGGCGTGCGGTCCTCGGTCACGAGCTTCATGGCAGGCGCGCTCCCCGCGCGAGGCCGAGGCCGGCGCCGATCAGCAGCAGCACGAGCGCGCCGCCGGCGAAGGCGGACGTCACCTGCTGCTTCTCCTTCGTCTTGGTCAGCCGCGTGCCGATGTTGCGGTACACGGCCTCGAGGCGGCGGGCGTCGGCGGTGGCGAAGAACTGGCCGCCGGTGTCGCGAGCGATGTCCTGCAGCGTCAGGAAGTCGGGCGGAACCGGCTCGGTGTTGGTCGCGCCCGTGCTCGGGTCGGTGTGCGTGAGCGTGCCGTCGGCCGTGCCCAGCGCCACCGTGTAGACCGGGATCTTGTACTTCTTGGTGTCCTGGACGACGTCGATCGGGTCCGAGCCGCGGGTGCTGGCGCCGTCGCCGAGCAGGACGATCGCGGCGGGAAGCCTTCTCGATCCGCCCAACCCGTCCGGCACCGGCACGCGCGCCGAGTTCACGGCGAGCTTGAGCGCGTCGCCCATCGCGGTCGCGCCGGCCACCTGGAGGCTGTCGATCGTCGCCTTCACGCGCGGCTTGTCGGTGGTCGGCTCGCTCAGCTGCTGGGCGCTGGAGCCGAACCCGATCACGCCGATGCGGAAGCCGTCGGGCACCGCGTCGGTGAACGTGTTCCCCGCGAGCTGGGCGGCGGCGAGACGGGACGGCTGGACGTCCGTGGCGAGCATCGAGCCGCTCGTGTCGAAGACGAGCAGGACGTTGGCCTCACGGCGCTCGGCGTCCACCGTCCGCTCCGGCCGCGCGAGCGCGACCAGCAGCGCGGCGAACGCGAGCAGCGCGAACACGGCCGGGACGTGCCGGCCGTACGACCGGCCCGCGACCGCCGCGAGCACGTCCACGTTCGTGAACGCGACCGCGTACTTGCGCCGCCGCCGCTGCATCAACGCGTACAGCACCGCCACGAGCGGCACCAGCACGAGGAGGAGCAGCAGGAGCGGCGCTTGGAACGTCATGCGCCGTAGAAGCCCCCGCCGCCTCGCTCCTGCGCCAGCTCGATGCGCGGCATCGGCACGCGCTCGAGGACGTCGTCGAGGACGCGGTCGGCGTCGACGCCGGCGGCCAGCGCCTCGTAGGTGAGGACGATGCGGTGGCGCAGCACGTCGCGCGCGAGGTCGCGCACGTCGACCGGCAGCATGTAGTCGCGGCCCCGCAGCAGCGCGAGCGCGCGGCCCGCGTGGACGAGGTTGATCGACCCGCGCGGGGAAGCGCCGAACTCGACCCAGTTCTCCTCGCCCGGGTCACGCGTGGCGGTCGTGAGCGCGACGGCGTACTCCATCACGCGCCGGTCCACGTACACCGTGCGCGCGGCGCGCTGGTGCTCGGACAGCTTCTCGGGCGAGAGCACCTCACGCGCGACCGTGGAGCTCTCGAGGCTGCGCTCGACCACCGACACCTCGTCGCGGTGCGACGGGTAGTCGACCACGAGCTTGAACATGAAGCGGTCGACCTGCGCCTCCGGCAGCGGGTACGTGCCCTCCGACTCGATCGGGTTCTGCGTCGCGAGCACGAGGAACGGGGCCGGGACGTGGTGCGTCTCGTGGCCGATCGTCACCTGGCGCTCCTGCATCACCTCGAGCAGCGCGCTCTGCACCTTGGCGGGCGCGCGGTTGATCTCGTCGGCGAGCAGGAAGTTGCAGAACACCGGGCCGAGCTCGGTGTCGAACCCACCCGTGTCCGGGCGGTAGATGCGCGTGCCGACCAGGTCCGCCGGCACGAGATCCGGCGTGAACTGCAGGCGCTTGAACGAGCCGCCGAGCACGTCCGCGACGGTCTTGACCGTCAGCGTCTTGGCCAGGCCCGGAACGCCCTCGAGCAGCACGTGGCCGCCGGCGAGCAGCGCCACGAGGACGCGCTCGAGCATCGCCTCCTGGCCCACGATCACGCGCTTGATCTCGAACAGCGCCTGCTCCAGCGCGTCGTGCGCCTGCTGCGAAGGCTGCGGCTCGTTGTGGGAGTCGAGCGCGTGGAGGCGCCGGTCCTCGTGGGTCACGTGCAATCTCCTGGGTTCTGCATGGATCAGCCGCCGGGCGGCCGCTCAGGCCGGGTGCCGAGCTGGACTGTGAGGGTACGTCGCTGCCCGCTGCGTTCGATCTCCACCTTGGCCTGCTCACCCGGCTTGCGAGCGGTGACGGCAGAGGAGACGTCCTCGGAGGACTTGACGGCGTTGCCGTCGATGCTCGTGATCTTGTCGCCGGGGCGCAGGCCGCCCAGGGCGGCGGGGCCGTTCGGGACGACGGAGTCGACGATCGCGCCGGAGCGGTCCGGCGGCGTGCCGTTGCGGACGCCGAGGTAGGCGCGCTCGACCTTCCCGCCGTTCTTGATCAGCGGCACGACGAACTTGACGGTCGAGACCGGCACCGCGAAGCCGACGCCGGAGTTGGCGCCGCTGCCGCTGCGGATCTGGCTGTTGACGCCGATCACGCGGCCGTTGCCGTCCAGCAGCGGGCCGCCGGAGTTGCCGGGGTTGATGGCCGCGTCGGTCTGCACCGCGTCGGCGATCGGGTAGCCGTTCGGCGAGTCGATCGTGCGGCCGAGGCTGGAGATGATGCCGGTCGTGACCGTGCCCTCGAGCCCGAACGGCGAGCCGATCGCGATCGCCTGGTCGCCCGGCTCGAGCTTGGTGCTGTCGCCCAGCTCGAGCGGCGTGAGGCCGCCCTTGACGTCACCCGGGTCGACCTTGAGCACCGCGAGGTCGCTCGAGGGGTCCTTGCCCATCAGCTTCGCGGGGATCGGCTGCGGGTCACCGCCGATCACGACCTGGAAGGAGGAGGCCTCCTCGACCACGTGGTCGTTGGTGACGATGTGGCCCTCGTCGTCGATCACGAAGCCGGAGCCGGTCGCGTTCTGGCCGGCCTGGATGAAGACCACGCCGGGCGAGACCCGCTTGTACAGCTCGGAGATGTCCGAGGGCGCGCCGCCCTGGTCTCCGCCGTTGTCGTCGTCGGAGGAGTTGTTGCTCGCCGTCGGGGGAGAAGGCGCAGCAGCCGTGGGCGAGGACGTGTCGCTGTCGTTGTCGATCACGCCGCCCGCGGCGAGCAGCGCGACCACGAGGCCGACCGAAACAGCGCCGCCGAGGAAGGAGACGAAGGAGCGCATAGCCCACACATGAGAGCGCAAAGCCGTGGGGCCTTTCTAAAGAAAGTCTCTACTTCTGTGATTCTTACGTTCGCGATCGAACTTCTGTGGAGCCATGACCCGCGTTCTCATCGTTGACGACGAACCCGCCGTACGAAGTGCTTTGGACCGCGCGCTGCGGCTCGACGGCTACGACGTGGCCCTGGCGGCGGATGGGCGCGAGGCGCTCGACCGGCTGGCGGACACGCGCCAGGATGCGGTCATCCTCGACGTCGCGATGCCCGGGATCGACGGCCTGGAGGTGTGCCGTCGGCTGCGCGACGCGGGCGACCGCACGCCCGTGCTGATGCTGACGGCGCGCGACGCGGTGGACGACCGCGTGGCGGGGCTGGACGCGGGCGCCGACGACTACCTGGTCAAGCCGTTCGCGCTGAAGGAGCTGAAAGCGCGCCTGCGAGCGTTGTTGCGGCGGGCGGACGGCGCGGGCGCCCCGGAGGACGGGTCGGTGCTCCGGTACGCCGACCTGACGCTGGACCGCGGCGCCTGGGAGGCACGGCGTGGCTCACGCGTGCTCGAGCTCTCGCGCACCGAGTTCCAGCTGCTGGCGCTGTTCCTCGAGCACCCGAAGCAGGTGCTCACGCGGTCGCAGATCTTCGAGCGCGTGTGGGGCTACGACTTCGGGTCGAGCTCGAACTCGCTCGGCGTGTACATGGGCTACCTGCGACGCAAGACCGAGGAGGGCGGGGAGTCGCGGCTCCTGCATACGGTGCGCGGCGTGGGCTACGTGTTGCGGGACTGAAGCGTGATTTCGTCGTTGCCGCTCCGGCGCCGGATGACCGTTGCGGTGGCGATCGCCGTCGCGGTGGCGGTCGCGCTGGCCGCGTTCGTCGCCTACCTGGCCGTGCGCGGGTCGTTGCGCGGTGAAGTCGACCGGGCGCTGGAGGAGCAGCGCGTCGTGCCGCCGCCGGGCGTCGCCCAGGGGCGCGGCGGCCCGTTCGGCCAGCGCTTCGGTCGCCTGCCAGCCCGCTTCGGCGGGGCGACGCCGTTCATCCAGCTGATCGACGCGGGTGACGGCGTCGAGCTGCGGGGGCCGGAGCCGATCGCGATGCCCGTCGCGGAGCGTGCACGGGACGTCGCCGCGGGCGTCGCGGAGGCGTACTTCTCCGACGTGGACGTGCGCGGCACGCACACGCGCGTGCTCACCGTGCCCGTGGGCGACGGGGTGGCGGTCCAGTTCGGCCGGTCGCTCGAGCCGTCGGACTCGGTGCTGTCGCGGCTCCGGCTGATCCTGGTGCTGGTCGTGCTCGGCGGCGTGGCCCTGGCGGTCGCGCTGGGCCGGCTGGTCTCCCGCAACGTGGTCGCGCCGATCGCGGAGGTGAGCGACGCCGCCCGCCACATCGCCCAGACCGAGGATCTCGGCCGGCGGATCGAGGTCCAGACCCACGACGAGGTCGGCGAGCTGGCCGAGCACTTCAACCAGATGCTCGACACGCTGGAGCGCTCGGTCGCGGCGCAGCGGCAGCTGGTCGCCGACGCCTCGCACGAGCTGCGCACGCCGATCACCTCCCTGCGCACCAACATCGAGGTCCTCGCCGAGTCCGAGGCCCTCCCGCCCGACGAGCGCGCGCAGCTGCTGGAGGACGTCGAGGCGCAGACGACCGAGCTCGGGATGCTCGTCGCCGACCTGATCGAGCTCGCCCGCGGCGACGAGCCCCGCCGCGAGAGCGAGGACGTCCGCCTCGACGCCCTCGTCAGCGAGGCCCTCACGCGCGCCCGCCGGCACGCGCCGGGCATCACCTTCGAGGCGCAGCTGGAGCCGGCCGTCCTCGACGGCACCCGCGAGCGCCTCGCCCGCGCGGTCAACAACCTCCTCGACAACGCGGCCAAGCACTCCCCACCAGGCGGCGTCGTCCACGTCACCGCCGGCCCCTCCGGTGTCCGCGTCCGCGACCACGGCACCGGCGTGCCCGACGAGGACCTCCCCCACCTGTTCGACCGCTTCTACCGCGGCGCGTCGTCCCGCGGTCGCCCGGGCTCGGGTCTCGGCCTCGCCATCGTCCGCCAGGTCGCCGAGCAGCACGGCGGCACCGTCCGCGCCACCAACGCGCCGGAAGGCGGAGCCGAGTTCACCCTCGAGCTCCCGGCCACCACCCCGACGGGCGAAGTCGAGCCGACGACGCCCTCGTTGTGGCGTCAATAAACGTCCAGGACGTTTAAGTTCGCGGGGGCGAGATCTGCGCACCGTGCCCTACGCAGGGCATGACTTCACAACGACCACGAGTCGAAGAGGCGGGGGCGATCTACCACGTATGTGCACGCGGCGCGGTAGGGCAGGACATCTTCCGGGACGGCACCGACCGTCAGCGTTATCTCCAGTTCCTCGCTCGCACGGTGCGATGGGCGACGTGGCACTGCCTCAGCTATTGCCTGATGGGCAACCACATCCACCTGCTTCTGGAGACGCCCAAGCCGAACCTCGCAGACGGGATGATGCGCTTCCACGGCCGGTACGCCACCTGGTTCAACCGTCGGCATGGCTTGCGGGGCCACGTGTTCCAGGGACGGTACGTGCCAGTGCGGATCACGAGTGACCGTCAGTTGTGGACAACGCTCGCGTACATCGTCGACAACCCGGTCGACGCGGGCTTCTGCTCGACGCCGGATGGTTGGCCATGGAGCAGCCACGCCGCGATCCTTAACGACACGGCTCCTCCCTGGCTGGCTGAATCGAGGCTCTTCGCCTTTCTGGGCGAGCTCGGCGGAGACCCTCGGACCCGCTACGCCGAACTTGTTAAACGTCCAGGACGTTTAAGTTGGGGGGCATGACGGTGGTTCCAGAGCGTCCGGTGCTGGTCGCGCCCGACAAGTTCAAGGGCACGTTCAATGCTGCGCAGGTCGCCGGGGCGATCGGGCGGGGGTTGGAGAAGGCGGGGTTGATGCCTCCGGACCTGTGTCCCGTGGCCGACGGTGGCGACGGGACGCTGGACGCGTTGCTGCCGCAGCTCGGCGGCGAGCTCGTGGCGCGCACCGTGACGGGCCCGCTCGGGCGACCCGTCAAGACCGGGTTCGGGTTGATCGAGGGTGGGGGGACGGCGATCGTCGAGATGGCGATGGCGTCCGGGCTCGCGTTGGTCGGTGAGGACATGGACGCGTGGGCCGCGACGACGTACGGCACCGGGGAGCTGATCGCGGCCGCCGCGCAGGCCGGGGCGGCGGTGATCCTGGTGGCGGTCGGGGGGTCGGCGACCACCGACGGCGGCGCCGGCGCGATCGAGGCGATCGAGGCCGCCGGCGGGATCGGGCGGGCGAAGATCGTGATCCTCACGGACGTGCGGACGCCGTGGGAGGACGCGCCGAAGGTGTTCGGGCCGCAGAAGGGCGCGGACGCCGCGATGGTCGCGAAGCTCGAGCGGCGGCTCGACGAGCTCGCGCCCACGCTCAAGCGCGACCCGCGCGGGGTGCCGATGACCGGCGCCGCGGGTGGGTTGAGCGGCGGGTTGTGGGCGCAGTACGGCGCGGCGCTCGAGCCGGGCGCGCCGTTCGTGCTCGACGCGCTCGACTTCGACGACCGGATGCGCGCCGCGCGCGCCGTGGTGACCGGCGAGGGCCGGCTCGACCAGCAGACGCTCGAGGGCAAGCTGGTGGGCGAGATCGGGACCCGCACGCGGCAGGCCGGGGTGCCGCTGCACGCGATCGTCGGGCGCGACGAGCTCGACGGCTTCGGCAAGCGGATGATCGACCTGCAGATGGTCCAGGAGGCCACGAACCTCGAGGAGCTGGAAGCCGCGGGCGAGCGCCTCGGCGAGGCGCTCGCCAGCGGTGAGGCTTGAACCGGCGCCGGGGGACGGAGGACGGCGCTCGGCCTCGGCCGCCGGCCGTGGGGTGACGGCCGGCGACGACTCGGACGGGTGACCTACGGGTTGGTGGTGGAGAGCGTGAAGGTCAGCGTCTTCGAGTAGGTGCCGGTGCGCAGCGGCTCGTTCGCGCCGATCGGCTGGGTGAAGGCGATCACGGACTCGGCGTTCGTGACCGGGCCGGTCCACGCGTTCGGGGTGATCGCGACGCCCAACGGCGAGGCGAGCGTGAACGCGCCGTTGGTCAGCTTGCCCGGATCGCCGACGGTCAGCGAGGCGTCGCCGGCGGTGGAGATGACCGTCGCCTTGGTCGAGGCGGTGTAGACCTGCTCGACGCCCGGGGTGAACGCGCCGAAGGAGCCCGGCGTGCCCAGCGTCAGCGACAGCGTGGCCGGGACGGCGCCGCCGACCGTGGCCGGGACGTCCCGCTGCTCACCGCGGCAGCGGCGTATGTCGGCGGCCGCCAGCTTCGGGCCGGTGAGGCCCGGGGCCGCGGCGGAGCCCAGCAGCGCCTCGAGGCGCTCCGGGTAGTTGGTGAACATGCCGTCGACGCCGAGGTCGAGCATGCGCTTGAGGTCCGCGTCGGTGTTGACCGTGTACGGGTGCAGGTTCAGGCACGCGGCGTGCGCGGCGTCGACGAACGCCTTGGTCACGCCGCCGAACGACGGCCCCCAGCCGACCGCGTACTCGCGCACGGCCGGGATGCTCGCGACGCTCGCGTTGCCGAGGAACACCAGCGGCAGGCGCGGGTCCATCGCGTGCACCTTCTTGAGCGAGTCGGCGCTGAACGACTGGATCAGCACCTGCCAGTCCTTGACGGCCGGCTCACGCAGGTCGTACTTGTCCAGGAGCGCCAGGAGCTTGGCCTCCATGTCGTCCTCGGGGTCCGGCGTCTTGGTCTCGATGTAGTAGTTGACCGTCTTGCCGTAGCGCTGGAAGACCTCCTCCAGCGTCGGGACCTTCTCGTCGGCCCACTCGGCGCCGAACCACGTGCCCGCGCTGCAGGTCTTGATCTGCGCGAGGGTCTTGGTGTCTACCGCGCCGGTGCAGTTCTCGGCCGGACCACGAACGGTGCGGTCGAGCGTGCCGTCGTGGAGCACGACCAGCACACCGTCGCTCGTGACCTGCAGGTCCTGCTCGATGTAGTCCGCGCCCAGAGCGAGAGCGCGGTCGTAGGCGGCGAAGGTGTGCTCCGGCCGCGTGCCGGAGGCACCTCGGTGCCCGATGTTCAGCTGAACCGCCGACGCCTGCGCAGGAGCCACGCAGGCGAGGGCGAGCAGCCCGAGGGCCAGTGTCTTCTTCATGTTCGCGCAGCCTGAGTCAACGAATGGACGACCGTGTGACCGGAAGGTGAAGCGTTGACGGATGGTCACTCACGCACCAAGCTGTCCGGCGTGCTGTCGCTCGTCCGCCGACTGGTCCTCGGCTCGCTCTTCATCCTCGCCACCCTCGCCGCCGCGCCCGCCGCCCAGGCGCAGGACACCGGCACGTACCGCTCCGCGCCGCTGGACTGGGGCGTCGCCGCCGGTACCGCCTGGGTCGACGTCAACGCCGACAAGAAGGCGGACTTCTGCCGGCTGGGTGCCGACACCGGCCTCCGGTGCACGCTCGCGACCGGCCGCGGCTTCGACGCGACGGTGCAGGCCGGGCCGCGCGATCCGGGCTACCTGGAGACCAGGCTGTGGGGCGACGTGGACGGCAACGGCGCCGCCGACTACTGCCGCCGGGTCGGCCTGCTGACCAACCAGCGCTTCGAGTGCACGTTCTCCCAGGGCAGCTCGTTCTCGTTCGTCAACGCCCTCGACCGGCTCGAGTGGGGCGACGTCGAAGGCACCGAGCTCGCCGACGCCACCGGCGACGGCCGCGCCGACTACTGCCGCGTCGCGCTCCTGCGCGTGATCTGCTCCGCGTGGACGGCCACCGGGTTCGGCGCCGGCTTCACCGCCCTGGTCGACCCGGGCGCCGAGGCGGGCCGCGCGTGGGTGGACTACAACGCCGACGGCAAGGCCGACTTCTGCCGCGTCGCCGGCCCCGCGCTCCTGTGCACGGTCTCCACCGGCACCGGGTTCGGCGCCACCTACGGCTCGCTGACCGACGACCCGGGCTACGACACCGGCCGCACCTGGACCGACGTCAACGGCGACCACCGCGCCGACTTCTGCCGCCGGGTCGGGCTACGCCCTGACACCCGCGTCCGTTGCACGCTCGCCACAGCCACCGGGTTCGGTGCCGAGCTGACGTCGGGCACGGCCGACTGGGGCACGGACGAGGGCGCCGCATGGGTCGACTTCGACGGTGACGGCGACCGCGACTTCTGCCGCCCGACGGGGACGACCGCCGCGAACGCGCGGCTCGCGTGCACGCTGTCCACCCCGACCGGGTTCAGCACGACCATCGCCTCCGACCCGCTCGACGTCGGCGACTCCACCGGCCGCGACTGGGTGGACCACAACGGCGACGGCAAGGCCGACTACTGCCGCCGCGTCGGCTCCGGCGCGGACCGGCGCGTGGCCTGCACCACGTCGCTCGGGACGGGCTTCGGGCCGGTGCCCGAGCCGGCGCCGCCCGTCGTCACCCCGCCGGCCGTCGCGCCGGCGCCCGCTCCGGAACCCGCCGCGCCCACGACCGCGCCGCAGAAGCTCCGCCTCGTGGTCAAGGTCAGCTACGGCGCGAAGGTCCGCGGGCGCTGGACGCGCCTCACGCGTCTGCAGGTGAAGGAGATCCCGGCGGGCGCGACCGTCAAGGTCACGTGCAAGCGCGGCTGCTCGCGCTCGTCCTTCACGTTCGCCAAGAAGAAGTGGGGCTCGGTCTCGCTCGAGCGCCTGACCGCGAAGCGGCTGCGGGCCGGGACGACGATCCGCATCGTCGTCTCCCGCCCCGGCAGCCTCTCCGCGATCCACAAGCTCACCATCCGGGCGGGGAAGCGCCCGGCGGTGAAGCACACCTAGCCGGCCCGCTCCGCCGACCGCACGCCGCGCACCGCCCACGCCAGGAACAGCGCGCCCAGGCCGAGCGCGACGCCGAACACCAGCAGCGGTTGGAAGTCGCCGCCCGAGATCAGGTCCCGCCCGCCCTCGATCAGCGGCGTGACCGGGTTCAGGTGCGCGACCGCCTCGATCCAGCCCGCGAGCAGGTCGAGCGGCACGTACACCGGCGCGAGGAACAGGAGCAGGAACACCGGCAGCTGCATCGCCGGCCCGGCCTGGATCGACCGCAGCCGCATCGCGACGCCCGCCGCCCACATCGAGGCGGTCAGGTTCACGATCAGCGCGAGCACGACCAGCCCGAACAGGTCGACCCCGCTGCCGTCGATCTGCATGCCGCTGGCGAGCGCCACCACGAACAGCAGGACGCCGACGGTCGCGGCGCGGATCATCGCGCCGACCGCGTACCCGGCGAGGATCCCGAGCCGGCTCGGCGCGGCCAGCATCAACCGCCGCGAGAAGCCGTTCTCGAAGTCCCCGGCGATGCCGAAGCCGGTGAACACGCCGCCGAACGCCGAGGCCTGCAGCAGCACGAACACGAACTGGAACGCCGTGTAGCCCGACGGGAAGTCGAAGCCCGGCACGTTCCCGACGCTCGACAGCCCGCCCGCGAACGCGACGAAGAAGAACAGCGGGAAGATCAGCGACGGCAGCAGCAGCTGCGGGTTGGTGAAGACCTTCTTGGTCGAACGCCAGGCCACGCCCGACGTGACGTCGAGGAAGCGCCGCATCAGCTGGTCGCCACCCGGGTCCGCAGGGCCACGGTCGCCCCGTACACGCCCAGCACGGCGATCACCGCGGCGACGCCGAAGCCGAGCGCCAGCTCCTTGCCCTGCCAGCCGAAGATGATCAACGACCGCAGGCCCTCGAACAGGTAGGAGACGGGGTTCCAGGTCGCGACGATCCGGAACCAGTCGTGCTCGATCAGGTCGCGCGGGAGCGAGCTCGAGGACAGGAACAGGAACACGAACAGCAGCGGGAAGACGCCCTGGACGGCCTCGGGGGAGCCCGTGCGCAGCCCGATGAACGCGCCGAGCCCGGCGAACGCGAGTGCGATCAGCAGCGACAGCGCCAGCAGCACGAGCACGCCGAGGAAGCCGGACGCGAAGTGCAGGCCGATGGCGAAGCCGACGCCCAGGTAGATCAGGGTCGAGACGAACGCGACGAGCATCTCGCCCGTGAACAGGCCGAGCAGCATCGCCGCGCGCTGCATCGGCGTCAGCGCCAGCCGGTTGAGGAAGCCGGTCTCGACGTCGCGCGCGACCGAGCTGCCCGCGTTGATCGACGCGAACAGCGCGCCCTGGACCATCGGGAACGCGATCGCGAAGTCCAGGTAGCTGTCGGTCGGGAAGCCCGGGATCTCCGTGGCGGCGTCGAGGCCGCTCACGTTGATGCCCATCATGATCAGCGGGAACAGGATCGGGAAGATGAACAGCGCCGGCTGGCGCACCACCTTCACGATCGAGCGCCGCGCCATCTCGTAGGTCTGGAGGGTCAGCTCGCTCATACGGACGCCGGCTCCTCCGCCGCCGTGACGTCGAGCTTGCGGCCCGTCTTGGCCAGGAACACGTCGTCGAGCGACGGCTGGTGCAGCTGCAGGTCCGCGATCGGGAGCTCGGCGGCGTCGAGCGCGCGCACGACCTCCGCGAGGTTCTCGCCGCGCTCCAGCCGGACGGCGGCCGCGCCCGGCGGGGCGGGGACCGCGGAGCCGAAGCGGCTGAGGACGTCGGCGATCGCGTCACGGTCGCCGCGCTCCGTCGGCGTCGCCTCCACCGACGGACGCCCGATCTCCGCCTTCAGGGCCTCCGGCGTGCCCTCGGCGGCGATCGTGCCCTTGTCGATGATCCCGACGCGGTCGGCGAGCACGTCGGCCTCCTCCAGGTACTGCGTGGTGAGGAAGACCGTGGTGCCGTCCTCGCGCGCGAGGCGGGCGACCTCGTCCCACAGGTCCGCGCGGGAGCTCGGGTCCAGGCCCGTCGTCGGCTCGTCGAGGAACAGCACGCGCGGGCGGTGGACCAGCGCGAGCGCGAGGTCCAGCCGGCGCTTCATGCCGCCCGAGTAGCCGCCGACCTTGCGGTCGGCCGCGTCGGTGAGCCCGACGCGCTCGAGCAGCTCGTCGCCGCGCCGGCGCCGATCGGCCTTCGCGATCCCCTGCAGCGTCGTCTGCAGGCGCATGTGGTCCCGCCCGGTCAGCAGCGGGTCGAGCGCCGCCTCCTGCAGCGCCGCGCCGATCGCCGACCGCACGGCGGCCCCCTCTCGCCGGATGTCGTGCCCCGCCACGCGCGCTGTGCCGTCGGTCGGCGGTAGCAGCGTGGTGAGCATCAGCACCGTGGTGGACTTGCCCGCGCCGTTCGGCCCGAGGAAGCCGTAGATCTCCCCCGGCGCGACCCTTAAGTGGATTCCGTCGACGGCCCGCGGGCCGTTCTTGAACTCGCGGACGAGGCCCTCGACCTCGATGCCCGCGCTCCGCTCCTGCTGCGACATGGCACTGAACCGTAAACCCCGCGTGCGCGACGATCGTGGGGCCAACCCCCTGGTATTCCGGGCGGTCTTGAGCCAATATGAATGCAGGCAGTCCGCGCCGGTAACGACACGGCGTCAGCTGGGTACCTCTCCCTATGCCGCCTCGGCCCCAGCTCAAAGTGCCCACGCCCGGATCGCGCCGGGCGATCGTCGTCGGAGCCGGATCGTTCGGCACCGCCGTCGCGGTGCTGCTGGCACGCGGGGGCTTCCGCACCACGTTGCAGACCCGCTCCCCCGAGCAGGCGGCGCGCCTGGAGGCCGACCGCGAGAACGTCGCCTACCTGCCCGAGGTGCCGCTGCCGCGTGAGCTGCGCGTCGAGCCGATGGCGGCCGGCCTGTCCCGCGCGGACTACGTCTTCCTCGGCGTGCCGTCGAAGGGGCTCTCGCAGGTGATCGACAACCTGCACCGCAGCGGGCTGCCGTCGCGCGCGCCGGTGATCTCGATGGCCAAGGGCCTCGTCCCGCCGGACGGGCTCTCGCCGACCGCGCTGCTCAACCAGGTGTGCGGGATCGACCGCGTCGGCTGCCTGGGCGGGCCCGCCCACGCGCGCGAGATGGTCACCGAGGGTGCCGGCCTCGTCGCCGCGTCGACCAACGTGCGGCTCGCGCAGCAGGTGGCCGAGGTGTTCCTGCGCGCGGGCGTCGTGTGCGAGCAGTCCAACGACCCGGTCGGCGTCGAGCTGTCCGGGATCGCCAAGAACGCCGCCGCGCTGGCCGCGGGCGCGACCGAGGCGCAGGGCCTGAACGCCGCCGGCGCCGCGGCCGGCCACATCTTCGCCGAGGTCTGGCGCTACGCCGAGCGCCAGGGTGGCAAGCCCGAGTCGATGATCGGGCTCGCCGGCACGGGCGACCTGATGGGCACGGCGCTGGCGCCGCAGTCGCGCAACCGGCGCGCGGGCGAGCTGCTCGGCCAGGGCGTGCCCGCGTCGGAGATCCCGGCCCGGATCGGCCAGGCCGTCGAGGCGCTGGACATGGTCCCGCTGCTCGCGACCGCCCTGCGGCGCGCGCACGTCGACGCGCCCGTGACCACGGCGCTGCACGCGCTCATCTCCGGCGAGCTCCCGCTGGAGGAGTGGGTCAAGCGCGTGCGGGCGACGGTCCCGCCGCCCGCCACCCGCGACTCGGCCTTCAAGCGCGCGATCGCCCGCGTCCGCCGCCACAACGTGACCGAGTCGGTCCGGCGGTCCGGAACTTAAACGTCCAGGACGTTTAAGTTCGGAGCTGCTCCATCAGGCACTCCTCGGGCTTCTTGTCGTCGCGCCAGCGCACGAGCTTGGTGCCGTGGCGGATGCGGTCGTTGGAGGTGTGGTCGAAGGTGATCTCGATCACGAGCTCGGGGCGCAGCGCGATCCACTCGAGGTCGCGGGCGTTGTCCCAGCGGGACGGGTCGCCCTGGCCGCGCTCGCCGGTCTCGTACGGAGCGAGCTTGGCGGGCAGCGTGCCCTTCTCCTTGCGGCTGATGCCCGACGTGTGGCCGACCGTGCGCAGGTTCCCGTCTTCGTCGTAGAGGCCGAGGATGAGCGACCCGACCGTGCCCTCCTCCTTGCCCGGGCGCCAGCCCAGGACGACGGCGTCGATCGTCCGGACGCGCTTGATCTTGGACATGCCGACGCGCTCACCCGGCTTGTAGGGCGAGTCCTGCTTCTTGGCGATCACGCCCTCGCGGTCCTCCAGCCACGGCTCGGCCTCGGCCGGGTCGGTCGTGGAGTCGCACAGCTGGAGCGGGGCGGAGATGAAGGCGACCAGGCGGTCACGGCGCTCGCGCTGCGGCAGGGCGAGCAGCGACTCGTCGTCGAGCGCGAGCAGGTCGAACGCGACGAACGTCGCCGGCGTCTGCTCGGCGAGCAGGTTGATGCGCGACTCGGCCGGGTGGATGCGCTGGCCGAGCGCGCCGAAGTCTTGACGCCCTTCGGCGTCGAACAGCACGATCTCCCCGTCGAGGACGTACCGGCCCTCGGGGAAGGTCAGCTCGGGGAAGTAGCGGCGCAGCGGCTTGCCGCTGCGTGACTGGAGGTAGATGTCCGTGCCATCGACGAATGCGATGGCACGGAATCCGTCCCATTTGGGCTCGTACGCCCAGCCGTCACCGACCGGCAGCTTCTTGGCCGGACGCGCGAGCTGGGGGAGCAGAGGTGGCTTAAGAGGCAGCGCCATGGGCGCTGCGAACCTTAGGCGAGCGGGGCGCTCTCGCGGAAGCCGGGACGATCCTCGGCCGCGAAGACGGAACCCACCGCGAAGGCTGCGATGAGAGCGATGGCGAACATGCACCTAGTATCGGAGCTTGTGCATCATTGTTTTAGGCTCTATTGGCTCTGGGATACATAGGGAGCGCCTATGAGACTGGAACAGCTCGAGTACTTCCTCGCCGCCGCCGAGCACGGGAGCTTCTCGGCGGCCGCGAACGCGCTGCTGATGGCGCAGCCGAGCATGTCCGAGCAGATCCGCCGGCTCGAGGCGGAGCTCGGCGTGCCGCTGTTCGTCCGCGCGGGCCGCGGCATCGAGCTGACCGACGCCGGCCGCCTGCTGATCCCGCACGCCGAGCGCGTGCTGGCGGAGGCGCAGGAGGCGATCGAGTCCGTGCGCGAGGTCCGCACCCTCGTCTCGGGCACGGTCGCGTTCGGCTTCTTCGGCGGCGCGCACCACTCGCTCCTGGTCGGGGTCGTCGCCAAGTTCCGCGCCAAGTACCCCGAGGTGCGGGTCCGGGCGATCGGCCAGAACTCCGCCGAGGTCGCCGACGCCGTGCGCGACGGCCACCTGGAGGCGGGCCTCGTGATCCTCCCGATCGAGGACCGCGGGTTGGACGTGCGCCCGACGCTGCGAGAGGAGCTCTTCTACCTGTCCGCCGATCCCGAGCGGACCCGCGAGCCGATGACCGTCGACCGGCTCGCGCAGGCGCCGCTGATCCTCTACGACGCGCGCTGGGCGGCCCAGGACCCGACACGCGTCCAGCTGCGCGAGATGGCGCAGACGAGCGGGGTCCGGCTCGAGCCCGTGATCGAGGTCGAGTACATGACGGCGGCCTTCGACCTGGCCGCGCGCGGGCTCGGCGACACGGTCGGCCTGGTGTCGATGCTGCGCGCCCGCAAGCTCCACACGGCGCCCTTCGACCCACCGCTCTACGAGACCTACGCGTTCATCACCCGTCGCAACGCTCGTCTTTCACCCTCCACACGCGCCTTCATGGAGATGGCCGAGAAGGCGCTCGGCTGAGCCGGATACGATCAACGGCATGGCTGACGCGACGGTTGCCGAAGAGGAATACCTGCAGACCATCTTCTGGCTTCACGAGGCCGGCTTGCCGATGACCGGCGCGAACGTGGCCCGCGCGATGCAGCTCTCCGCGCCCACGGTGCACGAGATGGTCGGCCGCCTCGTCCGCGACGGCTACATCACGCGCGCCGCCGACAAGTCGATCTCGTTCACGGACGAAGGGCTCGAGCAGGCCCAGCAGGTGGTTCGTCGGCACCGGCTGATCGAGCGCTTCCTCACCGACGTGCTGAAGGTGCCGTGGGACGACGTCCACGAGGAGGCCGAGCGGCTCGAGCACGCGATGTCGCCGAACCTCGAGGCGCGCATGCTGGCCGCGATCGGGGACGCGAAGACGTGCCCGCACGGCCACCCGATCGAGCCGGGCACGCGGATCGAGGGCGTCCCGCTCGGCGACTGCGAACCGGGCGCGAAGGTGACGATCCTGCGCTTCGAGAACGAGGCCGAGGACCTGCTGCACCTGTTCAAGGCCGAGGGCCTGGAGCCCGGGTACGAGGGCGTGGTCAAGACCGTCGACGACGAGCACGTGACGTTCGAGCTCGACGGACGGGAAGGCACGCTCACCCGCTCCGTCGCCGAGACGGTCTCCGTGCTCGCGGACCCGTCGCCGCCGCCGCGCATCGCCCTTCCCGAGCAGCTCGTGCTCGGTAAGGAACGCTACGGACGCTGATAACGGATCCGACTTGGAGGGAGCGGGGCGTGAGGCCAGGCTGTACGCATGGCTTTGAACCCCGTGACCACTGACACCTTCACCGCCGAGGTCCTCGAGGCGGACAAGCCGGTCCTCGTGGACTTCTGGGCGACCTGGTGCCCGCCGTGTCGGGCGATGTCGCCGCTGCTCGCGGACATGGCGGCCGAGCGCGACGACCTGAAGATCGTCAGCGTCGACGTCGACAACGAGCAGGAGCTGGCCGTCAAGTACGGCGTGCTCGGCATGCCGACGTTCATGCTCTTCGACAACGGCACGCAGATCGCCAACCTGGTCGGCGCACGGCCGCGCAAGCGGCTCGAGTCAGAGCTCCGCGAGGCGCTCGAGCAGCAGCCGGCCGGCCGGTGACGCGCCCGCGGAGGGCGTGAGCAGCGACAACCGGTGGCGTGGCGGGTCCGCGAGATCCGCCGCGCCGACGACCGGCCCGGGCCGCTCGAGCCAGCTCGCCGGCACGAGCCCGACGCCGAGGCCTTCCCGCACGAGGAAGCGGACCGTCGCCGGGTCGCCGACCTCGAACAGCGGCAGCGGGCTGAAGCCCGCCTCCTGCGTGGCCTGCAGGACCGTGTCGCGCAGGGCCGTCCCCGGCTCCGCGAGGATGAACGGGCGCCCGCGCAACTGATCGAGCGCGATCGTGGTGCCCGCGAGCTCGTCGTCGACGGGCACCACGACCCGCAGCGGCTCGTCCGCCAGCGGCACCACCTCGAGGCCGGCCGGCGGCTCGGTGAGCGCCAGCACCGCCACGTCGACGGCCCCCGCCTGCACGAGCGCGACGACCTCGGCCGCCGACCCCTGGCGCAGCGCGATCTGAATGTGCGGATGGTCGCCGTGGAACGCGGCCAGCGCGGCCGGGAGCCGCGGCGCGTCCGCCGCGGTCGTCGCGACCCGCACGACGCCGCGGGAGACGCCGGTGTGGCGGTCCATCTCCGCGCGGGCCTGCGCGACCTCGGCGAGGATCTTCTCGGCGTGCACGAGCAGGTCGGCGCCCGCCGGGGTGAGCTCGACGCCCTTGGAGGTGCGCCGGAACAGCGCGAGCCCGAGCTCGGCCTCCAGCCGGCGCACCTGCTGGGAGAGCGCGGGCTGGGTGACGTACAACGACTCGGCCGCGCGCGTGAAGTGCCGGTGGCGCGCGACGGCCGCGAAGTACTCGAGCTGCCGGAGCTCCACTAGCGCGCGGGCTCGCAGGGGCGGGCGGCGAAGGCGCGCGTGGGCGCGGGGCGCGTCGTGGCGCAACGGGCGGTGGACGGCGGCGCCGCCGGCTCCGTGCCGGGCGGCCTCACGGCGCCACGACGCTGCGGAGCTTGAGGTCGGCGACCGAGCGGCCCGCCTCGAGCACGAAGTCGCCGGGCTCGGTCTGCCAGCCGCCGTCCCAGTGCTGGAACGCGCGCGGGGCGAGCGGGACGTCGACGATGACCTCCTCGCCGGCGTCGGCCTCGACGACCGCGAAGCCCACGAGCCAGCGCGCCGGGCGCTCGACCGCGCTGTCGGGCTTGGACGCGTAGACCTGCACGACCTCCCGGCCGCGGCGCGTCCCGGTGTTCGCGAGGCGCACCTTCGTGCCGTCCATCGCCAGGTACTGCCAGCTCGTGTAGCCGAGGCCGTGGCCGAACGGGAACAGCGGCTGCACGTCGCCGCGGTAGCCGACCTTCAGGCCTTCCGCGTAGCGCAGGACGCCGTCGACGGGCTGCACGCCCGGCAGGCCGTCCTCGGCCTGGGGCCACGTGGTCGGCAGGCGGCCGCCGGGCTCGGCGGCGCCGAGGATGACGTCGGCGAGCGCGTGGCCGCCCTCCTGGCCGGGGAACCAGGCGAGCAGGATGCCGGGTGCGCGCTTGACCCACGGCATCAGCACCGGCGCACCCGCGTTGACCACCACGACCGTCTTCGGGTTGGCGTCGGTCACCGCCTCGACCAGCTCGTCCTGGCGGCCGGGGAGCGCGAGGCTCGAGCGGTCGAAGCCCTCGCTCTCGACCTCCGGGGTGGTGCCGACGACGACCACGACGAGGTCCGCGTCGCGCGCCAGGGCGACCGCGTCCTCGAAGGCGCGTTCGGGGAACGGCGGCTCGTGGTTGAGCTGGAACGCGGTGACGCCCTCGGCGCGCAGCACCACGTCCACGGTCTGTCCCGCCTCGAGCGTGACCGGCACGCCCCGCTGCGGAGGCGCGAAGAGATGCTCGCCGGGATCGGCGCCGGGGCGGAGCGCCAGCGCTTCGTCGAACGCGATCGCGCCGTCGAGGGTGAGCGTGAAGTGGCCGACGCCGGACGCGCCGATCACGTGCTCGCCCGCGCGCTCGGCGGTGATCGTCGTGTGGACCTCGACCGTCCGCGGCTTCCCGAACCACGTGAAGTCGCCCGTCTCGCGCCGCTCGGTGCGGTCGCCGTCGCGCAGCTCGACGGACACGTCCGCCACCGGCAGCCGCGTGTGCGCCTTCACGCCGGGCGCGTAGCCGACCTCCGCGTGCGGCAGGGCGGTGCGCAGCCCTTCGAGCGGCGACACGGTGTAGGGCGGGAAGACGGTCGCGCTGCCGCCGCCGAGCGTGCGCGCGTGGGCCGCGTTGGGGCCGATCACGGCGACGCGCCGGAGCGAGCTGCCGGTGAGCGGCAGCAGCGACCCGTGGTTGCGCGCGAGGACGAAGCCGGCGGCCGCGGCGGCGCGCAGCTCGGCCGCGATCTCGGCTTCCGACCACGGGGTGGCTTCCCGCTCCGCCGTGCGTTCGTTGAGCCGGCGAAGCCGGGCGAGCCGCGCGTCCACGTCGGGCGGGTCGAGCGGGCTGTCCGGGCCGGGCATCGCGAGGTCGACGTCGGCGTGCGCGCTGCGGGTCGCTCCCCAGTCGGACATGACGACGCCGTCGTAGCCCCATTCGTCACGCAGGACCTGCTGGACGAGCGGCGACTCGCTCATCGTGTGCCCGTTGACGGCGTTGTAGGAGGACATGACCGCCCACGGGCGGCCCTCGGCGACGATCAGCTCGAAGGGCAGCAGGTAGAGCTCGCGCAGGACGCGCTCGTCCACGACGGCGTCCAGCGTGAAGCGCTCCGTCTCGGAGTCGTTGGCGACGAAGTGCTTGACGGTCGCGGCCACGCCTTCGGCCTGCAGGCCGCGGACGAACGCGGCGCCGATCGCGCCCGTGAGGTACGGGTCCTCGGAGAAGCACTCGAAGTGGCGGCCGCCGAAGGGCGTGCGGTGCAGGTTCACGGTCGGCGCGAGCAGGACGTCGACGCCCTTGCGGCGGCACTCGTGGGCGAGCAGCCGTCCGACGCGCTCGATCCGCGTCACGTCCCAGGAGGCGGCGAGCGCGGTGGGTGAGGGGACGTTCGCCGACGGCGAGCGCTCGTCCCAGGTCTCGCCGCGGACGCCCGCGGGGCCGTCGGACACGACGATCCGCCGCAGCCCCAGCGCCGGCGCCGCCCGCAGCGACCAGGCGTCCGCGCCCGTGAGCAAACGCACCTTCTCCATCGAACGTCAGTATGGACCAGGTGAAGGCGCTGATCTTCGACGTATTCGGCACGACGGTGGACTGGCGCGGAAGCATGATCCGCCACACGGCGCGGTTCGGGCTGCCCGAGGAGACGGCCGACCTGTGGCGCGACCAGTACCAGCCGCAGCTGGAGACGGTCCGCAGCGGCCGTCGCCCGTGGGTGAACCTCGACGTGCTGCACCGGATCGGGCTGGACATAGTCCTGGCCGAGCTGGGTATCGACCTCCCAGACCGCTATCGCCGCACGCTGGTCAAGGCGTGGCATGCGCTCGACCCGTGGCCCGACGTCGTCGCCGGGCTGACGCACCTCAAGGAGTCCCACATCATCGCGCCCTGCTCGAACGGCCACATCGCCCAGTCGGTCAACCTCGCCAAGTACGCCGGGCTGCCCTGGGACGCGATCCTGGGTGCCGAGCTCGCCCACGCGTACAAGCCCGACCCGGCCGTCTACCGCGCCAGCGCCGACGCCCTCGGCCTCGCCTACGACGAGGTCTGCATGGTCGCCGCGCACAACGACGACCTGCACGCGGCCCGGGCGGCCGGGCTGCGGACGGCGTTCGTCCCGCGTCCCACCGAGGACTCCGAGCCCGACAGCGACTGGGACATCGTCGCCACGACGTTCGCAGAGCTCGCGCCTTGAAGCACCTGATCGCGGGGTGGGGCACGGTCCTCGCCTTCCAGTTCTTCGGGGACAGCCTGCTCTCGAAGGGCAACCTGGACTCGGTCCCGATCGGGCTGCTGCTGTTCGCCTGGATCCTGGGCGTGATCCTGTGGTGCGCGTTCGGCGTGATCGTCGCCGCCGACCACCTGGCGGAGATGCTCGGCGAGCCCTACGGCACGCTGATCCTCACGCTCAGCATCGTCGGCATCGAGGTCATGCTGATCAGCGCCGTCATGCTGGGCGGTGACGCGCCGACCGTCGGCCGGGACACGATGTTCGCGGTGATGATGATCGTGCTCAACGGCGTGATCGGCCTGTCGCTGGTCATCGGCGGGCTCAAGCACCACGAGCAGGACTACAGCCTCCCGGGCGCCTCCGCCTTCCTGAGCGTGATCATCCCGCTCGGGGTCATCGCGCTGATCCTGCCGGCGATGACGACGTCCACCGACGCGCCGACGCTCTCGACCACGCAGGCGATCCTGTTCGCCGGGGCGACGATCGTCCTGTACGTCTTCTTCCTCAAGATCCAGACCGGCCGCCACCGCGACCTGTTCGTCCACGGCGCGTCGGACGAGCACGAGCTGGAGGAGGTCAACTCGCGCACGATCGGCAAGTGGGTGGTGCTGCTGCTCGCCGGCGCGATCCCGATCGTGCTGCTCTCCAAGAGCCTGGACAAGGTGGTCAAGGCCGAGATCGAGCTGATCGGCGCGCCGATCGCGCTCAGCGGCGTCCTGATCGCCCTGATCGTGTTCACGCCGGAGGGCATCAGCGCGCTCAAGGCGGCGTCCAAGAACCAGCTCCAGCGCACGGTGAACCTGTGCCTGGGCGCCTGCCTGTCCACGCTCGGCCTGACGCTGCCGGCGGTCCTCATCATCGGGCTGATCACGGGCGAGCAGGTGATCCTGGGCCTTGACCCGACCGGCCAGGTGCTCGTCGCGTTGACGCTGCTGCTGAGCGTGGTGACGTTCTCCGGCCCGCGCACGACCGTGCTGGAAGGGGCGGTGCACCTGCTCGTCTTCTTCGTGTACATCGTGCTGGTGTTCTCGCCGTAACATCTTGGCGCGTTGGCGTACGACGAGCTCCGCAAACTCCATGCCCTGCAGCGCGTCACCGACGTCGGTCTCGCGTACCTGCCCCTGGACGAGCTGCTGACGGAGCTCCTCGAGCGGATCGCGGAGATCCTGCACTCCGACACCGCCGCCTTCCTGCTGCTCGAGGAGGACGGCGCCTCGTTGCTGGCGACCGCGGCGAAGGGCATCGAGGAGGAGGTCGAGCAGGGCGTCCGGATTCCGGTCGGCGGCGGCTTCGCCGGGCGGATCGCGGCCGAGCGGCGGGCGATCTTCATCGAGGACGTCGACCACGCGGACATCCTCAACCCGATCCTGCGCGAGAAGGGCATCCGGTCGATGCTGGGCGTGCCGCTGCTCGTGGAGGAGCAGGTGATCGGCGTGCTGCACGTCGGCACGCTCACGCCGCGGCTCTTCGACGAGGCCGACACGGAGCTGCTCCAGCTCGCCGCCGACCGCGCCGCCACGTCGATCGAACGCGCCCGGCTCTTCCATCAGCGCGGCGTCGTCGAGGCGCTGCAACGCAGCCTCGTGCCTGAGCAGCTGCCGTCGGTGCCCGGGCTGGAGCTGGCGGCGCGCTACCGCCCGGCGGTACGGCGCGGGGGCATCGGCGGCGACTGGTTCGACGCCTTCCCGCTCGGGCGCGGCGGGATCGCGCTGGTCGTCGGCGACGTGATGGGGCACGGCATCGGCGCCGCCGCGTTGATGGCGCAGATGCGCACGGGCCTGCGCGCCTACGCGCTGGACGGGCACTCGCCGGCCGGGGTCGTCGACCGGCTCAACCGGCTCCTGCTCACCCTCGGTCAACGGCTGATGACCACGCTGGCGTACGCGCTGCTCGACCTCGAGCGCGAGCAGGTGACGCTGGTCAGCGCCGGCCACCTGCCGCCGCTGGTGCGTGCGCCCGGCGGAGAGACCGCGGTGCTGGCGGTCGACGGCGGCCCGCCGCTCGGCGTCTCCACGGTCTCCACTTACCACGAGACGACGTTCGACTTCCCGGCCGGCAGCACGCTGCTGCTGGCGACCGACGGCGCGGTCGAGGTGCGCGGCGAGAGCATCGACGACGGGCTGGAGCGGCTGCGCGCGTTGCTGGAACGCGCCGACGACCTCGAGGTGCTCTGCCAGGACGTCGCCGAGGGGGAGGTCCGTGGCGCGCCCGCGGACGACGACGTCGCGATCCTCGGCGCGCGGCTGGAGCTGCTGCCGGACACGCTGCGCACGACGTGGCCCGCGTCAGCGGAGACGCTGCCGGCGATGCGCCCGCTGCTGCGCCGCTGGCTCGGCCGCTGGGGCGCCGGCGAGGACGAGATCTACGACATCATCGTGGCCGTGCAGGAGGCCTCGGCGAACGCGGTCGAGCACGCGTACGCGCCCGGCGCCGCGACCTACGAGGTCACCGCCGAGCACGACCACGGCGTGATCCGCTTCGTCGTGCGCGATCGCGGACGCTGGCGCGAGCCGCGCGGCACGCACCGCGGACGCGGGATCTCGATGATGCGGGCACTGATGGAGACGGTCGATGTGGTCCAGGACGAGGAGGGAACGCGGGTGGAGTTGCGGCGAACGCTCGGGAGGCAGGCGGCGTGAGCATCTGCGAAGCGATGCTCGAAGCGACCGCCGATGGCGCCGCGTCAGCGGCTGCCCGGATGGTTCGCCTGTGAGCGAGCTGGCACGGGTGGCGGCGCAGTGGCACGGCGATCTGCCGGTCGCGGTGGTGCACGGCGAGGTGGACGCGGCCAACGTGGCCGAGATCGGCGTCGCGCTGCGCAGCCTGGTCACGAACCGCTCGTCGGTGCTGATCGTCGACCTGTCGCCGACCACCTACCTCGACAGCGCGGGCATCAACCTGATGTTCTCGCTCGGCGACGAGCTGCGCGGCCGCCAGCTGAACCTGCGGCTCGTGATCGCGCCGCGCTCCCCGATCTCGCGCATGCTCGCGATCACCGGGCTCGACAAGGCGTACCCGACCTACGCGACGCTGGACGAGGCGCTCAGCGCGTAGGCGGCGGGCGAGCGGCCGACGACGGCCTTGAACGCCTTGATGAAGTGCGCCTGGTCGAAGTAGCCGAGGTCCAGCGCCATGCTCGCCCAGTCGGCGTCGCCCTCGGCCATCCGCTCGGCCGCCTCGTGCAGGCGGATGCGGTCCAGGACCCACTTGGGGGTGACGCCGACGTACTCGCGGAACAGACGCTGGAGCGTCCGCGGGGAATAGCCGGCGTAGGCGCACAGATGCTCGACGCGGGTGATCGACGGGTCGCGCAGCATCGCGGCGTGCAGCTCCACGATCTCGTCGACGCGCGGGTCGTCGGTCCAGCCGTGGGCGCGCAGGCCGTCTTCGATCTCGGCGAACGTCGTCGGGCGCAGCGGGCCGAAGACGGTGTCGGCGACGAGCACGCTGTTCGTCAGCGTGTGGGCCGGGACGGGGTGGAACGCGTGGAAGCCGCCGGGACGGAACTTGGTGGCGATGGCCCGGCCGGAGCCGGTCAGCTCGCGGTTCCAGCGCCGGGTGTGGACGCCGGTGATCCATGCGCCGTCGGCCTCGAAGGTGAGGTTCACGCTCGGGTGGGTGACGATCTCGGACGTGAACGGGGAGCTGAGGTCCCACTCGACCATCCAGTGGCGCTCCACGAGGTGCGCGAGGTCCGCCGAGGGCGGCTCGCGGGTGAGCACGACGTGCCGGCGGAACGCCTCGGGCCGCAGGATGCCGCGGGTGTCGTCGTGCATGTCGCGTTCTTACAATACGGGCGCTTTCCGGGGATTTACGGTGGCTCGCATGTCTGTGAAGCCGATTCCCGAGGGGTTCCACACCGTCACGCCCGTGCTCGCCGTGGACGGCGGCGTCGAAGCGCTGGGGTTCTATGAGCGCGCGTTCGGCGCGCAGGTCCGCCTCAAGCTCGTGATGGGCGGCAAGCTGATGCACTCCGAGCTGCAGATCGGCAGCTCGATCGTGTGCGTCAGCGACTCGTTCCCGGAGTTCGGGTCGGTCGCGCCGAAGGCCGACGAGGCCGTGCCGGTCGCGCTGATGATCTACACCGAGGACACCGACGCGCTGTACGCGCGGGCGACCGAGGCGGGCGCGACCGGCGTCACGCCGCCCAACGACACCTTCCACGGCGACCGCGCGTGCTCGCTGCGCGACCCGTACGGCCACCGCTGGATGATCTGCACCCACATCGAGGACATGGACGAGGCCGAGATGCAGCGCCGCACCGAGGAGGCGATGGCCTAGGTCACCCGCGAGACCGTCGCGTCCACCTCGCGGTGCACGCCACGCTCGACGAGGTCGCGCAGGCGGTCCAGCGCGTCGTAGACGTCGACGAACCGCGTGTAGAGCGGCGCGACGCCCAGGCGCACGGAGTCCGGGCCGCGGAAGTCCGGGATGACGTCGGCGCGCTCGATCAGCGCCTTGCAGATCGGCCACGCCTCCGCGTGGCGGAGCGAGACGTGCGAGCCGCGCAGGTGCGGCTCGCGCGGCGTGCCGACGCTGAAGCCGAGCGGCGCGAGCCACTGGTCGTGCAGGGTGAGCAGCAGCTCCGTCTGGGCGACGGACTTCTCGCGCAGCGCGTCGATGCCCGCCTCGGCGGTGATCCGCACGCCCTCCTCGACGGCGGCGAGGACGAGGATCGGCGGCGTGCCGGCGAGGAAGCGCGTGATGCCGGGCGCGGGCTCGTACGGGCGCTCCATCTCGAACTGGCGCGCCTGGCCGAACCAGCCCTGGATCGGGCTGACGAGCGCGTCCGGCTCGCGGACGTAGACGTAGCCGGTCGCGCCGGGCCCGGCGTTGAGGTACTTGTACGTGCAGCCGACCGCGTAGCGCATGCGCGCCGCGTCGACGGGCACGGAGCCGGCGGAGTGGCTCAGGTCCCAGATCACCGTGTCCGGGAAGGCGGCCACGTCGGCGAGGGCGCCCGACCGGTAGGCGACGTGCGAGAGCACGGTCAGCGCGCCCTCGGGCACGTCCTCCGGCTGCGGGCCGTACAGCGGGTCCACGGGGAAGACCGTCAGCTCCAGGCCGCGGGCGCGCGCGATGCCCTCCAGCACGTAGCGGTCGGTCGGGAAGTTGTCCTGGTCGGTGGCCAGGTGGGTGAACGCGCCCGTGTCCAGGATGGCGTTCACGAGCTTGAACAGGTTCACCGTGACGCTGTCGGCGACGAGCACCGTGCCGCTCGGCGCGCCGATGACCTCGGCGAGCGCATCGCCGGTGCGCGTGGGCGCGTCGATCCAGTCGTGCCAGCCACCGACGAGCTCGGCACCCCACTGGTCGATCACGCGGTGCAGCCGCTCGCGCGTGCCCTTCGGCAACCGGCCGAGCGAGTTGCCGTCGAGGTAGAGGCGATGGGGGTCCTCGATCACGAAGCGGTCGCGGAAGGCGGCGAGCGGGTCGGCCGCGTCCAGCCGCAGCGCGTCCTCACGGGTCACAGCCATGCGAGCACCGCCTTCCACAGCGGGTTGTCCGGATCGATGTGGCCGAAGTGGTCCTCGTCGGGCTCGACGATCAGCGACGCGCCGCTCGCCGCCGCGAAGCGCTCGCTGATCTCGGGCGGGACGATGTCGTCGCGGCCGCCGTGGGTCAGCAGGACGGGAACGCCGAGCGGGAGCCGCTCGATCGGCGATGCGAGATCGCTCGGGTGGTCGCCGAGGAAGACGTCGACGATGCCGTTCGAGAGCCGCAGCTCCCGCGCACGCTGCAGGTCGAGCACACCGGCCTGCGAGACGACGCCGGTCACGGCCACGCGCGGAGACTCCCGGGTCGCGGCCCAGGCGGCGAGGTGCCCGCCCGCGGAGTGCCCGATCGTCACGACGCGGGACCGGTCCACAGGCAGCTCGGCCAGCAGGTCGATCGCCGCGGACACGTCGTCCAGGGTCTCCGGGACGCCGCCGCCGTTGCCGATCCGGCGGTACTCGACGTTCCACGCCGTCCACCCGCGCGCGGCCAGGTCGTGCGCGAGCGGCTCCATCAGGTCCAAGCCGTACTGGGCCTTCCAGAACCCGCCGTGGATGAGCACGGCCACGGGCCCCTCGCCGTACAGCACGCCGTACTGCGAGGGGTCCGATCCGTACCTATGAAGCTGCGACTCCAAGGCTCTTGAGCGCGTCGGCCAGCTTCGTGATGCCCTCGTCGATCTGCTCCGGCGTGACGCCCGAGTAGGCGAGGCGGAGCGTGTTGGCCGCGCCGCCGAAGTCGCTGCCCTTGACGAACTGGACCTCGCGCTGGGCGGCGGCCTTCTCGAGCTCGGCGGCGTCGACGCCCTCCGGCAGCTCCACCCACATGAAGTAGCCGCCGGACGGGTTGGCGAACTTCGCCTCGGGGATCTCGCGCTGGAGCGCGGTGACGACCGCGTCCTTGCGGGCCTTGAGGTTCGTCTTGACCGTCTCGATCGCGCCGTCCATGCGCCCGGAGCGGGCGAACTGGTTCACGATCGACTGGGCGACCATGTTCGGCGAGATGTACGTGTTGGTCGCGATGCCCTGGATCTGCTTGATCACGGCCTGCGGGCCGACCAGGTAGCCGACGCGGATGCCCGGGCACACCGTCTTCGAGAACGAGGACGCGTAGACGACGCGGCCGGCGTCGTCCTGGCTGAGCATGGTCGGGATCGGCTCGCCCTCGAAGCGGATCGACACGTACGGGTCGTCCTCGAAGATCGTGAAGTCGTGCTCGACCGCGAGCTCCAGCAGCGCCGTGCGCTTCTCGGCCGAGAGCGTGTAGCCGGCGGGGTTCTGGAAGTTCGGGATGATGTGCGCGAGCTTCGGGTGCACGGCCTCGGCGAGCACGGTCTTGAGCGCGTCGATGCTGATGCCGTCGTCCTCGAGGTCGACGAAGCGCACGTCCGCGCCGCGCTCGCGCAGGTTGAGCAGCGTGCGGTCGTAGGTCGGGTTCTCGACGATCACCGCATCGCCCGGCTGCACGAGCAGCTCGAACAGGAACGCGTCGGCCTGCATCGAGCCGTTGGTGACGAGCACCTGCTCGACGGCGACACCGTGCTGGTCGGCGATCCACTCGCGCAGCGGCACGTAGCCGACGCTCGTGCCGTAGGCCGTCGTCCCCGCCGGGTCGTTCTCGAAGGCGAGCTTGGAGGCCTCCTTGAGGCCTTCCACGTCAACGATGTCGAGCGACGGCGCCCCACGGGCGAAGGAGATCGTGGCCATGCCGGGGAGACTAGCGGCGTTTGCAGAACGTCCCGACGCTGATCACGACGGGCTGGTCGAGCCGTCGCGCGGCGTACTCGATCGTGAGCGTCCGCGGCGGCTTCCCCCGCTCCAGACGGCGGACGTCGGCCGTCGTCATCTGGTACATGCGCAACCGCCGGAGCGCGGCCTTGCCGTCCTGCGTGCGCGGCTGCGCCAGGCCGGCCACGGCCATCCCGGGCGGGCAGCTCACGCGCGCCGTCTCGCGCTTGAAGGTGCGCTGGCCCGCGGGCAGCGCGACGGTGAGCTTGGCGATCGCGACGTCCGGCGGGAGCGTGCTGCCCGCGCGGATGGGTGCGCCGCTGATGGCCTTGCCGCCGACCTCCGCGGCGGGCGCGCGGTCGCGCACGACCTCCTTCTGGCCGGCGACCCACGCGGTCGCGCCGCCGGCCGCGAGCACGGCGCAGCAGCCGCCCGCGACGAGCTTGGCGGTCACGCCGCCGCCCCCGCCGACGGCGGACAGCAGGCCGCCGAGCGGCCCGAAGCCCAGCGGCGGGACGAGCACCCGCAGGCGGTTGCGCGTGGCCTTCAGGTTCGCGCGGAACTCGGCGCACGCGGAGCAGCGCTTGACGTGGCGCAGCGCGTGCTCGGACGGGCGGCGCTTCTCGTCGTGCGCGGCGAGCAGGTCCTCGCGGATGTCGTGGCAGGCCGCGTCGCGCGCCTGCGCCGCCGCGTTGAGGCTGATGCGGGCGCGCTTGACGAGCTGGCGCGACGCCTGCGGGGTGACCTCCAGCACGCTCGCGACCTCGTCGTGGCTGAGCCCGTCGAGCTCGCGCATCAGCAGGGCCGTGCGCTGCTGCTCGGGCAGGTCGGCGAGGTCGTCGATCAGCGCGCGCAGCTCGTGGCGGCGGCTGAGCGTGGCGTAGACGTCCTCGCCCGCCGCCAGCTGGTCCTCGTCCTGGAGCGCGACCGGCCGCGTGCGCCGCAGCTCGTCCAGGCAGAGGTTGCGGACGATCCGGTGCAGCCACGGCTTGAGCTCCACCGGCCGCTCGTCGGCGCGCAGCGCGCGGTGGGCGCGCAGGAACGCCTCCTGGACGACGCCCTCGGGATCACCGCCGTGCGCGCGCAGCGCCCGCGCGGCCGTCGCGTGCAGGCGCCGGGCATGGCGCTCGTGGATCGCCGCGAACGCGTCCTCGTCCCCCGCGCGGAAGCGCTTCACCAGGTGCTCATCGGAGCGCAGTCGCAGGGCGGGGGTCACTGGAAGAGCCTACGAGTCGGGCGGTGGGGATGTGACGGACGTTCGTGCGGATAATCCTGGCTGTGGACTACCTGTCGCGAGCTGCCGAAGCGGTGGCGGCCTGGCGCGAGCCGGCGCCCTCGCACCCCGCCCTGGAACCTGACGCGGCGCGCCTGGACGCCGCGTGGAGCGAGTTCGTCGAGCGGATGGGGACGAGCTATCCGTTCCACCACCCGCGCTACGCGGGGCAGATGCTCAAGCCGCCGCACCCCGTCGCGATCGCCGCCTACACCGCGGCGCTGCACATCAACGCGAACAACCACGCGCTCGACGGCGGGCCGGCGACGAGCGCGATGGAGATCGAGGTCGTCGAGTGGCTGGCGGAGATGTTCGGCCTCGGCGGCGCGCTCGGGCACCTGACGTCCTCGGGCACGATCGCGAACCTCGAGGCGCTCTGGGTGGCGCGCGAGCTGCACCCGGACAAGGCGGTCGTCTACGGCGCGAACGCGCACTACACCCACTCGCGCATGTGCGCCGTGCTGGGCGTGCAGGGGATCGAGGCGCCGGCGGACGTGGCCGGGCGGATCGACCTCGACGCGGTCGAGGCGCTCTGCCAGACCGGCGGAGTCGGCACGATCGTGGTCACCGCGGGCACGACCGGCACGGGCACGCTGGACGACGTCGCGCGCGTCGTGTCCTTCCGCGAGCAGTACGGCGTGCGCGTGCACGTCGACGCCGCGTACGGCGGCTTCTTCACGCTGCTGGCGGACAGCGGGCTGATCGACGGCGGGCCCTTCCGCGCGATCGCCGGCGCGGATAGCGTCGTCGTCGACCCGCACAAGCATGGCCTGCAGCCCTACGGGTGCGGCGCGGTGCTGTTCCGCGACCCGGGCGTCGGACGGCTGTACAAGCACGACTCGCCGTACACGTACTTCACCTCCGCCGAGCTGCACCTGGGCGAGATCTCGCTCGAGTGCTCACGCGCGGGCGCCGCGGCGGCCGCCCTGTGGCTGACGCTGCGGTCATTGGACCTGGCGCCGATCCTGTCCGCCGGCGTGCGGGCGGCGCAGGCGTGGGCGGCGCTCATCCGCGAGTCCGACGTGCTCACGCTGCACCGCGAGCCGGAGCTGGACATCCTCACCTACTTCCCGAGCGGGACGCGTGCTTCGGCGATCGACGCCGCGTCCGAGCGGGTGCTGCAGGCGGGCATGACCGAGCCCGATCCCGTGTTCCTGTCGACGCTGCGGATCGGCCGCGACGCGTTCGCCGCCGCCCACCCCGAGGTGGAGCTGGACGTCGACGGCGTGCGGGTGCTGCGGTCGGTGCTGATGAAGCCCGAGCACGAACCGCACGTGCCGTGGCTTCACGAGCGGGTCAGTCGAATCGTGAGATCGTGAGCGCGAAGCGGCCCGTGTAGCTGGTGCCGCCGAAGGAGCGCACGAGCGTGCCCGGGCCGGCCGACGAGCCCGCGACGACCGCCTTGCTGCCCGCGATGTCGATCGCGTCGAAGCGCGTGTAGACCGGCGTGCCGCCCGGGGGCTGGCCGAGCACCGGGTAGGTGATCCCGCCGCTGCCGTAGGCCTTGTCGCGGGCGCCGTTGGCCCGCAGACGGACGAGCAGCGAGTCGGGCGCGCGGCCCGTGCCGGCCAGCACGATCCGGCCCGCGCGGTCGCGGACCATCGACGTGATGCGCAGGTCGCGGCCCGAGCGCGTGATCCGGGCGACGCCGTTGCTGCCGAAGCGCGTGTCCACGGTGCCGTCGGGCTTGATGCGGATGACGCTCCCGCGCGGGCTGCCGGTGGCCGTGAGGTCGGTGCCGGCGACGAGCGTGGTGTTCGACGGGCCTTGGCGGATCGCCGCGGCGCCGATGCCGGGTCCGGCGCCGGGGCCGAGCGGGTGCGTGATGACGCCCGTGCCGCCCCAGGCGGGGTCGGGTGCGCCGGCGGCGTTCAGGCGCACGACCGTGAACGAGGCCGCACCGGTCGCGACGGTGTAGGTCACCGTGCCGTCGGCGCGCAGCAGCAGGCTCGTCACCTTGCCGGTCAGGCCGAGCGCGGGGTTCGTGAACGCCGGGTCGACCGTGCCGTCGCCCAGCAGGCGCATCAGGAACGGCGCGCCGCCGGACGAGCCGCCGAGGTAGACGACGCCGTTGCGGTCCATCGCCATCGCGCCCAGCTCGACGTCGGCCGGGCCGCTGAGCACGTAGCCCAGCCCCGCGCCGAAGCTCGGGTCCACCTCGCCGCTGGGCAGCAGCCGCAGCGTGACGAAGCGCGTGGAGCCGTCCGCCAGCCGCAGCGTGCCGGACGCGACGACGCGGCCGTCACGCACGATCGCGATGCCCTTCACGCCGTCCAGCGACGTGCCGGGCAGCGCCGGGACGACCTGGCCGCGCGTGCCGAACGTGCTGTCCAGCGAGCCGGACGCGCGCAGCTTGACCAGCACGAGCTGGCCCGCCGCGGCACCGCCCGCGAGCACGCGGTTGCCGCTGACGACCTTGACGGCATGGCCGACGGCATCGGCGTCCGTGGCCTTCAGCGTGACCGTGCCACGGCGGCCGAAGTCCCGGTCGGGGTCGCCGGCGGCCGCGAGCGCAGTGCTCGGCAGGGCCAACAGCAGGGCAAGGACGGTCAGGACGCGGATCATCGGAGCCTTCAACGCTTCACACGTGTGAACGATGCGGCGAGAGCATGGCAGGCGCGGCGGCGCCTGCCATGCGTCCCTGCCTCTGGTCAGGCGGTCTTGAGCGATCCGGCGATCTCGGCCGCGATCTGCGCGACCTCGGTCGGCGTGCGGCCGACGCGCACGCCGTTGGCCTCCAGCGCCTCCTGCTTGGCCTTGGCCGTGCCGGCGCTGCCGGACACGATCGCGCCCGCGTGGCCCATCGTCTTACCGGGCGGTGCGGTGAAGCCCGCGATGTAGGCGACGACGGGCTTCGTCACGTTCGCCTTGATGAACTCGGCCGCCTCTTCCTCGGCGGAGCCGCCGATCTCGCCGGCCATGACGATCAGCTCGGTCTCGGGGTCGGCCTCGAACTCGGCGAGGATGTCGATGAACGACGAGCCCGGGACCGGGTCGCCGCCGATGCCGACGATGCTCGAGTTGCCGAAGCCGGCCTGGGCCAGCTCGTTACCGATCTGGTAGGTCAGCGTGCCGGAGCGGCTGACGACGCCGACGTTGCCCTCGGAGAAGAACGACGCGGGGATGATGCCCACGTTCGCCTTGCCCGGCGACAGGATGCCCGGGCAGTTCGGCCCGACCAGCCGCACGTTCGGATTGCGCGTGAGCTGGTTGTAGACGCGCAGCTCGTCGTGCGCGGGGATGCCCTCGGTGATCGCGATGATCAGGCTGATGCCGGCGTCCTCGGCCTCGAGGATCGAGTCGGCGGCGAAGCGCGGCGGCACGAAGATCATCGCCGTGTTCGCGCCGGTCTTGTCGACGGCGTCGTGGAACGTGTTGAACACCGGGATGCCCTCGACGTCCTGGCCGCCCTTGCCGGGCGTGACGCCGGAGACGACGTTCGTCCCGTAGTTGCGGTTGTTGAGCGTGTGGAACGTGCCCTCGCGGCCCGTGATGCCCGAGACGCAGAGCTTCGTGTCGTTGTTGACCAGGATCGCCATCAGCCAGCCAGCTCCACGACCTTCTTCGCCGCGCCGAGCATCGTGGACTCGGTGTGGACGTTGGGCAGATTCGCGTCGGCGAGCAGCTTGCGGCCCTCGACGTCGTTGGTGCCGTCGAGGCGGACCACGAACGGCACGGACGGCTTGATCTGGTCGAACGCCTCGATCAGGCCGCGTGCGACCTCGTCGCAGCGCGTGATGCCGCCGAAGATGTTGAACAGCACCGCGGTGACGTTCGGGTTCGAGAGGATCACCTCGACCGCCTGCGTGATCGCCTCGGCCTTCGAACCACCGCCGGCGTCCAGGAAGTTCGCGGCCGAGCCGCCGGCCTGCGCGACCACGTCCAGCGTGGACATGACGAGGCCCGCGCCGTTGCCGAGGATGCCGACGTTGCCGTCGAGCTTGACGAACGTCAGGCCGCGCTCGCGCGCCATCCGCTCCTGCTCGTCCTCGGCCGCGACGTTGCGCAGCGCCGCGTTGTCCGGGTGGCGGAAGAGGCTGTTGTCGTCGAGCGTGACCTTCGCGTCGAGCGCGGCGACCTGGCGGTCGGCGGTCACGATCAGCGGGTTGACCTCGACGAGCATCGCCTCTTCTTTGACGAAGGCGTCGTAGAGCTTGGCCAGCAGCGCGCCGAGCGGGCGCACGACGTCCGCGTCCACGCCGGCCTCGAACGCGAGGCGACGGGCGTGGAAGTCCTGGAAGCCGAGCAGCGGGTCCACGTGCAGGCGCACGAGGGCGGTCGGGTCCTTCTCCGCGACCTCCTCGATGTCCATGCCGCCCTGCGTCGAGAGCATGACCAGCGGGCGCTTGGCGCTGCGGTCGAACACGATGCTCGCGTAGTACTCCGCGGCGATGTCGGACGCGGCCTCGATCCACACCTCGTGGACGGTGTGCCCCTTGATGTCCATCCCGAGGATGGCCTTGGAGTGCTCCTCGGCCTCCTGGCGGTCCTTCGCCACCTTGATGCCGCCGGCCTTGCCTCGGCCGCCGATCTGCACCTGCGCCTTGACGACGCAGGGATACCCGATCTCGTCGGCCGCCGCGACGGCCTCCTCGACGGTGGTGGCGGGGGAGCCGCTGGGCACCGGCACCCCATGACGGGCGAACAGCTGCTTGCCCTGATATTCGAGTAGATCCATGGCGGACGGCCGAGCTTACCGCTCGGGTTGTGACGGACTGCGCAAACCCTCCGGCGGGCCTCGCGCGCGGAAATGTCATCATGCACGACCGCGATGCCCCTCCCTAAAGAAGTCACCTTCGTCACCTTTGATGTCTACGGCACCCTGATCGATTGGGAGACCGGGGTGTACGACGCCTTCGCCAAGGAGGCGGAGAAGGACGGCTACACGCTGTCTAAGGAGGAGCTCGTGCCGCTCTTCCTCGAGACCCAGCAGGAGATCAAGAACGGCTCGTACGAGCTGTACGCGGAAGTGCTCCGGCGCACCGCGGTCCAGATCTCGCGCCAGCTCGGCTGGCCGCTGGAGCCGTCCCGTTCCGGCTTCCTCCCGAACTCGGTCTCCCGCTGGCCGCCGTTCAAGGAGACCAAGACCCAGCTCGACCGCTTCGCCAAGAAGTTCGAGCTCGGCCTCATCTCCAACGTCGACGACAAGCTGCTCGGCGAGACCCGTCGCTACTTCAAGACGGACTTCGACCTGGTCGTCACGGCCCAGCAGGTGCGGTCCTACAAGCCCGACCCCGCCCACTTCAAGGAGGCGGAGCGCCGGATCGGCACCAAGAAGGGCTGGGTGCACATCACCTCGTCGTACTACTACGACGTCGAGCCCTGCCTGAAGGCCAAGGTCCCGGTGATCTGGGTCAACCGCAACAAGGAGACCCTCGACGCGTCGCAGAAGAAGCCGACGGCCGAGGTGAAGACGCTGCTCGAAGCGGCGAAGCTGCTCGGCGTCGCCTGATCCTTGCGCGCGGTCGGCCTTCACGAGGACGTCATCGCCGTCACTTCCCGAGCGTTCGCCACGGCGAGCGTCTTGGTGCGTAGTGGCGGCGAGGCCTTCCTGATCGACTCGCCGGTCTTCCCGGACGAGCTCGAGATCCTGCCGGCGATCGCCGCGCAGGCGGAGTTCAACGTCGTCGGCGTCCTGACGACGCACGCCGACTGGGACCACCTGCTCGGGCGCTACGCGTTCCCGGAGGCGCCGCTCGGCGCCGCGGAGAGCACCGCGGCACGGCTCATCAACGAGCCGGGCGCGGCCCAGCGCAAGCTGCGCGACTTCGACGACGAGTTCTACGTCTCGCGTCCGTCACCGCTGTCGATCCCTGGCGCCCAACGCCTGGACACGCCGGGGTTCATCGACATCGGCGAGACGGCGATCGAGCTCCAGCCCGCCGACGGCCACACCGCCGACGGCATGGCCGTCTGGGTCCCGTGGGCCGGCGTGCTGATCCCGGGCGACTACCTCTCGCCCGTCGAGATCCCGATGATCTCCGAGGGCGGCTCGGTCTCCGCCTACCTCGCGACGCTGGACCGGCTCGAGCACCTGGTCGAGTCGGCGGAGCACGTCGTCCCGGGCCACGGCGGCCCGATCGACGCGCAGCGCGCCCTGGCGATCCTGCGCGAGGACCGCGCCTACCTCGAAGGCCTGCCGGACTCCCCGCTGCCGCTGGCGCGCCGCACCAAGGCGCAGCGCGAGATCCACGAGAAGAACCTCACGCGGCTCTGAGTCCGGTCAGCGGCGCCGCAGGACCCGGCTGGCCGTTGCCGTCCGCCGGTTGCCGGCGAGGTCGCGGACGTCGAAGGCCACCGTGACGCGCGCTTGGCGCCCGAGCCTGCGGACGGCCTTCGCCGACAGCTTCACGGGGACCCTCGCGGTCGCGCCCGCCGCGGCGCGGAACGCTCCGCGACCGAGGATCGATCGGCCCAGGCGGAGGCTGGCGGTGCCCGTGCAGGCGCCCTGGCCTGCGCCCTCCTTGGTCGAGCAGCGGACGTGCAGGGGGACGACGCCGGACGCCGGCACCGTGACCGTCGAGGGGTCCCGGAGCCGGATCGCCGGGGCGTTCGGGTTGGTCTGGAAGCGCGCCTCGGTGAGTTGTGCGCTCGGGGCGCCGGAGGCGTCGATCGCGCGCACGGTCAGCACGTGGTTGCCGGCGAGGAGCCCGTTGAGCGTGTACGGCGACGCGCAGGCGATCCACGGCCCGCGGTCCAGCCGGCACTGCGCCGCGCCGGTCGGGCTCGTGAAGGCGATCGTGACGCTGCGCGCGGCGGAGATCGGGGACGGTGCGGACGTGATCGTCACCGGTGCCGACGCGGGCGGCGGCGGGTCGACGGGCGGCGTGGGCGGCGCGTCGGCGGTGGTGAACGTCACGTCGGAGCCGCGCGTGGTCCCGCCGGCGCTCTGCGTCACGAGCCGGACGTGGTACGTGGTCGCGGGCGCAAGGTCGCCGACCCGCGCGCTGACGGGGACGCCGCCGGCGCCCGCGCCGATGCCCTGGCGCGCGGTGGCCGTGCCGTAGGCCGTCGTCGTCCCGTACTCGAACCACGCCTCGGTGGGGGCGTGGTTCGGGTCCGCGAGCCCGCTGAAGGTGGCCGTGGTCGGGGCGGTCGCGGAGGCGGCGCCGGTGGCCGCGGTCGGGGGCAACGGGGTGCCGGTGCCGCTCAACGCGATCGTGCGCGGTGCGCCGCCCGCGTCGTCGGCGATGGTGACGGTGCCGGCGTGCCCGCCGGGGAGGGTCGGAGCGAAGGTGAGGGCGACGTCACAGGTCCCGCCCGGCGCCAGCACGGTCGCCGCGGCGCACGTGGTCCCCGCCGCGAGCGAGAACGCCGTCGCGCCGGTGAGGGACACCGAGGACACGGTGAGCTCGGCGGTACCCGTGTTCTCGAGCGTCAGCGTCCGGTCGGACGTCGTCCCCACGAGCGGGGTGCCGAACGCGGCGGAGGTCGCGCTGAGCGTGGCGGCCGGCTCGATCAGCATCCGCCCGACGGCGTTGGCGGCGGTCCGCGTGAACCACAGGTGGTCGTCCGGTCCGCGCGCGAGGCCGTCGGCCTGGACGGGGAACGACGTCACGACCCCGCTCGTCGTGACCCGTCCGACGGCGCTGCCGCCGTACCACAGGTGCCCGGCGGCGACGGTGATGTCCTTGGGCACCGTCGGCACCGCGAGCTCGGTGATCACGCCGCTCGTCGTGATCCGGCCGACTCGTTGCGCGCCCGGGTCGGTGAACCAGAGGTGGCCGTCGGGGCCGACCGTGATGTCGGTCGGCTGCGCGCCAGCGGTCGGCACGGCGAACTCCGTGATCACGCCGGCGGGCGTGATCCGACCGATCCGGCCGGCGCGCTCCGTGAACCACAGGTTCCCGTCGGGCCCCAGCACGATCTCGGCCGGGTCCGACGCGGCCGACGCCAACGTGTACATGGTCGTGGTGCTGGGTCAGGTGAACTTGCCGATCTGGTTCAAGCTCGGCTCCGTGAACCAGACGTCGCCGGCCGGGGTGGGGGCGACGGCCGTCGGCGTGACGCCCAACCCGCCCGAGCCCAGGAAGGCGCCGGCGAACGCGTACCCGATCGTGAACCCATGGTCCCCCTCGTCGGCGAACCACATCCCGCCGAGGGTGGGGTCGATCGCGACGTCGGTGAACCGGCTGCCCCAGGTCGGCCGCTCGGCCACCACGCCGTCCGTCGTCACCTGGCCGACCTTGTTCTTGGCCGGTTCGGTGAACCACAGCGTGCCGTCACCGGCGGCGGCGATCGCCCCTGGCTGCGCGCCGCTGGTCAGCAGCGGGAACACGGACACCGACGGCGCCGCCGTGGCGGCCGCGGGCAGCAGCGCCGTGGCGCCGAGGGCGAGGAGGAGAGCCGCGGTGCGGAGCATGGCCCAAGGATCGACCACCGAGTCGCGGTCTTGAACGCATTCAGACGCTGATGAGCGGGATGCCCGCCAGGGCGAGGACGACGCCCACGCGCTGGATCGGGACGAGCCGCTCGTGCAGGAGGAAGAACGCGAGCGCGACCGTGACGACCGGGAACAGGCCGCCGAGGACGGCGACGAGGCTGAGCAGGCCGCCCGTGGTGGCGATCGCGAACGCGGTGTTGGCGCCCGTGTCCAGCAGGCCGATCGCGCCGAGCTTGGGGAGCTCGCGCCAGGGGGCGGTGGCGGCGGCGCGGTAGGCGAGCAGGCCGAGGATCGGGACGCTGACGACGCGCGACATGGCGACGCCGGCGAGCGCGTCGTGGTCACCCGCCCGGCCGAGGAAGACGAGCATGAGGCCGAGGAAGAGCGCGGCGAGCAGCGCGAGCTGGATGGCGCGCTTCGGGTCGACCGCCTTCGTGTGCACGGACTCGCGGCTCGCCAAGGCCGCTCCGGTCAGGGCGACGGCCATGCCGAGCCACTGGAGCGCGTTCGGCCGCTCGCCGTCGACGAGGACGCCGGCGAGCACGGGGACGATCGCGCTGGTGGCCGCGATCGGGGCGACCACGGACATCGTGCCGAGCGCGAACGCGCGGTAGAGGGCGAGGATCGCGACCGTGCCGACCAGCCCGGCGATCGCGCCCGGGAGGAGCGCCGCCGTGTCGAGCCCGCGGAAGGCCAGGATCAGCCCGAGCGCGATCAAGCCCGCGACCTGGCCGGCGAGCGCGACGAGCACCGCCGGATGGGTGCGGCTCGCGCGGCCGGCGAGGAAGTCCGCGGTGCCCCAGAGGACCGACGCGAGCAGCGCGAGCGGCGCGCCGCTCACGTGCGCGCGGCGTCCGCGGCGGCCTTGTAGGCGGGCTGCTCGCGGCGGATCAGATCTGGATTCGTGCCGGCCTGGTGGACCAGCTCGAGCGTCAGCAGCTGCAGCGCGATCGCGCCCGCGAGGAGCGGGTGGCCCTCCGGGAGGGCGTCGACCGTCACGGCCGGCATGCCGAGCTCGGCGACCGCGGCGAGGACGTCCCGTGCGCGCTTGTCGCGGGCGGCCGCGGCGGTCGGGTCGATGCGGAGGACGATGATGCCGGTGGTCGCGTCGGCGGCGGGCAGGTGGCCGTGCAGGACCTTCTCGAGGCCGAGCGGCGTGGTCGGCACGTGCAGGCCCTCTTCGATCTTCAGGCTCAGCTCGCGTGCGGTGATCTCGTCGACGCCGCTGCCGGTGACGATCAGCCGCTCGACGGAGGCGAGCGCGCGGGCGGCGTCGGTGAGCCGTGCGCGGTGCTCGAGCGTGTCGGCGATGACCCGCGTGCAGATGGCGGCGTCGGCCGCGTCGGCGATCGCGGTGAAGACGAGCAGCGGCGACACGTAGCCGACGGTGTGGCACCAGGACGTGTCCACGAGCGGGGTGCCGATGACGATGTCCGGCGCGAGCTCGCCGCCCGCCACCGCGTCCGGCTTCGCCGTGACGAGGATCGTGCGCGCGCCGTTGTACGACGCCGCCTGCAGCGCCTTGAGCGTGGCCTCGGTCCCCGCCTCGTGGGAGACGCCGATGCACACGCCGCCGCTCTGCGGGTCGAGCGAGGCCTCGAACGCATCACGCGCCCGGGCGCCGGGGATGAGCGCCGCGCCGGCCAGCGCCGCGTGCTCGGACGTGCCGCAGCCGACGATCACGACCGGTCCGCCCTCGCGGATCGACTCCGCCGCCTCCACGGCCGCGGACGAGGCCAGGATCGGCTCGACGAGCCCCGGCTCGGCGTAGATCATCTCCTCCATCGCCCACGGTGAGCCCGGGCGCAGCTCAGGCATGTCGCTCATGGCCAGGACGGTACCTTCTGACTGGTTCAGCCGGAAGGGCCACTTCGATGCCAATCAACCGTGCCACTTTGGAGGTCTTCGCCTCGCTCGACCGCTCGCGGCCCGAACCGCTGCGGGCCCAGCTCGAGGACGCGATCTGCGCCGCCATCGACAACGGCGGCCTTCCGCCGGGCACCCGCCTGCCGGCCTCGCGCGTGCTGGCCGAGGCGCTGCACGTGTCCCGCGGCGTGGTGAGCGAGGCCTACGCGCAGCTCGCGGCGGAGGGCTGGATCGAGGTCCGCCACGGGGCCGCGCCGGTGGTGCGCCAAGTGCCCGCGGCCGGGCTGGGCCAGAGAGACGCGAGCGGGACGAGCGGCGAGCGCGCGGGGGCGGGAGACGCGCGTGGCGTGGCGACGAGCCGGCTCGTGCCGCGGCTCGACCTGACCGCGACCGCGCCCGACCTGTCGGCGTTCCCCCGGCGGGCGTGGGCGACGGCGCTCCGGCGCGCGCTGGCCGAGTTGCCCGACGCCGCGCTCGACTACGGGGACCCGCGGGGCGACGACGCGCTGCGCGGGGAGCTCGCCGCGTACCTCGTGCGGGTGCGCGGGGCGGCGGCGCATGCTGACGACCTCGCGATCACGTCGGGCTACACGCAGGGGCTGTGGCTCACGTGCCGGGCGCTCAAGCGGCGGGGCGCCACGAGGGTCGCGGTCGAGGACCCGTCGCTCGACGACTCGTGGGGCACGATCCGGTCGGCCGGGCTCGCGGTGGTGGGCGTGCCGGTCGACGGGGACGGGATCGACCCCGCGGGTCTGGATGCGGACGCGGTGCTGGTCACGCCCGCGCATCAGTTCCCGACGGGCGCGGTGCTCTCGCCCGAGCGGCGGCGGGCGCTGCTCGCGTGGGGTGGGATCGTGATCGAGGACGACTACGACTCCGAGTACCGCTACGACCGCGCGCCGGTCGGGACGCTGCAGCGGCTCGCGCCCGACCGCGTGGTCTACCTCGGCACCGCGTCCAAGACGCTCGCGCCCGCGCTGCGCCTCGGGTGGGTGCTCGCGCCGCCCGACCTGACCGCCGCGATCGCGGCCGAGCGCTGGGCGGTCGACTCGGGCGGCCCGGCGATCACCGCGCGCGCCTACGCCCGGCTGCTGGCCGGCGGGGAGGTCGACCGGCACCTGCGCCGCACCCGGCGCGAGTACCGGGCGCGGCGCGACGAGCTGGTGGCGGCGCTGCACGGCCTCGACGGCTGCGCGGTCGACGGCGTCGCGGCGGGGCTGCACCTGCTGCTGCGGCTGCCGCCCGGCACGGACGAGGACGCCCTCGTGGCGCGGCTCGCGGCCAAGCGCATCCGCGTCAACGGGCTCAACACCTACCGGCTCGCACCACGCGCCGACGACCCCGCGCTCGTGCTCGGCTACGGGCGCCTGCAGCGGCCGGCGATCGCCGGAACGGTGAGCGCGCTCGCACAGGTGTTGTGAGCACGGCTTAGGATGCGTGGCGCGTGCACGCGCCACAGCTGCTGGAACGTGAGGAGGACCTGGCCGAGCTCGAGCGGGCGCTGGCCCGTGCGCGCGCGGGCACGGGGCAGGCGATCGCCGTCGAGGGCCCGGGCGGGATCGGCAAGACGAGCCTGCTCGCCGCGGCCCGCGCGCACGGTCGCGACGCGGACATGCTCGTGCTGCACGCGCGCGGCTCCGAGCTCGAGCGCGCGTTCCCGTTCGGCGTCGTGCGGCAGCTGTTCGAGCCGACGCTCGCGCGGACCGGCGAGCTGCCGTTCGCGGGAGCGGCGCACCTCGCCAAGCCGATCTTCGACGTCGCCGAGGGCAGCGAGGAGTCCTCTTACGCACGTCTGCACGGGCTCTACTGGCTGTGCGCCAACCTCGCCGCCGAGCAGCCGCTGGTGGTGTGCGTCGACGACGCCCAGTGGGCCGACGAGCCGAGCCTGAGCTTCCTCGGCTTCCTGCTGCGCCGCCTGGAGGACCTGCCGGTCGCGCTGCTCGTCGGCACCCGTCCGCGCGCCGAGCAGGAGTCCGACGTGCTGCGCGCGCTCGTCACCGACCCGGTCACACGCGTGCTCCGGCCGACCGCGCTGAGTGGCGACGCGGTCCGCGAATGGGTCCGTGGCGCGGTCGACGGGCAGGCCGCCGACGGCTTCTGCCGCGCCTGCCATGAGACCACCGGCGGCAACCCGTTCCTGGTCCGCGAGCTGCTGCACGAGGTCGTCCACAAGCGCCTGAAGGCCACCGACGCCGAGGCCGCGACCGTCCGCGCGCTCGGCCCGGAGGCGATCTCCACCGTCGTCCTCCAGCGCCTGAAGCGCCTGCCGTCGTCCGCGCCCGCGATGGCGCAGGCGATCGCGATCCTCGGCGAGGGCGCCCGCCCCACCACCGCCGCGCAGCTCGCCGAGCTGGACCCGATCACCGCCGAGCAGGCCCTGGACGCCCTCTGCCGCGCCGACGTGCTCACCCGCGACGAGGACGACCGGCTCGGCTTCGTGCACCCGATCGTGCTGTCGGCGATCTACCACGACCTCCCCGTGCACGTCCGCGCGCAGGGCCACCACCGCGCCGCGCGCCTGCTCGCCGACCGCGGCGCCGCGCCGGAGGAGGTCGCCTCCCACCTCGCGCTGACGCCGCCGCGCGAGGACGCGTGGGCCGCCGAGGCGCTCCGCGCGGCCGCCGCCCGCGCGCTCGTGCTCGGCGACCCCGCCACCGCCGTGGCGTCCTTGCAGCGCGCGCTCGAGGAGCCTCCGCCGCCGGAGGCGCGCGCGGCGGTGCTGACCGAGCTGGCCCGCGCCGAGGCCCAGTCGGGCCGGCCCGCCGCCGTTGAGCACTTCCGCGCGGCCATGGAGCTCGCGTCCGACGCCCAGCAGCGCGGGCAGATCGCGCTCGGCCTCGCCCGCGCGCTCAAGTTCCGCGGCGATTCCCCGGACGCCATCGAGGTGCTGCGCCACGCCCTCGCCGAGGTCGAGCCGGGGCCGCTGGCGGAGGAGCTCGAGCTCGAGCTGGTCGCCTCGGCCTACATCTCGCTGGCCGCACGGCCGCTGCTGGCCGAGGAGATCGCGCGGATCGAGGCGCCCGACGCGCCGCACACCGTGCTGGACCGGCTCCACCTGATGGCGAGCGCGTTCGAGACCGTGATCGCCGCCGGCCCGTACGAGCGCTCCGCCGAGCTCGCGCGGCTCGCGCTCGGCCCCGAGCAGCCGACCGACGTGAGCGCCGGCGGCCACGTGTTCATCACCGCGACGACGGCGCTGATGTTCTCCGAGCGCTACGACGAGGCCGAGCGTGCGTACGACCGCGCCGTCTCGGACGCGCGCCGGCGCGGCTCCAGCGTCGGGTTCGCGAACGCCTCCAGCCTGCGCTCGCTGCTGCACTACCGGCGCGGGAACCTGTCCGAGGCGGAGGCCGACGCCACCGCCGCGCTCGACCTGCGCAACGACGTCCAGGGCTCGCAGGGCTACCTCGCGTGCGCGCTCAACGCGCTCGTCTTCGCCCGCCTCGAGCGCGGGGAGGCCGACCAGGAGCTGCTCGCGCTCGCCGAGGACTTCTTCGCGAACCAGCCCACCGAGGACCTGCCGTACAGCCAGGCGATCCACGCGCGCGGCTGGCTGAAGGCGCGGCTCGGGGACGCGGAGGGCGGGCTGGAGGAGCTCCTCGCCTGCGGTGAGCGCGAGCAGCGCTGGGGCGTCGGGACGCCCCAGATCATCGCCTGGCGCTCGAGCGCCGCGGAGGTCTGCCTCACGCTCGGCCGACTGGAGGAAGGGCGCGCGCTCGCGGCCGAGGAGCTGCGGCTCGCGCGCCAGATCGGGGCGCCGCGCGCGATCGGCGTCGGCCTGCGCGTGGCCGCGCTGGCCGAGGCGGGCGAGCGCCGGGTCGAGCTGCTGGCCGAGGCGGTCGAGGCCCTGGAGCGCAGCGAGGCCGCGCTCGAGCTCGCCCGCGCCCAGATCGACCTCGGTCGCGCCCTCGTGCGCGCCGGGCGCCGCGAGCCCGCCCGCGAGCGGCTGCGCGCCGGGCAGGAGGGCGCGTTCCGCTGCGGCGCAAGCCTGCTCGTCGAACGCGCGCACCGCGAGCTGCTGGCGACCGGCGCGCGTCCGCGCCGCAACGCGGCCGCGAGCCGCGACGAGCTGACGCCCAGCGAGCGCCGCGTCACGCAGATGGCGGCGGAGGGCCTGACCAACCGCGAGATCGCCCAGTCGCTGTTCGTCACGGAGAAGACGGTCGAGACACATCTGGGCCGCGCGTTCGTCAAGCTCGGCGTCCGCTCGCGCAAGCAGCTCGCCGACGCGTTGGCGGACGTCGCCTGAATGACCGCAATCCCGACGGCCCTCGTGCGTTCTAGCTCCACAGTGGACACGCACATCGAGACGATCGACGTCGGCGCGCGGGTGACGGCCAACCAGGCCCTCCCCGAAGGCGTGCCGTGCGGCGCGAAGGGTCTCGTGGTCGGGCAGGCGGGCTGGATCCAGCGCCGCTGGCGCGTCCGGTTCGACGACGGGCCGACCGTCGACGCGCCGGAATACGCGCTTGACCTGTGCCGTGGCCGCGGGCGCTTCGAACGCCGGTGACGTTCCGGCGCGACCGGCTGACGTGGGTCGCGTACGCGCTGCTGGCCTGGTTCGCCTATCTGCAGGCCGCGCCCGGGCTGGTCGTCCCGTACCTGCGTGACGAGCTCGACATCGGCTACACGACCGGCGGCCTGCACGTGGCCGCGTTCGCGACGGGCAGCGTCCTCGCGGGCCTGACGGCGGCGCGGATCGAGGCCGCCGCCGGCCGCCGGGCGCTGCTGTGGGGCTCGGCGGCGGTCATGGCGGTCGGGGCGACGGGGCTGGTCGCCGGGCACGTCGCGGCGGTCACGGTCGGCGCGCTGTTCGTCGCGGGCTACGGCGGCGGGCTGCTGCTGACCACGGTGCAGGCCACGCTCGCCGACCACCACGGGGAGCAGCGTGCGATCGCCCTGACCGAGGCGAACGTCTTCGCGAGCGCCGCCTACCTGGTGTTGGTCGCGGCGGTCGCGCTGGTGAGTTGGCGCGCGGCGCTGATCGCGAGCTTCGCCGTGCCCCTGGCGCTGTTCCTCGCCAACCGCCACGTGCCGATCACGGGCGCCCCGCCGGCGGCGGCGACCGAGGGCCGGCTGCCGCGCGCGTTCCCGGTCGCGATGGCGATGCTGTTCTGCGCGGTCGCCGCCGAGTGGTGCGTCACGTCCTGGGGGGCGAGCTTCGCCAGGGAGGCCGCGGACGTGTCGGCCGACACGGCGGTGGCGCTGATGTTCGGCTACTTCGGCGGCGTGTTCGCCGGCCGCGCGACCGCCAGCCGGCTCGCGCGCCGCCACGCGCCGCAGCGGCTGCTCGCGCTGGCGTTGGCGATCGCGGCCGTCGGCTTCGCGGTCCTGTGGCCCGCCACGAGCCCGGTGCAGGTGCTCGCCGGGCTCGCGGTCATCGGCCTGGGGCTGGGCAACCTGTTCCCGTTCGCGCTCGCGGTGACCGTGGCGCTCGCGCCCGACCGCGCCCAGCTCGCGTCGAGCCGCGCCGTCCTCGCGGGGTCGAGCGCGGTGCTGATCGCGCCGCTGACGATCGGCGCGCTCGCCGACGCGACGAGCATCACGGGCGCGCTGCTCGTCGTGCCGGTGACGCTCGCGCTCGCCACGATCGGGCTCGTGGCGACTACTCCACGAGGTCGAAGCCGCCGCTGAGGACGGCGTCGAGGCGGCCGGTCCGCCAGCCGCGCACGGCGTCGCGGACGAGCGGCGTCGGGCGCTCGCGGTAGCGGCGGACGATCGTCGCCCGCCCCGCCGCGGGCTCCTCGGCGCCCTCGGCGGTGACGCTCACGCGGACGCGCCGCCGGTCGTAGCCGCCACGGCCGTCCGGCACCTCCAGCACGTGCAGGCCGTCCTCGGGCGCGAGCGTGCGCAGGGCGGCGAAGCCGCTCACGGCGGCCACCCAGCGGTACTTGCGGCCGGGCTTCTCCTCCACCACGTCCAACCGCATGCCGCGCTCGTGCGCCCAGGCGCGGTACATCTCCGCGACGCGCGGGCCGAACTCCGGGTCGCCGTCCACGCGCAGCCGTGCGTCGGCGGGCTCGCCCGCGGCGAGCGCGTCCAGCGCCTCGCCGAGCAGCAGCAACCGCTGCGCGGCCCGGCGGACGATCGCCTCGGGCGGCCGGCGGGCGCTGCGCACGCGGTTGAGCAGCGACTCGGCCGAGCGCAGGCCGGACTCCATGCGGTCGCGCAGCTCGATGCCGGCGAGCACCACCTGCCGGCCGTCGTCGTCCCAGAAGCCCGGCTCGGCCATCTCGGCCAGCAGCGCCGCCTTGGTCGCCGCCTCCGCCTCCACCCGCGCGCTCACGTCCGCGAACGCGGCCTCCAGCAGCTCGCGCCCGGCGCCGCCCTCCCGTGCGAGCGTCTTCAGCGTCGTCTCGGCGGGCGTGGGCGCGACGTCCTCGGCGGCGTCCGGGTCCTCGAACGTGACCTTGAGCCCGTCGCGGCCGGCGCGCACGAACAGGAACTGGTCGCCGCCGGGCACGTCGTGGCCGGCGATCGCGAGCGCGAGCGGCGTCAGGAAGTGGCGCTCGACCGCACGCTTGAGCGGCCGCGCGCCGAGGTCCGGCGTAAAGCCCTCCGCCAGCAGGAACTCCAGCGCCGAGTCGTCGAACTCCACCGCCCACTGGCGCGAGCGCAGGCCGCGGCGCGCCAGCACCGACTCCAGCTCCGCCGCCAGGATCTCCCGCATCACGGGCCGGGAGAGCGGCCGGAACACGACGGTCCGGTCGATCCGGTTCACGAACTCGCGCCGGAACGTCCTGGTCACCGCCTGCTCGACGCTGCGGGCCGCGAAGCCGTCGCGCGCGGGGGAGAAGCCGATGCCGGCGCCGGTCGGGATCGTCGCCCCGAGGTTCGAGGTCATGACGATCACGGCGTGGCGGAAGTCGGCGGGCTCGCCGCGCGGGTCGCTCAGCCGGCCGTCGTCGAAGACCTGCAGGAACACGTCGAAGACGCCCGGGTCGGCCTTCTCGAACTCGTCGAGCAGCACGACCGAGAACGGCTGCTTGCGGATCGACGCGACCAGCGACGCGTCCTCGGGCTCGCCCGTGCCCAGCAGCCGCGCGGCGCTGCCGGGGTTCTGGTACTCGGACAGGTCGATCCGGATCATCCGGTCGCCGCTGCCGAACAGGTACTCCGCGAGCGCCTTGGCGATCTCGGTCTTGCCCGTGCCGGTCGGGCCGACGAACAGCAGCACCGCGAGCGGGCGCGTCGGGTCGGTCAGCCCGGCCTTGAGCAGCGCGATCCGCTCGACCATCAGCTCGACCGCCTCCGGCTGGCCGACCACGCGCGCGCCGAAGAACCGCCGCAGCGCGTCGACGTCGAGCCGCGAGCGCTCGTCGAGCATCGTCAGCGGCATCCCGGAGCGCTCGGCGACGCTCTCCAGCACGTCGTTGACGCCGTAGTCGTCACCCACGCGCCGGCGCGTGGCGTCGAGCAGCGATAGGACCGAGCCGGGCAGAGCGCCCGGCAGGAAGTGGCGGGCGAGCGCGAGCGCCTCGTCGGCCACGGCGGCGTCAGGCGCCACGGCGCGGGCCAGCCCGCGCGCCGCGTCCTCGCTCGCGGGTGTGACGCGGACCGGCTCGAACGCGCCGCGGATGGCGGGGCGCTCGCGCAGCAGCCGCTCGTAGCTCGCGGGGTCGAGCTCGCCCGCGATGTGCAGCTTCGCCGTCTCCAGCGCCCGCAGGACCATGTCCAGCACGCCGGTGCGGCTGTAGCGGTGCGTGCCCGTCCACAGCAGCTCCTCGAAGTGCGGCACGATCCACAGCACGGGCTTGTCGTCGAGCGCGCGGACGATGTCCTGCAGGCGGCCCTCGAGCTCGCCGATGTAGCTCTGCCCCGCGTTGATCTCGCTCGCGCCCGCCTCGAACACCGACCAGCCGTGCGCGGCCAGCCGCGCGCCGAGCGCGTGCAGGCGCGTCGTGCGGCCCGTGCCGGGCTCGCCGATCACGAGCGACGGGCGCGCCGCGGCGACCGCACCTTCGAGCGCGTCGACGTCGGCGCTGAACGCCGCGTCCGGGACGGCGCCGGCGGCGAGCGCCCGCGCGGTCTCGTCGCGGAACACGCGGCCGATCCCGCCGAGGCGGCCGGCCACCTCACGCGCCTGGACCCGTCGCTCGAGGTCGGCGCCGACCGACGGCGGGAGCGCGTCGCCGAGCTTGCGCACGAGCGTCACGAGCTCGTCGAGCCGGCTGTCGGGCACGTCGCCGAGCCAGACCACCTCGCCGCGCCGCCGCACGAGCGCCTCCAGGTCGGCGAACGGGGCCTTCAGCCAGCCGTCGCCCGCCGCCGCGAGCACCCGCTGGACGAGCCCGTCGCCGACGCGCCGGTCCAGCGCGCGCAGCAGGAAGCTCGCGAACGCGCCGCGGGCCGCCGGCACCAGCAGCAGCAGCGTGCCCTCGTCCCCGTCGCGGGACGCGAGCGCTTCCAGGGCGACGCACGCGGTCATCCGGTCCCCGCGCACGAGCGCGAGCAGGTCCTCGTCCGGCGCGGCCGCCAGCCGCCGGACGGCTTCCTGGAACGTCGGGTTCTGAAGGAGCGCCGCGGCGCTGCGCTCGGCCTTCGGCAGCGCACGCAGCTCCGCGATCAGCTCGTTCACTTGAGCGCGCCGAGCTCCTCGTAGAGCGCCCGCGCCGCGGCCGCGCCCTGCTCGAGCGCGACGAGCCGGTAGGACTCGTTGGGCGCGTGCAGCGCGTCGTCGGGCAGGCTGAAGCCCGACAGGATCACCGGGATGCCACGCGCCGCGAAGTCGGCCAGGACAGGGATCGAGCCGCCCGAGCGGACGAGCGTCGGCGCGCGGCCGAACGCCTTCTCGAACGCGCGGGCCGCGGCCTGCAGCGCCGGGCTCTCCGGGTCGGACGCGCTCGGGCGCGCCCGGTCGGCGGAGAAGGTCAGCTCGGCGCCGTCCGGCAGCGCCTCGCGCAGGAGCCGCTCGAGGTTGGCCGCGATCTCGTCCGGGTCCTGGCCGCTGACGACCCGGACCGACAGGTCGGCCTCGGCGACCGGCACGACGATCGTGCGCGCCTGCCCGCCGCTCACGCGGTGCACGTCGAGCGAGGGCTCGGCGGTCGTGCGCGTGTAGAACTCCGCCGCGGCGGTCGGATCGGCCGGCCGCGCGCCGACGCCCGCCAGCTCCGACGCGCCGTCGGGCAGCGTCGCCCACGCCTCCACCTCGGCTGCCGAGGGCGGTTGGACACCGGCGCGCAACGGCTCGGGCAGGCGGCCGTCGGCGCCCGGGAGCACGGCCGCGAGCGCGCGGTGCAGCGCGTGGAACGCGTTCAGCGCCGCGCCGCCGTAGAGGCCCGAGTGCGCGGTCTGCGTGCCCGTGCGCACCTCGACGTGGGCCATCACCATGCCGCGCGTGGCGACGGTGAGCGCCGGGCGGTCGGCGTCGACCATGCCCGAGTCGAACACGATCGCGACGTCGGCGCCGCGGGCGTCCTGGCGGACCCACTCGCCGACGTCGTCGGAGCCGGTCTCCTCCGCGCCCTCGATCAGCACGCGGATGTGGACGGGCAGCTGACCCGCCTTGCCCAGCTCGCACGCGACGTGCAGCAGCGGCAGGAAGTTGCCCTTGTCGTCGGTCGCGCCGCGGGCGTAGATGCGGCCGTCACGGATGGTCGGCTCGAACGGGGGCGAGTCCCACAGCTCCGGGTCGCCCGGGTCCTGGACGTCGTAGTGGCCGTAGATGAGGACGGTCGGCGCATTCTTCTTCGCCGAGCGCAGCTCGCCGACCACGAGCGGCGCGCCGCCCGGCGTGTCGACCATCTCCGCGGTGCCGCCCGCGCGGCGGACACGCTGGATCGCCCACGCGGCCGCGTGACGCAGCGCCTCTTCGTCGCGGGCGCCGGCCGAGATCGACGGGATGCGCAGCCAGTCGAGCGTCTCCTCGAGCAGGTCACCCACCCTTGATCACCGCCAGCGTGTCGCCGGACTTGACCGCGGCGCCTTCGGTGATGGGTAGCTCGGCAATCGTGCCCGACTTGTGCGCGGTGATCTCGTTCTCCATCTTCATCGCCTCGATGATGCACACGAGCGCGCCTTCTTGAACCTCGGCGCCCTGCTCGACCAGCACCTTGAACACGTTGCCCTGCATGGGTGAGGTGAGCGCGTCGCCGCCGGCACCCCCACCCCCGGACGTGCGGGCGCGCTGCTTGGGCGCGGCCTTGGCGGTCGCGGCCGGCACCGCGCCATTGGCGCTCGCCTCGCCGTGCACGCGCACCTCGAAGCGCTTGCCGCCCACCTCGACGACGTAGTCCTTCGTGACCAGCTCGGCCTCGTCGTCGGGCTGCTCGGGCTTGGGCACGGCCAGCGTCTTCAGCCACTCGCGATCCTCGATCAGGTCGCGGCAGGTCTCGCCCTTGGCCCACTGCTCGGACGCCATGATCGCCTTGTGGAACGGGATCAGCGTCCGCACGCCCTCGATCTCGAACTCCTTCAGCGCACGCGCCATCCGGCGCGTGGCCTTCTCGCGGTCGGCGTCCCAGACGATCAGCTTCGCGACCATCGGGTCGTACAGCGGGGTGATCTCGCTGCCGCTGAGCACGCCGGAGTCCACGCGCACGCCCGGGCCGGACGGCTCGCGGTAGTGCGTGACCGTGCCGGGGGCCGGCGCGAAGTTCTTCGCCGCGTCCTCGGCGTTGATGCGGCACTCGATCGCGTGGCCGTGCCAGCGGATGTCGTCCTGGCCGAAGGACAGCGGCTCGCCCGCGGCGATCAGGATCTGCTCGCGCACGATGTCGACGCCGGTGACCGCCTCGGTCACGCAGTGCTCGACCTGCACGCGCGTGTTCATCTCCAGGAAGAAGTACTCGCCGCCGGAGGAGAGCAGGCCCTCGATCGTGCCCGCGCCGCGGTAGTCCACCGCGCGCGCGGCCTCGACCGCGATCGTGCCGATCCGCTCGCGCAGCTCGGCGTCGACCAGCGGCGCCGGGGATTCCTCGATCAGCTTCTGGTGGCGGCGCTGGATCGAGCAGTCGCGCTCGCCCAGGTGGACGACGTGGCCGTGGCCGTCGGCCAGCACCTGCACCTCGACGTGGCGCGGGTCCGGCAGGTAGCGCTCGAGGTAGACGGTCGCGTCGGAGAAGAACTTCTCGCCCTCGCGCGCCGCGCCCTCGAACGCGTCCTTGAGCTTGTCCGGCTCGAGCGCGACGCGGAACCCCTTGCCACCGCCGCCGCCCGCGGCCTTGACCGCGACCGGGTAGCCGATCTCCTCGGCGATCCGCTGCGCGTCCTCGAGCGACTCCACCGGGTCCGTCGTGCCGGGCACGATCGGCACGCCCGCGTCCTGCATCAGCTCGCGCGCCTTCGTCTTGGAGCCCATCGCCTCGATCGCCGAAGCGGGCGGTCCGATGAACGTCACGCCGGCGTCCTCTAGCGCGCGGGCGAACGCCGCGTTCTCGGCCAGGAACCCGTAGCCCGGGTGCACGGCCTCGGCGCCGGACTCCTGGATGACCTCCAGCAGCTTGTCCACCTTCAGGTAGGACTCCGCCGCAGGACCCGGGCCGAGCAGGTAGGCGTGGGTGGCGCGCTTGACGTGCTGCGCTTCGCGGTCGGCCTCCGAGTAGACCGCCACCGACTCGATGCCGAGCTCGTCCAACGCTCGGATGACTCTCACCGCGATCTCGCCGCGGTTGGCGACCAGGACCCTAGTAAACATGGGGGCGCGTGACTCTAACCCCTCCCCGCATCCTCCTGGTCCGCCACGGCCAGTCGACCTACAACGCGCACGGTCGCCTGCAGGGCCAGACCGACACGCCACTGTCCGACGCCGGCCGCGCCGAGGCGGAGGCGTTGCGCCCCTTTCTGCCGCGCTGCGAGCAGGTGGTGACCAGCGACCTGCAGCGGGCGAGCGAGACCGCCGCCCTGCTCGGCTACCCCGACGCGCACCGGGACCCGCGCTGGCGGGAGATCGACCTCGGCGGCTGGGCCGGCCGGATGATCTCCGAGTTCGACGACGAGCAGCAGGGCGCGTGGCGCGGTGGTCCGTTGCACGCCGACGACGGCGAGTCGTGGGCGCAGTTCGTCGCCCGCGTCGGCGGCGCGCTCGACGAGCTGGCCGCGGCCGGGGGCGAGTGGCTCGTCGTCTGCCACGGCGGCGCGATCCGCGCGGCGCTGACGCACGTCACCGGCGCGGACCCGCAGACCGTCATCGGACCGGGCAACACGAGCGTCACCGTGCTGCGTCCGCCGTTCGTCGAGCGCTACGCCTGGACCCCGGGTTTGTAAGAAAAACGACGTCGCCTCTGGTGAGCGCAAGTTCCCGCGCGACGGTGCGTTCCAGAGGTCATAGCCGCTCTCATCCTGGGGCCTTTGATGGGCGGCTCAAGTGGGAACCGGTCGGTCGGCACAATGGGGCCGCCGGCCGACCGGTGACCCCCCCACACCTCAAGTCCAGGACCCCCTCCCTGGATCGCGGTCGACACCTTCAAGCCTCGCCGTCCGGACCCATCGGCTGACCACCGTGGGACCCCCTTCCACCGGCGGCGGGGCGGTGTCGCGCTCGAACTGCTCGATCGCGGCCAGCACGGCGGCGGCCTCCTCCGGCGAAGCGGCATCCATGCGGCCAGCGTATGACAGGATCGCCGGCATGCGCTCCGCTGTCCTCGGGGCACTGGGTGCCCTGCTCCTCGCGCCCGTTGCCGCCGCTGATCCGGCCGGCCGGTCGACCACCGACGAGACGATCCGCGCCGCCTCCGGCAGCGGCTATGTGGCGCTGGAACGCGCCGGCGGCGAGAAGCGGCAGCTGCGCCGGCCGCCCGGCGTGCGCGTCGACGCCGACCGCGACGAGGCGCGGCGCTCGCTCGCGTTCTTCGGGCAGCTGACCGACCCGCAGATCGCGGACGAGATGTCACCGGCCCGCGTGGACTTCCTCGACGGGGCGGGCGGCGAGATCAAGTCGTCGTGGCGTCCGCAGGAGGCCGTGGGCCTGCAGGTCTTCGACCAGGTGGTGCGCAACGTCAACGCCAACCGCACGAGCGAGGTCCGCGACGGGCGGGGCAAGCGGGCGAAGCTCGGCTTCGTCGTCAGCACCGGCGACCTGGCCGACAACCAGCAGCTCAACGAGACCCGGTGGTTCAAGGCCGTCCTCGACGGCGGGCGCGTGGATCCGTTCTCGGGCAAGCCGATCAGCGCGGCGAACCCGTGCGCGACCGATGCCAACACGGTCGCGGCCCTGAACGCCGCGGTCGCCGCTCGGCAGTACACGGGCGTCGCCGACTACGACGACTACCCCGGCCTGCCGGCGGACCGCTACCGGGCGTTCTGGGACCCGGACGCGGCACCGCCCGGCGGCCCGTACGCCGCGTTCCCGCGCTATCCCGGCTTCCTCGAGCGCGCGCAGCAGCCGTTCACCGCGGCCGGCCTGGACGTGCCCTGGTACAACGCCCGCGGCAACCACGACGGGCTCGTGCAGGGCAACGCGCCGGCGAGTGTGGACCTGTTCCGCTCGATCGCGACCGGGTGCCTGAAGGTGTTCCCGTCACTCGGCCTCGATCCCGCGCAGTTCGCGGGCGCGGACGAGGCGGAGGCGTTCCGCCGGATCGGCGACCCGGCGTTCATCACGACCCTGCTGGCCGGTGCGCGGCCCGTGCCGCCGGACCCGGACCGCCGGATCCTGTCGACGGTCGAGTACAAGCGCGAGATCGGGAACGGCCACGGGTACGGACGGGTCGACGCTGCCGAGCGGCGCGCGTCCGACGGCAACGCGACCTACTACGCGTTCCGGCCGCGGGCGGGCGTCGAGCTGATCTCGCTGGACACGGTCGCCGAGGGCGGCGGCTCCACCGGCAACCTGGACCATCCGCAGTACCGGTGGCTCGAGGCCAAGCTCAAGGCCGCCAAGCGGGCGAAGCGGCTCGTGATCGCCTACGGCCACCACACGCTGGCGACGCTGAGCAACACGCGCACGGACGAGGACGCCGGCTCGTGCGCGCCGACGCCGAAGCCGGGCTGCGACGCCGACCCGCGTCGCTCGACGCCGATCCATCGCGGCACGAAGGGCAATGCCACCCTCCGCGCGCTCTTCTTGAAGTACCCGAACGTGATCGCCTACGTCGCCGGGCACACGCACGACAACCGGATCGACCTTGTGCGCAGGGGCAAGTCGGGCTTCTGGCAGATCAACACCGCGTCGCACGCGGACACGCCGCAGCAGAGCCGCCTGATCGAGGTGATGGACAACCGCGACGGCACGCTGTCGCTGTTCACGACCGTGCTCGACCACGCGGCGCCGATCGCGGCGCCCGCGCCGGGCACGGCGGCGGCGGGCTTCACGGAGTCCCAGCTGGCGAGCGTCTCGCGCGTGCTGGCCTGGAACGACCCGCAGGCCGAGCGCGGTGCCCGCGGGCGCACGCTCGACCGCAACACGGAGTTGCTGCTGCGCGACCCCCGGTAGTGTCGCGCGATGCGCTCACCACTCCTCGCGACGCTGACCGTCGCGATCGGCCTCGTCCCCGCCACGGCCGGCGCCGCGACGCTCCAGCCGATCGCCGGGTTCCAGTCGGGCACCGACGGCATCGCGCTCGGACCCGACGGCAACCTGTGGGTGTCCGAGACGGCCGGGAGCGTCGTGCGGCTCACGCCGTCCGGGCAGGTGCTCAACCGCTACGCCGGCGTCGGCACGGGGAAGCTCAGCGCTGGACCGGGTGGGCGCGTCTGGCTGGCCGACACGGCGGGTGACCGCTTCGTCTGGTTCGACGCCACGGCGGCGACGCCGAGTGCCCACACCGTTCCCACCGGGTTCGTGTGCGGACCGGTGGCGATCGCCGACGGCGGTGACGGGCGCATGTACTTCTCGCTGCCCGACATCTCCTGCGGGGACTCGCGGGTCGGCTCGATGAGCGCGGACGGCACCGGCATCGACACGCGCACGCTGCGCGGCACCGTCTACGACCTCGTCGCGTCCGGCGGGAAGCTGTACGCCCCCGACGCCGACGGCGACGTGGTCCGCCGCATGGCGCTCGGCTCCGCGCTGACGGTCGAGTCGCAGGTCGCGGTCCCGGCGGGCGGCGGGGCGACCGCGGTCGCCAGCGACGGGACGAACCTGTCGGTCGCGGTCACGAACCTCGGCCAGGTGGCGCGCTATCCGCTCACGCTGGACGGCGGCGCCGCGCCCGTGCTGACCCCGGCCGGCGGCACGCTGACCACGCCCATCGGCATCGTCACCGGGCCGGGCGGCCAGACGTACGTGACCGGCCGCGAGAGCGGGAACCTCGCCCGCATCGGCGGGGACGGCGCGTTCAGCTTCCTCGCGCCCGGCGGCCAGCCGGCGGAGATCGTCAACGGACTCGACGAGGACCTCTACGTCACCGACCGCGCGAACGCGCGCGTGCTGCGGTACGTGAGCACCGCGCCGCGGGTGACCAACACCGTCGGCGTGATGGACGGCGGGATGCTCAACACGACGGTCGACCCGCGTGGCAACGACACCACGGTCGTCGTCGACTACGGGAGCACCGCGGCGCTCGGCCGGTCGACGCCGCCGATCACCGTGCCGGCGGGCGTCGGCGGTGTGCCGCTGACGGTCACGCTCCCGGCCGACTTCGTGGGGGACGGCTTCGCCCGCGTTCGTGCCACCAACGCGGAGGGCACGACCACCACCGGCAACGCGTCGGTGTCGCGGATGCCGCCGCTCCCGCCCAAGGCCAAGCTCGCCGCGAAGATCACCTTCAAGTGGGCGTTCAGCGGCACCCGCACCCGCCTCACGCGGGTCGAGGTCTCCAAGCTCGCCGGCGGCGAGACGATCAGGCTCACCTGCTCCGGCAAGGGCTGCCCGGTCAAGAGCAAGACCTACAAGGACGTCAAGCAGGGCACGCGCAAGCTCACCACGCTGTTCAAGGCCAAGCACAAGCTGGCCAAGGGCGCCAAGGTCACGGTCACGGTGACCAAGCCGGGCGCGACCGGCACCAAGACCGTGCTCACCGTCCGCGGTCGCAAGCAGAAGCCCAAGCTCGCGACCGGGACGGCGTAGCTCAGGCGGCCTGCGGACGCGCCGCGCGGGCGCCGATCACCCCGGCGAGGTGCTCGGCGTCCCGCGCGATGCCCGCGAACCGCCCCGAGCCCCAGGTGTGCAGCCACGGCAGGCCGACGAAGTACAGGCCGGGCTCGTCCGTCACGCCTCTGAGGTGCTCCGGGTGGCCGTCGGCGTCGAACGCGTCGGGGACGTGCACGAAGGACCAGTCGGAGCGGAAGCCGGTGGCCCAGACGATCGTGCTGACGGCGGACGCGTCGAGCGTCCCGGAGCCGTCGGTCGGCGGGCGCCACACCGGCACGTAGCGGGGCTCGGTCGGCGCGTCGAGGCCGTGGGCCGCGATGTGGCGGTCGATCGCGTCCTTGATCCGCTCCATCGTGGCGTCGGCGGCGTCGAGGTTGGCCTCCAGGTCGCCGGCGAAGTGCAGCGTGCCGTCCTGCACGTGCGTGAGGCGGCCGTGCAGGTGCATGCCCTCCCGCGCGAAGGCGCGCAGGTCGAGGTCATGCCCGCCACCGCGGCCGGTCACGTAGTGGTTGGCCTCATGGCGGGCGCCCTTGCCCTGCGGGTGCTCGGTGACCGGCATGTCGTAGTGGCCCATGTCGTGCAGCCAGGCCACGCAGTCGCGGCCGCGGTAGAAGCGGGCGACGCGCGGTGCGGTGCCGACGGCCAGGTGGACCTCACGCCCGGCCAGGTGCAGGTCCTCCGCGATCTGCGCGCCGGACTGGCCCGTGCCGACGACGAGCACCGGGCCGTCGGGGAGCGCGTCCGGGTTGCGGTAGCGGTCGCTGTGCAGGCCCCCGAGCGCGGGGTACGGCACGCGCGGCACGTGGTAGCCGCCGACCGCGAGCACGACCTGGTCGGCGGTCAGCGTGCCGTGGCTCGTCTCGATCGTGAAGCCCGGCTTGACCGCGTGCACGGTCACGCCCTCGTAGACGGGCTTGCCGTGCGCGTACGGCTCGACGTAGGCGAGGATCTCGTCCTTGACCATGAACCCGTCCGGGTCGTCGCCGCGGTACGGGTGGCCGGGAAGGTGGCACTGCCAGTTCGGGGTGACGAGCGAGAACGCGTCCCAGCGGGCGTCGCGCCAGTTGTGCAGCACGCGGTCGCGCTCGAGGACGACGTGGTCGACCCCGCGCTCGAGCAACCCGTGGCTCACCGCCAGCCCGGCCTGGCCGCCGCCGATGACCACCACCTCGTGGTGCCCGTCCAGGCGCGGCGGGGCGGGGAAGCGCACGCGCCTGGGCGTGCGGTGCAGGCGGGTCACCGTCACCGGGCCGGGCCGGACGGAGGCGCGGATCGCGTCCCGCTGCGCGGAGGCCGCGGTGCACGCCATGCCGTAGACCTCGACGACCCGCCGGCTCGCGGCGGCGAGGCCGTCGTCCGCGCGGCGCAGCAGCTCCTCGTGGGGGTACGTGGCGCCCTCGGCGAGGAACCGCTCGATCGCGGTCGACGGCGACTGGCAGCGCTGCTCGGTGCCGTCCGCCCAGCGGAGGGTGAAGTCGACGGTCGGCATCAGAATGGGATCGGCTCGGCCGTGCGGTAGACGTCGGGCCGCAGGTCGCGGACGGGCGACAGCGCGCGGCGGGCCTTCTCGAGCGCTTCGGCGAGGTCGACGGTGGTGATCGCGAGGCCCGGGTCCGGGCCGGTGCCGGCCACGACGTCCCCACCGGGGTTGACGATCCGCGCGCCGCCGAGGAAGTCGAGCCGGCCGAAGCTGCCGCTCTGGTTGGCGGAGGCGACGAACAGCGAGTTCTCGGCCGCGCGGGCGCGGTCCCACAGCTCGGCCCGACGCCACTGGCGGTCGTCGGTCAGGTCGGCGGCCGGGTTGGTCGCGCTGCGCGGCCAGGCGCTCAGGAAGCACAGCACCTCGGCGCCGTCGAGCGTGAGCGTGCGCGCGGCCTCCGGGAAGGCCTTGTCGTAGCAGATCAGCATCCCGAGCCGGCCGACCGGCGTGTCGAACGCGGCGAGGCGGTCGCCCGGCGTGGTGAAGCGGCCCTCGTCGAGCGGCATGTGGATCTTGCGGTGGAAGCCGTGCAGGCCGTCGCCGCTGACGCACGCGGCGACGTTGTGGCGGAGCCCGTCGCCGCCGTCCTCGCAGAAGCCGACGCACACGACCATGTCCTTGGCCAGCTCCATCACGGTCCGCAGCTCCGGGCCGTCGGGGTCCAGCGCGGGTGGCGGCTCGGTGTCGCCGTGCAGGGTCTCGACGTAGCCGCCGAGCGCGGCCTCCGGCAGGACGAGCAGCTGCGCGCCCGCGGCGCGCGCCTCGTCGATGAGGGCGGCGATCGTCGCGTAGCTGCGCTGCAGGTCGCGTCCGAAGGGCGCCGCGGCGGCGGCGATGGTCAACATGCGGGTCCCAGTCCGGTCGGGGCGCTCGTGAGCGCGGTGGTCAGTTCGCCGTCGGGCCAGCGCAGGCGCACGCCGGGCTCGGCGGTCAGCGTCCCGCAGCGCGCGGTGACGGTCTCGGGGGCGGTCGGCGCTTGGCCGGCGGCGACGACCGCGAAGCCGGGGAAGCACGTCAGCCAGTCCGCGAGCTCGGCGCTGGTGGGCGCCGGGATGGCGGCGACGTCGAGCGTCGCGCCGGTGCCGCTCGCCTCGGCGAGCATCCCGATCGTGCCGACGATGCCCGCCATCGACACGTCCTTGGCGGCGTTCGGCCGGGCAGCGCGGACCGCGGCGAGCATCGGCGCCAGCTCCTCGCGGGTGCGGCGTGAAGTGGAATCCCACTGGCGGCCCGTGTAGCCGGGGCGCCAGCCGCCGCTGAGGTCGGCGCACAGATGGAGCGGGTCGCCGGCGCGGCCGCCGGACGCGGCGACCGGATGCTCCGTCCGGCCGAGCCCGGTGACGCTGAGCGCGGCGGGCACGCCGAGGTGCGTGTGGCCGCCCAGGACGGGCAGGGAGAAGGCCTCGGCCCCCGCCTTCACGCCACGCAGGACGGCCTCGACGTGCGCGGCGTCGCGACCGCCGACCGTGTCCAGCGCGCCGGTCGGCTCGGCGCCCATCGCGGACAGGTCGTGCGCGGTCACGAGCATCCCGCACCAGCCGGCCCACTCGGGGTCGCGCTCGACCATCGCGGGCACGATCGCGTCGACGCACGCCACCACGTCCGTCCCGGGCACGGGCACGCCGTCGTCGCCGAGCCAGCGGTCGCGCGGGAGCAGGCCGTGGAGGAGCTCGCCCAGCGGCGCCTTCACGGCGGCCGTGTCGGCGAGCCGGGTGAGCGGGAAGCGCATCAGCACGTGCGCCGCGCCCGCGACCTCGATCGGGCGCACGCGCTCCCAGCCGAGCCGGCCGAAGAACGTGGTCAACCGCGGCTGCACGTGCGCGTCGAAGCGCAGCGCCCCTGCGGTGGCCGCCCGCGCGCACGCGGCCTGCACGAGCTGCGCGCCGATCCGCCCGTCGGCCGCCACGAGCCGGCTGCCGCGCCACCAGCCGAGCCGCGCGTCCTCGGGATGCAGGCGCACGCCACCGAGCACGGTCCCGCCGAGGTCGACGGCGACGAGCACGATCGTCAGGGGATCGAGGTCGGCCGCGTCCTCGTCGTGCCCGGCGAACAACCCCTGCTGCTCGACGAACGCGCGCCGTCGCAGGGCCCGGTACGCGTCCCGCTGGGCGGTCGAGGCCTCGACCACGACCGACCGGCGTGGCGACCGCACCGCCCCGCGGGAACGCCGCGGCGACGACCCCGCCGCGCCGACGCGCGGCGCGGGCCCCGCCAACAGCTCCAGCAGGTCGCTCATCCGCCCGCCGCCTGGAGCGCCGAGCAGGCTCCGCAGGCCGCGCAGCCCGCGCCCTGGTCCGCCCCGCGCATCCCCGCCAGCGCGAGTGCGTTGGCCACGCGCGAGGTGACGGAGAGCAGCGTCGCCGGGTCGGGCGCTGGGACGCCGTCGGCGTGCGCGAGCGAGCCGACCAGCGGCCGGTACGGCACGACGAACGGGTACACGCCGCGGTCGATCAGCGCCTCGGCGTCCGCGACCAGCGCGTCCGGGTCCTCACCGAGGCCGACCAGCAGGTACGTGGAGACGCGGTTGCGGCCGAACACGGCCACCGCGCGCTCCCACGCCTGCCAGTAGCGCGACAGCGGCACGGACGCCTTGCCCGGCGTCCACCGCGCACGGACGTCCGGGTCCATCGACTCGACGTGGATGCCGATCGCCTCCGCACCGGCGAGGTGCAGCGCGTCGATCCACTCCAGTTCGACCGGGGGCTCGATCTGCACCTGGATCGGCAGGTCCGGCACTGCCGCCTTGACCGCGCGCACGCACCGCGCGAGGTGCTTGGCGCCGCGGTCGGCGCCGTTCGACGTGCCGGTGGTCATCACCATCTGCCGCACGCCGTCCAGCCGCACGGCGGCGGCGGCCACCTCGGCGAGCTGCTCGGGGAACTTGACCTGGGTCGTCGCGCCGGCCCGCAGCGACTCCTCGATCGTGCAGAAGCGGCAGCGCGTCGACTCCTGCGTGTAGCGGATGCACGTCTGCACGACGGTCGTGGCGAGCACGTGCGTGCCGTGCAGGCGGGCGATCGCCTCGTACCTGACGCCGTCGGCCGTGGTCAGGTCGTAGAAGCGCGGACGCTGGATCGGCTCGACCATGGCGTCCTCGACGACCACGCCGTCGCGCGTCAGGCGGCCGCCATCGTCGAGCTCGAACGGCGAGTCCTGCGCGAGCGGCAGCGTCGCTCCGCACCCGCCGCGCAGGGTGAAGTGCCCGTCGTCGGAGGGACCGGCGCCCGCGCGCCGGCGCACCGGCGGCGGCGCGGCGCGCAGCCCGCGGACCGCGAGCTCGGTGCGGAGCGCGAGATCCACCTAGAACATCCAGGTGGTGTTGATGATCGCGCCCTTGCGCGCGTACTCGATCATCGCGTCCTGCATGTCGAGCGGATGGCAGGGGATCACGCCCTCCATCAGGTCCTCCTCGCGCGCGCCGTGAAGCGCGAGGCCGAGCCGGCAGGCGAAGACCTTGCCGCCCTCCTCGATGAACTTCGCGAGCTGGTTGTTCTCGTTGCGCATGCCCGGGAACAGCTCGCTGCCGACGGTCGGGAAGCCGCGCGTGGCGAGGCAGTTCAGGGACCCGATGCCGAAGAAGTAGAGGGCGCTCTCGAAGCCCTTGCGCTGCGCGCGGATCGCCAGCAGCACGGCCACGAAGCTCACCGACGACTCGTGCACGATGCCGTGGACCATGCCCAGGTACGTCTCGCCGGGCTCGGCCTGGTAGTCGGGGAAGACCTTCGTCGCCCCGTAGATCGACGCCCCCGTCTCCTTCGTCGGGTGGGGGATCTCCATCAGGCTCGCGATCTCCGCGTCGCTGAGCTTGGGCTCTACCGCCATGTCCTGTTCCTCCTCTGGAAGCTGTGCGGCACACGATCTCGCGGCGGCCCGCGCGCCCCCACCGACCGGCGGTCCGGGGTTTTCGACCTTCGGTTGGGACATCGGGTCCTGATCCGAGACCGGCGGTCGGGAGAACCCGACGCCGACCCTCGGTAGAACCCGACCGTGGCCGACGTCGAGCGCCTCGGAACCGCCCCGCGTGACGTGCTCGCCGCGCTGCTGGAGGCCGTCGCCGACGCCGTCTACCTCGTCGATCCCGACGGCCGGGTGGTGTTCGCCAACCCGGCCGCGCTGCGCGCGCTCGGGTACGAGGAGGACGAGCTGCTGGGGCGCGTGAGCCACCCGACGATCCACCACTCGCACTGGGACGGGAGCCACTTCCCGCAGGCGCAGTGCCCGATGCTGCGTCCGCGTCTGACGGGCGAGACCGTACGCGTGTACGGCGACTGCTTCTGGCGCAAGGACGGCTCGAAGTTCCGCGTCGCCTACAGCAGCGCGCCGCTGGCGATGCCCGAGGGCCGCGGCGCGGTGGTCGTCTTCCGCGACGTCACCTCACGCATGGAGGACGAGGTCGCGGCCCGGCGGGAGGCGGTCGAGCGCGCCCGCGCGGCGGAGATCCACGCGTCCCGCGCCCGGATCGTCGAGGCCGCGGACGCCGAGCGCCGCCGGCTCGGCCGCGACCTGCACGACGGCGCGCAGCAACGGCTCGTGCGCGTGCTGCTCGCGCTGCGCCTGGCCGGTCGCGGCGCCGACGACGCGACGCGCGCCCTGCTCGACGCCGCCGCCGGCGACGTCGACGCCGCGATCGCCGAGCTGCGCGAGCTCGGCGCGGGCATCCACCCCCAGATCCTGACGAACCGCGGGATCGCCGCGGCGGTCGAGTCGCTGACCGGGCCGCTCCCGCTGCTCGTAGAGGCGTCGATCCCCGAGGCGCGCTACCCGGCCGGGGTGGAGGCCGCCGCGTACTTCGTGATCGCCGAGGCGCTGACCAACGTCCTCAAGCACGCGCACGCCACGGCCGCGTCCGTGACCGTGCGCGAGGCGGACGGCCGCCTGATCGTCGAGGTCGCCGACGACGGGCGCGGCGGCGTCGACATCGACGGCGGCAGCGGCCTGCGTGGCCTCGAGGACCGCGTGGCCGCGCTCGACGGCACGTTCGAGGTCCGCGACGGCCGCGGCACGACCGTCCGCGCGGAGTTGCCTCTCTAGGAGGCGCGCAGCATCGTCAGCACCGCCATGACGCGCCGGTGCTGGAGCGGCTCGTCACCGAGCCCGAGCTTGTGGAAGACGCCCGTCACATGCTTCTCGACGGCCGCGGGGGTGACGCCGAGGTCGGCCGCGATCCCGTGGTTGGACTTGCCCTCGGCCATCTGGGCGAGGACGGTGCGCTCACGCGCGGTCAGGTCGTCGATCGGCGAGTCGCGCCGGCGCCGGGACACCATCCGCTGCACGACCTCCGGGTCCAGCGCGCTGCCGCCGTCCGCGACCCGCCGCACCGAGTCCAGGAACGAGTCCACGTCGCCGATCCGGGACTTGAGCAGGTACCCGACGCCCTTCGCGTCCTCGCCGATCAGGTCCAGCGGGTAGCGCTCCTCGAGGAAGTTGGAGAGCACCAGCACCGCCGTCTCGGGGTACTGGCGGCGCACCTCGATCGCGGCCCGGAGCCCGTCGTCGGTGCCCTCGGGCGGCATCTGCACGTCGGTGATGGCCACGTCCGGCCGGTGCTCGGCGACCGCGCCGAGCACGTGGTCCGCGCGCGCGACCGTCGCCACCACCTCGATCCCGGCGTCCTCGAGCAGTCGCGCGAGCCCCGCGCTCAGCAGCACCTCGTCGTCGGCCAACAGGACCCGCAGCGGCATCTGATCAGACGAGTGGCGGGGTTCGCATGGCGACGGCGATCCGCCGGCGGATCGCCTCGGCACCTGACCGGTCGCCGATCTCGTCGAGCAGCTCGACCTGCTTCTGCATCGCGTCGACAGTGCTCGGGTGGGTGTCGCCGTAGAGCAGGCTCCGACCCGCGACGACGGCTGCGATGACTTCAAGCGCTTCGTCGTGGCGCGCGAGGGTGCGCAGCACGCCGAACCACGCCCACGCGGTCGACAGCGTTCGGGGGTGGTCCGGACCCAGCACATGCGCCATCTGCTCGAACGTCGTCGAGAGCTCCGACTCCGCGGCTTCGGGGTGACCCGCGTAGTTCAGCGCGACGCCGAGCAACGCGTCCGCGGAGAACGTCTCAGGGTGCGTCGGCCCGAGTGTGGCGCGCATGACCTCCGCCGCTCGTCGGATCTCACTGAGCGCGCGCTCGTGCGCACCCCGGCGCATCAGCATGTCACCCAGCGTGAGGCGTGCACGCTGCGTCTCGAGGTGGGCCTCGCCGAGGTCGTTCTCCAGCGTGCGCATCACCTCGACGAGCAACCACTCCGCTTCGTCGGTCCGTCCGAGGATGTCGAGCGTCTGCGCAAGATGCTGCTTGGTCCGCACGACGAGCTCATCCGCGCGCCCGAACCGGAGCTGCGCGCTGCTCACGACTCGCTCGTCCAACCGCAGCGCGGCCTCGAAGTCGCCCATCGCGGCCAGGGTCATCGCCAGATGCGACATCGCCATGAGCGTCTGCGAGTGGCCCTCACCGAGCACCTGGGTGCGGCTGATGAGGATCTGCTCCCGCAGCTTCCGTGCGCCTTCGAAATAGCCACGCCGCTCTTGCGTCGTCGCGATCTCGTCGAGCATCGACAGACGAAGCGGATGATTGACATCGAGTCGGGCGACCGCCTCCTCGCCACGGTGCAGCACTTCGGCAGCCTCCACCAGCAGACCGGCGGTGCGCAGCACCGCCCCCGCGGCCGCGTAGCCGTCAATGCGGACCGGATGCGAGTAGGACAGGTGGTCGACCGCGATCTCGAGGACCTCTCGCACGAGGTCCACGGCTCGACCCGTGTCGCCGGTCGCCGCCATCGCGCGCGCATGTGCAAACTCGGCTCTCAGCGTCTCGGGGCGAGCGCTGCCGCGAAGCTGCTGATAGCCGTCCGCGACGCTCTCGCGCAAGGCCACCGACTCGTCCGTCGCCTCTCCGGCTTCGAGCATGTCGGCGAGGGTCGCCTTCGCCTCGAGGGCCAACTCGTGAACTCGGTCCGAACGTGCGGTGCGAACCTCGACGACGTGACGCTGCAGCCTGAGGCCGCCGGCCAGGTCGCCGGCCATGCACCGGGCCTCTGCGAGCGTGCTCTGGGCTTTGAGCGTCAGCTTGTGCGTCGCTCCGAACTTCCGCTCGAGCTCGTTCCAGAGCCCGGTCAGCAGGTCGAGCGCTTGCTCCGAGTCACCGCTGTGAGCGAGGACACGTCCGAAGGACAGCTGTGCGTCGAAGGTCTTCAATGCAGATGATCCGAGCAGGTGCGACAGCAGCGCATGCGCTTCGGTGACCTGCGTCAAGGCCTCGTCGTACTGGTTCGCGTCGACCAGGGCGTCCGCCAGAGCGAGCTTGGCGTCCGCGTGTGCGCGCGTGTCCGCGTGCCGGAACTGGTCGAAGCTCGCGAGTTGACGACGGCGAACCTCGAGGGCCGCGAGCCGGTCGGCGCCGGCCTGGCACAGAGTCGCTCGAAGTCCGAGCACCTCGTATCCCGCGAACGAGTACTGCGCGTCGTCGTCGACGATCTCGGACTCCAGCTCTTCTATGAAGGTGCGCGCGTCGTCGAGCTCACCGACGTCGATCAGCAGGCTCGCGTGACGGCCCGCTGCGGTGAGCGTTGCCGAATCGTGGATCCCACGCTCGCGGAGCAGCTCTTCGAATCGCTGCCACAGGGCCGGCATGGCGATCCGGTCCGCGACGGCGGATGGTGGGCTGTCGCGGGCGTCGATGGCGAAGTGCCTGGAAACGATCTTCGGCGTGCGGGCGTGCTCGCCGCGCAGCACAGGGAACACGCGTCGAGGGGTGCGATCGGCTGCGTGCTCAGACAGGAACTGCTCGAGTTCGATGTCACCCATCGATGATCCGTCGCGGTCGACGAGGATCGCGAGGTTGCGGGCGCGTCTCAGCCGTCCGAGCCGCACAGGGCCAGCGTCGTCGGCAACGCGTAGACCTCGCTGGCGAAGCTCGCGGGCGAGGGCTCGTCCAAACCGCGCGTCCGAGCGAGCGAAGGCCACGAACACGTCGCTGTCACGTGCCTTCTGAGCGCGTCCGCGCTGGCTTCTCGCCGTGTCGACGTAGCTCTCGCGGTTGCCGATCAGCAGCTCCGTGCGCTCCGTCCGGTGAGCGACGACGGCGGCGAGGGTCTCGAACGCGTGCCCGATCCACAGTGGGTCCGACGTGCCTTCCTCGATCACCGCCAACCGTTCGCCGAAGCTCCAGTGGGCCACGTGTGGGATGCGCAGCTGGGCCAGCAGGTCGCTCGTGGCGACCTCGACGTGCTTGAACGTCTCGACCATCGGGCCGAGGCGCTGCTCGAAGAGCCTCATCCACTCGCGCGCCAGCTCGACTTCGATCGTCGCTTCGAAGCGGGTGATGACGGGGAACGACGGGACCTGCCCGCGGTCGAAGGGCAGCACTTGCCGGCTCTCGGCCGACCGTCGCATGACGTCCAGCACCCCGTCCAGGCTCTGGTGGTTCGGCGTGCAGCAGAAGGCGATCAGGTCGGGCAGCTGGACGGTGCAGATGCCGCCGATGTCCGTGATGCCCGTCCGGCTGTCCAACAGCACGAAGTCGTACTCGCGCTTGAACGCTTCGCGCAACTCCTCCAGGCGGGTGCCCAGTCCGTTCGCGTACAGCTGATCCCAGTCCAGCGCCTGGACGTGTCCGACGAACGACTCGTCGAGCCCACCCGCCGGCATGACCTCGAGATGGCCGAGCATGTTCGGCAGGTTCACCGTGGTCGTGTAGTCCGTGACGCTGAAGGGCTTGCCGTCGGCGAGATCGTCGATCAGCTCGACGACCCCCCGCACCGGCGTGTCGTCGAGCCAGGGGTCGAAATACAGGTGCAGGCCCGGGGCCTCGAGGTCCCAGTCGACGCAGAGCACCCGGTGCCCCCACTGCGCGAGCAGCGCCGCGACGTTCGCCAAGGCCATGGAGCGGCCGACCCCGCCCTTGTAGGAGTAGAACGTGCAAATCGTCCCGCTGGCGTGGTGGGCACTCATAGGCGCGGGACCACCACCATGGGCGCAGGAGCCGTCGGCGTCACTTGCAGCGTCGGCCAGTCGGCGGACCACGCCGGCGCATGCGGAACGGCCGCGGCGATGGCCTGGCAGAGGGCCTTGACGGCGTCCACGAAGTCCAGGTACTTCGACGTGTCAGCAAACCCTCGCGTGGTGTACGCCCAGTCGCGCATGTCGGTGTCCTGGATCGACCGAGCGCGCTCCGGGAACTGCGCCCGGTCTCCGTGGAACCTCACGGGGAAGATCAACGCGGCGTCGCCAGCGTCCTCGCAGCGCGCAGCCATGGTGTCGAACTCGGACATGCACCACCGGGAGCGGAAGTACGTGTGGGTGAAGACCGGGACGAGGAAACGCGAGCGCGCGAGCGCGTCCTGCAGCTTCTGCGGCCAGTTCTGTCCGGTCTCGATGTCGCGGTCCCAGAAGATGCGTGGCGGGGTCTCCATGGTCTCCTCGAGCCACCCGCGAAGCTCTCCGTGGAAGTAGTTGCGGACCCAGTCGCCCGCTACGCCAGCGCGCGTGTAGCTCACGAAGATGTCGTACTCGTAGCTCAAACGCGAGGCGGTCGCCGAAGGCGTGGCAGCTTACAGCGTCCATGTGCTCGCGCGTGACGAGCGCGATGCCATCGGCGCGCAGCGCGCTCACGAGCGCCGGGACGACCCGCGGCCCGAACGAGCTCAGATGCCCGAGCCGGACCGTGAACAGCGTCACGCCGACGACCACGAAGGACTGCAGCGGCGCGCACCGATGCCCGGTCGGTCAGCCACGGCGGGGATCGTAGGTGCATGTGCGTTCACCCCTAGGGGAGGCCCGAAGCTCATCCGCGCGCGCCAGCCTGGATCGTGATGTCCAAGATGCTTCCCGCCGTGGCCGTGACCCTGGTCGCCGCCGCGGCCGCGGCGCCCGCGGCTGACGCGTGGACGCCGCCCGCCACGCTCTCCGGCGCCGACGAGGCCAACGTGGTCGCCACCGGCGCGTTCGACGGCTCCGTCCTCACCGGCTGGCTCAAGCCGGCCGCGTCGCTCTCGAAGGGGCTCGGCGCGCCCGAGCCGATCACCACCGCCGACCCGTACGAGCGGGTGTGGGACTTCGGCGCGGACGCGTCCGGCGGCGTGGTCGCGCTGACCGTCCGCCGGCACAAGCCGGTGCAGCGCATCCGCGCTCGGATCGTGCTCGCCGACGGCACGCGCGTGAGGGCGTACACGATCTCCGACGGCAGCCACTCGGCCACGCAGCCGCGGCTCGCGGTCGCCGCCGACGGCACCGCGGTCGCCGCGTGGCAGTGGCACGACCCTGCGGGGTGGCGCGTGCAGGCCGCGATCCGGCGGCCCGGCCAGACCCGCTTCGACCGGCCGCAGACGGTGTCGCCGCCGACGGCGGGCAAGCTGCGGCCGACGTTCCAGCTCGCAGCGGGCGACGGTGGCCGCGCCGCGCTCACGTGGCAGGTCCAGTCCGGCCCGGACGCGGCGCTGCACGCGATCACCGCGGCCGACGGCACGTTCGGCGCCGACCAGGTGCTGCCCGACGGCGGCAACTGGTCCGACGTCGCGCTCGCCGTCGGCGCGGACGGCGCCGTGCAAGTCGCCTACCTGGCCCAACCGGCCGCCACGACCAGCCTGCGCGTGGCGAGCGGGGCCGTCGGCGCGGCGCTCGGCCCGACCACCGTCCTCTCGACCGGCGGCAAGGGCACGTCGAGCGGGTCGCAGGTCGCCGCCGCGTTCTCGGCCGACGGCACCGCGACCGTCGCGTGGGCCAAGCCGGGCTCCCGCTACGAGGAAGGCGGCACGCTCGAGGCCTTCACCCGCGCGCCGGGCGCGCCGTTCGGCGCCGCGCAGGCGCTCGCCGAGCACGCCGAAGGGCTCTCGCTGGCGGGAGGCCCCGGCAACGCCGCGGCGCTCGCCTGGGCGACGCAGGGCGCCAAGTGGTCCGTCCACGCGTCGCTCCGGCCCGCCGGTGGCGCGTTCGGCCCCGACACCACGCTCTCGGACCCGGCGCACAACGCGCTCTGGCCGAGCATCGCGCTGACGCCGACCGGCAAGGCGATCGCCGCCTGGGTGACCAACGACAGCGGCGGCGGCTCCGGGCAGCCGACGGCCGCGACGGGCTAGCCGGTCCGTCCCAGCAGCTCGAGCGAGACGGCCCACAGCCGCTGCGCGTTCGCCGGGTCGAGCGCGTACGCGGCGACGCCGTGCCCCGCCGCGTAGTCGTCGGTCACCGGGGCCTCGTTCCCGTGCTCGAAGTAGTGCCCGCCGTGGCCTTCGAGCGCCGGCCAGGTGGCCAGCAGCACGGACGTCGCGGCGCCCTGCTCGAGCGTCTTGTAGCGGTAGCGGCCGGAGGTGCGCAGCTGCTCGAGCACGTCGGGGTCCATGTGGCGGGACAGGTTCGAGTCGAGGATCGCGCCCGGGTGCAGGGCGTTGGCCGTGATGCCGTCGGCGGCCCAGCGCCGGTGGGCCTCGACGGCGAACAGGACGTTCGCGGTCTTCGACTGCCCGTACGCGACCATCGGGTCGTAGGCGCGGCGGTGGAAGTGCAGGTCGTCGAAATCGACGCCGGCGCGGAGGTTCGCGATCGAGCTGACCGCGACGACCCGCGCGGCGCCGGCCGACGCCAGCGCGTCGTGCAGCCCGAGCGCGAGCGCGAAGTGCCCCATGTGGTTGGTCGCGAACTGCCGCTCCCAGCCCTCGGCCGAGCGCTGGAGCTCGGGCAGCGCCATCACGCCGGCGTTGTTGACGAGGATGTCCAGCGGACCGGCCCATGCGTCCACGAAGGCGCCGACCGACGCCTGGTCGGCCAGGTCGAGCGCGCCGACGCGCACGTCGCCCCCGATGTCGCGCGCCACCCGCTCGCCGGCGGTGACGTTGCGGACGGCGAGCGTGACCTCCGCGCCGGCGCCCGCGAGCGCCCGGGCGGTCTCCACGCCGATCCCGGACGAGCCGCCCGTGACGATCGCGCGCTTGCCGGTCAGGTCGATGCCCGCGATCACGTCGGCCGCGGTCGAGTCGAAGCCGAACGGCGTGGTGATGAGGGACTCAGGCATGGCGATCTCCTAAAGTGGAATCGAATTCCAGTTGTGACGAGACCGTAGCAGATAAGTGGAAATGGATTCCGATTCCAATAGTGGCCGCCGGGCGGACGCGCGCCGCAACCGCGAACGGCTGATCGCCACCGCGCGCGAGCTGTTCGCGGAGCACGGCACCGGCGTGGCGCTGGCGGACGTCGCCCGGGCCGCGGGGGTCGGGGTCGGGACGGCGTACCGGCACTTCCCCACGGTCCAGGAGCTGGTCGAGGCCACCTACCGCGACGAGGTCGACCGGCTGGCGGACGCGGCGGAGACGCTGCTGCGCGAGCGTCCGCCCGGGGAGGCGCTGGCCGCCTGGCTGCACGCCTGCATCGACCTGCTCGAGACCGAGCGGGGGCTCTCGGATGCGCTGCAGGCGGTCGTCCTCACCGATCACGACGTCCACGCCGACTCGCGCGCCGTGGTCATGAGCGGCCTCGCCCGGCTGCTCGCGGCGGCGCAGGAGGCCGGCGCCGCGCGCACCGACGTGGACGCCACGGACGTCGCGGCGCTGCTCGGCGGCGTCTTCCTGGTCAGCGACCGCGGACGCGCACACCGTCTCCTGGACGTCCTGATCGACGGCGTGCGGCGCGGCTAGAGCGGGATGTTCCCGTGCTTGCGCTTGGGCCCCGGCTCGCGCTTGGTGAGCAGGGCCTCGAGCGAGGCGATCAGCTTCGGGCGGGTCTCGTGGGGGATGATCACGTCGTCGACGTAGCCGCGCTCGGCCGCGGTGTACGGGTTCGCGAAGCGCGCCTTGTAGTCGTCGATCAGCTTCGCGCGGCGCTCCTCGGGCGTCGGTGAGGCGGCGATGTCGCGGCGGTGGATGATGTTCACCGCGCCCTCCGGGCCCATCACGGCGATCTCGGCCGTCGGCCAGGCGAAGTTGAAGTCCGAGCGCAGGTGCTTGGAGGCCATGACGTCGTAGGCGCCGCCGTACGCCTTGCGCGTGATCACGGTCAGCTTGGGCACGGTCGCCTCGGCGTAGGCGTACAGGAGCTTCGCGCCGTGGCGGATGATCCCGCCCCACTCCTGCGAGGTGCCGGGAAGGAAGCCGGGCACGTCGACGAACGTCAGCAGCGGCAGGTTGAACGCGTCGCAGAAGCGGACGAAGCGCGCGGCCTTCGCGCTCGCGTCGATGTCCAACACGCCCGCCATCGCCTTGGGCTGGTTGCCGACCACGCCGATCGCGTGCCCGTTCAGGCGCGAGAAGCCGACGACGATGTTCTGCGCGTAGTGCTCGTGGACCTCGAGGAACTCCTCGCCGTCGACCACGAGGCGGATCACGTCGCGGATGTCGTAGGGCTTGTTCGCGTTGTCGGGGACGATCGAGTCGAGCGCCTCGTCCATCCGCTCCGGATCGTCGGCCGGCGCGACGCGCGGCGCCGTCTCCAGGTTGTTCTGCGGCAGGAAGCTGAGCAGGTAGCGCGCGTCCTCGAGGCACGCGTCCTCGTCCTCGGCCACGAACTGCGCGACGCCGGACTTGGACGCGTGGGACATCGCCCCGCCGAGGTCCTCGAAGCCGACCTCCTCGCCCGTCACGGTCTTGATCACGTCGGGCCCCGTGATGAACATGTGCGAGGTCTCGTTGACCATGAAGATGAAGTCGGTGATCGCGGGCGAGTACACGGCGCCGCCCGCGCACGGACCCATCACCAGCGAGATCTGCGGGATCACGCCCGAGGCGCGGACGTTGCGGTAGAAGACGTCCGCGTACCCGGCCAGGGAGACGACGCCCTCCTGGATGCGCGCGCCGCCGGAGTCGTTGATGCCGATCACCGGGCAGCCGATCTTCTCGGCCAGGTCCATGACCTTGCCGATCTTCTCGGCCATCACCTCGCCCAGCGAGCCCCCGAAGACGGTGAAGTCCTGCGAGAAGACGCACACGCGGCGGCCGTCGATGAGCCCGTGGCCCGTGACGACGGCATCACCCCACGGTCGGTTCTTCTGCATGTCGAAGTCGACCGTGCGGTGGCGCACGTAGGTGTCCAGCTCTTGGAAGGAGCCTGGGTCGAGGAGCTTCTCGATCCGCTCGCGGGCCGTGTACTTGCCCTTGGCGTGCTGCTTCTCGACCGCCTTCTCGGAGGCATGGTCCACGACGGCCTTGCGCAGCTCCTGCAGCTGCTCAAGGCGTTCCGCGAACGTCTCGGGGGCCTTCTGGCGCATTACCGGCGGACTCTAACGACCAGCTTCCAGGTCTCCTTGCCCGCGTCCTTCACGGTGACGCGATAGCCCTTCTTCGTCTTCTTCCCGACCTTGACGGAGCGGATCTTCGCGCCGTCGCGGCCGGGCTTGGCCGTGGCCCGCAGCTTGCCGTTGCCGCGGCGCTTGAGCGTGACCGTCGGCGCGCAGCCGATGATCTTCGGCTTGGCCGTGAGGTTCGCCACCGCGCCGTTGTGACCGGTCAGCTTGCCGATCACGACCTCGCGCGCGCCGCGGCAGGCGTCCTTCTTGAGCCGCAGCGGCGAGCTCGTCCCGCCCGTGAACGTCAGCTCGAACTTCTCCAGCGGCACGTCCGGGATGCCGGAGAACGAGTTCGCGATCCGGCCCTTGGCGCCGTTGGGCGGGGTGACCTTGCCGAACAGCGGCAGCGTCACGGCGCCGCTGAGCCGCAGCGCGAGGCCCGGGATGTCCCCGGCGTTCGGCGAGGCGAGCGTCACGGGGCTCGTCAGCGCGGAGTCCAGAAGCGGCGTCGTCGCGACCGCGGTGCCGATCTGCGAGGTCTTCGCGCAGCTGCCCGCCTGGAACTGGGCGGGCGCGCACGCCTTGCTCAGCTTCTTGAGGTCCAGGCCGAGCGTCGGCGGCAGCGACACGTCGGCGACCGCGGTCGAGGACTGGCCCTCCGGCACGGTGATGATCGCCTTCAGCGGCGGGAACGAGCCTGCGCCGGTCTTCCCGCGCGCGCCGAGCGTCGCCTCGAGCCTGGGCGAGAACTTCAGCCCCGCGCAGTCGGTCGCGTGGTAGGGCGCCGCGACCTTCGCGACCGTGCCGCCGACGCCCTCGAGCGTCGCGTTCACGGCCTGCTCGGCGCACGAGGACGCGTTCAGGATGAAGCCGGGCCGGTCGAGCGTGAGCGCGAACGAGCGGATCGAGACCGGCACGCCGCCGATCAGCCGCGGTAGCGGCGACGTCGTCACGGTGAGCCCGCCGTCCGGCCGGAACTTGATCGACGCGTTCACGGTCACCGTGCCGAGGTCGACGGGGCCGACCTTGCCGGGGATGACCATCTGGAAGCCGGCGAGGCCGCCGTCCTGGGGGCCCGTGAGGAACACGGTCCCGGAGAGCGAGACCGGCGCGTCGCCCGCGCCCGCCGTCGCCGACACGGTGCCGACCGGCGTGCCCGGCGCGAGGCCCTTGAGCGAGCCCGCGAGGCCCGGCGGCAGGTCGGCGGTGACGCGCGAGAGGTCCTCGGCGCCGTCGGGCCGCGTGATCTCCATCACGACCGAGCCCGCCGGGCGGCCGGCGGCCGTGCTCGCGGCGGACACCTTCAGACCGGGCGCGAACGCCGGCAGCGCGCAGCCGCCGTCGATCGTGAAGCTCGCGGTGGCCTGCTTCGGCGCGGTGCCGCTCCACGGCGTGAGCGTGGCCGCGAGGTCCTTCTGACCGCACGTGCTCGGGTTGTTGAGCACGGCCTTCGCGCCGCCCTGGAACGAGAGCGCGAACGCCGTGAACGGCACCTGCGGCAGGTTGTCGAAGACGGTCGTGATCTGGCCGTCGTCAGGGTTGAGCTTGACGTCACCGGCGAGCTTGACCTGCACGCCCGGCCCTTCGACGACGACGTAGAGCCGGAACCCGTCGCCGAAGTAGACCTTGCCGCCGAGCACGCCGAGCAGCGGCGTGTCGAAGCTCACCGTGCCGACCTGCGCGCCGGCCGGACAGCCGCCCGCGCTCGCGAACTGCGCGTCCGAGCAGCCCACGAGCCCGTTGGCGACGCCCGGCGAGAGCGTCGTGCCCACCGGCAGCACGATCTCCGCGCGCCGGACGTGCGAGTTGCCCGGAGGCAGCTCGAGCGTGACCGTCGCCCCGCTCGGCACGCCGCGCTGCCGGGTCTCGAGGCTCGCCGCGACGGCGGGTGCGAACGGCACGGTGTCGCAGCGGTCGGTCGTGAACGCGGCGGACTCACCGTTGAGCGTGACCGTGTGCTGGCCGCACGACGTCGGCAGCGTCATGAACGTCTCGTCAAGCGTCAGATCCAGCCCGTCGAGGCCGAACGGGCCGGGATCGAGCGACGTGATCGTCGAGTCCAGGCCGCCGTCCGGACGCAGCGAGATCGAGGCCTCGTTGCGCACGATCGGGAATCCGATGAACTCGATCGCGATGCCCAGCCGCGCCGGCTCGCCGGGCTCGGGGACGAGGTTGTAGACCGAGCCCGAGACCGGGAGCGGCAGGCTGGTGTCGGCGCTCGCCGTGCCCACGCGCGAGCTGCCCGGGCAGATGCCGTTGCGGAACGTCGTCACCGCGCACTTGGTCACGCCGGCGGCGTTCGGGTTCCCGACCAGCCCGGGCGGAAGGCTGAGCTTCACGCTCGCGGGCACCGTCGTGAACCGGGCTTGGATCGTGACGTCCGCGGGCCTCCCCGCCTGCGACGTCGAGGTGGACACGGTGAGCGCCGCGTGAGCGGGCGAAGCGACGGCGAAGAACAGCAGGACGGTGAGCAGGCGTTTCACGCGTGAAACGCTAAGTGACGGCGCGTCAAGACGCGCCGGTTCACTACATCTCTGGCTGATACTCGCCGAAGACCTCGCGGAGCGTTCCGCAGACCTCGCCGACCGACGCGTGGTCCTTGAGCGCGGCGCGGATCGGCGGCAGCAGGTTGTCGCTGCCCTGCGCCGCGGCCTTCAGCTCCTCCAGGCGCGCGGCGGTCCGCGCCTGGTCGCGCTGCGCCTTGAACGCCTTCAGGCGCTCGACCTGGTCGCGCTCGGAGGCGGGGTCGACGGACAGGATCTCCTCGACCTCGGCGCTGTCCTCGACGAACTCGTTGACGCCGACGACGACGTCCTGCTTGGTCCGGTAGCGCTCGTGGTAGCCGAACGCGGACTCCTCGATCTCGTTCTTGATGTAGGCGATGGCCGTCGCGGAGCCGCCCTGCTCGTCGACCTTGCCGATCAGCGCCCAGGCGCGCTGCTCGATCTCGGCGGTGAGCGCCTCGACGTAGTACGAGCCCGCGAACGGGTCGACGGTGTCGGTGGCGCCGGACTCGTAGGCGATCACCTGCTGGGTGCGCAGGGCGAGCTTGGCCGCGCGCTCGCTCGGCAGCGCGAGCGCCTCGTCGAAGCCGTTGGTGTGCAGCGACTGCGTGCCGCCGCAGACCGCCGCGAAGCCCTGCAGGGCGACGCGCACGACGTTGTTGAGCGGCTGCTGCGCCGTCAGCGTCACGCCGCCGGTCTGGGTGTGGAAGCGCAGCATCAGCGACTTGGGGTCCTGCGCGCCGAAGCGGTCCTTCATCGCGTGCGCCCACATGTTGCGGGCGGCGCGGAACTTCGCCACTTCCTGGAACACGTTGTTGTGGCCGTTGAAGAAGAACGCGAGGCGTGGGGCGAAGTCGTCGACCTGCAGGCCGGCGTCGATCGCCGCCTGCACGTAGGCCATCCCGCTCGCGAGCGTGAACGCGACCTCCTGGACCGCGGACGCGCCCTTCTCGCGGAAGTGGTACCCGCTGATGCTGACCGTGTTCCACTTCGGGATCCGGTCCTTGCAGTACGCGAACAGGTCCGTCGTGAGCCGCATGCTCGGCTCCGGCGGGTAGATGAAGTTCCCGCGGGCGATGTACTCCTTGAGGATGTCGTTCTGGACCGTGCCCCGGAGCTTCTCCGACGGCACCCCCTGCTCCTCGGCGACGAGCTCGTAGAGGAGCAGCAGGACCGCGGCGGGCGCGTTGATGGTCATCGACGTGGAGACCTCGTCGAGCGGGATCCCGTCGAACGCGGTCCGCATGTCCTCGAGCGTGTCGATCGCCACGCCGGTGCGGCCGACCTCGCCGAGCGAGCGTGGGTCGTCGCTGTCCAGGCCGAGCTGGGTCGGCAGGTCGAACGCCATCGAGAGGCCCGAGCCGCCGTGCGCGAGCAGGTACTTGTAACGCTCGTTGGACTCCTTCGCGGACGCGTAGCCGGCGTACTGGCGCATCGTCCACGTGCGCCTGCGGTACATCTCGGCGTGCACGCCGCGCGTGTACGGGAACTCGCCCGGCGTGCCGAGGTCCAGGTCCTCCGGCAGGTCCGCGCTCGTGTACAGCGTCTTGACCTCGATGCCCGAATCCGTGAACCGGCGCGGATCATCGGGGCCGACGACCGGTGCGACCGACAGGTCCTTGTCCTCGATGGCCATGAGGGGGCAGGTTACGCTCCGCACCCATGAGCTTGCGTGACCTCCCACCGGTCGATGCGCTGGCGGCGCAGGTGATCGCGCCGCGCGCGGTCGCGGTCGCCGCCGCGCGGGCGGTGCTCGCCGAGCGCCGCGCCGAGCTGCTGGCGGGCGCGTCCGACGCGGCCGACCTGCCGGCGCGGGCGCGCGCCTGGGCGGAGGCGTCCGGACGGCCGTCGCTGCGGCGGGTGCTGAACGCGACCGGCGTCATCGTCCATACGAACCTGGGCCGCGCCCCGCTGGCGGCCGCCGCGCGGGACGCGGTGCTGGCCGTGGCCGAGGGCTACTCGAACCTCGAATGGGCGGACGGCGAGCGCGGCTCGCGCCACGTGCACGTGGAGCCGCTGCTGCGGGAGCTGACCGGCGCGCAGGCGGGGTTCGCGGTCAACAACGGCGCGGGCGCCGCGCTGCTCGCCGCGGCGGCCTTGGCCGGGCCCGGCAAGGAGATCGTCGTCTCCCGCGGGCAGCTCGTGGAGATCGGCGGCGGGTTCCGGGTCCCCGACGTGATCGCGCAGGCGGGCGCGCGGCTCGTCGAGGTGGGCACCACCAACCGCACCCGGCTCGGCGACTACGCGGCCGCGCTCGGCCCGGACACGGGCGCGGTGCTGCGCGTGCATCGCTCGAACTTCGTCCAGCTGGGCTTCGTCGAGGACGTGGGCATCGAGTCGCTGTGCGAGCTCGGCGTGCCCGTGATCGACGACGTCGGCTCCGGCGCGCTGGACCCGATCCACGACGAGCCCAGCGTGCGGCGCAGCGTCGCGGCCGGGGCGGCGCTGGTCGTCTTCTCGGGGGACAAGCTGCTCGGCGGGCCGCAAGCGGGCCTGCTCGTGGGGCGCGAGGCGGCGGTCGAGGCGGCACGCCGCCATCCCCTCGCACGGGCGCTGCGGATCGACAAGCTGTCGCTGGCCGCGCTCGAGGCGACGCTGCGGCTGCACCGCGACGCGCCCGAGCAGGTCCCGGTGCCGGCGATGCTCCACGCGACCGACCTGCGGGCGCGGGCAGAGCGGCTCGCCGCGGCCGTCCCGGGCGCGACCGTGATCGAGTCCGTCGCACGGGTCGGCGGTGGGGCGCTGCCGCTCGTCGAGCTGCCCGGACCGGTCGCCGTGCTGCCGGACGACTCGCTGGTCCAGCCGCTGCGGCGCGCGGATCCGCCGCTCGTCGGCCGGGTCGAGGACGGCCGCCTCCTGCTCGACCCGCGCACGCTCACCGACGAGGAGACCGACCTCGCCGTGGCGCTCCTTGAAGGTGCCGGGCACCTCTAGGTTCGCGCGGGGGCGCCGGCGGTGGTCAGGCGCCGGCGCCCCGCGCCGGTGTCAGCCGATCATCTCCCGGGCGGCGCCGCCGGGCTTGAACATCGGGAGGCAGTTCGCCTCGGGCGCGATCCGGACGTGCAGCATCGCCGGGCCGTCCTCGGCGAGGGTCTCGGCGAGCGCGTCGGCCACCTCGTCGCCGTCGCCGATCGAGCGCACGGACACGCCGAAGGCGCGGGCGAGCAGCGCCCAGTCCGGGCTCGCGCCCAGGTTCACCGCGCTGCGGCGGCCTTCCCAGAACATGTCCTGCTGCTGGCGGACCATGCCCAGGCACGCGTTGTCGAGCAGCACGACCTTGACCGGCAGCTGCTCCTCGACGGCGGTCGCGAGCTCCTGCACGTTCATCAGGAACGAGCCCTCGCCGGACACGCAGACGACGGGCCGGCCCGGGAACGCGGCCTGGGCGCCGAGCGCGGCCGGGAGGCCGAAGCCCATCGTGCCGAGGCCGCCGCTCGTGATCCATTGGCGCGGCTGGTTGAACTTCAGCCGGTTCGCCGCCCACATCTGGTGCTGGCCGACGTCCGTGGTGACGATCGCGTCACCGAGGACCGCGCTCAGCTCGTCCAGCGCCGTCTCGGGGTCCACGCAGCCGGGCTCCGGGTCGGTCGCCGCCGTGCGGTCGGACTGCCAGCCGCGGATCCGCGACCACCAGGCGGCGAGCCGGCCCGGGTGGGCTCCGAGCTTCTCGTAGGCGTCGATCAGCGCCTCGAGCGCGAGCTTCGCGTCGCCGACCATCGGGATGTGCGCGGCCCGGATCTTGTCGATCTCCGTCGGGTCGATGTCGATGTGGACGATCTTCGCGTGGGGCGCGAACTCGTCGAGCGCGCCGGTCACGCGGTCGTCGAAGCGGGCGCCGATGGCGATGATCAGGTCCGCCTCGTCCATCGCCCAGTTCGCCGTGCGCGTGCCGTGCATGCCGAGCATCCCGAGCCACGCCGGGTCGTCGGCGGGGAACGCGCCGAGCGCCATCAGCGTGGTCGTGACCGGCGCGGCGGTGAGCTTGGCGAACGTCCACAGCGCGTCGGCCGCTCCCGCCTGGACGACGCCGCCGCCCGCGTAGAGCACGGGTCGCCGGGCGGCCGCGAGCGCCTCGGCCGCGAGCCGCACCTGGCGCCCGTTGGGGCGCGGATGCGGGTGGTAGCCGGGCAGCTGCGGCGTGCCGGACTCCTCCCGCGCGGGCGCGCTCGCGATGTCGGTGGGCAGGTCGATCAGCACCGGGCCGGGGCGGCCGCTGGTGGCGATGTGGAGCGCGTCCTTGACCGCCTGGGCGATGTCGTCGGCGCGCTCGATCGCGATCGAGTGCTTGACGATCGGCTGGGTGATGCCGATCACGTCCGCCTCCTGGAAGGCGTTCGTGCCGCGCAGCGTGGTCTTCACCTGGCCCGTGATGAACAGCGTCGGCGTGCTGTCCATCTGGGCGTCGGCGATGGCGGTGACGAGGTTCGTCGCGCCGGGGCCGGACGTGCCGATGGCGACGCCGGGCTTCCCGCTCGCGCGGGCGTAGCCCTCGGCGGCGTGGCCCGCGGCCTGCTCATGCCGCATCAGGACGTGGCGGATGGGGCTGTCGTAGAGGGCGTCGTACACCGGCAGCGCGGCGCCGCCGGGCACGCCGAAGATGGTGTCGACCCCCGCGCGCTCGAGCGCGCGCGTCAGGGCGTCGGCGCCGCGCATCTGGGTGCGGGATGAACGAGGGTGGTCAGGTCGAGGCTGAGTACGACGAGAAGCATGTGGAACTCCTGTGAGGAGAGAGGAAGAGGACGACGGCGGGAGCGCGCGTGCGTCAGAGAACGGCGACGCGCGCGGCGGTAAGCCCGAGTACTCGTACTCGTAAAGCGCGCGTGGTCATCTACTTCAAGGATGCCACACGGGCGCGGGCTTTACGAGCCGCCTTGCGCGCCGTGTTGGTGATCAGCGCAGAGAGCGGCTGCGAGGTCGTGACCGTGTAGGTGCGCGGCGCGTCCGGGTTCTTGCGCGCCCAGCCCCACCACTCGTCCTGGCGCCTGAGCTCGGTGAAGCTCGGGTGCTGGGCGACGATCAGGTCGAAGACGGCGCGCAGGTGCGGCTGCGTGCGCTCGGGCTCGGACAGCTCGCGGTGGACGATGCCGTCGGTCGCCTCGCGATGCGGGTCCTGCGCGTACGTCCACTCGAGGTCGTCCATCAGCAGCCAGCCGCCGGGGCGCAGGAGCTTCTCGACCAGGACCACCGCCAGGCCGTCGATCGTCCAGTTCTTCGCGCCGTCGAGGTAGACGAAGTCGTACTGCGGCGTGACGTTGCCGTGCGCGTCGGTGTGGGCCTCGATCTGCGTCTTCAGCCACCACGTGTACGAGGAGTACGCGCGCACGACGTCCAGCGTGACGCCCGCCCGGCGCGCGGTCTCCTCCGGGCTCGGGTCGTAGTGCGCGCCCTGGAAGTCGACCGTGGTGACGTTCGCGCCGGCGGCGGCCATGTACGCGGCGCCGACCCCGTGCGCGGTGCCGAGCTCGAGCACGTCGCGCGCGCCGCTCTGCCGCACGTGGTCGTAGACCAGCCGGCCCTGGGCGGGCGACATGAACGGAATGCCCGCGATCGCGCGCGCCACCTCGTCGAAGTCCGGCATGTCAGGCTCATTCCAGCATGCCGCTGACGCTCGGCACCGCGGGCCACATCGACCACGGCAAGACCGCGCTCGTCGAAGCGCTGACCGGCGTGGACACCGACCGCCTGCCCGAGGAGAAGGCGCGCGGCATCTCGATCGCGCTGGGCTACGCCCCGCTGGCGCTGCCGAGCGGCACGCGCCTGTCCGTCGTCGACGTGCCCGGCCACGAGAAGTTCGTCCGCACGATGGTCGCGGGGGCGACGGGCATCGACCTGTACCTGATGGTCGTCGCCGCCGACGACGGCGTGATGCCCCAGACGCGCGAGCACGCGACCGTGCTGGCGGCATTGGGTGTGACCGTCGGGGTGGTCGCGATCACCAAGGCCGACGTGACGTCGCCGGAGCGCGCCGCGTCGGAGGCCGCATCGCTGTTCCCGGGTGCGGAAGTCGTGGCGGTGTCCTCACGGACGGGCGAAGGGCTCGACGAGCTGCGCGCCGCGTTGGACCGGGCGGCGGCGCAGGTCGCGTCCCGGGTGGCGGACGGCCCGGCGCGGCTGCACGTCGACCGCGTCTTCACGATCCGCGGCGCGGGCACCGTCGTCACCGGCACCCTGTGGTCCGGCGCCGTCACGCGTGGGGACCAGATCACCGTCCTGCCGGCGGGTCTCTCGGCTCGGGTCCGCTCCGTCGAGGTCCACGACGAGCCGGTCGACCGCGCCGAGGCGGGCCAGCGTGTGGCGCTCAACCTCGTGGGCCTCGACCGCGCCGAGGTCGCGCGCGGCGACGTCATCACCTCCGGAGATCTCGTGGAGGCCACGTATCGCGTCGACGTCGCGCTCACGTGGGCCACGCCCGACGCGCGGCCCGAGGGCGGCGCGCGCGTCGGCGTCCATCACGGCACGCGCGAGTCCGCCGCGCGGCTCGTGGAGCTCGGCGGGCGCTTCTTCCAGCTGCGGCTCGAAGAGCCGATCGTCCCGGCGGCCGGCGACAAGCTCGTGATCCGCTCGCTCGCGCCGCCGGACACGCTCGGCGGCGGCGTGGTGCTCGACCCTGGCCCGCGCCGGCACGGCCCGTCGCGCGGCCTCCTGGCCCGGCTCGCCCGCCTGGAGCGGGGCGAGCCGGAACCCGAGGCGCCGGCCGAAGCGACGCCGCCGCCGCAGGCTGAGCGCGCGCCGCTGTCGCCGCGAGCGCTCGAGCTCGAGGCCGAGTTGCTGGACGCGGCGCACGAACCGCCGCTCGACCAGGACGCCGCGGCGCTGGCCGAGCTGCGCGAGCACGGGCGGGCGGCGCGGCTGGGACCGACGATGCACGTGCACGTGGACGTGCTGGCCACGGTGCGCGAGCGCGTGGTCGCGGCGATCGAGCGCGACGGGTCGATCTCGCTGGCCGGGCTGCGGGACGAGCTCGGGACCTCGCGTAAGTACGCGCAGGCGTATCTGGAGCGCTTCGACGGCGAGAAGCTGACCTTGCGGCGGGGGGAAATGCGGGTGCTGCGGCGGCGGAGCCCGTGAACGGGCGGCGGCCGGGCACCTCCCGGCCTCACGGCACGAAGACCACTCGGCGAGCGACCGCCTCGTCCCACACCGCCTCCACGTCCTCCAGCGGCCGTGTCTCCGCCTCCACGTCCAGCACGCCCGACGTGATCGCCGCGGCCAGCCCCGGCAGCTCCTCCACGATCGCCGCGGTGCTGACCGAGCCCTGGCCGCTGCCCAGCACGCGCAGGTTCGCCGCGCGCAAGGCGGCCGAAGGCAGCGCCAGGTCGGGCCCGGCGACCGACCCGATCTGCACCCAGTCCAGCGCGCGGCCGCGATCCCGGCGAGCGGTGACGATGGCCCGGATGGCCGCGGCGGCGGGTCGGCCCCAGACGTAGTCCAGGACGACGTCGGCGTCCGCGGCCCGCTCGAGCTCGTCGAACCCGACCGTGCTGTCCGCGTCCAGCGCGGCGAGCCGCTTCGCGTCCCGGCCGGCCGCGATCACCGTCCCCGCGCCGAGGTGGCGGGCGACCTGAAGCGCCATCCGGCCCGCGTTGCCCGTCGCGCCCAGGACGAGGACGGACGAGCCCGGCGCGAACGCCACGCGCCGGCGGAGCGCGACCCACGACGACATGCCCGGGTTCATCCCGGCGGCCAGCGCGTGCACGTCGCTCCCCTCCGGGAGGACGACGCTGCGGCGCGGGTCGATCAGCGTCTGCTCGGCCATCGCGCCCTGCCGCGTGTCGGGCAGCACGAAGTACCGCAGCTCACCGTTCTCCAGGCGGCCGACGCCGTCGATGCCGGGGATCAGGGGCAGCTCGCCGTCGCTCGTGTAGTGGGAGCCGTCGGCGCTGGAGCGGACGCGCGGGTGCAGGCCGCTGGCGAGGACATGCACCGCGATCCGGCCGGCGCCCGGAACGGAGCATCGACGGACTCGTAGCGGGGCGGGACATCGAAGGCGTGGACGACGGCGGCGTGCATGGCGGCACCTCAAAGTAGTTCGCGGTACGAACCAAAGTAGTACGTGCCACGAACTATGTCAAGCTACCGCGCATGTCCGAGCCCGCACCCGAGCTGGTCGACGCCGTCGCGGAGCTCGCGTTCGCCGTGCACGCCCGGCTGACCGCGCTGGCAGCGCGGCACGACCTGTCCCTCACGCAGATGCGGCTGCTCGGCATCCTGCGCGACCGGGAGCCGCCGATGCTCGAGCTGGGACGGCACCTGGACCTGACGAAGTCGTCGGTGTCCGGCCTCGTCGACCGGGCGGCGCGGCGGGGCCTGGTGGAGCGGGTGCCCGGAGCGAGCGACGGCCGCGTGGTGCACGTGCGGCTCACGGACGAAGGGCGCACGTTCGCCCGCGCGGTCGAGCAGGAGGCGGCGAAGGCGCTCTCGGAGCTGCTGGAGCCACTGCCCGAGCCGGACCGGGCCCGGCTCGCGCAGCTCGCCGTGCGGGTGACGCGCGGCGCTACCTAGGCGACTGCCAGGCCGCCTCCCAGAAGGCCAGCTCGTGGCGCGACGACGTCAGGAACGCCGCCTTCATGGCCTCGAGCTCGCCGTCGACCTCGTCGAGCAGCTCGCGGGACCAGTCGGCCAGCTCGCCGAACTCGTCGCCCGCGTACATCTCGATCCACTCCGCGTAGCGGTCCGAGGTGGCGTTCGCCGCTAGCGACGTGCCGATCTCCGCGTAGCCCCACATGCACGGGGCGACGGCGGCCACCAGCTCGCTGAAGTCGCCCAACGACGCGGTGCGCAGCAGGAAGTCGCAGTAGGCGGCGGTCGCGGGCTCGACCACCACGGCTTCGAGGTCGGTCACGCCCCAGCGGGCCGCGAACCCGCGGTGCAGCTCCATCTCCGTCTCCAGCACAGCCAGCGACAGGGCGGCGAAGCGGCGCATCCACGACAGGCGCGGCGCCCGGGCCGCGCCCAGCGACAGCAGCCGGCCATAGTCGATCAGGAACCGGTAGTCCTGCCGGATGTACCAGCGGAACGCGGCCTCGTCGAGCGTGCCGTCGCCGATGCCCTGCACGAACGGGTGCTGGAGCGACGCCTCCCAGACCTCCGCGGCGGCGTCGCGCAGCGCGAGCGAGCGGATCAAGCGCCCGCGGCGGCCGGGGCGGTGGGATCGCCGCCTTCGCCGCTCGCCATCTCGCGCGCCATGAAGTTCTCGATGTCCATCGGGTCGTCCTTGGAGCGCTCGACCACGCGCAGCAGGTCGGACATCGTCGCGACCTCCTCCACCTGCTCCTTGATGAACCACTGCATGAACTGCTCGGAGGTGTAGTCGCCCTCGGCGCGGGCGCGGCCGGCGAGCGCGTTGATCTGCTCGGTCACCCGCTTCTCCTGGGCGAGCGCCAGGGCGACGGGTTCGACGATGTCGTCGAACCGCACCTGCGGAGCGGCCACGCCGGGGATGACGACCTCGGCGTCGGCGTCCAGCAGGTACTGGACCATCATCATCGCGTGCTCGCGCTCTTCGAGCGCCTGCGCGTAGAAGAAGCGCGCGAGCTGCGGAAGGGTCTCGGCGTCGTAGTAGACGGCGCACGCGACGTACTGCTGGTGGGCAGCGTACTCGTGCCCGATCTGCTCGTTCAGAAGCGTTACAAAGGCATCAGCGGCCATGCGTGCGGATGCTATACCGAGCCTTCCTTGGCGAAGAAGAACAAGGACCTTCCGCGGGTCGTCAAGACGAAGAAGAAGTGCTGCAAGAGCCGGCCGCGTTGCAAGAAGTGCCCGGTCGTCTGCAAGCGCCTGTCCAACCAGGGGCTGGCGGAGCGGCTCCCGAACGGCAGCTACGTGCTCAGCATCGACGTGAGCAAGAAAGCCATCAAGGCGGCACGCGGATAGCCGCCTGGCTACCATGCCGGGGCACATGGCCACCTGCCTCGTCACCGGCGGCAGCGGCTTTCTCGGATCGCATTTGTGCGATGCGTTGTTGACAAAGGGTCACCGCGTGATCTGCGTCGACAACTTCGACACGGGGTCGCTTGCCAACATCCAGCACCTGCGTGGACCGGACTTCGTGTTCATGCACAAGGACGTCACGCAGCCGTTCTTCGTCGACGAGCCCGTCGACTTCGTCTTCCACTTCGCCAGCCCGGCGAGTCCGATCGACTACCTGCGGCTGCCGCTGCACACGCTCAAGGTCGGCTCCTACGGCACGCACCACGCGCTCGGCCTGGCCAAGCTGCACCGCGCGCGGTTCCTGACCGCGTCCACGAGCGAGGTGTACGGCGACCCGCAGGTGCACCCGCAGCCCGAGTCCTACTGGGGGCACGTGAACCCGATCGGGCCGCGTGGCGTCTACGACGAGGCCAAGCGCTACGCCGAGGCCCTGACGATGGCCTACCACCGCCAGCAGGGCGTGGACACGGCGATCGTCCGCATCTTCAACACGTACGGCCCGCGCATGCGTCCGCACGACGGCCGCGCGATCCCGACGTTCCTGCGCCAGGCGCTGCAGGACAAGCCGATCACCGTGTTCGGCACGGGCCAGCAGACACGCTCGTTCTGCTACGTCAGCGACCTGATCGACGGCATCATCCGGCTCGCCGAGTCCGGCGTGCACCAGCCGGTGAACATCGGCAATCCGCACGAGTTCACGCTGCTGGAGCTGGCCAAGGCCGTCGTCGACATCACCGGCTCGCGGTCGGAGATCGTCTTCGAAGCCCTTCCGACCGACGACCCGCAGGTTCGCCAGCCGGACATCACCCTCGCCCGTGAGCTGCTCGGCTGGGAGCCCACGGTGGACCTGCGCGAGGGGCTTCAGCGCACGCTCGACGCGGCCGGTACCGCTGCGTTGACCGGTACGCTGCCGGCGTAGCCGGGAAGAAAGTGCGCAACGCGCCGCCACGCGGCGCGTTGCAGTTGGATAACGCCAGTGGCAGATACCCAGACCAAGAGCCCGGACAGGCCGACGCCGCACTCATACGCGCGCGCGGGGGAGACGCTCGTGCTACCGCCGGTCGACGTGCGCCGCAAGCGCCCGCCGCTGCTCTCCTTCCTGCTGCGGATGGAGACGCTGCGCAAGGCGTCGCGCGTCGTGTCGCTGCTGGCCCTGGATTTCGCCTGCCTGCTGACCGCGCTGGTCACCGCGCTGATGGTCAAGGCGGTCGTGCGCGAGGGCGTGTGGGCGTGGGACGCGTCGCTGCACGAGGCGCGCGAGACGGTCGCCTTCGCCTACCTCGTCACCGTGCTGCTGTTCGCCCGCTCCGGCCTCTACGCCGAGCGGGCGCAGCGTCCCGGCATCGCGCGGATCGTCTCGTCGCTGTTCCAGGTGATGGTCGTCTCCCTGATCTACGCCCTGGTGAGCGGCGGCGAGGACTACAACAGCTACTACATCTTCTACGGCACGTTCGTCTTCGCCGTGGCCATCCTCGGCTCGGCGCGCTGGCTGTATGAGCTGGGCACGGGCGCGCTGCTGCGCGCGGCCGGCTACCGGCGCCGCGCGGTGCTCGTCGGCTCCGGCCGCCACATCGAGGACGTCGCGCACGCGCTGCGCGACGAGGTCCACGTGCCGGTCGAGATGGTCGGCTTCATCTCGCTCACGCCACGGCCGGACAACGGCCTGCGCTCGCTGGGCCGGATCGAGGACGTGGCCGAGGTCCTGGACGCCTACCGCGTCCAGGAAGTGATCATCGCCGACCCGGACTTCCCGGAGGAGCGAGCCGTCGAGCTCGTGGACACCTGCCACCAGCGCGGCGTGACCGTGCGCGTGGCGCCGTCGACGATGGAGATCCTCGTCCAGCGCGCGGAGCTCGTGCCCGGCACGTCCGTGCCGCTGTTCGAGCTGCGCCCGCCGGTCTTCGACGGCTTCGACTACTTCCTCAAGCGGTCGTTCGACGTCGTCGTCTCGATCCTGCTGCTGCTGTTCCTGTCGCCGATCCTGGTCATGAGCGCGCTGCTCGTGCGCCTGTCCTCGCGCGGCCCGGTCATCTACCGCTCGAACCGCCCCGGCATCGGCGGCACGGCCTTCGCGTGCCTGAAGTTCCGGACGATGTACTCGGACGCCGATCAGCGCCAGTCCGACCTGGAGTCGCTGAACGAGGCCTCCGGCCCGCTGTTCAAGATCAAGCGGGACCCGCGGATGACGCCGGTCGGGCGCTTCCTGCGCCGCTACTCGATCGACGAGCTGCCGCAGCTCGTGAACGTGCTGCGCGGCGAGATGTCGCTCGTGGGGCCGCGTCCGCTCCCCCAGCGCGACTTCGACCAGCTCGAGGACTGGCACAAGAAGCGCTACCTCGTCACGCCCGGCATGACCGGCCTGTGGCAGATCTCCGGCCGCTCGGAGCTGGACTTCGACGACCTCGTCCGCCTGGACTTCCTCTACCTCGAGCGCTGGTCGGTCGGCCTCGACCTCGCGATCCTCCTGAAGACGATCCCGGCGGTCGTCTTCCGCCGCGGCGCGTACTAGATCTCGGCGCCGTCCTCGGGGACGAGCACGCGGTCGGTCAAGCCTTCGGCCGTGAGCCGCGCCCGCACGTCCACGCGCGTCTCCGTGCCGTGCGAGACGGTGTCGAGGTGGACGACGACGATCTGCGCGTTGGGCACGGCGCGCGCGAGCTCGACGATGTCGTCGTTGTCCATCACGATCGGGTCGCTCGTGTTGAAGCGCGCACCGCTGCCGTTGACGACGATCAGCTGCGGGCGGTGCTCCTCGACGGCGTCCAGCACCTCCTGGCAGAGGATCGTGTCGCCGGCGACGTACACGCTCGGCTCACCCGGCGCGTGCAGCACGAACCCCGAGACGCTTCCCATCGCCTCGCCGACCTCGCCCGTGCCGTGATGCCCGTCCGTGCGGACGATCAGCAGCTCGCCGAGCTTGGCGTCGGCGTGGACGGGGCGCGCGTCGATGTAGCCGTCGGCGTGCAGGCGCTCGGCGTCGGCGGGCTGGCAGAAGATCGGCGTGTCGTGCGCGATCAGCTCACGCGCGGTCGCGTCCCAGTGGTCCTGATGGGTGTGCGTGAGCAGCACGGCGTCGATGCTGGCGACGACCGCCTCGGCGGGCTCCGGCAGGTTCACGAGCGGGCTGCGGCGCGGGTTGGGCGTGTTCGGCACGGCCTCGCGCGCGCCGGCGGGGTCGAGCTGCGGGTCCACCAGCAACGTGTGGCCGGCGACGTCCATGCGCAGCGTCGAGTGGCGGATCAGGGTCAGCTTCACGTGCCGAGCGTACGCCACGCCGCTGAGCGGTTCCGTCGGGCCGCAGGTCGATGTCAGAACTGCCCTTCCCGTGTCAATCAGTGCTGTGTAACATGGCACCGTGAAAGCGCTGACCCCGACGAGTCTTCGTCAGCAGGCCGCGGACGTGATCCGCGCGAGCATCCTGGCCGGAGAGCTCAAGGCCGGCGAGATCCATTCCGCCACTGCGATCGCGCAGCGTCTCGGCGTCTCCCCGACGCCGGTCCGCGAGGCGATGCTGGACCTTGCCAACGGAGGCCTCGTCGAGGCCGTGCGCAACCGCGGGTTCCGGGTGCTCAGCCCGGACGACCGAGACCTCGACGAGATCAGCGAGCTCCGCGTGATGCTCGAGCCGCCGGCGATGCGGGCGGTCGTCGAGCGCGCGACGGACGAGCAGCTCGCGGAGCTCGAGTCCGTCGTGGCGATGATCGAGGAGCGGGCCGAAGCCGCCGACGTGGCCGGCTTCCTGGTAGCTGACCGTGCCTTCCACCTCGGGCTGCTCGAGCTGCTCGGCAACGGGCGACTGGTCCGCCTGGTCGCGCAGCTGCGCGACCAGACACGGCTGGTCGGCATCGCGGAGCTGGCACGTGAGGGCAACCTCATGGCGTCCGCGCGCGAGCACCGGGACATCCTCGCCGCGTTGCGCGCGCGGGACGCCGACGCGGCGGAGACGCTGATGCGCAGGCACCTCGTGCACACACGGGGCATCTGGGCCGGCCGCTCCGAGTAGCCCTCAGGGGCGGCCCGCGTCGTCGGGACGGGCAGCGGTCAGCCGGGCCGCGGCCGCGGCCGCCACCGCGAGGTCTTCGAGCGCCAGCCCGACGGACTTGAACACGGTGATCTCCGTCCCGGACCAGGTGGTCTCGCCGCGGACCACCGGTGCGAGCTCGTGCAACGCACCGTCCGTCAAGGCGCCGTCCTCGATCGCAAGCACGACGTCGCCCGCTTCCAGCAGCGCCGACGAGCGCGTCTCCACGACCACGCGCGCGCGGCTGAGCAGCGCGGGCTCGAGCTCGCGGGCATCCGGACGGTAGGCGCCGATGGCGTTCACGTGCGTCCCTGGTCGGACGAGCGCCGCGTCGAACACGGGCGTCGAGCTGGTCGTGCAGGTGCAGACGATGTCGGCGTCCGCGACCGCCCCGGCCGAGCCGAGCTGCGCGGCGACGCCCTCAGAGGTCAGCTCGGCGACGAGGTCGGCGGCCCGTCCGCTCTTGCCGCCGACGATCGTCACGTGGTCGATCGTGCGCACGGCGCGCATCGCGTGCACGTGTGCCCGCGCCTGTGCGCCCGCGCCGAACACGACGAGCCTCCGCGCCGCGGGTGCCGCGAGGTAGCGCGTCGCGAGTGCCGAGACCGCCGCGGTGCGCAAAGCGGTCAGCGCGGCGCCGTCGAAGATCGCGACCGGTACGAGCGTCTCGGGCGCGAACAGCACGTAGACGCCGTGGATGAGCGGTAGGCCGCGCTCCGGGTTGCCCTTGGCGATCGTGACGAGCTTGACGCCCGCGTCGCGTGCGGCGTGGGCCGGCATCAGTAGCAGCTCACCAGCCGGGATCTCCAGGTGGGAGCGAACGGGGCCGGCGCTCGGGTCCTCCTCGCGGAAGGCGGCGTCGAGCGCGTCCACGGCCTCGGCGTAGCCGAGCGCCGTCGCGAGATCGTCGGCGGAGACATAGGTCGGTCGCACCGCTGAGCGCGCTTCTGGAGGTCGCTCGACCGACTGGTGGTCGCGGTCCAACCGCGTGTCCAGCTTTGGCAACGTCACCGGTAGTATGGTACACCTCACATAGGGACTACGGACGAGGAGCCGTGGGTGCCTGCCGAGAGCTCCCTCTGGGACGGAGGAATCAGTCGATGCGCTTGTCGAATCGAGCGGGAACGGTCGCCACCGCTGCAGCCGTCGCGCTGTTCATCGCCGCCTGCGGCGGCAGCTACAACGACGGGTCTGGGGGCGACAAAGGCTCATCGAACGGTGGTGCCGACGAGTCTTCGCTGAAGGTCAACATGGCCGTGGCCCCGGGCACGCTCGACCCGGCGTCGGGCTGCGGCGCGAACGACCTGGCGTTGATCGGCAGCCTCTACTCGCGCCTGACGCAGTACGGCACCAAGCCGGGGCCCGACGGCACGACCGAGGTCGACCCGAGCAAGATCGAGCCGAGCGCCGCCGAGTCCTGGGACATCTCCGAAGACGGCAAGACCTACACCTTCAAGCTCCGCGCGGGCGCGAAGTTCCCGAGCGGCCAGCCCGTCGATGCCGAGGCGGTCAAGTACTCGTTCGAGCGCGCGCTGACCATGAACGGCTGCGGCGGCTACTTCCTGCACGACGGCCTGTTGGACCCGCCGCTGATCGACGAGATCGAGGCCAAGGACGCGACCACCGTCGTCTTCCACCTCAGCCAGGCCGACCCGAACGCCTTGCAGGCGTGGGCCCAGCCCGCCGCGTCGATCGTCGACAAGTCGGTGGTCGAAGCCAACGGCGGTGTCAAGAAGGACTCGGTCAACGAGTACATGGCCTCGCACGCGGCGGGCGCCGGCCCGTATCTGCTCGAGTCCTACGAGCCGAACAAGAGCGCCGTGCTCACCGCCAACCCGGACTTCGCGGGTGAGCCCAAGCCGGTGTCCAAGACGATCCGGGTGAACTTCATCAACTCGGATCCGACCCTCCTCCTGCAGGCCAAGTCCGGCGACGTGGACATCACGCTCGGCCTCTCGAAGCAGAGCGCGAAGAGCCTGGAAGGCAATGCCGGTACGAAGGTCGTCGCGCACGACACGCCGCTGTCGGTGCAGATCGGCCTGCCGAACTCGAAGAAGCCGTTCGACAACGTCAAGGTGCGCGAAGCGCTCGCGCTCGCCCTGCCGTACGAGGACATCCTCAAGAACGTCGCGCTGGGGTACGGGCGCCTGTTCTCCGGGCCGCTTTCCCCGGTCTTCCCGGAATACGACGAGTCGATCGGCGGCGCGCCCAAGACCGATCCGGCCCGCGCGGCGCAGCTCATCAAGGAGTCCGGCATCAAGACGCCGGTGACGGTCGAGATGGCCATCCAGGACGGCAACAACGCCGACCGCCAGATCGCCACCATCGCCCAGGGCGAGTGGCGCAAGCTCGGCGTCGAGGTGAAGATCCGCACGCTGCCGGCGGCGGAGTACATCACCGGCATCCAAGAGCACAAGTACCAGTCCTACATCCGCCTGGACGGGCCGGGTGTGATCGACCCGGGCTACTTCCTGGGCTACGACATGCTCTGCGACATCGGCTTCAACCTGTCGGAGGTCTGCATCCCGGAGGCGGACAAGCTGGCGGCGGAGGCTCGCAACGAGACCGACGCGGAGAAGCGCAAGGCGCTGTACCAGCAGATCAGCCGGCTGTGGCTCCAGGACTGGCCCAAGATCCAGGTCTACGCGGACAAGAACGTCACCGTCCTCTCGGACCGGGTCAAGAACTACTCCTACTCGCACGAGCCGGACTTCCGGCTGTGGTCCAAGTAGCAACCGGAACGAGGCAGCGATGACGACCCGACTCGGGGTGGACGTGGGAGGCACGTTCACCGACCTGATCTTCTACGACGAGGAGTCCGGCGAGACGCGTGTGGCGAAGGCGCCGACCACGCCGGCATCACCAGAGCAGGGGATCCTGCACGCGGTCGCCGCCGGCGTCCCGGCCGACCGGCTGAAAGCCGCGGAGTACTTCCTCCACGGGACGACCGTCGGACTCAACGCGCTGCTCGAGCGGCGTGGTGCCGTCGTCGGCCTGCTGGCGACCGAGGGCTTCCGCGACATCCTCGAGATCCGGCGCGGCGACCGCGTCGACATGTACGACCTGTTCTGGCGCCAGCCCGAGCCGCTCGTGCCGCGGCGGCTGCGGGTCCCGATCCGCGAGCGCTTGTACGCCACCGGCGCGGTGCACACGCCGATCGAGCTCGACGCCGTGCGCGCCGCGGCCGAGCAGTTCAAGGCCGAGGGCTGCACGGCGGTGGCGATCGCCTTCCTGCACGCCTACGCCAACGGCGAGCACGAGCTGGAGGCGGCCCGCGTGCTGCGCGAAGCCGGCTTCGAGGGTGAGATCTCGCTCTCGCATCAGGTCAGCGGCGAGTACCGCGAGTATGAGCGCACCACCACGACCGTGATCGATGCGTTCGTGCGCGGCCGGATGGCCAACTACCTCGGCCGGCTGGAGGACGCGCTGGGCGAGGAGGGCTTTGACGGCTCGTCGCTCGTGACCCGCTCCGGTGGCGGCGCGTTCACGTTCGGCGAGGCGGCCGAGCGGCCGTTCGAGACGATCATGTCCGGGCCGGTGGCGGGGGCCGAGGGCGCGTCCGAGGTGGCGCGCGCGTTCGGCTACGAGCACGTCATCACCGCCGACGTCGGCGGCACGAGCTTCGACACCTGCCTGATCTCCAACGGACGCCCGACGACGCTGTACGAGGGCGAGGTCGTGGGCCTGCCGGTGCAGACGCCGTGGGTGGACGTGCGCTCGATCGGCGCCGGCGGCGGCTCGATCGCCTATGTCGACCAGGGCGGGCTGCTGCGTGTCGGTCCTCGGAGCGCGGGAGCGGTCCCCGGCCCGGCGTGCTACGGCCGCGGCGGCACCGAGCCGACCGTGACCGACGCCGCGTTCCTCCTCGGCATGCTCGGTGACGGCGAGCTCGCGGGCGACGTGCGGCTGGACCGCGCGGCGTCCGAGGCGGCGATCGCGCCGCTCGTCGAGGCGCTCGGCCTCAGCGAAGAGGAGGTGGCACGCGGCATCCTCACGATCGCCAACGCCAACATGGCCGGCGCGATCCGCGAGATCACGGTCGAGCAGGGCGTGGACCCCCGGTCGGCAGTGCTGATGCCGTTCGGCGGCGCCGGGCCGCTGTTCCTGTCGCTGCTGGCCGACGAGCTGGCGATCGGTGAGATCCTGCTCCCGCCGTACGCGGGCAACTTCTCGGCCTGGGGCCTGCTCGGCGCCGACCTCACGCAGACGGTCGCCCGCACGCGGATCACGCCGCTGACCGACGAGGGCCTGGCCGAGGCGAACGCGCTGCTGGGGGACCTGTACGCGGAAGTCGGGCGGCGCGCGACGCACGCCGGCTCCGCCGGGTCGCTGCGTGAGACCGCGCTGGACATGCGGTACGTCGGCCAGGAGCACACCCTGACGGTGCTGGCCGGCGACGAGCAGGGCACGATCGCGGCGACCCCCGACGAGGTGCGCGAGCGCTTCCGGGCGGAGTACGAGCAGACCTTCGGGCTGCGCATGGACGAGGCGGTCGAGATCGTCTCGTTGCGCGCGACGATCCGGACGCCGCTCCCGCGCCGCGCGGAACCCGTCGGCGTGTCGTCCAACGGCCACGGCGGCGCGGCGCAGCCCGAGGGCACGATCCGCGCGTACTCGTTCGCCGACGGCGACTGGACCGACTTCGCGGTGGTCCAGCGGGCGGGCCTGACGCCGGGCACGAGCGTCACGGGGCCGACGATCCTGCTCGAGGAGACGGCCACGTCCTACATCGATCGCGGCTTCAAAGGCCGCGTGCACGAATCCGGATCGATCGTCCTGAAGGCTGAGGGGAAGGCATGAGCGCAGTCGAGACCGTCGTCCACCGCGCGGGCGCGGGAGGCGCGACCGGCGTCGCGGATGCCGACCCGATCACGACCGAGGTGATCCGTCACGGGCTGAACTCGGCCGCCAACCAGATGAAGCGCGCCCTGGTGCGCACGGCGTTCTCGCCGATCATCTACGAGGTCCTCGACTTCGCCGTCGCGATCTACGACGATCAGATCCGGCTCCTGGCGCAGGCGCCGAGCCTGCCGCTGTTCATGGGCACCATGAACTACTGCGTCGAGTACGCGGTCGAGGGCGCCGGCGGCGTGGACAAGCTCCAGCCGGGCGACATCATCCTCTACAACGAGCCGTACGGCACCGGCTCGCATCCGCAGGACGCGGCGGTCGTGATGCCGGTGTTCTTCGACGGCACGTTGATCGCCTACACCGCGATCAAGGGTCACTGGCTCGACATCGGCGGCAAGGAGCCGTACTCGACCGACACGGTCGACGTGTTCCAGGAAGGCACGATCTTCCCTGGCGTCAAGCTCTACCGGGCGGGCGAGCTCGTCGACGACATCTACCGGATGGCGCTGGCCAACACGCGCGTGCCGAAGATGGTCGCGGGCGACCTGAACGCCGAGGTGGTCGGCGTGCGCGCCGGCGCGGCCGCGCTCGTGGACCTCGTCGGCCGTTACGGGCTGGAGACCTTCCGGACGTCGGTCGAGCGCATGTACGACCACGGCGAGGCCGTCGTGCGGGCGTACCTCGAGCAGATGCCGGACGGCCAGTACGTCGGGCAGGGCAGGATGGACAACAACGGGATCACGGAGGATCCGATCCCGTTCGAGGTCGTCCTCGAGATCGAGGGCTCGTCGGCGCGCGTGGACTTCTCGCGCGCCCCCGACGCCCAGGAAGGGCCGGTGAACTGCCCGATCCCGTCGACGGTCTCCGCGAGCCGGATCGCGCTCACGATGCTGGCCGGCTCGGGCGAGCCTCCCAACGAAGGGCACTTCCGCGCGATCGAGGTCGTCACCCGGCCCGGCTCGATGTTCCATCCGCTCAAGCCATCGCCGTGCTTCCTGTACGGCTGGCCGGCCATGCAGTCGATGGAGGTCATCTACAACGCCGTCGCGCAGGCGATGCCCGACGCCGTCACCGCGTGCAGCGGCGGCGACATCTGCTCGTTGGTCTGGTGGGGCACGCGCGAGGCCACCGGTGAGCCGTGGGCCGACGGCTCGCCACACCCGGTCGGCCAGGGCGCGCACGTGCGTGGCGACGGCGCGAACAGCCTGCTGCACGTCGCCGAGTCCGCCACGCGCTTCTCGCCCACCGAGGTGTGGGAGACCAAGAACCCGTGGCTGCTCGAGCGGGTGGAGCTCATCGCGGACTCCGGCGGCGCGGGCAAGCACCGCGGCGGCCTCGGGGTGCAGATGGACTTCCAGATGCTCGAGGACGCGTGGGTGACGGCGGTGATCGAGCGCACGCAGTCGCCGGGCTGGGGCCTTGAAGGTGGTGAGCCCGCCGGCGTCGCCAACGCGGGCGCGCTGCGCCAGGCCGACGGCACGCGGACCACGCTCGGCAAGGCCACCCGCTTGAAGGTGGCCAAGGGCGCGACGTTCGAGCTGACCTGCGGCGGTGGCGGCGGCTACGGCCCGCCGTCCGAGCGCGACCCGGAGGCGGTACGCAGCGACGTGCGCGAGGGCTACGTCAGCGAGGCCCGTGCGCGCGAGCAGTACCCGCACGCCTTCGAGGACGAGTGAGCGTCGCTCCCCTCACTCCGCCCGCTGATGCGGTCGATGTCGCCGTCGAGCCCGGCGCCGCCCGTCGCGGCGCCGCGGCTCGAGCGGTGTTCTTCGGACGCCCGTCGGCCGCCGCGGCCAGCATCTGCCTGTTGGTGCTGATCGCGCTGGCCGTCTTCGGTCCCGTGATCTGGAACAAGGATCCGGCCGCGGTCGACGTCGCCTCCGCGCTGCAGGCGCCGTCGGGCGCCCACCCCATGGGGACCGACGCGAGTGGGCGTGACATCCTCACGCGCTTCAACCACGGTGCGCGGCTGTCACTGACGATCGCGCCGCTCGTGGTGGTCGTCGGGGCGTTCTTCGGCGGCCTGGTCGGTCTCGTCGCGGGCGTGTTCCGCGGCTGGTCGGACGCCGTTCTGATGCGAATCATGGACGCGGTCCTCGCGTTCCCGCCGCTCATCCTCGCGATGGCGGTGACCGTGGGCATGGGCGTCGGCGTGACGTCGGCCGCGGTCGGGATCATGCTCACCTCGATCCCCTGGTACGCGCGCCTGCTGCGCAGCGACGCGCTGAGCATCCGCTCGCGGCCGTACATCGAGGCCGCTCGCGCGCTCGGCGCCGGGCGCGCGCGGATCGTCCGCCGGCACGTGCTCCCGCACGTGGTCCCGACGTTGCTCGTGCAGGGCGCGAGCGTGTTCGGCTACTCGATCCTGACGCTCGCGGCGCTCGGCTTCGTCGGACTCGGAGCCCAGTCGCCGACGGCTGAGTGGGGGACGATGATCACCGAGGGCCTGCAGTACGCCATCACCGGGCAGTGGTGGATCGTCGCCTTCCCGGGCCTCGGCGTGTTCCTCGCGGTGACCGCCGCCAACGTGCTGGCCGACCGCGTCCAAGCCGTCCTGGATCCACGCGCGGGAGGGAGGGCCTGATGCTGCGCTTCTTCGGCTCGCGGCTCGCCGGCGGCGCCGTGTCGATCTTCGGCGCCTCGCTGCTCGCCTTCCTGTTCCTGCGCAAGATGCCAGGCGACCCGGCTCGCCTCGTGCTCGGACCGTTGGCGTCCGACGAGTCGATCGCCGCCCTGCGCGACGACATGGGCCTCAACGATCCGGTCTGGACCCAGTACTGGCATTACGTGCGCGACTTCTTCACCGGCGATTGGGGCTTCTCGTACTCGACCGGCCAGGACGTGAGCACGCAGATCTCCAACCGGCTGCCGGCGAGCGTCGAGCTCGGCCTGTGGGCGTTCCTGTTCGCGTTCGTCGCGGCGATCGGCCTGGCGCTGCTGTCGACCTACCGACACCGGCCCGTCATCGACGGCGTCACACGGGCCGCGGCCTTCGTCGGCCTGGGCACGCCACCCTTCTGGCTCGGCCTGATGCTGCTGGTGGTCTTCTTCTCGTGGCTCGGCTGGTTCCCCGGCCCTGAAGGCCGCGTGTCCGAGGGCACCGCGCTGCCTCCCAAGATCACGGGGATGGTCAGCATCGACGCGTTGCTGACCTTCAACCTGCCGGCCTTCGGCGACGCCTTCATGCACCTGTTCCTGCCGGCCATCAGCCTTGGGCTGGGAGCGTTCGCGCTGCTCGTGCGGCTGCTGCGCGCGAACCTCCACGAGGTGGGCCGCGAGCCGTTCCTCGTCGTCTCGCGCAGCAAGGGTCTGTCGCGCTGGAGCGCGCACGCGCGGCACGCGCTGCCGAACGCGTTCCTGCCCACCCTCACCGCCGGCGGCCTGTTGCTCGCGCAGATGATCGGCGGCAGCGTGCTGGTGGAGAAGGTCTACAACTGGCCGGGCGTCGGCACGCTCGTCGTGGACTCGATCCTGCGCCAGGACTTCAGCGTCGTCCAGGCCTTCATCCTGCTCAGCGCCTGCGCCTACGTGGTGGTCAACCTGCTGGTGGACGTGCTCTACGGCGTCCTCGACCCTCGTGTGAGGAGCGCCCGATGAGCGACGATCCCGTGCTGTCCGTCGACGGCCTCGAGACGGTCTTCCACACGCACGCCGGCACGGTCCGCGCCGTCCGCGGCATCTCGTTCGACCTCGCTCGGGGCGAGCGGATGGGCATCGTGGGCGAGTCCGGCTCGGGCAAGTCGGCGATGGTGCTGTCCATCCTCGGCCTGATCGAGCCACCGGGCGAGGTGCTCGGCGGCTCGGTCAAGGTCAACGGGCGCGAGCTCGTGGGCCGGCCCGAGCGAGAGCTCCAGCGCGTCCGTGGCAAGGAGATCTCGCTGATCTACCAGGACCCGATGAGCGCCCTGGACCCGGTCAAGACGATCGGGCGCCAGCTCGTGGAGACGATCCGCCAGCACGATCGCAGCATCTCGCGCGGGGCGGCGCGCAAGGCCGCGGCCGAGCTGCTGCGCGATGTCGAGGTGCCCCAGCCCGAGCGTCGGCTCGACGACTACCCGCACCAGTACTCGGGCGGCATGCGCCAGCGCGTGATGATCGCGAGCGCGCTCGCGAACCGGCCGGACGTCGTGATCGCGGACGAGCCCACCACGGCGCTGGACGTGACCACTCAAGCCCAGGTGCTCGAGCTGCTCAACCGGCTCGTCAGCGAGCGCGGTGCAGCCGTGCTGCTGATCACCCACAACCTCGGCATCGTGGCCGAGTTCTGCGACACGGTGCGGGTGATGTACGCGGGCCGGCTCGTGGAGGGCGCGGACACGCGGTCGCTGTTCCGCGCGCCCGCCCATCCCTACTCGGACGCGCTGCTGCGGGCCGTGCCGCGGGCCGACCGCCTGCAGCGCGGGCCGCTGCCCGCGATCGAGGGTGCGCCGCCGAACCTGGCCGAGCTGCCGCCGGGCTGTGCGTTCGAGCCACGCTGTCCGCTCGGCTCGGGCCGCCCGGAGTGCCGTGGCGAGGCGCCCGCGAACCGGCCGGTGGCCGACGGCCGCGTGGCCGAGTGCCATCACGCGGAGGAGCAGCTCGCCCAAGAGAAGGTGGCCGTATGAGTGACGCGCTGCTCGTCGTCGACGAGCTGGTCCAGGAGTTCGCCGGCGCCCGCCGCAAAGACCCGCCGCTGCGCGCCGTGGACGGCGTCTCGTTCTCCGTCCGGCGCGGCGAGACGTTCGGAGTCGTGGGTGAGTCGGGGTGCGGCAAGTCCACGCTCTCGCGCGCGATCCTGCGGTTGATCGAGCCGACCGGTGGCGCGGTCGCCTTCGACGGCGAGGACGTCCGCGCGCTCGACACGGACGCGCTGCGGCGGTTGCGCCGGCGTATGCAGCTCGTCTTCCAGGATCCGCTCGGCTCATTGGACCCGCGCATGACCGCGCGGGCGATCGTCGAGGAGCCGCTGGAGATCCACCGCGTCGGCACGCGCGTCGAGCGGGCCCGGCGCGCGTCGGAGATGCTCGAGCTGGTCGGCATCCCGGCGAGCCAGCACACGCGCAAGCCGTACGCCTTCTCGGGTGGGCAGCGACAGCGCATCGGCGTGGCCCGGGCGCTCGTGCTCGAGCCCGATCTGGTGTTCCTCGACGAGCCGATCTCGGCGCTGGACGTCTCGATCCAGGCGCAGGTCCTCAACCTGCTGCGCGAGCTGCAGGAACGCCTCGGCCTGACGTACGTGTTCATCGTGCACGACCTGGCGGTGGCCGAGTACTTCTGCGACCGCGTCGCCGTCCTCTACCGAGGGGCGATCATGGAGCTCGCCCCGAGCTCCGCGATCTTCCACGAGGCGCTGCACCCGTACACGGCCTCGCTACTGGCCGCGGTGCCGATCCCCGACCCAGAGGTCGCGCGCCGGCGCGAGCGGATCGTCCTCCGAGGGGACGTCGCGCCGTTGTCGCCACAGGCCGGAGGGTGCCGCTTCCGCGACCGCTGCCCGGTCGGGCGCGATCGTGCGGTCTGCGCCGAGCAGGCGCCACCGCTGACCGAGCACCGTCCGGGGCACTGGGCGGCGTGTCACTTCCCCGGAGAGCTGCAAGGAGTCCAAGGCGATGACTGAGCTGACCCCCGCCGCGGTGCTCGCGGTCGAGCAACTCGGCGTGCGCGCAGGCGAGCGGGTCGCCGTGCTGCACAACGCCGCGCAACGCGCGATCGCGGCGGCGCTGGCCGACGCGACGCGCGACGCGGGCGCCGAGGTCCAGGTGGTGGAGTTCGCGACGCTCGAGCGCCACGGCGCAGAGCCGCCCCTCGAGGTGGCGGAGGCGATCCTGCGCGCGGACGCGTGCTTTGCCGCCACGGACACGTCGCTCAGCCACACGCGGGCACGGATCGCCGGAACGCAGCGCGGCGGTCGCTTCGCCTCGCTGCCCACCGTCACCGACGACATCTTCCGGCGCACGATCCCGATCGACTACGCGCTGATGAAGCGCCGCGGCGCGGCCATCGCGGACCTGATCACCCGGGCCGACACGGTGCGCATCACGAGTCCCCAAGGCACCGACGTGACGCTGGTGGTCCGCGGTCGCGACGGGCGCAACGACGACGGCGACCTGCGTGAAGCGGGCGCGTTCGGCAACCTCCCCGCCGGCGAGGCGTACGTCTCCCCGGTCGAGGTCGAGGGTGACGGCGTCATCGTCTTCGACGGCTCGATCGCGGGCTACGGGCTGCTGAAGGAGCCGGTCGAGGTCGTCATGGCCGGCGGCCGGCTCGTATCGGCCTCGGGCGAGGCCGGGGCCTGGCTGGAGCGCATGCTCGACAGCGGCGGCGACGGCGGCCGCAGGGTCGCGGAGCTCGGAATCGGCACCAACCCGGCTGCGACGCTGTGCGGCGTCGTGCTCGAAGACGAGAAGCTGATCGGCACCGCGCACATCGCGTTCGGCTCCAGCGCCGGAATCGGAGGCGTCGTGCAGTCCTCGGTCCACATCGACTCGATCATGCTCGAGCCCACCGTCGAGATCGCCGGCGAGACGGTGGTCTCCGGCGGCCGGTTGGTGTTCGATCCCACATGAGCGCGACGGCCGACGCCATCGTCGTGGGGGGCGGCGTCGTCGGCGCGTTCTGCGCGCGTGAGCTGGCCCGCGCGGGTGCGAACGTCACCGTGCTCGAGCGCGGCGACGACTGGGGCACGGGCTGCTCCTGGGGCAACGCGGGGCTGATCGTCCCGAGCCACGCGCGCCCGATCGCGGCGCCGGAGGCCTTGCGCGCGGGGCTCGGCTGGATGGTTCGGCGCGACTCGCCGTTCGGGCTGCGGCTGCGGCCGTCGCTGTCGCCGTGGCTCGCGCGCTACCTGCGTGCGTCGACCACCCGGCGGGCCGCCGCGGGTGAGGCCCTGCAGCGCGAGCTCGCGTCCTCGAGCCTCGAGCTGCTCGCCGCCGACGGCGACGCCGAGTTGACCCGGAGCGGTTGTCTGACGGTGTTCACCGCCCGGGACGGGGCCGCGCGGGCCGAGCACGAGGCAGCGTCGGCCACGGGCCGGATGCTCGGCGCTCGCACGTTGACCGTGGCGGAGACACGCGCCCTGGAGCCGGCGCTGTCGGCACGGGTGACGGCCGGGCTGCTGCATCCGCGAGAAGGCCACGTCGATCCGGTGAAGCTCACGAGCTCGGTCGGTACGGCTGCGCGCCGCGCCGGCGCCGTGTTCTGGACCAAGGTGAGCGTGCACGCCCTGCGGCCGGACGCCGCCGGCGTGACGGTCGCGACGTCGTCCGGGGCGATGCGCGCGCGGCACGTCGTGCTGGCCGCCGGCGCCTGGTCCGGCGCGCTCGCCGCCACGGCGGGTTGCGCGTGCCGCTGCAGGGTGGCAAGGGCTACGCCATCGAGCTGGACCCGAATGCCCTCCCGCTGCGGCGTCCGGTCTACCTGCACGACGAGCGCTGCGTGGCCACGCCGCTGGGCGACCGCGTGCGCATGACGGGCGGGCTGCTGCTGGACGGCCTGGACGAGCGCTATGACCCGCGGCGCGTGGCGGGCATCGTGCGGGCGGCGGACCGGTCGTTCGGCACACGTGCGGAGCCGCGCGCGACGTGGGTCGGGCTACGCCCGTGCACGCCGGACGGACTGCCCGTGATCGGGAGCTCGCGCCGCAACCGCAGCGTGGTGATGGCGACCGGGCACGGGATGCTCGGCGTCACGCTCGCCCCGATCACCGCGCAGCTGGTCGCCGACGCGGTCATGGGCCGCCCGACGCCCGCCGCGCTGTCGCCGGAGCGCTTCGAGTGAGCGCGCCCGCCCCCGACCCCGTCGTGGTCGAGGTCGTCCGCCACGGCCTGAACTCGGCGGCCAAGCAGATGAAGCGCGCGCTGATGCGCACGGCGTTCTCGCCGATCATCTACGAGGTGCTCGACTTCGCCGTGGCGTTGTACGACGACCGGGTCCGGTTGCTGGCGCAGGCGCCGTCGCTCCCGATGTTCATGGGGCGGCTGAGCTTCTGCGTGGAGGCCGCGGTCCAGGCCGTCGGCGGACCCGAGGCGCTGGTGCCGGGTGATGTGCTGCTGTACAACGACCCGTTCGGAACCGGCTCGCATCCGCAGGACGCGGCAGTTGTCGCGCCCGCGTTCGCCGACGGGGAGCTGATCGGGTACGCGGCGATCAAGGCGCACTGGCTCGACATCGGCGGCAAGGATCCCTACTCCACCGACACGGTCGATCTCTTCCAGGAGGGCACGATCTTCCCGGGCGTCAAGCTCGTGCGGGCGGGTGTGCTCGATGACGACCTGTACCGGATGGCGCTCGCCAACAGCCGCGTGCCGAAGCTTGTCGCGGGAGACATCAACGCCGAGCTCGTCGGGTGCAGGACCGGCGTGCGTGCGTTGCTCGCGGTGGTCGAGCGGCACGGGCTCGCGCGCTTTCGCGCAGCCGCGGAGCGGATGTTCGACCATGGCGAGGCGACGGTTCGCTCGTACTTCGAGCGGCTGCCGGACGGCGAGTACCGCGCGCGAGGTGTGCTCGACGACGACGGCGCCGGGCCCGATCCCGTGCCGTTCGAGGTGATGCTCAAGGTCGACGGGTCCGACGTCGTGATCGATGTCTCGAACGCGCCCGCGCAACGGCCCGGACCGGTGAACTGCACGCTGCCCAAGACGGTGGCGGTCGCACGCGTCGCGATCGGGATGCTGGCCGGTGCGGGCGAGCCGCCCAACGAGGGGCACCAGCGGCCGATTCGCGTGATCACCGCTCCAGGGACGCTGTTCCACCCGCTTCGCCCCGCACCCACGTTCATCGGCGGTTGGGCCTCCTTCCAGGCGTTGGAGACGATCTTGGCCGCGGTCGGCAGCGTGGTGCCCGAAGCCGTGCCGGCGGCCAGCGGCGGGGACATCTGCTCGCTCGTCTGGTGGGGCACCGACTCGGCCACCGGGCAGCCCTGGGCCGACGGCTCGCCGCATCCGGTGGGGCAGGGCGGGCACGCGGGCGGCGACGGCGCCTCGGCGCTCATGCACCACGCCGAGTCGGCTACCCGGGTCACGCCCACCGAAGTCTGGGAGAGCCGCAACCCATGGCTCGTCGAGGCTGTGCAGCTGATCCCCGATTCGGCGGGCGCCGGCGAGCATCGCGGCGGTCTGGGCGTCGAGTACCGCTTCCGGGCCCTTGCCCAGCAGTGGCTGACCGCGGTGATCGAGCGCACGCGCACCGCGCCGAGCGGGCTCGCCGGCGGACGTCCGGCACGCTCGAACGTGGCCGCCCTGGTCGAACCGGACGGCGCGCGGCGGCCGCTCGCGAAGGCGACGCGGGTCCGCGTCCCGGTCGGCGCGGTGGTCGAGCTGCGGACGGGCGGCGGTGGTGGATACGGGCTCGCGCGCGAGCGCTCGATCGAGGCGGTGCAGGCGGACCTGCGCGAGGGCTACGTCACCGAGGCGTGCGCGCGGCGCGACTACCCCCACGCGTTTCCGGACTGAGCCGAGTGGTCGCGCGGCTTCGCTCGTCGACCGCGTTTGCACGAAATCACCACAACATCCCCTGAACGCTCGCACCGGCGCTTGACACACTGGCCGACGTGACCGGGGCGCTCATCTGCGTGATCGAGGACGAGGAGGTCATCGCCTCCGCCGTGGCCGCGCGGCTGCGGGCCGAGGGCTTCACCGTCGAGGTGGCCCACGACGGACATGACGGCGTCGCGCTGTGCGAGCGCGTGCGGCCGGACCTCGTGGTGCTGGACCTGATGTTGCCGGGGCTCGACGGGTTGGAGGTGTGCCGGCGCGTCCAGCACAGCCGGCCCGTGCCCGTGCTGATGCTGACCGCGCGCGGCGAAGAGTCCGACCTGCTGGTCGGGCTCGCCGTCGGCGCCGACGACTACATGACGAAGCCGTTCTCGCCGCGTGAGCTGGTGGCGCGCGTGCGCGCGCTGCTGCGGCGGGTCGAGCGGCGTCCGGCACCGCCCGGCGACGCGGTGCGGATCGGGACCCTGGAGATCGACCCGGCGGCGCGCCTCGTGCGCTCGGGCGGCGAGATCGTGCACCTCACGCCGACCGAGTTCGACCTGCTCGCGCTGCTCGCGGGCCGGCCGGGCGCGGTGTTCTCGCGCGAGCAGCTGCTCGCCGACGTGTGGGGGTGGCGCGACGGCTCGGGCCAGCGCACCGTCGACTCGCACGTGCGCGGGCTGCGGCGCAAGCTCGGCAGCGACCTGGTGCGGACGGTGCACGGGGTCGGCTACGCCCTGGAGTCGCCGGCATGAGGCCGCTGGACCGCCTGAGCTCGATCAAGGTCAAGCTCGGCGTCGTGATCGTCGCGACGGTCGCGGGCACGGTCGTCGTGCTGGCGATCGGCTTCCGGCTCGGCCTCGGGCTCGAGGCACGGACGGCCGTGGCCGCGCTGATCGCGCTCGCGATCGTGCAGTTCCTGGCGCGCGGGATGACGTCGCCGCTGCGCGAGATGGCCGCGGCGGCCTCGGCGATGGCGCGCGGCGACTACGGGCGCCGCGTCACCGCGTCCTCCCGCGACGAGGTCGGCGAGCTGGCACGCGCGTTCAACGCGATGGCCGCCGAGCTGGCCGACGTGGACCGGATGCGCCGCGACCTGGTGGCGAACGTCTCCCACGAGCTGCGGACGCCGATCGGCGCGCTGCAGGCGCTGCTCGAGAACCTCGTCGACGGCGTCGAGCCGGTCGACCCGACCGCCCTGCGCACGGCGCTGGTGCAGACGGAGCGGCTCGGGCGGCTCGTCGCCCAGCTGCTCGACCTGTCGCGGCTGGAGAGCGGCGCGTTGGCGCTGCGCCCTGCGCCGTTCCCGGTGCGGCCGATGCTCGAGCAGGCGACCCGCGAGTGCGAGCTCGGCGAGCGCTACATGTCCCAACCCGTCTGGCTGCGCGTCGACGTCCAGCCGGGCGACCTGCGCGCGACCGGCGACTCCGAGCGTCTGCACCAGGTGATCTCCAACCTGCTGGAGAACGCCGTCCGCCACTCACCCACCGACGGCCGCATCTGGCTCAGCGCCCACGCCGCCACCGACGGCGTCACGACGATCGAAGTGGCCGACGAAGGCCCCGGCATCCCCCCAGAGGAGGCAGAGCGCGTGTTCGAGCGGTTCCACCGCACAGATTCCGCCCGCGCCGCGCGCGACGGCGGTACCGGCCTCGGCCTGGCGATCGCCCGGTGGATCGTCGACGCCCACGGCGGCACGATCGCCGTCCGCCCACGCGAGCCGCACGGCTGCCGCGTCGTGGTGGAGCTCCCGAGATGACCGAGCACATCGGCCCGCCGGAACGTCCCGGCGGGAACGAGCCCGCCCCGGGCGGGAACGACGACGCGCGCCCGTACGGCGTGGGGCCGGAGGGTCCGGATACGTCGGGCGACGGCGCGCGCGGGGCACGGCCGGACACGTCGCGCGGCTGGCGGCCGGAACGTCCGGCCGGGCCCGGTGCGCGGGCGGTGCCCGTCATACCCGGCATCGGCGTGTGGCCTCCCGTCGAGCGCGTCGTGCCGCCGTTGCGGCCCGAGCCCGCCGGCCGCACGGCGATCGCGCTCGCGGCCGTGCCCGTGTGGGCCGCGCGGGCGGTCGTCGGCGTCGCCCTGCTCGCCGGTGCGCTCGTGGTCGGCTCGCCGCTCGGACTCGGCGTGACGATCGTGCTGTCGGCGCTGTACGCGATCGCGGCCCGGGTGCGGCGTGCGGCCGCGGTGCCGGACGTCGACCTGCGCACGCGGCCGGAGCCCGCCCGGCGTGACCGGTGGACGGGCGTGTGGTGGGCGCTGGCCGCCGGGCTCGCGCTCGTGCCGACGCTGCGGGCGGCGGTGTGGGTGGTCGTGCCGTGCCTCATCGTGTGCGTCGCGGTGGCTTCGCTCGCCGCGTCGGACGGGCGGCGGTGGGGCGAGCTGTGGGCTGGGCTCGGCGCGGTCTGGGTGCGGCTGCCCGGCGGGACGTACCTGGTCGGCATGGCCACGGCGCGTGGCGCGTCCTTCGGGCCGGCGGCGCGCGGCGCCGCGCTGGCCGTCGCGCTGCTCGGGGTGTTCGTGCCGCTGCTCGTGAGCGCGGACGCGGCGTTCGCGGAGCTGCTGGAGGGCTGGGCGCCGTCGCTGGACATGCCGATCGAGCGCACGCTGGTCGCAGTGCTCTTCCTCGCGCTCGGCGGTGGGCTGCTGTTCACCGCGGTGGCGCCGTTCCGCCCCGCGCCCGTGCCGGTCTCACGGACGCTCGCGCGCGCCGAGTGGGCGCTTCCGCTCGGCGCGCTGGTCGCACTGCTGGGTGGCTTCGTCGCGCTCCAGCTGACGATCCTGTTCGGCGGCGACGCCTACGTGCAGCAGACCGCGAACCTGACGTACGCCGAGTACGCGCGCAACGGGTTCGGCCAGCTCGTCGCGGTCGCGGCGCTGACGCTCGCCGTGGTCGGCGCGGCCGCGCGCTGGGCTCGCGACCGCGGGTCGCTGCTGCGCGTCCTGCTCTCCGCGCTGTCGGTGCTGACGCTCGTGATGCTCGTCTCGGCGCTGCACCGGCTGCAACTGCTCGAGGACGCGTACGGCTTCACCCGCCTGCGCTTCGCGGCGCACGCGATCCTGCTCTGGCTCGGCGCGCTCTTCACGCTCGTGCTCGTCGCGCGCGGTGCCCGCTGGCTCCCGCGCGCCATGCTCACGACGACCGTCGCGGCGTTCCTGGCGTTCGCGCTCGCCGACCCCGACCGCCGGATCGCCGAGTGGAACGTGGACCGCTACGAGCGCAGCGGCAAGGTCGACGCCACCTACCTCGGTGGCCTCTCCGCCGACGCGATCCCGGTGCTCAAGGGCATGGAGTGCGTGCCGCCGATGCCCGCGCACGACGGCTTCGGCGGCATCAACCTCGCGCGCGAGCGGGCGCTCGCGTCCGGCGTCACCGGGAAGGACTGCACGGCCCGCGATGATTGGGGCTGATGCGTCAGTTCTACGAGGACTTCTGGGCGGACGGGCCGGACGAGGACGGCGAGCCGTACGCCTGGGCGCTCCGCCGCGGCCTGCTGCAGGCCGAGCTGCGCCCCGGCGACCGCGTGCTCGACTACGGCTGCGGCACCGGCCGCTTCCTCACGCTGCTCGATGACGGGGCGGGTGTGGAGATCGCCGAGGCGGCCGTCCTGCGCGCTCGCGCGACCGGCGCCGACGTGCGGCTGCTCGAGGACGACGGGACGATCCCGTTCGGCCACGGCGAGTTCGACCTCGTCTGGTGCTCGGAGGTGCTCGAGCACATCCCGGACGTCGGCTTCGCGCTCGCGGAGATCCGGCGCGTGCTGAAGCCGGGCGGCCGCCTGCTGGCAACCGTCCCCTACCACGGCCGCTTCCAGGCCGCCTGGATCGCCCTGACGCGCTTCGAGGCGCACTTCGACCCGCTGGGCCAGCACGTGCGCTTCTTCACGCGCCGCTCGCTCACCGAGGCCCTGGAGGTCAACGGCTTCGAGCCGGCCGTCCGCCACGAGGGCGAGCTGCTGGTCGCGCGCGCGGCGCGAACCTGAAGGCCCTGGGCCTTTAGGAAGCGCCGGCCGCGCGGGCGGCGACGACGACGTCGCTGACGCTGCGCAGGTTGCGCGGGTCCAGGTAGTACGCGGCCCGGAACGCCGACAGCGCGCCCTTCGCGTCGCCGATGTCCATCCGCGCCTGCCCGAGCCGGCGCCACGTCTCCGGGTTCGCGGGCTCGCGGTCGATCGCGTCCCCGAGGATCCGGAGCGCCTCCTTGTCGTTCCCGCGCGCCTGCTCGATCGCCGCGAGCTCGAACAGCGGGTCGACCGAGAGCGGGTTGCGCTCGTGCGCGATCTTCGCGATCGAGGCGGCCTGCGACACCTGGCCGGCCTCGAACCGCGTGAGCGCCGCATCCTGCGCGTGCAGCGCGCGGATCGGCTGCAGGGCGCTCCAGGAGGCGAAGAACGCGATCAGCAGCAGCAACCCGGCGAAGCCCAGCCGCGCCTCCAGCGGCGCGCGCGGCGTCTCCAGCGCGGGCTCGGTGGCCGGCACGACGCCGTAGCGCTCGCGCAGGGTCGGTCGTGAAGCCACCCAGCCGGCGCAGATCAGCGCGGGCAACGCGTTCGCGGGCACGAACCACGTCCAGTCGAAGGTGGAGTGGACGGCGAACACGATCGCGACGACGGCCAGCGTCGCCACGCCCACGCGCTCCGCGTCCCAGTGCAGCTGCCGGTCCCTGCGACGCACGCCGACGGTGCCGGCGGCGGTCACGAGCCAGGCACCCGCGGCCAGCAGGGAGATCGCGAGCCCGACCCAGCCCAGGTCGGCCAGCGTCTGGACGACGTAGCCGTGCGCGTGCTCCACGCGCCGCTCGTCCAGGCGGTACTTGAGCCGCAGCGTGCCGTACGCGCCCGCGCCCGTGCCCAGCCACGGCGCCTCGGCGTGGACCTTGAAGGCCTCGTTCCAGTAGCGGGCGCGCCCGGAGGACGTCTCGGTCAGCCGCGACGGCGAGTTCGTCGGCGCCGACACCTCCGGGTCCGTGGCCTGCTTCCACGCCTTGGACACCTGGCCGCTGATGCCGCCGGACGCGGTCGCGAGCAGGACCAGGGCGACGATCGGCACGGCGAGGAGGGCCGCGCCGAGGACGCGCCCCGCGCGCACCCGCGTGCGCTGGCCCGGCGGGTGCACGCTCGAGAGGAAGCCGACGGCGAGGCCGGCGATCGTCATGGCCACGATCAGGAGCAGGATCAGCGCGCCGAGCGCCTGGCCGGCGTCGATCCGCAGGCCGAGCTCCGCGCCGTCGCGGGTGAGGCCGTCCTGCGCGGACGCCCACACGAACAACGGCAGCACGGTCAGCACGACGCTGCCGAGCGCGATCACGCCGCGCAGTCGCAGCGGCACGAACGTGAACCACAGCCCGAGGCCGATCGCGAGCGCGAGCAGCGCACCGCGGCTGTAGGCCAGCAGGAGCGCCGTGACGGCGATGCCGAGGCCGGGCCAGGCCAGCACGTTGAACGCGGCGTGGCCGGAGCGGCGCGCCGCGAGCCACAGCAGCGGCGGGATGCCCAGCGCGGCGGTCAGGCCGACGCTGTTCCAGTAGTCCGACGGTGGCCGCAGCCGCGCGAACGAGTCGTCGGGCGCGAGCGCGCCCGGGAAGACCTTGGTCAGCAGCGACCAGAGGGAGAGCGCGACGGCGCCCGCGGCGATGCCGTAGAGCACGGCCGTCCAGCGCGACGGCGCGAGCCGCCCGAGCGCGAGCGCACCCGCGAACGCCGCCAGGTACGCGATCGTGCGCATGGCCTCGTTCCACGAGTCGCTGGGCATCAGCGACCACGTGATCGACAGCGCCGTGTAGACGGCGAGCAGCGCGAAGGCGGCGAGCGACGCGGCGCCGCGGAAGCGCGCCGGCGTCAGCGGCGAGCGCGGCACCAGCAGCGCCGCCGCGCACAGCCCGGCGCCCACGACCATGATCGCGATCTGGGTCCAGGTCGTGCGCTCGAGCTGGGAGCCGCCGCGCGAGGCGAACGCGGTCGCGACGACCGCGATCACGATCGCGATCGTCAGCGGGTGTCCGCTGTCGGGCGGCTGCGGCAGGTCGAGCTGCTGCAGCCGCTGGCGCAGCGGGTCCCGGCGCCCGACGTACCGTCTAAATCGGCTTCGCGCGAGTGAGGACACGGCGTCGGACGAAGGGCACGGTCGTGGCGATGGCCGCGGCCGTGAGCAGGGCGAGCACGACGACCACCGTTCCCGGCAGGCCGTTGCGGCCGACGCTGGCGGCGGGGGAGATCGGGCGCCCGTTGATCGGCACGGCTTCGCCGCCCTTCTCGATCGCGCCGTCGATCGCCTTCCAGTCCTCGGGCGTGGACGGGCCGACCTGCACGCCGACGTCCTTGCCCGTGCGCTTCGGCGCGCTACTCGGCGTGGCGGTCGCGCTCGGGGCGGACGTCGTGCTGCCGCCGGTGCCGCCGCTGTCGCCACCGGTCGAGCCGCCGGTGCCACCGCCGGCGCCGCCTCCGCCACCACCGCCGCCGCTGTTCGACGCGGAGGTCTTGGCCGAGATCTCGCGCGAGAGCACGTCCCGGCAGTCCGAGTACTCCTCGAGCTCGGCCGGGATGTTGTTGCGGGCGTCGCGCAGCTTGGAGGGCGAGTACGTGCCCTGCAGGATGCCGTCGTCCGCGCAGTCCCGGAGGATGTCTTCCCTGCCCTGCGCGTGGGCCGTCGTCGTCGGGACGAGCAGCAGCGCCGCGAACAGGGCCAGCAAAATGGTCCGTCGCATTGGCAAATCCACGCTAGCAGGCGTCCAGGGCGCGGGACATGCCCTCGGCCCAGGCGTCGTAGGTGTACTTCGCGACCTCATGGCGGGCGTTCTCGCCGAGGCTTCGGCGCAGGGCGCCGTCGTCCTGCAGGCGGCGGATCGCCGCGCGCAGCGCGTCGACGTCCCCGGCCGGGACGATCAGGCCGGTGCGCTCGTGCTGGACGAGCCCACCCGCGGCGGCTCCTACGGCGTCGGTGGCGATCACGGGGGTTCCTTGGTGGAAGGCTTCGTTGACGACGAGCCCCCACGGCTCGAGGAAGTCGCGAGTGGGGAGCGACGGCACTACTAAGACGTCGCTACCGGCGTAGAGGTTGCGGAGTTGCTGCGGCGACCGCCCGTCCGCCACCACCAGCGAGCGCGGGTCGACGGCCTGCCGGAGGACGTCGAAGCCCTTCTCCGGCGCGGGACGGCCGGCGAACAGCACCTGGAAGTCGGCGCGTCGGTCCGGGGTGGCCGCGGCGCCCCAGAACGCGCCGTCGACGGCCTGCGGGGCCTCGAAGACGGGGCCGCGCGGGTGCTTGCTGCGGACGTAGGCGCTCACGTGCGGGCCGTAGGTGGCGATCGCGTCCGCACGGCGGTAGATGTGCCGCAGCGGGAGGTACGACAGCGCGTGCGCCGCGGTGCGCGGGTGCGCCCAGATCGTCGCCCAGAGGACGAACGGGACCCGGCCGGCGCGGGCGCCCGCGTAGGCGGCGGGCAGCGCGACCTTGCCGCTGAGGCCGGCGATGACGGCGCGGTAGCGGCCGGACGCGGCGATCCGGGCGACGGCGCGCTGGGACGGGGCGATCACCGGGAACGGAAGGGCTTCGGCCCGCGTTCCGCCGCCGCCGTGGCGCACGTCGCCGCCGATCAGCGCGAACACCACGTTCTCCCGCTCGTGCAAGGCCTTGAACGCGCCGATCCGGAACGGCGGCGCGTGGTTGGTGACGAACAGGACCGGCTTGGTCATCGCAGCGCGTCCTCGTAGGCGGCGACCGTGCCGGCGCCGGTGCGCGCCCAGGTGAAGTGGGCCTCGACGTTCGCGCGCGCGGCCGCCCCCAGCTCGGCGCGCCGCTCGATCACGTGTCGGAGCGTGGCTCCGAGCGCCTCGGGCGTGGTGAGCGTCATCCCGCCACCGCAGCGCGCGATCTCCTCGGGGCCGTACTCGCCCCGCGTGCCGATCGCGGGGAGGCCCGCGGCCATCGCCTCGATGTAGGCGACGCCGAACGCCTCGTCGACGCTCGGGAGGACGAAGACGCCGCCGCGGCGCGCCTCGGCGAGCGCCTGGCCCGGCGGGAGCGCGCCGCGGAAGACGACGTCCTTGCCCGCGGCGAGCCGCTCGAGCGCCGGGCGCTCCGGGCCGTCGCCGATGACCACGTAGCGCGCGCCCGGCGGCAGCGCGCGGATCACGTCCGCGTGGCGCTTGCGGGCGATCAGGTTGCCGACCGTGACGATGTCCGTGCCGGTGGTCGTGCGCTCCGGGACGTCCGTGCCCAGGTGGACGACGCGGACGGCCTGGGCGCCGAGCGCGCGGCAGCGGTCTGCGATCCCCTCGGAGTTGGCCAGCACGAGCTTCGCGGCGCGCAGCGACCGCTCCACGACCGCCCGGCCGCCGCGCCAGCGCGTCGCGACGCCGAGCACGTCCCCGCCGTGGACGCTGACCACGGTCGGGACCGGCAGGCCGAGGCGGCGCACCGCGTCTCCGGCGGGCGCCGCGTAGTGCGCGTGCACGAGGTCGAACGGCTTCAGCGTCCGCAACGCGAGCGCGAGCGACGGCGCGGCGTACGCGCCCCACTGCGGGTAGGACCGCGGCCGCGGTGGCGCCACGAACGGCGCGTACGTCACGCGGATCCCGTCCAGCGTCGTGCGCAGCGGCTGCCTGAGCGGCGCGACGAGCGCCCGCACGTCGCGCTGCCGGAGCGCCGCCTTCGACGGCACGGGGCGGTGCAGCACGACCACCTCGACGTCGGCGCCCGCATCCCGCGCCGCGAGCGCCTGGCGGTGCGCCCAGACGCCGAGCGCGGGGTCGGCGCGGCGCGGGTAGTACTCGGCGACCACGACCACCCTCACGTGGGCCACCGGCGGTACTCGGCCAGCGTCTCGCCCGCCTCGGCGCGTGCGACGTAGGCGCGGCCGTCGAGGAAGGCCTCGGCCTCCGCGATCGCCTCGTCGCGCGGGTAGGCGGTGGCGACGGGCTTGAGGTGGCGGACCGGGGTGGCGTCGACGATGCCGATCGGCCAGCCCCGCTCGGCGGCGATCGCGCTCCAGCGGGCGTCGAGGCCCCAGCCCATGCGCAGGTCCGGGAACGGGAGGAGCTCGCGGGCGGCGCGAGCGCTGAGCGCGGTGACCGGGCCGATCTCGACGAAGCGCGTGCGGCGGGCGAGCACCCCGGGGCGGCGGCGCGTGATGTCCCAGGCGGCGTGCGAGGCGAACGCGTGCGCGGGTTGGGCGAGCTCGAAGCCGTAGCCCTCGGCGAGCGTGAGGAAGCGGTCGAGGAAGCCACGCGGCAGGATCACGTCGTCGTCGACGAGCAGCAGCCAGTCGGCGTCGCCGATCGGCGCGTCGGCGAGGGCGGCGTTGATGTTCGTCCACTTGCCCGCGCCCGGGGCGGGTGGACCGAAGTGCAGCGCGACGTCGTGGTGCGAGCGGCCGAGCTCCCGTCGCAGCCGGGCAACCGTGCGCAGGTTCTCCGGCCTGGCGACGCCGACCACGTGCACGCGGCGGCGCGCACCGCGCGGCGCGCGGCGGGGCAGGCGGACCGCGGCGCGGGCGTCCTTGAGCGCGCCGATCAGCGCCGTCCGGCGGCCGAGCGTGCCGGAGCGGCCGCTCAGGTAGTCGGGGTCGGTGGCGCTCGGCGGCGCGGGGGCGGGGTCGAGCGCCTCGACGATCCGGCCGAGCGTGAGCGCCGTCAGCGTGACGCCGACGCCGCAGCGGAAGCGCACGACGTGGACGGCGCAGCCGGCGAGCGTGCGCAGCTCGGCCGCCAGCGACGGCTCGGCGCCCTTGTACGCGTCGTAGCGGCGCGCGGCGCGGCCGCGGTAGAAGTTCGCGCGCGAGAGGGCGCGCAGCCGGGCGTCGGGCCCGACGCGCCGGTGGTCGACGCCCGCCCTGGCGACGTAGCCGACGCTGCCGCCTGCGGCGCGGAGCCGGCGCTGCCAGTCCTCCTCGTCCCCGGCGCCGCCGAGGCGCTCGTCGAACGGCCCGATCCGCTCCAGCGCGCTCCGGCGCAGGGCCATGTTCGCGCCCCACACGAAGTCGGCCTCGCGGTCCTCACCGCCGAGGTCGAGCGCGGTGACCGGCAGCGGCTCGCGCCCACACGCGTGCAGGTTGGCGTCGATGCGCGGTCGGATCGGCCCGCCCAGCGCCTCGTGGTCGCCGCCCGCGAGCAGCGCGTCGAGCCAGCCGGGCCACACCTCGACGTCGTCGTCGAGGAAGCACACCAGGTCGCCCGTCGAGTGCACCACGCACGCGTTGCGGGCGACGTTGATCCCGCGCGGCGTCCCGAGCGCCACGTACCGCCCGCCGTGGGCCTCGACGAGCGCGCGGGTCGGCGCGTCCTCCGCGTCGTCCTCGACCACGACGATCTCGGCGCCGCGCGCGGCGGCCTGCGGCGCGACGGACCCGAGCGCGACGGCCAGATAGTCGCGCCGGTTGCGCGTGGGGAAGACGATCGAGGCGGGCGGAGCCATCGCGCCGAGAGGTTAGGCGCCGCGGTGGAACTTAAACGTCCAGGCCGTTTATGTACGGCGCAACTAGCCTTCTCGCGCGTGATCCTCCTCCTGCACCACCGGTACCGCGAAGTCGGCGGCGAGGAGCGCGCGGTGGCGGACCTGCAGTGGCTGATCCGCGAGCACCTGGACGAGGACGCCGAGGTGCTCGAGCGCGACTCGGGGGCGATCGGCCAGCGCGACGCCGCGCTCGGGCTCCTGCGCGGCGGGCTGCGGCCGGAGGAGGTCGCGGACGCGGTGCGGCGCACCGGGGCGCGCGTGCTGCACGCGCACAACGTCAACCCCACGTTCGGCTGGCGCGCGCTCGCGGCGGCGAAGGCGGCCGGGGCGCGCGTCGTGCTGCACCTGCACAACTACCGGCTCGTGTGCGCGGTGGCGACGTGCTTCACGCGCGGCGCGGACTGCACGCGCTGCCACGGGCGCAACACGCTCCCCGGGGTGCGGCTCAACTGCCGCGGCGGCTCGCGGGCGGAGTCGGCGGCGTACGCGGCGAGCCTGTCCCTGTGGCAGCAGCGGATCACGGGCGCGGCCGACGAGATCGTCGTGCCCAGCGCGTTCGCCCTCGACCGGCTTCGCGACCTGGGTGCCCCGCTGGGCGGCAAGGCGCGCGTGCTGGGCTCGGTCCAGCGCGACTTCGCGGCCGCCTCGCACGCCGCGGCCGGCGAGTTCGTGCTCGCCGCGGGCCGGCTGACGCCCGAGAAGGGCTTCGCCGACGTGCTCGAGGCGTGCGGTCGCGCGGGGCTGCCGCTCGTGATCGCGGGCGATGGCGCGCAGCGCGCGGAGCTCGAGGCGCGCGCCGCCGCGGAGGGCCGCCTGGCGCCGGCCGGCGAGCTCGCGGGCCGGCCCGCCCGTGGGCCGCGCGTCGAGTTCGTCGGGCACGTCTCCCCCTCGGAGCTGGCGGACCTGCGCCGGCGCGCGGCCGTGGCCGTCGTGCCCAGCCGGTACGCCGAGATCCTGCCGCTCGCGGCGCTCGAGGCGATGGCGGCCGGGCTGCCGACGGTGGCCGCCGCCTCGGGCGGGCTGACGGAGGCGGTGCCGGAGGAGGGGCTGTACCCGCCGGGCGCGGTCGAGGCCCTGCAGGGGCGGCTAACGGCGCTCTTCGGGGACGCGCAGGCCGGTGAGCGGGCGCTTCGCGCCGCGCGGGCGCGCAGCGCTCCCGAGGTGATCGCCAAGCAACTCGCCGAGGTCTATGGCGCAACTTCTGGGTCCGCGCTGTATTGAAATGCGCATGATCCGCCGCGCGCTGCCCTTCCTGCTGCTCTGCCTCGCCCTGCTGCTGCCTTCGTCCGCACACGCGGCGAAGAGCCAGAAGAAGGTGATCTGGGGTCCCGTCGAGCTCGACGGTGAATCGCAGTTCCCGATCTACAAGGACCTGGGCGTCGGGACGTACCAGATGCTGCTCGAGTGGGACCAGGTCGGCGTGCTGGAGCCGCTTGACGCCAAGGACCCCGAGGACGCGAGCTACGAGTGGTCGGAGGAGATCGACAGCGCGATCTCCGAGGCCAAGCGCAACGGCATCAAGGTCGCGCTCTCGATCACCGGCCGCCCGGACTGGGCGAAGGCGAGCGACTTCAAGGACTTCGTGACCGCCGCCGCCAAGCGCTACAAGGCCGTGCACACGTGGGCGATCGGCGACGGCCCCGTCAAGCCCGCCAAGGACTACCCGCGGATGCTCGACGACGCGTACGCGGCGCTCAAGGCCGCCGGCAAGTCGAACAAGGTGATCGGCGGCAACGGCAACTCCCGCCTCAAGCTCGGCAACGGCAAGGAGGCGCGGATGGACTACTTCGGCACCGACCCGACCGCCCGCAAGGCGCCGACGAAGGCCAGCCTCGCCAAGCTCAAGAAGCGGGCGGGCGACCACAAGCTGTGGCTCGGCCCGGTGTCGCTGGCGACGTCGGACGGCGGCGCGTTCCGGCTCACGCAGGCCGCGCAGGCCACGTGGATCACGAACGCGTTCAAGCTGATCAAGTCCGACGCGGACGTCGCGGCGCTGTCCTACCGCAAGCTGCGCGACGAGCTCGGCGCGCCGTTCACTGGACTGATGGATAGCGACGGCGAGAAGAAGCCGTCGTATAACGCGTACAAGCGCGCGTAGGGATACGCGCACCCACGGGTTCACGGAGGGACTCCCATGAAAGTTCGCATTGCGGTGGCGACCGCGCTGGTCGCCGCCACGGTGGTCGCCATGCCGGCGTCCGCCGAGAACATCGACTGCTCCAAGCAGGGGCCGAACAGCTCCTCGTGCCTGCGCACGGGCGGCTGGACCGAGACGACCGGCTCCGAAGAGGCCGACCGGCTCCTGGGCACGAACGGCCCGAACCTGATCCAGGGCGACGGCGGCAACGACTACGTCAACGCCCGCGGCGGCGACGACGAGGTCACCGGCGGTGACGGCAGCGACCGCATCTACCTCGGCGCCGGCGACGACCTGGCCACGCCCGGCCTGGGCACCGACCGCGTCTACGGCGGCAGCGGCGACGACGTGATCTACGCCCGCGACGGCGAGCGCGACGTCATCGACTGCGGCTCCGGGCGCGACCGCGTCATCGCCGACGCCGTCGACAGCGTCAAGCACTGCGAGCGCGTTCAGCGCAAGCGCTAGAGCTGGAGCGCGCCCGCGCCCAGCGACCGCGTCACGCCGCGCAGGTCCAGCGTCAGCTGGGCCCGCGCCGTGACGTCGGCGTGATCCACGGTGGGATGGGCGGTGACGATGAGCGCCAGGTCGGCGCCGTCCACCACCGACAGGTCCGAGCTGCGCAGCCCGAAGTCCGGCAGCTCGGGCACGTGCGGGTCGTGGTAGGAAAGGTCGGCCCCGCGCTCGCGCAGCAGCCGGATGATCTTCAGCGCCGGCGACTCGCGGATGTCCCCGACGCCCGCCTTGTAGGACACGCCGAAGACGACGATGCGCGCCCCGCGCACGGGCTTGCCGACGTCGTTCAGCGCCCGCTCGGCCTTCTCCAGGCAGAAGTACGGCATCTGCTGGTTGACCTTGCCGGCGAGCTCGATGAACTCGGTCGACAGGTCGTACTCGCGCGCCTTCCACGTCAGGTAGAAGGGGTCGACGGGCAGGCAGTGCCCACCCATGCCCGGGCCCGGCTGGAAGGGCATGAAGCCGTAGGGCTTGGTCGAGGCGGCCTCGACGACCTCCCAGATGTCGATCCCCATCCGGTCCGCGAGCATCGCCATCTCGTTCACGAGCGCGATGTTCACCGACCGGAAGATGTTCTCGAGCAGCTTCGAGAGCTCGGCCACCTCGGGCGTGGAGACGGGCACGACCGTGTCGCACACCCGCGCGTACACGGCGACCGCGGCCTCGGTGCACGTCGGCGTGAGCCCGCCGACGACCTTCGGCGTGGTCTTGAGCGTGTAGTCGGTGCGGCCCGGGTCCACGCGCTCCGGCGAGAACGCGAGCGCGAAATCCTCGCCCGCCCGCAGCCCGGACTCCTCCAGCAGCGGCACCATGTGCTCGCGCGTGGTGCCCGGGAACGTGGTCGACTCGAGGATGACCGTCTGCCCACCGCGGATGACGCCCGACAGCGCCCGCGCCGAGCTCAGCAGCGGGCCCAGGTCGGGCTCGCGGTTGCGCGTCAGCGGCGTGGGGACGCAGACCAGGATCGCGTCGGTCTCGTGCAGCTCCACGTAGCGGGTCGTGAACGTGATCCGCTCCATGACGGGAGCGAGCCGCTCGTCCGCGATGTCCTCCACGTGCGAGCGGCCCTCGCGCAGCGTCGCCACGCGGTCGGCGGCGACGTCCACGCCGACCACCTCGCAGCCCGCCTCCGCGAACGCCACCGCGAGCGGCAGGCCGACATAGCCGAGTCCGACAATTCCGATCTTCATCGCCACTGAGACAACGCTAGCGGCCGGATGTCACGCGCCGAGCAGCTCGAGGTCGGACCGCACCATCAGGCGGATCAGCTCCTCGAACGTGGTCGTCGGCTCCCAGCCGAGGTCCCGCTTGGCCTTCGCGGGGTCGCCCACGAGCAGGTCGACCTCCGCGGGGCGCAGGAACTGCGGGTCCAGGCGCACGTACTGCTCCCAGTCCAGCCCGGCCTCGTCGAAGGCGATCTCCACGCAGCGCCGGACGGTGTTCGTCTCGCCCGTGGCGATCACGAAGTCGTCGGGCTTGTCGTGCTGGAGCATCCGCCACATCGCGTCGACGTAGTCCTTCGCGAAGCCCCAGTCGCGGCGCGCGTCCAGGTTGCCGAGCGCGAGCTCGGAGCGCTTGCCGGCCTTGATCGCCGCGGCGTGCCACGTGATCTTGCGCGTCACGAACTCCAGGCCGCGGCGCGGGGACTCGTGGTTGAACAGGATCCCGGACGTCGCGAACAGGTCGTAGGACTCGCGGTAGTTGACCGTGATGTGGTGGCCGTAGACCTTCGCCACGCCGTACGGCGAGCGCGGGTAGAACGGCGTGCTCTCGGTCTGCGGCGTCTCCAGGACCTTGCCGAACATCTCGCTCGAGGACGCCTGGTAGAAGCGGGCGTCCGGGCACGTCTCGCGCACGGCCTCGAGCATCCGGGTGACGCCGACGCCGGTGAACTCGGCGGTCAGGGTCGGCTGGATCCACGACACGGCGACGAACGACATCGCGGCGAGGTTGTAGACCTCGCTCGGCTTGGCGGCGCGCAGCGCGTCCACCAGGGACCGGTGGTCGAGCAGGTCGGCCTGGTGCAGCGTGATCCGGTCGCGGAGATGCTCGATCCGGTCGAACTTCTCGGTCGACGCGCGACGCACCATGCCGTGCACGTCGTAGCCCTTCTCGAGCAGCAGCTCGGCGAGGTACGACCCGTCCTGACCGGTGATCCCGGTGATCAAAGCGCTCGGCATCAGCGCACAGCCTCCTCTTGAGTCCTCAGCCACTCGACCGTCTGCGAGATGCCTTCCTCGACGCCGATCTGCGCCTTCCAGCCCAACATCCGCTCCGCCTTCTCGACGGACGGCCAGCGGCGCACGACGTCGACCTCGAAGCTCGGCAGGTGCTCGAACTCGAGCGCGTCCGGGTCGTTCCCCGACAGCCGCCAGCAGAGCTTGGCGATCTCGGCGACGGTCAGCTCGTCGGAGGCCGAGATGTTGAAGTCCTCGTTGAGCCCGGCCGCCGCGGCGGTCGCGGTGACGATGCCGTCGGCGATGTCGTCGACGTGCGTCAGCGTGCGCGTGTGCTCGCCGGTGCCGAAGATCGGCAGCGGGTGCAGGCGCTGGAGCGACTTGCGGATCAGGTCCGGGACGGCGTGCGCGATGCCGGGCTCGTTCTCGGGCATCTCGCCCGGCCCATAGGCGTTGAACGGCCGGCAGATCGTGTACGGAAGCCCGTGCTCGGCGTGCGCGGCGCGGCAGTAGACCTCGCCGGTGAGCTTGGAGAAGCCGTACGCGGACGTGGGCACCGGGCAGTCGGGCAGGTAGTCCTCACGCGTCGGGTACTGCGTCGCGTTCTCGAAGACCATGCTCGAGGAGACGTACGTGAAGCGCTCGACGCCCTCGTCGAGCGCGGCGCGGAAGATCCCGTTGTACAGCGCGTTGTTGACCTCGGTCAGCGTGTACGGGAGCTTGTGGAAGTTCGCGATGCCGCCGACGATCGCCGCCAGGTGGATGACGTGCGTGCAGCCCTTCATCGCCTGCCGCGCCTCGTCGAGCACGCGCAGGTCGCCGCGGTGGACCTCGCAGGCCTCCCGCATCCAGCGCGGTGCGTCGCGCTGGTCGGACACGCGGACCTCGAAGTCCGGGTCGCGGACCAGGCGCCGCACGACGGCGGCGCCGATCGTCCCGGCGCCGCCGGTCACGAGAACTCGATTCATGCTGGTACCACCCGTGTTCTTCTCATCCCGGGCGGCATCCGCCCGTCCGTGGACAGCCAGGAACCCGCCAGGATCAGCAGCAGGCCCGCCACCGCGCCGGCGCCCAGGCTCTCGTCGAGGATCAGGACGCCCAGGGCGACCGCCACGACGGGGTTCAGATACGTGATGACGAGCGCGCGGCCCGGTCCGACCTCCAGGATCAGGAACTGGAAGACGACCAGCGCGAGCGCCGTGCAGATCAGGCCGAGGACGACGATCGACGCCACCGCGTCGGTCGTCGGCGCCTCGGCGGGCGCGGTGAGCGCGGCGGGCAGCGCCAGCAGGGCGGACGCGACCAGCAGGCTCGCGCCCATCGCGGCGCGTCCGTCGACGCCCCCGAGCTTGCGCTTGAGGATCATCGGCGCGGCCGCGTAGCCGCAGGAGGCGAGCAGGATCAGCGCCGCGCCGAGCAGCTCGTCGGCGTTGCCGGCGACGTCGATGCCGACCAGCACGATCACGCCCGCGAAGCCGATCAGGAGCCCGACCGCCCGCAGGCCGGTCGCGCGCTCGGCGGCGTCGAAGCGGATCGCCAGCAGCGCGACGATCAGCGGCACCGAGGCGATCAGGATCGCCGTCAGCGACGATGAGACGTACTGCTCACCGGCCGCGATCAGCGGGAACGGCAGCGTGATCTCGACGACCGCGTACGCCGCGATCCAGCGCCAGTGGCCGCGCAGCTGGCCGAGCACGCCGGCCCGCCACGCCAACGCGAGCAGCAGCGCCGCGCCGATCGCGACCCGCGCGAACGACAGGAACACCGGGGACACGCCGTCGTCCACGGCGACCTTGATGAACAGGTAGGGGACGCCCCAGATCAGCGACATGGCGGCGAACGCCGCCCACCCCTTCGGACTCATGCCCGGAGCGCGGCGACTTCGGCGACGTACGCGAAGACCTGCGCCGTGCCGAGCGCGTTCCAGGGGTCGACGATCAGCGCATCCGGCGCCTGCTCGGCGATCGCCCGCAGCGACTCCGGCGTGGAGTACGCGCTGTGGTTCGTGGCCACGATGACCACTTCGGCGCCCGCGACGGCCTCGTCGAAGCTCGACGTCGGCGTGGCGACCACCGGGTCGTGCACCGCGACATCGGCCAGCTCACGCTCGAGCAGGCGGATGAGCTTGTGCGAGAGGCTGTCGCGCTCGTCGTCGGTGTCCGACTTGAAGGCCAGGCCGAGCACCGCGATCCGCTTCTCGCGCAGCGAGCCGCCGAGGCGGCGCTTGACGCCGTCCACGAGGAACAGCGGCACCGTCTCGTGCACGCGCGAGACCGCCAGCAGCATGCCGGGCGCGCTGGAGCGCTCCTCGGAGAAGGCGAAGTCCTTGCGCAGGCAGGTGCCGGCGGTGAGGCCGGGCATCTTGATGCCGCCGCGCGGATAGTCGCGGTTGATGAGCTCGATGACGTCGAACACGTTCGCGCCGTAGCGCTCGCAGTCCATCATCAGCAGGTTCGGCAGCGCGAACGTCGCGTAGCGCAGGATGTTGGTCCAGATCTTCGCCAGCTCGGCCTGCACCGGCGTGGTCTGCACGATCGGGGCGCCGAGCGGCTCGAACAGCTGCGCGGCGCGCTCGCCGGAGGCCTCGCCGATGCCGCCGACGATGCACGGCAGCGAGGAGATCTCCTCCATGAACTTGTCGGCCGCGATCCGCTCCGGGACGTGCGCGACGAAGATGTCCTCGCCGACGCGGAAGCCGCGGTGCTTCTCGAGGTAGCCGGCGACGAACTCCGTCGTGCCGGGCGCGACCGTCGAGCGCAGCACGAGCAGGTGGCCTTCGCGCAGGTGCGGCAGGAGGTCGTCCAGCACCGTGCGGATGTCGCGGATGTCGATCTCGATGTGCGAGAGAGCGGGCGTGCCGAGCGTGAGCACGATCGCGCGGGCCTCGGCGGCGTCGGCCGCGCGGGTCGACGTGCCGAGCTCGACACGGGCGATCAGCTCGTCCGTGCCCGGCTCCTTGAACGGCATCCGCCGCTCGCGGATGGCGCCGAGGCGCTCCTGGTCGGAGTCCACGCCGAGCACCGACAGCCCGTGGTCGGCGAAGCTCAGGGCGAGAGGCAGGCCGATGCGGCCGAGACCGATGACAGAGACGTCGTAACGCATGAGGCAGCCTTGGAGGCTAGCGGCCGTGCCGCCGCGGGCCGGTTAGCGACCCAGCCGGTGGCGCACGTACTGACGCGCGAAGCCGGCGACGAAGAGCGGGTTGTAGCGCGCGTAGCGCTTCCACAGGCGGCGCGGCTCCTGGGCCATCCGGAACAGCCACTCGAGCCCGAGGCGCTGCATCGCGGCGGGCGCCTGCGGGACGAGCCCGGCGTGGAAGTCGAACGCCGCGCCGACGCCGATGAGCACGGGCGTCTCGAGCCGCGGGCGCATCCGCGCCATCCACTTCTCCTGCTTCGGGACGCCGACGCCGACCCACACGACGTCCGCGCCGGAGCGGTGGATGTCCCGCGCGATGTGCTCTTCCTCGGCCTCGGTGAGCGGGCGGAAGGGCGGGGCGTAGCCGCCGACGATCTTCAGGCCCGGGTAGCGCAGGCGCAGCGTGCGGGTGAGCTGGGCGAGCGCGCCCGGGTTGCGGCCGCCGTACAGGTAGAAGCGCTGGCCGGTCTCGGCGGCGCGGGCGCACGCCTTGTCCATCAGCGTCGGGCCGTACACGCGGTCGCTCAGCTTGTGGCCGAGCGCGCGCAACGCCCAGACGAGCGGCTGGCCGTCCGGCACCGTGAAGTCGGAGCCCTCGACGGCGCGACGCAGGTCCGGGTCCTCCTGGCAGGCCATCACCGTGTGCACCGCGGCGACGCAGACGTAGCCGCGATGGCGGCTCTTGACGGCGGCCTCGATCCAGTCGAGCGTGCGCTCGTAGTCGATCAGCGCCAGCGGCACCCCCAGCACGGGGGCGCTCTGCGGCGGCTCTGGCGGGTCCGCCAGACGGGCGGCGGGCGCGGTGTTCGACATGGTGTTCAGCGTGCTCACTGCGACTCCTAACGCGGCCGGTGACGGAAAGTCGCGTCGAAGGTCGGTGATGGTGACACAACCGGCCCCACGTACCATCTTCGCGATGCCGGATCCAATGCCTGCACGTCTGCGCCCGACCGACGCGACGCTCGACACCGCGCTGCGCTACGACGCCGTGCTGGCGTTGCTGCGCGACCGCTGGCGCGCGGACGCGAAGGTGCTGGAGGTCGGCTCCGGGTCGGGTGGCGTGACCGAGTGGCTGGAGCATCCCGTGGTGGGCGTGGACCGGGCGTTCGAGCGCACCGCCGAGCGCGAGACGCCGCTGCTGGAGCCGCGTGAGGGCTCGGCGACCGCCCTGCCCGTGGCCGACGGCGAGTTCGACTTCGTGCTGAGCCTGGAGATGCTCGAGCACCTCGCGCCGGACGAGCGCGAGCCGGCGCTGCGCGAGATGCTGCGCGCGCTGCGGCCGGGCGGGCGGCTCGTCGTCACGTTCCCGGCGGACGAGACCGGCGAGCGGCTGGACCTGTGGCTCAACGGCGCGTTCAAGGCCGCCACGGGCGAGGACCACCCGTGGGTGGCCGAGCACATCGCGAACGGGCTGCCGCGCAGCGAGGCGGTCCGCCGGACCGCGCTGTCGGTCGCCGGGCCGGGCGCGACGGCGCGCGTGGAGCCGCACCTGTCGCCGAACGCCTTCCGCACGCTGCACGGGCTCTACGGCGTCCGCCGCTGGTACCGGCTCACGTGGCCGCTCGGGCTGCACACGCGCCCGGCGGTCGGGGTCGTGTTCAAGGCGCTGCGTCGCAACCGGCCGGCGGCGGGACGCGCGTACCGCGCGATCCTCGTGGTGGACAAGCCCGCTTCGTGAGCCTGCGGGTCTCCGTCGTCGTCCCGACCTGGAACGGGCGGCACCACCTCGACGTGCTGCTGCCCTCTTTGGCCGCGCAGACGACGACCGCCTTCGAGACGGTCGTCGTGGACAACGCGTCCACGGACGGGACCGTGGACTGGCTGGCGGCCGAGTGGCCGGACGTGCGGGTGGTCGCGCTACCGGAGAACGCGGGCTTCGCCGGGCCGGTCAACCGCGGGATCGAGGCCGCGCGCGGCGAGCACGTGGCGCTCGTCAACAACGACGTCGAGCTCGATCCGCGCTTCCTGGAGGCGCTGCTGGCGACGCTGGACGCCCACCCGCGCGCCGGGTCGGTGGCGGCGCGGATGGTCGTGTTCGGCGATCGCGACGTGCTCGACGGCGCGGGCGACGAGCTGTTCTGGCAGGGCACCGCGCACCCACGCGGACGCGGCGAGCCCGTCGCACGCTGGGACGAGCCGGGCGAGGTGTTCAGCGCGAGCGGCGGCGCCGCGCTCTACCGCGGCGCGGCGCTGGCCGAGGTCGGGTTGCTCGACGAGGACTTCTTCGCCTACCAGGAGGACGTCGACTGGGGCTTCCGGGCGCGCCTGGCGGGCTGGAGCTGCCGCTACGAGCCGGGCGCGATCGCCTACCACGTCGGCGGCGGCACGACCGAGAGCAAGGCCGCGGCGCACCCGCTCGTGTACCGGCTCAACCGACGCAACGGCGTCGCGCTCGTGCTCAAGAACTACCCGGCCCGCGCGCTGCTGCGGCATGGGCCGCTCGTGCTGTGGGGGATGGCGCTCGCGCTGGTCGGGTCGGCCCGCGTCGGGATGCTCCGCGTGCACCTGCAGGCGCTGGCGGAGGCCGGGCGCGCCCTGCCCGCGACGCTGCGCAAGCGCCGCGCGGTCCAGGCGACCCGCCGCGTCCCCGTCAGCGAGCTCGAGCGCGTCGTGCGGCGTCCGCGTGGCTGGCGGCTCACGCCCGGCGGCGACCGGGAAGCCTGATCCCGAGCTCCTCGAGCCCGTCCGTCGTGAGCACGACGAACGCGGCGAGGGCGACCGCGGCGCCGAGCCCGATCGGGACGAGCGCGACGAGGCGCGGCAGCAGGAGCGCCATCGCGGTGCCCCAGGCGCCGGCGAGGGCAGCGGTGCCGAGCGCCGCGGCGATCACGCGCGGCTGGATCGCGGGCGGGCTGTCGGCCGGGCGCGGCGGCAGGATCGGGTGCACCCGCCAGAAGAACACGATCGTGATCACCGTGTAGGCGATCGACGTGGCGGTGACGACGCCGATCGCGCCGAAGGCGATCCCGAGCACGACCGTGAGCACCACGTTGGCCGCGATCAGCCCGAGGCCGAGCAGCGCCTCGGGGTTGATCCGGCCGATCGCCCGCAGGTAGGCGAGCGCGGGCCCGCTGAGGACGCTCACGCAGTAGCCGAAGGTCAGGATCGTCGCGAACTGCGCAGCGTCGCCGGTGTCCTCGCCGACCCAGGCGATGATCAGCGCGGGCATCAGCGCCGTCGCCAGCGCCGTGATGCCGATGTTCACGCGGATCCAGATGTTCTCGAGCCGGTGGTAGAGCGCGGCGAGGCCGCCACCGTCGCCGGTGCCGTGCACCACGGCCAGGCGCGCGTTGATCGGCCCGAGCGCGGCGCCGAGGAAGAAGCGCACGGCCTCGGCGGCCTGCGAGGCGATGCCGACCGCGCCGAGCGTCGCGTTGCTGGCCACGAGGCCGACGACGAGCTTGTCCGTCTGCGAGTTGATCAGCGTGGAGGCGACGTTCACCTGCAGCCGTGCGGAGAACGACACGAGCTCACGCGCCTCGCCGCGCGTGATCCAGCCGGGCCGCGTGGAGGCGAGGACGTCGCGGATCATCCACACCCGGACGACGACGCCGGCGGCCTGCTGGGCGAGCGCGGCGAGCGCCAGGCCCTTGAGCCCGTAGTCGGCGGCGAGGAGGATCGGCGCGGCGATCAGGAAGACGACGGCGGCGATGGTGGTGGCGACCGTCGCGGCGACGAAGCGCTCCAGCCCCTGGAGGACGTTGGCGAGGCCGCCCGCGAGCAGCGCGAGCAGCATCACGACGCCCGTGACGCGGAACATCTCGACCGCGTCCGCACGCAAGGCCCGGTCGACGTCGAACAGGCGGACGATCGCCGGTGCGAGCAGGACCGTCGCCGCGCCGACCGCCGCTCCGAGCGCCGTGTAGAGGGCCGACGCCGACCAGATCAGCCGCGCGGCCTGCTTGAGCTCACCCGTGCCGCGCGCGACCGAGATGAACCGCTGCAGCGCCGGCCCGATCCCCGTCTCCGCGGTGGCGACGTAGAACAGCGCGGTCTGCGCGAGCGTCCAGACGCCGAACCCGTTGAGGCCGACGAAGTGCAGCGCCAGCGGGACCGTGATCGCCGCGAGCAGGATCGACGCCGCGGCATTGAGGATGTTGACGAGGACGTTGCGTGACAGGGCTCAGGCCGTTCGTCGCAGGATCGCGATGAACTCGTGGCGCACCGGGACGATGCCCTCGATCTCGAGGCCGATCCCCGCCTCACGACGCGCGTGCACGAGCAGGTCCGTGAACGACGCCGGCGTGAAGACGTGGAAGTGGATCGAGTAGTCCATCGCGTCGAGCTCGCGCGCCCGCTCGACCACGCGATCCTCGGGCACCTTCTCGACGTGGCGCGCCCACTCCTCGAAGTGGCTGCCGCGGCTGCCCTGCGGACCGTCGGCCGCGTCCTGGACGTGGTGCTCGAGCGGCGTCACCGGGCGGTCGCGGTCGAACGTCGCGCGCTTGTCCGGGACGGCCATGAACAGGACGCCGCCGGGGTGCAGCACGCGCGCGTGGGCGCGCAGCGTCGCGAGCGGGTCCTCGGTGTGCTCGATGAAGTGGTTCGCGATCACGAAGTCGACCGAGTCGTCGGCGATCGTGGCGAGCGTCTCACCGTTGTCGATCACGTCGACGTCGACGAGCGGGCGGCCGGCGAGGTCCGCGTACTCGCGCCGGAGCGCGTCCGCGTCCATCCGGTCCACGTAGCGCACCGAGGCGCCGCGCGGGAGCGCGAGCGGCATGTGCAGGGCGCCGATCTCGACCCCCTGGCCCTTCAGGAAGCGCCCGGCGAGCCGTCGGCGGACCCACCGGACCTCGTGCTCGGCGGGGGAGGCGTAGCGCACCGCGGTCTGCAACCAGGGGCGGCCGGTCGCCTCGCGGGCGAGCCGTTGCTTGAGGACTTCCACGCTCGGCATCGGCCGATCACCCTAGTAGAGGGACCTGCACTAGCATCGTCGGCATGAGCGCGCAGGCGGGCGGCGGCCCCAGGGTGACCGCCATCGTCCCGTCGTGGAACGGCCGCGACATGCTCGACCTGATCCTGCCGACGCTCGAGGGCGAGCGGGTGCTGGTGGTGGACAACGGGTCCACGGACGGCTCCGTCGAGCACGTGCGGGACGCCTACCCGTGGGTGGAGCTCCTGGCGCTGCCGGCGAACGTGGGCTTCGCGCCGGCCGTCAACGCGGGCATCGCGGCGGCCGACACGGAGTACGTGGCGTTGCTCAACAACGACATGACCGTCGAGCCCGGCTGTCTCGAGGCGCTGGCGCGCGCCCTGGACTCGCACCCCGAGGCGGGCTCGGCCACGGCGAAGATGCTGATGCTGCGCGAGCCGGGCGTGGTCGACGGCGCGGGCGACACGCTGACGTGGTTCGGCGGTCCCTGGCGGCGCGGGCACGGCACGCCGGACGACGGCCGCTGGGACGAGCCGGGCGAGGTGCTGTCGGCCTGTGGCGGCGCGGCGCTGTACCGGCGCACCGCCCTGGACGCTGTCGGCCCGTTCGACGACTCGTTCTTCGCCTACCTCGAGGACGTCGACTGGGGCGTGCGCGCGCAGCTGCAGGGCTGGCGCTGCCGCTACGTCCCGAGCGCGGTGGTCAACCACCTCGGCGGCGCCACCAGCAAGCGCATGGGCCAGCTCGAGGCGTACCTGATCCACCGCAACCTGATCGCGCTGGTGCTGAAGACGTTCCCGCCGCGGCGGCTGGCGCTGCTCGCGCCGGTACTCCTGGCCTACCAGGCCTGGCTGCTCGCGCAGGGCATCCGCGCCGGACGCGGCCGCACGGTGCTGCGGGCCTGGCGCGACGCCGGGCGCCGGCTGCCGTCGACGCTGCGCGCCCGCCGCGAGGTGCAGTCGCGCCGGACGAGCGACCTGCGCCACGCGCTCACGTGGCGCCCCTCAGAGTGAGGGCCAGCGGCCCAGGACGCGCAGCGCGGCGCGGAAGGCCGCGTCGCGTGGCCTGAACGCGCCGCGCCCGCGCACGCGGGCCGGCGCGGGCGTGACCAGCCACTTGACGATCGGCGCGACGGTCCGGCTCCAGGCGAAGGCGTCGGCCGCCTCGGCGAGCGCCGGGGCGTAGGCCGCGCGACCGCGCTGAAGGACCTGCTCCAGCGCCGCCGCCGTGCCGGCGACGTCACCGGGCGCGGCCACGGCGCCCAGGCCGTCGCGGGCCACGCGCTCGGCGAGGTCGTCGCCGGCGCTGGCGACCACCGGCAGCCCGGCCCAGAAGCAGTCCAGCAACCGCGTGCGGAAGGCGAAGCGCGTCTCGAGGTGGTCACGGTGCGTGGAGATCGCGCAGTCGGCCTCCAGCAGCCAGGTGGCGCGCTGCTCGTACGGCACCCACGTCTCGTTGAAGACGACCGGGCCGGGCACCGCCCGCGCCTCGGCGACCGCGCGCTCCGCCGGTCCCGAACCGCCCTTGCCCGACATGAACACGAGCGTCGCGTCGCGGCCCAGCTCGGCGACGGCGCGGATCGCGGTCGGCGCGTCGAGCCAGGGCCACACGCCGCCGTTCCAGAGGACGAGGTCGCCCTCGATCCCGAACCGCTCGCGCGGCCCCGGGCCGTCCGCCACGGGCGCCTGCGCCGAGACGCCGAACGGGACGACGCCCAGCCGTGAGCGCAGCGTCGGGTCGGCGTCGTAGACGCCGGGCGGCAGCAGCCGCTCGGCCAGCAGCATCCCCAGCCACAGCGACCGCTGGGTCTCGGAGGCGCAGATGAAGTGGTCGCCCGCGCGCAGCGCGGCCGCGAACCGGTCGAGCGTCAGCGTCGACACCGCCCGGCGCACCAGCGCGCCGCGCCCGGCCAGCAGCTCCAGGTTCTCCAGCGGCTCGGGGTCGTAGAGGTCGAAGATCAGCCGCGCGTCCGAGCGGCGCAGCTCCGCCATCACGTGCGGCCAGGGCGGCTGCGTGATCACGAAGTCGGCCCGGGCGAGCAGTGGCCGCAGCGCCCGCGCGTCGTCGCGCGCGAACTCCAGGTCGGCCGACCCGTCGCCGCCCTCCGGCGCGGCCACCAGCACCTCCGCGTGCGGGCGCAGCGCCCGCGCCAGCTCGTACGCCCGGATGGCCGACCCGAGCATCGCGCCGCCGATGGGCTCGGCGGAGATGACGAGCACCCGCGTCACGCGCACGCACCCCCTGGCCGGCGGCGCCGGCCGCCGATCGGGCGCCGGAAGGTGCGGGCCGGGCGCGTCATGCGCGCAGGCGCTCCAGGCGGCGCTGCTCGTGCATCGCGGTTCGCAGGCCGACCAGCTTGCGCGCCGCGGCGGCGCGCTGCGCGGGCGTGCGGTCGCGGCGCGCGGCCGCCACCAGCGCGAGCCCGTCGCGCCAGCCGCGCAGGATCGCGCGCGCGGCCCACGCCCTGCGGACCTGCAGCAGCGAGGCCAGATCGAACGCGGCCGACGCGGCCACCGAGACCGCGAACGGCCACGGCGGCAGATGGCGGGCGGCGAGGATCAAGCGGTTGCGGGACGGCCAGTACAGCCGCGTCTCGGACTGGCGCGGTCCCGACGCGTGGCCGTTCTCGTGCCGGATGGCGCTGCCGGGGTGCAGGACCACGCGCCCGCTCAGCCGCAGCGCGTAGTCGGCCTCCTCGCCGTACATCCAGATCAGCTCGTCGAACCCGAGGAACTCCGACCGGCGCACGACGGTGAGCGCGCCGGAGGCCGCGACGACGTCGACCGGCCCGGCCGGAGCCGCCGCGCGCGGCAGGCCCTCCATCCGCCCGTAGGTGGCGGTGTTGGGCGCGATCTCCAGCCCGACCGCCTCCAGCGTCGCCCCGTCGGGCGTGACGAGCAGCCCGGTCGCGACGGCGATCCCCGGGTCCTCGCGCAGCAGGTTCAGCAGCGGCTCGTCCCAGCCGTCCTCGACGGAGGCGTCGAAGTTGATGAACGCGACGTACTCGCCCGTCGCCGCTTCCGCGCCGCGGTTGCAGCCCGCCGAGAAGCCCACGTTCTTCTCGTGGCGCAGCACGCGGACCCCGTCGAGGTCCCGCCAGGAGCCGTCGGTGGAGGCCGAGTCGACGACGATGATCTCGTGCTCGGCCCGCGTGCCGGCGCGCAACGCCGCGAGCGTCGCGGGCAGGCAGTCCGCGCCGTTGTGGTTGACGAGCACGACGCTCAGCTCCGGCATCTCACTCCTCGAGCCCGCGCACGGCACGGACGAGCAGCACCGGCACGGCCACGAGCACGAGCGCGCCGAGCAGCCAGAAGGTCCACGCGCCGAACCAACTGACCTTGAAGAGCGCCGCGCGCGCGGCGAACGCGCCCACCAGCGACAGCAGCGACCGCGGAGACCGCTCGAAGCGCAGCGCCAGGTCGACGCCCGCGCCGACTCCGTCGATCTCGGCGGTGGTCGGCAACGACGCCGCGTCCGGGTTGCCGAAGATCGCCATGCGGGTGGGGCCGTCGTTGCGGACGCAGGCCGCGACCGAGCTGCTGGCCGGCACCTCGCCGACCCGCACGACGTGCTGGGGCTCGCGTTGGACGTCGGCATAGCCGGCGGCGAGCGTTCCCCGGGCCAGTACCCGGCGACTCGCCGAGTCCCGGATCTCCACCGCCAGCTCGGGCCCGGGCCGGCCGTAGGTGCCGACCTTGAACGCGACGCGATCGAAGTTCCCGCTCGGCGGGACCCGGATGCGCTCCTGGCACGCCTCCTGGCCCGGGTCGAGCGGGACCACCGGAAGCGCGGCGGCGACCCCGAGGGTGAAGCTCTCGTCCGTGCGCTTGAACGCGCTCACCAGCAGGAGCGCGACCACTGCGAGCCCGCACACGGCGGCGCAGATGCGTGCGGGACTACGCATAAAACCGCTCCACGATCAGCGCGAGCGAGAAGATCTGCAGTGCGAACAGCCCGCTGAGCACGACGGCCACGGCGGTCGCGCGCCGGCGTGCCGGCACCACGCACAGGGCGGCAGCGACGACGACACCCGCGATCGCCACCAGCGGCAGCAGGTAACGACCCTGCATGAATAGGCCCGCTCCGCTGAGCACGAGCCGGTACTCCTGCCAGTGCAATCCCGCCAGCAGGGTGAGGGCGACGACCGCCAGGAACGCCAACACCGCGCGATCCAGGCCGCGCCGCAACCGCCAGAGCGCGCTCCCGGCGAGCACGACGGTCGCGATCGTCACCGCGGTGAGCGCCCAGTACACGGGCTCGGGGAACGCGATCTCGAGCCAGCCGAAGCGGCCCCATGCGCCCTGCAGCATCGTGTCGTAGACCGGCAGCGTGACCGGCACCTTGGCGAAGAAGTCCTGCATGAACCACAGACGCGGGAGGTAGAACTGCCACAAGTAGGACGCGAGCTCGCGTGGATCGAGGCCGCTCGCGGTCGCGACGCTGGTCAGCTGCTCAGAGGCCGGGCGGGCCAGCGCTCGTGCGAGCACCACCCACCCACCGACGCTCACCGCGAGCGCCGCCAGGCCCGGGACGGCGAGCCGCACGGGGGCGGCGCGTCGCGCACGCCACAGCGCCCAGCCGAACGCCACCAGGGCGCCCGGGATCAGTCCGTAGCTCGTCGCCTTGATCCAGCACGCCAGGCCGACAGCGACCATGAAGGCCACGCCTCGGCTGACCGTGAGTCCGCGCACGAGCACCCGCGCTCCCAGCCAGAAGGCCACCGACCAGGCTGCGAAGAGCATCGCGTCCGGCGTGACCGAGGCGCTGACGAACATCGGCATGGGGGCTAGCGCCGGCACGGCGGCGGCGCCCAGCTGCAGCACCGGCCGACGGCCGAAGACCTCGCCGGCGAGCGCCCAGGTAGCGAGCACCGCGACGAGCAGCCACAGCACGCCGACGAGCCGCATCGCCACCAGACGGTCGAACGGGTCCGCGCCGGAGAAGGCGGCGTACGGCGCCGCGTAGACGAGGTACGCCAACGGCGGGTTCGAGCGAGCCGGGTTCGGTCCGCCGCCATCCGAGCGCTGCGCATCCGGACGCTTGGCCCACTCCGCGCGCCAAGCGTCGTAGGCGCGCGGATCCCACTCGGGCTTGGTCGACGGCGCGGCGGCCGTCTGGTTGGCGTTGGCGGCGTCGGCCGAGAACAGCTGCTCGGTCGAGAACATCAGGTGATCGGGTTCGCCCGGGAGCCCGGGCCCGTCGACGAGCGACTGCACGTAGCCGTAGTGCGAGTTCTCGTCGGGCGCCTGCCAGGCGGGCAGGAGCAGCGCCCACGCGACGCCTAGCAGTGCGCACGCGGCCAGCAGCGCCGCCAGCGGACGAGGCGGCGCCCAGCGGCGCCGGTGCCCGACAACGGGCACCTCGGCCACGCGCGTGGTCGACTCGACGGTCTCAGCCATGCGCGCCCCCCACGACCCGGCGCGCGAACGCCCAGTAACCGGCTTGGAGCGCGCGCACCGGTCCCAGCTCCGCGACCGGCCCGAGGAACGGCGAGTCCAGCGCGGGGCTCAGCGCGCCGACGAGCGCCTGCTCGCCTCCGGCGCGGCGCGTGCGCTGGACTCGGCGCCGGCGGCGCAGCGCCCACGGCAGCGAGCGCAGCACTGCCGCCTGCGCGCGGAGCTTCTCCGGCAGCCAGCCACCCCGTGCGGCCACCGCCAGCAGCGCGAGCTCGGCGCCGAGCAGCGCCGGCAGGAGCGCGAGCAGCAACGGCCCGGGATACGCCCCGATGACCGTCCACCAGCGGTTGCGCTCGAGCAGGAACCACTTGTACGAGCCCTTGTCGAAGTCGTACGCGTGCTCGACGCGCGCCTGCGGCGCGATCCCGACGCCCCAGCCCGCGAGCCGGAGGCGCAACGAGAGATCCAGGTCCTCGCAGTACATGAAGTAGGCCGCGTCGAACCCGTCGACCTCTTCCCATGCCTCGCGACGGACCATGAGCGCCGCGCCGGAGGCGAAGGACACCTCGTGCAGCTCTGGCTCCACCGCGTCGACCGAGGCGCCGTAGGCGCCCGCCCAGCCCATGCCGAGCCAGTGGGTGATCCCGCCGGACGTGTTCACCTCGCGACCTCCGGGCAGGGTCACGAGTGCCTGCCAAGCGCCCCAGCGCGGCTTCAACGTCGCCGCGGCGCGCAAGGCGGAGAGCGTGCCCGGAGCGACCTCGCAATCGGGATTGCAGAAGAACAGCAGCGGCGCCGTGGTCGCTTCGGCTCCGGCGCGGCACCCGCCCGCGAAGCCGACGTTGCGCTCCAGCTCGATCACGCGCGCACCGGCGGCGCGGGCGATCTCCGCGCTGGCGTCGGCGGACGCGTTGTCGACCACGACGAGATCGTCCCCCGGCTCGAGCTGCGCCCGCAACGCGGCCAGGGTCTGGGGGAGCTCACGCTCGGAGCCGTAGGCGACAACGATGGTCGCCAGCGACGGTTCAGCCACAGCTCAGGTCCGGGGGCCGGGCAGCGCTTCGACTTCGCGGGGCTCCTCGGTGCGCTGCTCGGCGACGAGCGCGTCCACCTTCTGCTGGAGCAGCCCGAGCCGCTGCGCGAGCCGCTTGTTCTCGTCGACGATGCGCGAGATGACGAGCGAGTAGTGCAGCAGCATGAGAAGCACGAAACCGAATGCGATGACAAACAGGGCAGACGGCGGATACGCGACGCCGATCAGGCCCGCCGCCTCTTCCAGCGCGCCGCGCCAGATCGAGAGCCCGAGCATGACCGCCGCGGACAGGAGCCACAGCAGGGCGTAGCGCTCCAGCAACCGGCGCCGGCGCACCAGCTCGAACACCACCGCGAAGCCCACGGCGGTGGCGATGATGGCGACGATCTGGATCCGGTTGTCCATCAGAGCGTCTGCTGGGCGGTGACCGCCGCCGGGTCGCCGGCCTCCACGACCGGGCGCGCCCGCAGGAGGCCGACGAAGATGGCCAACAGCACCTTGACCATGTAGTAGACCGAGCGGCTGGCGTTGATGGAGGACACGCCGGTCGTGCGGGGGCGCATGCGCACCGGCACCTCGGCGCCCTCGAGCTTGTGGAAGTGCAGCAGCAACACGGCTTCCACCTCGGGATAGTCGTGCGGGTAGTCGCGAGCGAACAGCTCCACACCGCGGCCGCGGACCATCCGGAAGCCCGACGTCGGGTCGGTCACCTTGCGGCCGACAAGCCGCGAGAGCACCCAGGCGAACATGCGGATGCCCGCGCGGCGCGACGTCGACGAGCGATACCCGTCCTCGTCGCTCTCGGCCATGAAGCGCGAGCCCGTGACCATGCCGAGATTCGTGTTCGCCCGCAGGTGCTCGAGCAGGACGTTGATGTGGCGGGCGTCGTGCTGGCCGTCGCCGTCGACCTGGACCGCGATGTCATACCCGTTGTCCAACGCGTACTGGTAGCCGGCCTGGACCGCGCCGCCGATGCCGAGGTTGAAAGGCAGCTGGACGACCGCCGCGCCCGCCGCGCGGGCCCGGACCGCCGTGTCGTCCGTCGACCCGTCGTCGATCACGAGCACGTCGAAGTCCGGCGCGTGCTCGAGCACGTCCGCAACCGTCGCGCCGATGGCGCCACGCTCGTTGTAAGCGGGGATGATCGCGAGGTGACGGGGCATCACTGGCTGAAACGGGCGAGATCCGCAGGAGTTCCGCTCGCCCGGGTAGCGACGGCTCAGCCTAGCGGGTCATCCGGCGGCGGTTCAGCGCCTCCGGAGCACGTAGACGTCCTGGTTGTCACTGTTCTGGCCCACCGCGAAGTCCTCCAGCGACCACGCTGGCAGGGCCACGCGTGACAGCCACTCGGGCGTGAAGAAGGCGGTTCCCCACTCCGCGTGCTTGACGCCCCAGTCGCCCTCCTCGCCGAACTCCGCCGCGAACCAGTGGTCGCGCCGGTACAGCGCGCGGCGGATCTGCGCGAGCTGCGCGGGTGAACGCTCGCCGGTCTGAGCGTAGTAGGAGACCGAGTGCAGGCCGTGCGTGGAGAAGACGAGCCGGCCACCGGGCCGGATAATCCGGTGCATCTCCTCGAGCCAGCGGAGCGCCGCGCCCTCGGCGTAGTGCGACCAGATCGAGATAGCAAACACGAGGTCGAAGTGCGCGTCGGGGTAGGCGAGCGGCGGGTCCTGCGGCGAGACGCTGAAGGCGATGCCCGGCAGGTGCTCGAGCGCCCAGCCGATCGCCGCCTCGTTCGGGTCCACGCCGTGCCACTCCGCCTGCGGGTACGCCGCCTCGAGCACGCGGACGACGCGACCGGACGAGCAGCCGAAGTCCAGACCGCGCTCGACGTTCGCGAGCGAGCCGCCGACGCGGACCAGCGCGTCTTCCAGCAGGTCGGCGAAGTAGATCGCGCCGCCACCCGCCAACGGGCCGCGCGCCATCGCGTGCACGTCCTCCGGCGGCTGCTCCGGGCGCAGCCCGGTCTTGGCCAGCACGGAGGGAACCTCGTAGTAGGTGCCGAGGATCAGCGCCAGCGAGGCGCGCTCGGCGTCGTCGACGCGCTCCCAGTGCTCGACCAGGTCCGGCTCCAGCCGCTCGCGGACGGCGGCGACGTCCGCCGCGGATAGCCGCGCGAACAGCGCGTTCGTGACCCGGTGTGAGCCGATCCGCTCGAGCGGGATCGCGCGGGCGCTCTGCTCCCACGCGGGCGGCAGTGCCGCCGCCAGCGGCGGCACGAGCGCCTCCTCGGGCTGTGCGATCTCGCGCTCCCACAGCGCGTCGCGCAGACCTTGCTGGACCTCGGTGGCGGCGACCTCCCAGTTGTGGCCCGCGACGAATGCGAGCCCGTCCTGCGAGCGCCGCTCCCAGACGACCGGGTCCTCCAGGAGGCGTTCCATCGCGTCCGCGAGCTCGACCGGGTCGGCGGCCGCGAGCTCGAGCGGCCCGTCGGACCCGTACACCGTCTCGATGCTGCGGCCCGCGAGCTCCACACACGGCAGGCCGCAGGCGAGCATCTCCTGCGGGATCAACGAGTAGTTGGTCAGCGACAGCGACAGCCCGACCCGCGCCTCCGAGTACGCGAAGGACAGCTCCTCCGGCGTCGCGATCCCGAGGTCCTCGTAGTCGAACGGCGCTTTGATCGGCTGGTCGTTGCCGAACAACACGACACGCACCTCCGGGTGGCGGCGCTTGAGCTCTGCAAGGGCGAGCAGCCCGAGCGGAACCGCACGGCGCGGCGTGACGTCGCGGGCGTAGAAGATCACGGTATCGGTGCGGCGCTCGACCGGGCGCGGATGGTAGATCGTCGGCTCCGCGGCCAGCTGGAACGTGCGGCCACGGCCGCCGTAGCGGCCCGTGACCAGGTTCAACAGCCACGGGCTCGCGGCGATCACGTACAAGTCCTCGGCGTAAGTGCGCTCGGCGAACACCGACTGCGCCGAGGTCGCGAAGAACTCGGGCTCATGGTCTTGGACGAGGTAAGCGCGCGCCCGGCAGTGCGGCAGACGCTGGACGGCATAGACTGTGTCCCACCCCGTGGCGAGGGCCACGTCGGCGCCGTACCACTCGTCGAAGCCCTTGTAGACCGGGCCGTCGACCGGGCGGAAGTACTCGCGGAGGTTGCTGCGGATGACCGCCGGCCACTCGCTCGCCATCCGGCCCTCGGGGTCGTGGATCCACGTCGAAACGGTGTGGCCGCGTTCCTCGAGCCGGGACATGAGGTTGTAGATCGTCGAGTGCCCGCCGCTGCCACGCCGAAAGGGCGGGATGACGACCGCCACGTGCAGGTTGCCCGCGTGCATGCCGCTCATGGGCGGCGCGAGTCGGACCGGCCCGTCGCGCAGGACGTCGAGCACCGGCTGGTACGGGCTGGGGCCGGTCGCCGGGCGGTGGACCGTCGGCTTCGGGCCCGCGGGTGGGGCGGTGGCGCGGCGCTCGAGTGAAATCGCGCGCTCGACGCCCGCCGGCAGCTTGTGGGCGTGGGAGCCGAGCGTGGCAGCGAGCTTGCGCGTCGTGTGGTGCAACGCGGAACGGCCTGTGGCGGCGGCGCGCCTGCCGGGCGTCCAGCCCTGCTCGACCATCCAGCGGTGGTCGGCGCGCACGAGGCCGCGGACGTCGCGGACCGTCGAGCGGACGCCGATGTGCTCCACATGGCCGGCCGTCTCGCGCAGCCCGCGGTACTCGTCGAAGTAGCGGCGGGCGAAGCCGAGCGGCGAGAAGTCGTGCGCGTGCAGGACGCCCGCGTCGGGCACGTAGGCGCGGAGCCAGCCGTGCTCGCCCATCGCGCGCGCGAAGGCTTGGTCCTCGGCGTAGGCGACGTCCGCGAAGCGCACCTGCTCCCAGCACGCGCGGCGGTAGCAGGCGTTGACGTTGGAGAGGAACACCGGGTCGTCCGCGTCGTGCGCGCCGGGGCGGACGCCGGCGAAGAAGTCGGTCAGCTCACGCGCGATCATCACCGACGTGTCCGGACGCGGCAGGTGCGGCCCGAACGCCGCGCCGACCCGCACGTCGGCGGCGAACGCGGCCGCGTAGGCGTCCAGCCAGCCCGGCAGCGGGGTCGCGTCCTGCGTGAGGAAGCAGATCAGCTCGCCGGTCGTGTGCTCGGCGGCGAGGTTGCGGGTGCGGCCGTGCCCGAACTCAGCGTTCGGGATCTCGATCACCTTCGCACCGGCCTCGGCGGCGATCGTCACCGAGCCGTCGGCCGAACCGGAGTCGACGACGAGCACCTCGACGTCATGGCCCTGAGCGAAGACCGCCTCCAGCAGCTCCGGCAGGTAGCGCGCCCCGTTCAGCACCGGGACTACCACGGAGAACGTCATCGCAGCAGCTTGCGCTTCGCCCGACGCACGTTCCGGATGGCCTCGCGCACGACGCGGATCGCGAAGCGGAACTCGGCGGCCCCGGGCCGCTCCATCAGCCCGTTGAGGTCCAGGTGCCAGCGGTCCAGCCAGTAGGCGCGCTCCTGCGCTGCGGCAACGGCTCGGTTGGTGGCCGCGACCTGCTCGAAGCGCTCGCGCTCCAACTCCTCCACCCGCGCCCGCAGCTGGATCAGCTCGGCGCGCTCGGCATCGCTCAACTCACTCATAGGTTTTCGGCCACGCGCGGCGCCTCGCGCACGAACGCCCACGCGCCGAGCACGGCGGTGCCGACGATGATCGCGAGCGGGATCAGCAGGTACACGGCGCCACCCATCAGGTCGGCGGCGCTCGGCGCGGTCGAGTCGACTACTGCGTGGCGCATCTGGGTGAAGATCGTGGACAGCGGGTTCATCAGGTACCAACGCTCGTAGTTGTCGGGCACCGCGGTCGCGACGTAGAGGATCGGCGATGCGTAGAAGAGCATCTGGCTGCCCACGTCCCAGATCGGCTTCATGTCGCGGAAGCGCACGAACAGCACGCTCAGCAGCAGACCCAGGCCGGTGGAGAACAGCATCAGGAGCCCGAGGATCGGCACCAGCTCCAGCCAGCCCCAGTCGGGGTAGACGCCGAGCAGCAGGAGAAACACGAACACCGCCGCGAGCGTGCCGACGAGGTCCAGCAGGCTCGCCAGGGTGACCGCTAGCGGGATAACCAAGCGTGGGAAACGGATCTTGCGCAGGAGGCTCTGGCGGTCCACGAGGCACGTGAGGCTCGCGGCGACGACGCCCCCGAAGAACTGGAACAGCACGAGCGCCATGAGGATGTACGCGGGATAGTTCTTGACGCCCTCGCCCGCGCCGACGATCTCGGCGAACACGAGCCAGATCACGCCGAAGAACGCGAACGGGCGCACCAGCGTCCACGCGTAGCCGAGCACCGAGCCGTAGAAGCGCAGCTTGAAGTCGGTCGTGGCAAGCGTCAGCGTGAGCTGCCAGAAGCGGCGAGCGTCGCGCCCGAGAACCAGCGGGCGATGACGGGTGGAAACGGTGCTCATCCCCGCTCCACGCGCAACTGGTGCGGCACGTCCACGAGACCGCCGGTGCGGCGTGCGCCGTGCACGACGACGGCGGCGAGGTCCTCGCGCAGGTCGATCAGGTCGTCGCCCGTGCCCGGCTGGGACACGGACGGGCTGATCGTGTAGCGCTGTGGCGCGAACCAGTTCTCGAAGCGCACGAAGACGCGCGCGCTCTCGCCCGCCGCGAACGACCCGACTGGTTCCGGATCCCACGCGGTGGTCGTCGTGAACACCGTGTGCCGCGGCTCGTTGCGGACGTGAAAGCCGAATACGGGCTCGTCGATCGCCTGATGGAAGTAGACCTCCATGCCCATCGTGCACGGCGCGCCGAGCGGAAGGTCCTTGATGCGCTCGCCGCTGTCGTCCTGGAACCAGGCGTCCTTAATCTCGGCCGCCGCGTGGTCGCCGTAGCGGCCCTCTTCGTTGTGCTGACCCTCGACGAGTCGGCCGAAGTTGAGCTCGTTGTAGGCGAGCGCGATCTCGTGCGGGCCGCCGATGGTCAGCAGGTTGCCGCGGTCGATCAGCATCGCGCGGTCGCAGAAGCGCTGGACGGCCGTCATGTCGTGCGTGACGAGCACGATCGTCCGGCCCTCGCGCTTGAGCTGCTCGAACTGCTGGAAGCACTTCTGCTGAAACGCGGCGTCGCCAACGGCGAGCACCTCGTCGATCAGCAGCACCTCGGCGTCGACCTCGACGGTCACCGCGAACGCCAGCCGCACCGTCATGCCGCTCGAGTAGTTCTTGAGCGGGAGGTCGATGAACTCCTCCAGCTCGGCGAACTCGATGATCTTGTCGAAGCGCTCACGCGCCTGCTTACGCGTGAGGCCGAGCATGATCGCGTTGAGCATCACGTTGTCGCGCGCCGTCAGGTCCGGGTTGAACCCGACGCCCAGCTCGATGAAAGGCGACAGCCGCCCCTCGAGCGACACATGGCCGGCGTCGCTGTTGTAGATGCCGGCCAGGCACTTCAAGAGCGTGCTCTTGCCCGAGCCGTTGCGGCCGACGATGCCGAAGAACTCGCCCTGGGCGACCTCGAAGGAGATGTCGTTGACGGCGCGCAGCTCGTCGTACGTGCTGGCGCTGAACGGGTGCAGCACGCGTTCCTTCAGCGTCGAGTACTTCCGGTGCGGAAGGCGGAACGTCTTCTCGAGATGCTCGACCACGATCGCGGGTGCGGGTGTGGCCGACGCCTCCACAGGCGGATTGTCCAGGGTCGTCGACAAGCGGCTTCACGCTAGCAACGGGCCTCGTGACGTTTGGTTGCGCGGTTCAGCGCTTGGCGGCCTTGCGCGCGGCACCCAGCAGCGCCAGGAGGGGGCGGCGGGAAGCCGGGCGCTGGAGCAGCGCGGCCAATGCCCGCTGCTCCTCCTCGGGCAACAGCCGCTCCTCACCGCTGACGAGCGAGAGGCCGGTCGGGCCGATGCCGTTGAACAGCGTCCAGTACCGGTGCTCCCACTCGCGGCGCTCGGCTTCGACCTGCAGCGCCGACCAGCCGAGGTCGGCCGGGAGCGCGAGGCTCTCCTCGTAGACGGGCAGCAGCGCCTGGGCGGTCGCGTCCCACGTGAGGCGCTGCGCGGCGGCCCGCACGGCGTCGACGAGCCGCTGCCGCTCGGGGCCGGCGTCGAGCAGCGGACGGACGCGGGCTGCGCTGGCCTGCGCGTCCCACGGCACCAGCGTGTCGTGGCCGTGGAGCGTCTCGACGAGCGACGCCTGGGGCGCGAACAGGCACGGCACGCCGTGGACGGCGGCCTCGAAGGGGATCAGGCCGAAGCCCTCGTAGGTCGTGGGGTAGACGACGCCGGCGGCGTGGGCGTACAGCCACGCCTTCTCGGGCTCGTCGGGCGTGCCGGCGTCGACCACGTGCGTTGCGAGGTCGGGGTGCGCGGCGAGGATCGCGGCCTCCGCCTCCGTGGAAGAGCCGGCGGCGACGGGCGGACCGGCGAGGACAAGGCTGCCGTCCCAGCCGAGCGCGCGCAGCTCGCGCAGCAGGTGCATCGCGAACGGGCGGTTCTTGTGCCGCAGGTCGGTGCCGAGGCACAGCAGGTACGGCGCGGACGGGGGCGACTGCGGTGCCCGCGGCCTGGCCGCGAGCTCGGTGAGCCGGTGGTCGACGCCGATGTGCACGACGCGCAGGCGGTCCTCGGACACTAGGTCCTCGGCGGTGAGGTCGGCGCCCACGTGGTGGGAGAAGGCCACGACCCGGTGCGCGGCCGCGAGCGCCGTGCGCGTGAGCTGCCGGAAGGCGAGGAAGTGCTCACGGTCCAGGTGATAGGTCGGGTTGTGGTAGCCGATCAGGTCCTGGTGGGTCACCACGAGCCGCTCGCCCACGTGGCGCAGCGTGAGCAGGTCGGGCGCGCTCGAGATCTGGTAGGGCCTGTGCACGACCGCGCTCTCAGGCACCTCGAGCACATCGGCCTGGTTGACGTACTCGAGCCCGTCGAGCGTGTCCAGCACGGCCCGCGCGGTGTCCGTGACCGACTCCGCGAGCAGCACCCGCAGCCGCAGCGCCTGGGTGCGGTGCAGCGCCGCGAGCAGTTCGAGCGTGTGGACCTGCGTGCCGGCGATCGAGTCGCGCAGGATGCGGCCGTCGAACGTGACGGTCAGCGGCCCGGACGCGCGCTGGCGGGCGCGCCAGCGGGCCCGCGCGGCGGGCTCGGGCTCGTCCTTTGGCGCCGGGGGCTCGGCCGCCTGGACGATCACGTCGTCGGCCAGCACGTGCAGCAGGCCGGCCGCGCTCGCGCGCTCGGCGAATCCGTCGTCGTACGGCCCGCACAGGTCCAGCGCTGCACGCGTGACGAGCACGCAGCCCGCGATCGGGGCGAGCACGCGTGGACGCAGCGGCGCGTCCAGCAGCCGCGCTTCGCCGGCCGCCGTGACCGCACTCACGGTGGCGACCGTGCCGTCGTCGCCGCGGGCGGCGGCCAGCGCCTCGACCGCGCCGTCCGCGATCGTCGCCGAGGGCTCCAGGACTACGACGTCCGCGGCTCCCGCGTGGGCGATCGTCGCGACCACGGGCACACCGCCAGGGGCGCTCCCCGCATCGCGTGTGCAGATGACCACCGACCCGCGCTCGAAGCTCATGGCGAGGCAGCTTGGCAGGCGGTGGTCGGCATACTGGCCGCCATGAACCGCGACCAGATCCGCCGCCGCGTCGAAGAGCTCGCGCCGTGGTACCAGAACATCGACCTCGGGGACGGCGTCTGGACGAAGGACCTCGAAGGCTCCCGGGACATCTTCTCCGGCCACGACATCCCCGGCCCCCTCTGGCGGGTGATCGCGCGTGACCTGCCGGCCGACCTGAGCGGTCATCGCGTGCTCGACATCGGCTGCAACGCGGGTTACATGTCGTTCCAGACCAAGCAGATGGGCGCCGACTACGTGCTCGGCATCGACTCCAACCTCGGTGCCGGCACTTCGTTCATCCACCAGGCCGAGTTCTGCCGCTCCGTCCTGGGGCTCGACGTCGACTTCCGCGAGCAGTCCTTCTTCGACTACACGCCCGAGCAGCCGTTCACGCTCGTGCTCTTCTGCGGCGTCCTCTACCACCTCGAGGACTTCGCCACGGCGCTCGACAAGGTCATGACCTTCGCCGTCCCGGACACCGGGCTGATCGTCCTGGAGACCGCGGTCGAGCCGATCACGCAGACGCGCCCGGGCCTGCGCGACTACAACGGCGACACCTCGACGTTCTTCGTGCCGTCGGTCGGCGTGCTCACCGAGCTCGTGCGCGAGCGCGGCCTGCGGATTGAGATCGTCCGCACGCTGGGCACGCGTGCGGTCGTCTTCATGCGCCCGCCGCTCTAGCTCCCGCCCTCGAGCGTGTAGTAGTCGACCAGTTGCCCGCACGCCTCGCTGAGCGGGACGGTCTTCTCGCCGAAGTCCGGCACCGCCAGGACGGTCGTCGGGAAGGCGACCTGCGAGGAGGGAGTGAGCCAGTCCGTCTGCGGCGTGATCTTCACCTCGACAGTTTGCGCGCGGGCGACCGCCACCTTGCCCGCGAAGTAGCGCGGGCCGGGGCGGTCCATGTTCGGCGGAAGCACGACTCGTGAGCCCGGCGCGGTGACCTCGAGCGGCTGCCGGCTGATGTACGGCAACGCGAGCTCCCAGGTTCCGGGGGTCAGCCGGAGCTTGACCGTGGCGCTGTGGCCTGGCGCGATCGGCTGGACCTCGACGCCGACCGGCCCACGCCGGACCTCGGCCGTGCCGTCCTGGCGCGAGAGGCTCCGACCCTCGGGCGTGGAGCAGTCGAGCTTCGCCGCGGGGGACCCGCCCTCCGCGAGCAGCCCCCGCGGCTCGACCGCGCCTGTGCGGCGATAGAGCGCAAAGCTCGGCGTCTCGCGCACGAGCCGCAGCTGTGGCGGCAGCTCGCTGGCGGCGGGGTCGCGCGGGACGATCACGTAGTCGTAGCCGTTGATCACGGACGCGTCGAGGGCGTCGATGTCGAGGTTGGCTCCGTACGTCCATTGCTTCTCAGGGCGCACCGGCAGCACCTGATACCCGACCAGCGGTGCCTGCGCGCGTAGCCCCGACAACTCCCAGATCAAGTAGTCGTCGTTGCCGAGGAAGAGCGTGGGTTTGCCGTCCAGGAGCGGGCGGAGGCTGCGCAGTTCCTCCATGTGCGCCCGCGGGCCGACGGACGCCGTTCGCACCGCGCGCCAGGTCGACGTGCCGGCCAGCACGAAGAGCAGCGCGGCGAGCACAGGCGCGGCAAAAGGCCACCAACGCGGCGTCTCCGGCCGCCAAGAGCGGACGACGAGCGGGCGAACCGCGAGCAGCATCACGAACGGCGTGCAGAGCATGAGCGCCTTCGCCGTCACGTAGGGGATCTGAGTGCGGTCCGAGTACGCCCAGATCGCCCAGACGCCGGCAGTGGCGGCGACGGGTACCCAGTCGCCGCGCCTGAGCCACCAGACCGCGCCGATCAGCATCAGCACGAGGACGAGGCCAGCGAGCATCCCGATCTCGTACGGGTCCGCCGCGGGCAAGCGATAGTCGGGGTTGTCCCAGATTCCGAACGCCTCCCACACTGGGAGTGGCGCGACCAGGTTGCCGAGCGCACCCGCGCCGCCCGGATCGATGCCGGTGCCCCCGGCGCCCAGCGTCGAGTCGGCGAAGCGGCCCAGGCGGGGGATCTGCGGGACGATCAGCACGACGAGCGCGCCGAGGCCCAGTGCCAAGGGGGCGAGCTCGGCGCGCACGGCCGCCCAGGTCGGCCCGACGAACGGCCGGCCGCGAAGCAACGCCAGCACGAGGAGACCCGCGAGCCACGCGCCGCCGATCGCGAAAGGCCACGCGATGCCCTGGACTGAGTAGACGCTGAGCGTGCCTGCCAGCAACACCGCCATCGGCAACCAGCGCAGGCGGCCGCTCGCAGGGTCGAAGCGTCGCAACTCGAGCGCGAAGGCCACGATGAGCAGTGCCTGAATCAGCTCTTTGAACGAACCCTGGCTGTAGTAGCCCGCGACGAGGAAGGGCAGCCCGACAAGCGTCGCCAGGATCATCTTCGCCGGCCAGCGGGCGCCCGGCCCGAACACCGACAGCGCGGTCAGTCCGAGCAGGACCGGGATCGCGGCGGTGAGTCCGGCGAAAACCAGGTCGACGTCGAAGTCGAACGCCTCTGAGAGCGCGGCGACGAGGGTATGCGGACCGATCGGGTACGACGCGTTGAGCCCGTTGGCCGCCGCCACGTCGGCGAAGCGGTAGGTCTCGGCGACCAGCATGTGCGATGCCATGTCGTTGTTGACCGAGACGCCGAGCGTGCCGGCGTACCCTGACGACAGGAACGGGATCGCGACCAGAAGGGCGACCGGGAGGCCGGCGGCGAGGCCGGTCAACGGCGGTCGCAGCGCAGGTTCGCGCACGAGCAGCGCCAAGCTGCCCACGCAGAGCAGGCCGATGACGAGCGCAGTCGTGATCGTGCGGCCGGGGACGTGCAGCGCAGGCGTCGACACCAGCATGAGCACGGAGAGGCCGACTGCACCTGACTGCCAGCTCCATTCGCGCACGCCGCGGACGCGCAGGACGCCCTGGCCGACGGCCAACGAGGCTGCGCACACCACGAGGGCGCTGACAAGGATCGCGAGCACCGTCGGAGGATAGGGGCGTGATACGGCGCCGCCCTTCCCGCTAGTGTGACACCGCGTGGATGGACGCATCCTCATCACCATTCCCGCCTACAACGAGGCGGGGCGCGTCGGCGCGGTCGTGCGCGACGTGCACTCCGTGCTGCCCGAAGCCGACGTCCTCGTCATCGACGACGGCTCGAAGGACACCACGGCCGCCGAGGCGCACGAAGCCGGCGCGGCGGTCCTGTCGCTGCCGGTGAACTCGGGCTACGGCGCCGCGCTGCAGACCGGGTACAAGTACGCGGTCCGCCACGGCTATCCGGTGCTCGGCCAGATCGACGCCGACGGCCAGCACCAGGCCGAGTACCTGACCAAGATGCTCGCCCAGCTCGAGGATCCGGAGATCGACGTGGTTATCGGCTCCCGCTTCCTGGACAAGGACGGGCACTACCGCGCGCCGGCCGCCCGCCGCGCCGGCATCGCGCTCTTCTCGCGGATCGCCACGCTCGTGACCCGCCAGCACGTGTCGGATCCGACGTCCGGCTTCCAAGTCATGCGCGGCTCGGTCGCCCGCTTCTTCTGCACGGACGTCTACCCGGTCGACTATCCCGACGTGGACATCCTCATCCTGCTCCATCGCTCCGGCTTCCGCGTGTGCGAAGTGCCGGTCCAGATGCGCCCGAGCACGAACGTCTCGATGCACTCTGGCCACAAGAGCCTCTATTACATCTACAAGATGTTCCTCTCGATCCTGGTCACGCTGCTGCGGCCGAAGGCGCGTGAGGTCCGATGAGCGCCGCCACCAAGACGCAGATCATCGCCGTGCTCGGCAGCCTCGTGCTGCTGCTGCTGGTGATCGACCTCGTTCGTCGTCGGCGGCTGAAGGAGGAGTACTCCGTCCTCTGGGTCATCACCGCCGTGGCCCTGCTCGTGCTGGCCGCCTGGTTGGATCTGCTGCGCTGGCTGACGGAGGCGATCGGCGGCGTCGCGCCCAGCTCGACGATCTTCTTCTTCGCACTGCTGTTCGTGTTTTGCATGCTCCTGCACTTCTCCGTGCGCGTGAGCGCGCTTGAGCGGCGGCTGACCGCGCTTGTGCAGGAGATCGGAATCATGGCCGTGCGGTCACCGGACGCGGACGCGAAGGTACCGGTCGAGCCGGCCAAGGCCGAAGAGCCCGCCGAGCAACCGTGAACGCCGCACAGCCGCGCGTGGCGGTGATCGTGCCGTGCTTCAACGACGGCGCGCTGGCCGAGGAGGCGGTCGCCTCTGTGGTCGAGGAAGAGCCGGTCGAGATCGTCGTCGTCGACGACGGCTCCACCGACCCGGTGGCGCTCGAGCGCTTGGAGGCGCTGCGGGCGCGCGGGGTGCGCGTCGTGCGGCGCGAGAACGGCGGCCTCGGCGCCGCGCGGATGACCGGCGTGGAAGCGACCACTGCCCCGTTCCTCTACCCGCTGGACGCCGACGACCGGGTGGAGACCGGCGCGCTGGCCGCGCTCGCCGACGCGCTCGAGGCCGCGCCGGAAGCCGCGTTCGCGTGGGGGGACTACGTGCTCTTCGGTGACCAGGAGGGGCGCTACAGATCGCCGACCCGCTGGTTGCCGTGGACGCTCACGTACGTGAACCCGTACCCCGTCTGCTCGATGTTCCGGCGCACGACGATCGAGCGCACCGGCGGCTGGCAGATGCGCGCGTACGAGGACTGGGACCTGTGGCTGCGGATGACGGGGCTCGGCCTCGAGGGTATCCCGGTAGGCCGGGTCGTCTACCGCCGCCGGCTGCATGGCGACTCGCGCCTGCTGGCCGAGGCCCGCCGCAAGCACCAGCGGCTCTACGCGGAGATCCAGCAGCGCAACCCGACCGTGTTCGCGCGCCGCGACGAGTGGCGCCGGCGCGAGCGTCCGGCCGCCTGGAAGCGGGCCGCCTACCCGGTGCTGTTCGGCGCCCGCAAGGTGGTGCCGTTCCGCGTCGAGGCGTTCCTGCAGCGCACGATGATGCGCCTCGGCACGGGCCTTCCGGGCTAGTCGCCGGCGACCCAGAAGGTCAGGGCCTCGCCCGCCTCCGTAGGATGCGGTTCGTCGCGCAGCTTGCGCAGGTTGGCCGCCCAGCCGAAGTGCTCATGCATCGTCGCGTCGTTGATCGCGACAGGCTCGGTCACGGTGGCGGGGTGATAGTTGACCTGCAGCCGGAGCCGGCCGCCGGGCTTGAGCACGCGCCGCATCTCGCGCGCGACGGCGCCGAAGTCATCGACGTGGTCGATCGCGTTGACCGACACCACGACGTCGAAGTGCCCGTCCGGGAACGGCATCGTCTCGGCTGGTGCGTCGTGGTACGTGATGCCCTCCGCCGTCCACTCGTCGAGCGGGTAGCCCGCGGCGCGGTAGCGGTCCACGAGCGGGTCCAGCCCGTGTCGCTCGCAGTCCTCGAAGACGAGCAGGTTGGGCATCGGCCCGCAGCCGACGTCGAGCACGCGGGCTCCCGCGAGGCCGTCCGGGGCAAGGTCGAGCGCGTCCAGGTACCGCGGGTACTGCGCGACCCGCGCCCACGTCATGGCCGCGTTGATCGACGGCGTGTGGCCGGTGACCTTCTGCTCGACCGTCGGCGGGGAAAAGCCGTAGAGGTCCTCCCTGCCGTCGTACCAGGCGACCATGCTCTCGAGCGCGGCCTTCCAGAAGAAGACCTCGGCCCGGCCTTTCACACGCCGGACGATCGGCGCCGGGACGATGTAGGTGAACCGCCGGAGCTTCTCGACGGCCAGAGGTCTCAGACCCTTCACGGCGGGACACCGTAGCGGACCCTCGGAGGGCGCCGATAGTGTCAACGGGATGGCCGCTGCCGCCGAGATCAGTGATGTGCCGACGCCGACTGGCCGGCAAACCGCGCTCGTCGCCGTCTCGCAGGCCATGGTGCTGGCGCTCGGCGCGGTCATCGCGCTGCTTGTGGCGCAGTTCTTCGGCAAGGACGCCGAGACCGACGCGTTCTTCGCCGCGTACGGCTTCTATGGCGTCGGGATGACGTTCGCCCAGACGTTTCGGCTGACCACGGTCTCGAGCATCGTCAGCTCGGGGCCGGAGACGATCACCCGCTTGCTCGGCGCCGTGGGGTTGCTGTGCGTGGTGCTGGCGGCGCCGATGGTGGTGCTCGCTGATCCGCTCGGGCGGGTGCTCGTGGAGTCAGACCCTACGAACATCGCGCCGTTGACGCTCCGCATGCTGTGGGTCGCGCTGTCCGGCCAGCTGATCGCCGCGATCCTGGCAACCGTCCTCGCCGTCCGTGGGCGCTTCACCGAGATCGGCGTCGGCACGCTCGTGGCCAGCGTCGTCAGCGTGGTCGTGTTCGCAGCTATGCAGTCGTTCCTCGGCGTGCCGGCGGCGGCGCTCGGGCTCGTCGTCAGCGCCTTGTTCCTGCTCGCTGTGTTCGCCATCGTGCTCTGGCGTAGCGGCGAGCGGCTCGCGCGACCGTCCCACGCACTGCACGGGATCGCGCACGAAGCGGGCCGGCTCGGGTTCGCGGGCGTCACGTTCTTCGGCACCACCGTCGGATACGTGATCTGCATCTCCGTCAGCGCGCGGCTGGGCGCGGGGCAAGCAACGGTCTTCGCCTACGGTTACATGCTTGCCGCGGTGCTCGTCGGCGTGACCGCGAACGTGAGTGCCATGGTGCGCTCGCCGGCGTTGGTGGCGAGCGCCGACCGCGCGCGCGAGATCGCGGGCGCGGCCCTGTGGAGCTTCCGCTTCGCGCTCGTGCTGATCGGACCCGTGCTCGGGTTCGCCGTGCTGCTGGGCCCACCTGTGATCGGCGCCGTTCTCGGTGCGGACTTCGGGGCGTCAGACGTCGACCAGATGATCACGACGCTGCTGGCCCTGATCCCCTGGGTTCTCGGCTCGGCCGCGGGGGTGTTCGCGGTCGTGGAGCTCCTCGCCCGGGGGGAGCTGCGGCGGCTCGCGCTGCTGACCGCGGCCCAGATGCTGTTGCTGGTGCCGCTGACGCTCGGGGCCCGCACGATCGGCGCCGGGCTCGAGGGCATCGCCGGAGGCTTTTCCATCGTGATGGCGGGCGGGGCCCTCGTGCAGTTGCACTGGGCGTTCCCGCGGGCGTGGAGCATGACGGTCGCAGCCATGGGCCGGGCACTGGGCCGCGAGGTGGCGGTCGTCGCAGCGGCGTTCGTGCCGTCGGCCGTGCTGCTGCGTGCGCTCGGCGACGCCGCTGCGGTGACGGCCGGGGCATCGCTGCTTGCGGCGGTGCTCGCGGTCGGCGCCTCGTACGTCGCCTGGCCCCGAGAAGTCGGCGCGCTGCTGGCGATCGTGGGTCGCGGCCCGGGCGCCGCGACCGCTGACGGCTAGGCTCGCTGCCCGATGACGCGCAAGGTCCAGCTCCACTTCGGGCGCTACGTGCACCCGATCTATCGCGAGCAGCTGCACTCGGTCCCCTCTGGGTGGGAGTACGCGTACACGCACCCCGCGCTGAGCGACCAGACCGTTGGCACCAAGCGCATCGTCGAGTCGGCGTCCAGGCTCGCGCCAGCCAAGGCGCTGGCGGAGCGCACGGCGCTGCGGGTGCTGTCCGAGGCGGGCTACGTGCACCAGGTGCGCGCCGAGCCGCTGCCTGGGACCGAGCTCTTCCACTCGGCCGAGCGGTTGCTGTGGCGCTCGCCGCGACCGTACGTCCTCGACCTCGAGCACGCCGAGCTGTTCGTGCTCTACCAGCGGGCGGCCTTCGACCGGCCGTGGGCGCGCGAGGTGCTCGAGCGCGCGCTGCTGGACCCGCGTCTGAAGTTCCTGCTGCCGTGGAGCGACGCGGCGCGCAGGAGCGTCCTCGAGGTCGTCTCACCCGAGACGGCCCGCAAGCTCGAACCCAAGCTGCAGACCGTCAGCCCCGCGATCCGCCCGCACGCCGAGCGGCCGCGCGAACGGCCCGACGGTCCGCTGCGCGTGCTGTTCGTCGGCACCTACTTCTACGAGAAGGGGGGCGTCGAGGCGCTGCGGGCGGTCCAGGCCGCGCGGCGCACGCACGACGTGACGCTCGACATCCTCACCTTCGCACCGCCCGAGTATGTCCAGCGCTTGACCGACGAGCCGGGCGTCACCGTGCACGCCCCCGGCGGCGCGGACCTCGTGCAGCGCCTGTATGCGAAAGCCGACGTGTTGCTGTTCCCGTCGCACATGGACACGTTCGGCTACGTGGTGATGGAGGCGATGGCGCACGCGTTGCCGGTATTGGCGCCCCGGCACCTCGCGCTCACGGAGACGATCCACGACGAGGTCACCGGGCTGCTGTTCGCGCCGGAGAACATGCTCTACGAGGCGGACACGCGCTGTGCGTTCCGGCACGTGCTGCCGCCGCCCCAGCGCTACCTAAGAGCGCTGCGCGACCCGAGTGACGCCTACGTGCAGTCGGTTGCCTCGGCGATCACGCGGCTCGCCGAGGATCGCGAGCTGCACGCGCGGCTGAGCCAGGGCTCGCTGGACGCCGTCCGCACCGGGCACCTGTCGATCGGGCGCCGCCAGGAGCTCCTCGGTCGACTCTACGCCGCGGCCACCGACTAGCCTGAGCGCGCATGTCGGTTGACCGCAGCCAACTCCGCGAGCGCGCGCAGAAGCTCCCGCCGGTGATCCCGCAGCTCGGCCTGAAGGCGCTTCAGGCCTCGGTCGTCGTGCCCGGCGCGGTGCGCTACCTGCGTGACCGGAGGGCGTACCGCGCGCTGCCGGAGGCCGAGCGCTTGCGCTGGCGTGACGCGTTCCCGAAGCTCGGCGACCGCATGTCGACGTCGCCCTACGACGCCCACTACCTGCACCAGGACACGTGGGCGGCGAACCGGGTGGCGGACGCTCAGCCGAGCCGCCACGTGGACGTCGGCTCGCGCGTGGACTACGTGTGCTTCCTCACCGCGGTGACCAACGTCGCGTTCGTCGACATCCGGCCCTTGACGGCCAACGTCGAGAAGTTGGAGAGCATCGAAGGCTCGATCCTCGACATGCCGTTCGAGGACCAGTCGCTGGAGTCCGTCAGCTGCCTGCACGTCGTCGAGCACATCGGCCTGGGCCGTTACGGCGATCCGCTCGACCCACTGGGCTCGCGGAAGGGCATGGCGGAGCTGCAGCGCGTGGTCGCTCCGGGCGGGCAGCTGCTCTTCTCCACGCCGGTCGGCGCGCCGCGGGTGTGCTTCAACGCCCACCGCATTCACGACCCGCAGGATCTGCGCGAGCAGTTCGGGGAGCTGGAGCTCGTCGAGTTCGCGGGTGTGGACGACGCCGGGCAGTTCCGCCGCCATCGCGAGCTGGATGAACTCGCCGGCTCGGCGTACGCCTGCGGCATGTACCACTTCAGACGACCGCTCTAGCATCTCCGCGCATGGGATCAGTCGACCTCCAGCTCGCGTCCGACCTCAAAACCGCCCTCGGCCTTCGGCGGGCGGTCGAGACGGGTACCTTCCGCGGCCAGACGGCTCGCGGACTCGCGGGCGTGTTCGAGAGCGTCCTGACGATCGAGCTGTCGGTCGAGCTGCACCGGTCGGCGCAGGAAGCACTGCGCGACACGCCGGCGGTGACCGCGCTGCAGGGCCATTCGGTGCCGGTTCTCGAGCAGGTCGCGGACCCCGCGCTACCGACGCTGTTCTTCCTCGACGGACATTGGAGCGGTGGTCCGACCGCCGGCGCTGACGACGAGTGCCCGGTGTTGGAGGAGCTCGCCGCGATCGGCACCGGCCATCCGGACGACTGCATCCTGATCGACGACGCGCGGCTCTTCACGGCTTCGCCGCCGCCCCCGCACAAGCCCGAGGCGTGGCCGACGCTGCTCGAGACGATCGACGCGCTGCGCGCGCAGCACCCCGAGCACCACATCACGCTGCTCGACGACCAGGTCATCGCGGTCCCGGCTCGTGCGCGCAGGGTCATAGACGCGTACGGCCTGCGTGTGCAGGAGGACTCCAAGCCTCTGGTCGCGCGCGCCAAGGACATCGCCTTCAGCGCTCGCGAGCGCCTCACCAGCCGTCACTAGTGCGCGCGCTCGTCACCGGCGGAGCCGGGTTCATCGGCTCGCACCTCGTCGACGCGCTCGTCGCGCGAGGCGACGAGGTCACGGTCGTCGACCACCTGTCGCGCGGCCACGCCGACAACCTCGACGACGCCCGGTCCAAGGCCCACGTGGAGATCGTCCGCGCCGACGTCACCGACGTGCCCACGATGCTGGACGCCTTCCGCGCGGCGCGGCCGGAGGCCGTGTACCACCTCGCCGCGCAGATCGACGTGCGCAAGTCCGTGGACGATCCGTCGACGGACGCGCACGTCAACATCGGCGGCACCGCCGCCGTACTCGAGGCGGCGCGCGACACGGGGGCCAAGCGCGTGGTGCTGGCGTCCACCGCGGGCGTCTACGGTGATCCCGAGGCCGTGCCGACGAGCGAGCGGGCGCCGGTCGCGCCGCTGTCGCCCTACGGCGCGGGCAAGGCCGCCGCCGAGACGTACCTGAACCTCTTCAGCCGCTTGTACGGCATCTCGACGCTGTCGCTGCGGATGGCCAACGTCTACGGCCCGCGGCAGAACCCGCACGGCGAGGCGGGAGTCATCGCGATCTTCTGCGCGCTGGCGCTGGAGGGCGAGCGCGCGACGATCTTCGGCGACGGCGAACAGACCCGCGACTTCGTGTACGTCGAGGACGTCGTGCAGGCCTTCGTGACCGCCGGGCGCTCGACCGTCGGAGGGGCGTTCAACGTGTCCACCGGGACCGAGACGTCCCTGCTGGAGCTAGCCTCCGCGCTCGAGCTCCGGACGACCCAGGGCGAGGCCCGCCTGGGCGAGATCCGCCGCTCGTGCCTGGACCCCGGAGCGGTCGCCGAGCGGCTGGGGTGGCGCGCCCAGACCTCGCTTGAGACTGGGCTGCAGAAGACGATGCTCGCCCAGCGTGCCGCGGCTGTCCGCGTGTCCGCCTCCTAGGATCCGGTCCGCCTTGGACGCCTGCACCATCATCGCCAAGAACTACCTGGCGCACGCCCGCACGCTGGCCGCCTCGTACGTCGAGCACCACCCGGACGCGACGTTCTACGTCCTGATCATCGACGACGTCGAGGGCTTCATCGACCCGGCCTCCGAGCCGTTCGAGCTGGTCGCGCCGGCCGACCTCGACATACCGTCGTTCGAGCGCATGGCCGTCATCTACGACGTGATGGAACTCTCGACGGCGGTCAAGCCGTGGTTGCTGCGCTGGCTGCTCGCCCGCAGCGCCGAGGGCGCGCTCTACCTGGACCCGGACATGCGGCTGTATCTGCCGCTGGACAACGTGTTCGACGCGGTCCGCGAACACAAGCTCGTGCTCAGCCCGCACAACATCGAGCCGATGCCGCGCGACGGCAAGCGGCCGAACGAGCAGGACATCCTGATCGCGGGCGTCTACAACCTCGGGTTCATCGGGATCGGCTCGGGCGAGTTCGCCGACATGCTGCTGGACTGGTGGGGCGAGCGGCTCGAGCGCGACTGCATCAACGACCCCGAGCGCGGCTTCTTCGTCGACCAGCGCTGGATCGACCTCGTCCCGTCGCTCACCGACAGCTTCCACCTGCTGCGCGACGCGGGCTTCAACGTCGCCTACTGGAACCTGGCGACGCGTCCGGTCAGCTTCCGCGAGGGGCAGTGGTGGGTCAAGGACGACGTCCCGCTGCGGCTGTTTCACTTCAGCGGCTACGACGCCAACCGGCCCGCGTCGCTGTCCAAGCACCAGAACCGGATCCAGCTCGACGAGCTCCCCGAGCTGCGCACGCTCTGCGACGGCTACGGCGAGGAGCTGCGCGCGAACGGCGTCAACGAGGTCGCCAAGCTGCCGTACACGTACGCGACCACCGCGTCCGGCATCCAGCTCAACAACGCGATGCGGCGCATCCATCGCGACCTGTTCACGTCCGACTTCGAGGAGTCGGTCTTCGAGCCCGAGGGCGAACGGGCGTTCATCGCCGCGCTCAACGAGCCCGCCGAGGTCGGTGGGAACTTCGGCGTCACGCGTTACCTGTCCGCGCTCTATGACCGTCGTCCGGACCTGCAGAACGCGTACCCGAACCTCGGCGCCGACGCGTCCGGCTTCCTGGACTGGGTGAACCTGTTCGGCCGCCGCGAGGTACCGATCCCGCCCGCGCTGCTGCCGGGCGACGTGTTCAGCCGCGAGCCGGGCACGCCGGTGACCGAGTTCGACCCGGTCGGGCCCCTCGGCGTCAACGTCGCCGGCTACCTGCAGTCCGAGCTCGGCGTGGGCGAGGTCGCCCGGCAGGCGATCGAGGCGCTCGACATCGCCGGCGTGCCGACGCTGCCGGTGTCGATCCCGGCGCCGCTCAGCCGCCAGGGCCACCACTTCAACCACATCCGGCCGTACGCCGAGAGCTACCCGGTCAACCTGATGTGCGTCAACGCGGACATGCTGCCGGACTTCGTCGGGCGCGCTGGCAGCGCGTTCTTCCACCGCCGCTACAGCATCGGTTGGTGGTGGTGGGAGGTCTCGAAGTTCCCCGAGCGCTGGATGGACGCGTTCGCGCACGTCGACGAGGTGTGGGCCGGCAGCCAGTTCGTCGCCGACGCGCTCGCGGCGGTCTCGCCCGTGCCCGTGGTGCACGTCCCGACGCCGGTCACCAAGCCGGTCGTCGGCCCGGTCAGCCGGGCGGAGCTGGGGCTCCCCGAGGGCTTCCTGTTCCTGTTCATGTACGACTTCAACTCGGTCTTCGCTCGCAAGAACCCGCTCGGCACGCTCGAGGCGTTCCTGCGCGCGTTCCCCGAGGACGACGCCGGCCCGCAGCTTGTGCTCAAAAGCATCAACGCCGAGCACCATCCGGTCGACCACGAGCGGCTCAAGCGGGCCGCGGCCGGGCACGCGCACGTGCACCTCGTGGACCGCTACGTAACGCCGTCCGAGAAGAACGGCTTCGTGGCCGCCAGCGACTGCTACGTCTCGCTGCACCGCTCTGAGGGCTTCGGGTTCGGCATGGCCGAGGCGATGCTGCTTGGCAAGCCGGTGATCGCCACGGGCTACTCCGGCAACATGGACTTCATGACAGGGGCCAACAGCTACCCCGTCGACTTCGCGATGGCGCCGATCGGCCCGGGCGCGGACCCGTACCCGGCCGAGGCCGAGTGGGCCGAGCCGGACCTCGAGCACGCGGCGCAGCTGATGCGCGACGTGGTGGCGAACCGCGAGGAGGCGGCCCGCCGGGGCGCCAAGGCCGCCGAGGACGTCGCGCGGACCAACTCGTCCGCGGCCGCCGGCGCCGTCATGGCGCAGCGCGTGAAGGCCGCCCACGCCGGGCTCAAGCTGCCCAAGTCCCAGCCGGCGGGCGCGGCGGCGCTCGAGCGTGCCGGTGCGGCCGAAGCGCTGCTGCGCGGCGGCTCGCGACCGGCCGGGAACGGCCGGCTCGGCAAGGTCCGCCAGGTCCCGCGCAAGGGCGTGCTGCGGGCCATGCGCCCACACACCGCGCACCAGCGCCAGCTCGACGACCAGCTCACGACCGGCCTGCGCAACGCGGCCGACGAGCTCGTGTACCTGCGTGGCCGCCACGAGGAGCTCCTGCAGCGGCACATCGAGTCCCAGGCTGCGGTCCTGTTGGAGCTGCGCCGCGTCAACGACCGGCTCGGGCGGCTGGAGGCGGCGCGCCTGGACGACCGCCTGGTGAGCACCGACGCGCGCATCGACGACCTCGCGCAGCAGGTCAACGCGCTGCGCGCGGGCGCGACGCTCTCCGGTGACGCCGGCGACCCGGACACGGTCGCGAGCGAGGCGACGGGTCCGTACCCCAGCGCGCCGCAGGAGCCGTGGAGCGAGCCGTACAACGAGGCGCACGCCGCGTTCGTCGCGCGTGAGCTCGAGGACGCGGACCTCGCCGAGACGCTCCGCTCCGGCGGCGCGTTGCCCGAGCGCTTCGGCCGTGGCTTCGACGAGCGCGTCGTCGAATTCCCGTGGGTTGGCAGCCAGCAGCTGTCCGGGCGCGTGCTCGACGCCGGCTCCGCGCTCAACCACGCGCACGTGCTGCAACGGCTGCGCCCGCGGATGGATGACCTGCACGTAGTCACCCTCGAGCCCGAGCCCGAGTCGTTCCCGAAGCTGCACATCTCGTATCTGTACGCGGACCTGCGCGACCTGCCGATGCGCGACGGCTCCTACGACCACGCGGTGTCGATCTCGACCTTCGAGCACATCGGCCTCGACAACGCCTACTACGGCAGCGACGTCGCCAAGGCCTCGGACCCTCAGGCCGAGTGCGTGCGCGCGCTGACGGAGGTGCGGCGTGTCCTCACGCCGGGCGGCAGCCTCTACCTGACCGTGCCGATCGGCAAGGGCGAGCGCTTCGAGTGGGTGCGGACGCTCACCCCCGACGAGCTCGACGAGCTGATTGCAGGGTTCGGCTCCGCGGACGCGACCGTGCGCTACTTCCGCCACGACGGCGGCTGGCGGACCGCCTCACGCGAGGAGGTCGCGGACGCGCGCTACCGCGACCACTTCTCCAGCGGTCCACCCGGCCCCGACCGCGTCGTCGCGGCCGAAGCGGTCGCGTGCGTGCACCTCCTCAAGCGCGGCTGATCCATGGTCTTCTCCTCGATCGAGTTCATCTGGCTGTTCATGCCGGTCGTGCTCGCGGGGTACCTCGCGCTGGCGCCGCGCTGGCGCAACGTGCTGCTCGCCGTCGTCAGCCTCGGCTTCTACGTGTGGGGGGCGCACGCGTTCCTGTTCGTCTTCCTCTTCAGCATCGGGCTGAACTTCGTCGCGGGCGCGATCATCGGGCGGCTGAAGGCCGGCCCGAACCCCGAGCGGGCGAAGACCGCGCTGCTCGTCGCGATCGTCTTCAACCTCGCGCTGCTGTTCGCCTGGAAGTACACGGTCTTCGTCGCCCAGCAGATCGACGCCGTCCTAGGCGACGGCGTAATCCCGGTGCCAGAGATCACGCTGCCGATCGGCATCTCGTTCTTCACGTTCCACGCGATCTCGTACATCGTGGACATCTACCGCGGCCAGGCGCGGCCGATGCGCTCGGTGGCGGACTACACGCAGTACATGGCGTTCTTCCCGCAGCTGATCGCGGGCCCGATCGTCCGCTACCACGAGATCGAGGACCAGATCCGCCACCCTCCGCCGCGCTCGAGCCGGCTGGACGACATCGCGGAGGGCTTCCCGCGCTTCGCGCTCGGCCTCTCGAAGAAGGTCGTTGTCGCCGATCCTGCCGGCCGCGTCGCCGACGCCGCGTTCGCCGTCAGCGCGAATCCCACCTCGGGCACGGCCTGGATCGGCGCGCTGGCCTACACGGTGCAGATCTACTTCGACTTCTCCGGCTACAGCGACATGGCGATCGGCATGGCCCGGATGTTCGGCCTGCGCTTCCCGGAGAACTTCAACCGCCCGTACTCCTCGGTCTCGATGACGGACTTCTGGCGTCGCTGGCACATGACGCTGTCGCGCTGGTTCCGCGACTACGTGTACATCCCGCTCGGCGGGTCCCGCGGCACGCAGGCGCACACGGTCCGCAACCTGATGTTCGTGTTCCTGCTCACGGGAGCCTGGCACGGCGCGGCGTGGACGTTCGTGCTGTGGGGTGTCTACAACGGCCTGCTGCTCGTGGGTGAGCGGCTGGCGGGCATCAACCGCTGGTCCGACGACCGCTGGATGTGGCCGCGCCGGCTCGTGACCTTCGTGCTGGTCGTGTTCGGCTGGGTCCTGTTCCGGGCGACCGACCTCGGGCAGGCGATCGACTTCATGGTCGCGATGGTGTCGTTCGACTTCAGCGGGATCGACCCGCGCGTCGAAGCCGCCCTGCAGGGCCAGGCGGTGCTGGCGCTCGTCGTCGGCCTGGCGAGCGTGCTCCTGCCACGCGATCTCGTCTTCGGGCGCGTCGTCATGGACCGCTGGGCGGGGACGCCGCTCTACGCGCGCTTCGCCGTGCTCGTGCTCGTGCCCTACGCGGCCGTCGTGGTTGCCGCTGGCTCCTTCAGCCCCTTCCTGTACTTCCAGTTCTGATGCGCAAGCTGGTCGCGGCCTTCGCCCTCCTGTTCTTCTTCGCCCCGCTGTTGCTGTGGGTCGCCGGGGTGCGGGCACGGCCGTTCGAGAACCGGCCGATGGCGTCGCGGCCGCAGCTGTCGCAGGGCTGGGAGGCGTTCGACGGCGCCACGCGCTTCTTCGTCGACCGGCTGCCGCTGCGCGAGCAGGCGGTGCGCGCCAACACGTGGGTGTCGCTGAACGTCTTCGACACGACGCCGGACTACGGCGGCAACCAGACCGCGGGCGGGAACCCGTCGCGCGACGCGCTGCCGTTCGGCGAGCCCGACCAGCCGGCCAAGCCCGAGCCGACCGCCGGCGCGAACCCGGGCGCCACGGACACGACAGTGCTCAAGGGCAAGGACGGTTGGCTCTTCCTTCAGGGTGAGCTGGCGCGCGCGTGCGCCGAGTACATCCCATGGGCGCGGGCGATGCAGCGCTGGGAGCGGATGCTGTCGATCATCCGCGCGAGCGGCCGTGACGTCGTGCTCGTCGTGCCGCCCGACAAGTCGACGATCTACCCGGAGTACCTGCCCGACGCCTTCGCGGAGAAGGACTGCTACAAGCCGGGCCGGGCCAAGGCGTGGAAGGCGCTGGAGGGTACGGGCAACGACGACGTGCTGCCGCTGCGCGAGGCCGAGCTTGCCGTCAAGGCCGCGCCCCCGGAGGAGACGTACCACCCGGAGGACACGCACTGGAACTCCAAGGGCGCCGCGCTTGGCGTACGCGCGCTGTTGCGCCATCTGGGCGGCCCGGCGCAGCTCCGCGACGCGGACCTCCAGAAGGGCCGCGTCGACTACCAGGGCGATCTGTCGGGCCTCGTCGGCACGCCGAAGAAGCGCGACGCGCCGTTGTGGACGGTCAAGCGCAACGACGAGCAGCCCGAGGTGACCAAGCAGCAGGTCGGCGACGTGGAGCTGACGACTCAGCGCTGGCCGGACGTGGGCGACCCGCTGCGCGAAGGCCGCACGGTGTTCGTGCAGGACTCGTTCGGCGTGGCGATGCTCGACGCGCTCGGCCCCTACTTCAGCGAGCTGCAGAACGTGCCGTGGTTCGGCACGCCGACCGCGGACCTGCTTGCCTCGATCGAGGCCGCGGACACGGTGATCCTCGAGAAGGTCGAGCGCGACATCAACTTCTTCGCCTCCGACGGCGGGATGCTGACGGAGGCGTTCCTCGGCGACCTCGAGGCCGCGCTGAGGTAGCGGGCGGCTTCAGTCGAGTCGCGCGTGGAGGTCCCACCACGCGACCGGCTTGTTCGCCGCCTTGCGCAGGTTCGCGTAGGCGCGGACCGGACGGGTGTGGGCGAAGCGCATGCCGACGCCGACGACCTTCTGGAACGCCCGCATGCGCTGCGCGCGCGAGTAGGCGGTAGTGACCGTGACCCACTCGTCGGGCAGGTCGTCGCCGAACAGGCCCGAGCCCGTGTTCTCCATCTTCAGGCCGCTGTGGCGGCCTTCGCGCGCGGGGTTGGGCTCCAGCGTGATCGCATGGTTGCCCTGCTGCACATACTGGAAGCCGCGATAGCCGAGCGTCCATAGCTCGGCCAGCTCGTCGAAGGCCTCCTCGATCGGCGCCGAGGCGGCCTGCGCCTTGGTTTCGATGGACACGAAGCGCGGACGCTGGTCGAAGTCGCGCAGTGCCCGCACGGGCAGCATGTCCAGGCCTTCGATGTCGATCTTCAGGTAACGCGGGATCCCGACGTCGGCCAGGATGTCCTGGAAGCGCAGGGCCGGGACCTCGAGCTCGCGCAGCTTGACGCCGATCGTCTCGTTGCGGGCGATGAAGTCCGGCGACGCCGAGCTCCACTCCGTCAAGTCGTCGGCGACCGCGAGCTGCACGGTGCCGGAATGCTCGGTGACGGCGGCGTGGACGATGCGCAACCGTCCGTCTGCGATCTCCGCGGCGAACTTCGCCTGGTTCTGCTCGACGAGGGTCGGGTTGGCCTCGACCGCGACGACGTCGAAGCCCTTGGCGAGGTAAAGCGCCGTGTCCTCGCCGGTGTGCATGCCGACGTCGATGATGAGGTTCTCGTTACGGCCCAAGTGGCGGCAGAGCTTAGACGAGCCCGCCTGCGGCCAGAGCCCGCGCGAGGTCGCGCGGCGGCGCGCTCAGCTCGACGTCGTAGTGGTGCGCGCGGGCCGCGGCCGCGTGTTCGTCGATCAGCTCGACGCCACGGGCCAGCCACGTCTCGTCCCCACCGACGAGGCTGACGCGGGCGAACGGTCGCGCGGCCAGCAGGGCGTCGAGCACAGCCGGGTCGCGGACCAGGACGCGCCCGTCGGCGGGCGCGTCTCGAGCCGCGAGGAGCAGGGGCGGCGTCGGGCGCGCGAGCGTGCTCGGCCGGCCGGCCAGGCGCTCGTGCCAGCGGGCGGCGAAAAACGCGCGGTGGCGGTCCGACAGCTGTTGCGCGAGCTCGTTCCCGCCCGACGCCTTCTTCGCGTGGCGGATGGTGGCGGCGGGGACGTAGAGGGTGCGGCCGGCGAGTGCGAGGCACAGGTCGGCGTCCTCGTAGTAGGCGGGCGCGTACGCGGCGTCGAAGCCGCCCGCAGCGCGGAACGCCTCGGCGCGCACGGCCAGGCAGGCGCCGGGCCCGAAGTCGACGGCCCGTGGGAAACGGTACGCCGGGTCGCGCGGGTCCGCGCCGTTGCCGTGCTCGATCACGGTCCCGTCGCGGCCGAGCAGCGCACCCGCGCACTGGATCCGCCCGTCGAGCTCGAGCACGAGCGGCACGGCGGCGGCGACGCCGGGCGTGGCGACCGCGTCCAACAACGGCTGGTCCCAGCCCGCTTCGACGAGCGCGTCCGTGTTCAGGAAGACGAGGACGGGCGCGCGGGCCGCCTCCGCTCCCTCGTTGCTCGCCGGCCCGAAACCCCGGTTCTCCGCGTTCTCGATCAGGCGGACGGGCAGCTCGCGCAGCCGCTGAGGCGTGCCGTCGGTGGAGGCGTTGTCGACCACGATGACCTCGTGCACCGCGCGCGTGTGCTCGGCGACGGCCGCCAGCGCCCGCTCGGTCCATCCGAGCGCGCCGTGGCTGACCATGACGATCGACAGCGCGGGCGTCATCGTCGCCGCAGCCGCCCCCGGCGCGGCGTGGCCTCGAGCGCGTCGGCGCGCTCGCGCTGGGCGATCGCCTCGCGTTCGGTCGCGTCCGCCCGCGCCCGCTGCGCGTTCGCCTCGCGCTCATGGCCGGCCGCCTCGGCGCGCGCATGCTCGAGCGCGCTCGTCAACTCCGCCAGCTCGGCCCGCAGCTCGGCCACCTGGCGCGCACGCGCGGCCAGGGCGAGATCGTGTAGCTCAGCGTCTTCGGGCACGGCGCGACCTTAGCGAGAAGGCGGCTAGGCTCGGCGCGTGCTCAACTGGCTCACACGGTATGCGGTCCTGGTGGACGACCTCGGTCCGGGGCGGCCGAGCGTGCTCGACGTCGGGTGCGGGCCAGTCGGCCTCTACAGCGTGCTCCCGGACCTGCCGTTCGCGGGCCAGGACATCGCGTTCCCGGGCCGTGTGGCCGACACGATGTTCGCCGTGCGCACCGCGCCGGGGCCGTTCCCGTGGAAGGACGGGGCCTTCGACACGATCGCCTGCCTCGACACGCTCGAGCACATGCCCGCGGACGTCCGTGGCCCGTTCGTCGCCGAGCTGGCCCGCGTGGCCGCCCGCCGCGTGTTCGTGTCGTGCCCGCTCGCCGAGGCCGGCGACCTCGACACGATGTTCCGGCAGATGTACGAGGCCGCCGGGCTGGACGCTCCCGACTGGCTGGACGAGCACGCCGAGCACGGGCTGCCGACCGGGGCGGAGGTCGCCGAGGCGTGCGCGCACGCGACCGGCTTCCGCGTGGAGCCCTGGGCGCAGGTCAACGGCGTCCTCTCGACACTCGCCGTCGTCGCCGACGTGCACCCCGAGCTCGCAGCGAAGGGCGCGACCGAGTACCGCGACCACCACGACCAGTGGCTGCGGATGATGCGCGAGAGCCGCTTCGGCGACTCCTACCGGGTCGGGTTCGTGCTCACGCGCGAGGCGCCGCTGACGCCCACCGTGACGGTCGACGACTTCGCGAGCACCGTCGTGCGCGCGCTGCGCTGCCCGGCATGCAGCGAGACGAGGCTGGAGCGCACCGAGACCGGCTTGCGCTGCTCGGCGTGCACGCTGGAGCTCGTCCCGGACGAGACGGGGGCGTACGACCTGCGCCCGACGTCGTCGCCGCCCGCGCCCAAGCGGTCGCGGCTGCCCTGGCGACGCTAGGCCTCGGGGCCGCTGACGGTCTGCCAACCGGTGCCGCGGTAGTAGTCGACGACGATGTCGTCGATCATGCCCATACGGACACCGAGGCGCATCATGCGACGGATCCGCGACCAGTCGCCGGGGACGTCGAACAGCGCGTCGCCGAGCTCGAAGACGATGAACCGCATGTCCCTGTGCATGAGCGACGCCTGCATGTTGACGGCGCCGAGCGCGGGTGGGAACCGGCAGACGAGCCGGTCAGGGGTGTCCGGCACGTGCTCGAGGATCTGGCCGTAGCAGAACTCCAGCCGACGCTCGCGCGCAGCCTTCAGCAACAGCTCGATCCGTCCGGGACGGCACGCGTCGTCGTCGTCCATCTGGGCGACCCAGCGTCCGCGCGCCAGCCGCAACGCCTCGTTGGCCGGCGGTCCGCCCGCGACGTACCACAGCCGATCGGCGACTTCGTCGTATGGGCCGCGCAGCGTCTGGTTGTAGAAGCGCACACGCGGATCGCGGACGCTCTTGACGGCGCGCTCGATCTCAGGGGCGGCAGCGTCGCCGACGATCACGATCTCGAAGCGCTCGTAGGTCTGCGCCAGCATCGACGGGAGCGAGCGCTCCATCAGCGCCTCGACGTTGGTGTACGTGGTCACGACGAAGCTGACCAGCGGCTCGTCTTCCTCGAACGCGAGCTCGTACTCCGGTGCCTCGCGGATGCGCCAGAGGCGTTGGCGGTTCGCGGGCTCGTCGTCGTGCACGAGCCGCAGCAACTGCCTGGTCTCAGCCTGATCGGCGGTTGCCTGGGCGCTCAGCGCCTGCAACCTCTCGGCGAGCTGGGTGTTCAGCTCGGCCAGCTCGGCGACCTGCGCCTTGAGGTCGCTGAGCTCCGCGACCTGCGCCGTGAGCGCTTCCACCCCGGCCCGTGTGTCGTAGATCCGCTGCGCCGCGTTGCGAACCGCACGAAGGGGTCTCAAGGGGCGAACGCTACCACGGGTCACGTTAACCTCCAGACGCGTGAGCCCCGTGTCCAGTGCCGTCGCGACCGTGCGCTACCAACGCCCCTGGTTGCCGCCCGCGGAGCGCGTGCTGGAGTACTACCGGCTCGCGGAAGAGGCGCGGTACTTCTCCAACGGCGGGCCTTGCGTGCGGGAGCTCGAGACGCGCCTGGGCGCCCGGCTCGGCGGGGTCGAGTGCGTCACCGTCGCCAACTGCACGCTCGCGATCGTCATCGCGCTGCGGGCGCTCTGCGACCCGCGCCGGCGGCTGATCGCGACGCCGGCCTACTCCTTCACGGCGACGGCGTGCGCGGTCGAGGCGGCCGGCTTCGAGCCCCTGTTCGTCGACGTCGACGCCGAGAGCTGGCAGATGGACGGTGCCGAGCTGGCCGCGGCGCTGGAGGCGCACGCCGGCGAGGTGGCGGGTGTGCTCGGGAGCTCGACCTTCGGCACGCCGCCGACGGCCGGGACGCGTGCGGCGTGGCGCGCGACCGCGGAGGCGCACGACGTGCCGCTCGTGCTGGACTCGGCCGCCGCGTTCGGCGCGGTCGACGACGAGGGCCGGGCCGCGGGCACGGCCGGGGAAGTCGAGCTGTTCTCCTTCCACGCGACCAAGCCGTTCGCGATCGGCGAGGGCGGGTTGCTCGTCACGGCGGACCCCGAGCTGGCGGCGCGCGTCCGTCGCCTGCAGAACTTCGGCCTGGACCCGGTGACGCGGGTGAGCGTCGAGACGGGTACGAACGCGAAGCTGTCGGAGCTCGCGGGTGCCTGCGGGCTCGCGATGTTGGACGCGTTCGACGAGCAGCTCGGCCTGCGTCGCGGCTGCGCGCGCGAGCTGCGGGACGCGCTGGACGGGCTTCCGGTCGCGTGGCAGGCTGGCGCGGACGGCTCCACGTGGCAGGTCGCGCCGGTCCGTGTGCGCGACGCCGCGAGCCGCGCCGCGGTGCTGGCCGCGGCGGCCGCCACGGGCGTGGAGGTCCGGACCCCGTTCGATCCGCCGCTGCACCGGCATCCGGCATTCGCGGGCGCCAGACGCCATGGGACGTTGCCGGTGAGCGACGAGCTGGGGGCTCGCACGGTCGCCCTGCCCATGGCGAACGACCTCACCGCCGACGAGCTCGCGCGGATCGCCGGGGCCGTACGGCGGAGCCTGTGAGCGCACCGCGGGTCGTCGCGCTCGCCGGAGGCCCGGTCGGCGTGGCGATGCTCGACGTCCTGGCTGCGCACGGCGTGGGGCCGGTCGGCGTGATCGCCAGCCACGCGGGCGGCGGCAGCGGCCGGGCGTGCCCGTTCACCGTCGCGTGGTGCGAGCGCAACGACGTCGAGCACGCCTACTTCCCGCGGTTGCGCGGGGTCGCGGAGCCCGCGCGGTGGCTGGAAGCGCGAGCGCCGGACCTGCTGCTCTCGCTGTCGTACGATCTGATCCTGCCGGACGAGCTGCTTGCCTTGGCGCCGCGCGCGATCAACGTCCACCGCGGGATCGCGCCCGACTTCCGCGGCGCCTACTCGACGATCTGGGCGCTGGCGCGAGGCGCGGGCGAGCTCGGCGTCACAGTGCACGCGATGGTCCCGGACGTCGACGCCGGGCCGATCCTCGCCCAGCGGCGACTCCCGGTCGGGAGCGAGCTCACGGCCGCGGAGGCGATCCCGCTCGTCGAGCGTACGGCCGTCGAGCTCCTCGACGCGGTCCTGGACGACCTGATCGCGGATCGGCTGCCCGCGCGCCCGCAACCGCCGGGAGGCCAGGTATTCGGGCGCGAGCTGCCCGCCGCGGAGCTGATCGGCGCAGCCGACGTCCTGCGGGCGCGCTTCAACCCACCGTACCCGGGGCCGTTCGTCACGCTCGGCGAGCGCCGGTTCGAGCTGGTGGAGGCGCCGCCGCCCGCCTCGGAGGCCGAAGGCCCGCTGACCGCTCTGCCACGCCTGGTGGCGCCCGCCCGGTGGCACAACGCGCGGGACTTCACCCGCGGCCTGCCGGCGGTCTGGACCGCGCGGCCCGAAGCCGCCGCGGCGCTGACGCTGGACGGTCCGGTCGCCCTGCCGACGTGCATGAGCCCGGCGATCGCCGACGCCGCGCGCGGCCTGGACGTCGTCACCTACGCGCTCGACGCGCTGCTCGACCCGTCTCCCGGCTCGCTGGCCGACGCGGCGCCGGGGCGGACCGTGGTTCTGAGCTGGACCTGCGGCCGTCCGCCGTCCGCGCGTGCCCGGCGGATCGCGGCCGAGCACGGCGCGCGGGTGGTCGAGGACCGCACGGGCGCGCTGCTCAGCCGCGACCCGATCGAGGGCACCGCCGTTCTCGACCTGGCGACCTGGACCGGCAGCCGCGACGGCGCGGCGCTAGTGCACGGCGGGACGCACATCGCCGCCGACACGATCAGCGCGGATGGTGCCCGCGAAGCGCTGACGGTGTTCGACGCGGCCACGGCGCGCGCCCGCATGGAGCGCGCGGCCACCCGCTACATGGCGGCGCTCGGTCCGGTCGCCGCGTTCACGCACTGGCCGCCCGGGACGGTCGCCCACGGCTTTCCGATCATCATCGAGGACGCCGCCCTGCGCGAGCGGATCGACGCTGCGCTGCCGGGCCTCGTCACGCGGCCGCTCATGGGGCACGAGCGCGCACAGGCGGTGCTCGCGTTGCCCTGCCACGCGGGCGTCACCGATGCGCACGTGGACACCGTCCTATCCGCGCTTTGCGACGCCGGGGTCGGGGCGTGACCACTCGCCACGGCCGGCTGGTCGGCGCGCCACGCGGCGGGAGCGCGTCATGACCGCGGCCGCCGGTGGGCTCTTCGGCTCCGCGGCGTATCTCGAGGCGAGCGCGCGCCACGACGGCGGGACGCCCGACACGCTCGTGCTCGGCGGGGTGCAGCTTCCGGTCGTGGTCGAGCCCGGTGGGGCGCTGCACACGCCGTACGGGTACCCGCAGCCCACGGGCGACACGTCCGCGGAAGCGCTCTCGGCCGCCGCGGAGCTCGCGGCGCGGCATCCGCGGCCATGGCGGCTCGCGCTCGCGCCCGTCGGCGCCGGCGAGGCGTTCGCGGCGGCGTTGGCGGCGCACGCGCCAGCGGTTTCGTCGCGGCCCATCGCCGTGCACGACTTCGACGGCGGCGACCCGGTGGAGCGGTTCAAAGGTGAGACGCGCACGATGGTCCGGCGCGCGCTGCGCAGTGGGGCGCGCGTCGAGTCCGGGCCGGTGACCCCCGCGTTCGGAGCGCTCTACCGAGCCGCGATGGACGCGCTCGCCGCGCCCGCGCACTACCGCTTCGACGACACGTACCTGCTCGCGCTCGACGGGGCGGGCGCGGTCCAGTGGGAGCTGCACGACGCACACGGACTCGCTGCGGCGGCGCTTTTCCTCGTCGTGGGCGAGGAAGCGACCTACCACCTGAGCGCGAGGCGCCGCACGCCCGACCCGCCGCCGGGCGCGGCCAACCTGCTGATCGCGGAAGGCCTGCGACACTGCCGGGACGCGGGCGCCGAGCTCTGCTATCTCGGCGGCGGCCGCAGCGGGGCCGCCGACGACCCGCTGCTGCGCTTCAAACGCACGATGGCCACGCGAATCGTCGATCGCCCCACCTTCGAGCACGCTCCATGACGTCCGTCCCGTTCCAGCGGCCCAGCCCGGCCGGGCTCGAGCAGATCGCGGCGCACTACGCGCGGTCGGAGGCGGTCGGCTGGTACACGCGCGGCCCCTGCGTCGAGGAGCTGGGCCGGCGCGCCGGGGCGCTCGGCGGTGGGTACGGGGTGCCGGTCAGCTCGGCGACCTCCGGCTTGATGCTCGCCCTGCGTGCGCTCTCCGGCGCCGGGGACGGGCGGCTCGTCGCGATCCCGAGCTTCACCTGCGCCGCCGTGCCCGGCGCCGTCGAGTGGAGCGGCTTCCGGCCGCTCTTCGTCGACGTCGAACCGGATGGCTGGCACGTGGACCCTGCCGCGCTCGAGGCCGCTGTGGAGGGGCGCGAGGTGGCGGCGGTGCTCGTGAGTGCGACGTTCGGCACTCCGCCGCCGGCTGAGCAGCTCGCCGGATGGGCCTCCGTCGCTGGAGCGCACGGGCTTCCACTGATCTACGACGCCGCGGCCGGTCTCGGCGCGGCGGACCCGTTCGGCGCGCTGACGGCCTACTCGTTCGAAGCGACGAAGCCGGCCGGGTTCGGTGAGGGCGGCGTGCTCGTCACACCCGACCCCAAGCTGGCCGAAGAGCTACGCCGGCTCGCGAATTACGGTCTGCGCGACGGCGTGGTGAACACGACCGTCGGCATCAACGCGAAGCTGTCCGAGCTCGGGGCGGCCGCCGGCCTGGCGGCGATGGATGGGCTTGAACACCTCGTCGCCGAGCGCCGGGCGCGCGGCCTTGCGCTGCAGGAAGCGCTGCGTGGCGCAGACGTTCGCTTCCAACACGGTTGTGAGCATTCGGCATGGAGTGCCACCCATGTGGTGGTGGGTTCCCCGCGGAAGCGCGACGCGGCGCTCACACGCGCTCGCTCGCTGGGCGTCGAGACCCGTACCTTGTGGGACCCGCCGTTGCATCGTCACGCCGCCTGGTCACACGCCGAGCATGGTGGGCTCGCGGTGACGGAGCACCTGGCGGCACGGTCGCTGGCGTTGCCCATGGCCGCCGACCTCACCGAGGCCGAGATCGCGCGAATCGCGGAGGTGTTCGTTGCGGCCTAGAGTCCGGGGTGTTCGGCACGACCTGCACACGGTCATTTCACGGTCCACGCGGAAGAGACGGTCTTGTCCGCCTGGGTCGATGCGGCAGAATGGTTCGGCTCCATGACGTTCCTGCGCCGTAACTTCTCACCGCATGAAGTCCGCCTCGTCGCGTATGCGGCGCTCGTGGTCTGCGCGGTGATCGTCTTCTCGGGTGCCGCCGTGCGCCTGACGGGCTCCGGCCTGGGCTGCTCGGACTGGCCGCGCTGCAACGGCACGAGCCTCACGCCGGAGCTCAGCTACCACGCCCTGGTCGAGTTCGGCAACCGGCTGATGACGAGCGTCGTCCTGATCCCGTGCCTGCTCGCGGTGTGGGCGACGGCACGCCGGCGGCCGTTCCGGCGCGACCTGCTGCTGATCGCCGTGCTGCTGCCGGTCGGCGTGCTCGCGCAGGCGGTCTGGGGCGGGCTCACGGTCATCTTCGACCTGTCGCCCGGCTGGGTGATCATGCACTTCCTGCTGTCGATGCTGTTGCTCGTGGCAAACGTCGCGCTGGCCTGGCGGGCGACCTTCGAGCCGGGCGTACGGCCGCCGGCTCGCGACAAGGTGAGCACCTGGGCGGTGCGCCTGCTGGTGGTGCCGGGCTTCGTCTCGCTCACGGGCGGCACGATCGTCACCGCCGCCGGTCCGCACGCGGGCGGTGCGGGAACCGGCGACGTCGTCGAGCGGATCACGTGGCACGGCCCGGGGGAGACGCTCAACTGGGCGATCGAGCGTCACTCGACGATGGGCGCGATCCTTGGGTTTTTGAGCGTCGCCGTGTGGGTGATCGTTCGGCGCCGCGACCGGGACCCGCTGATCCGCCGCGCCACGACCGTCGTCTGCATCCTCCTGGCCTGCCAGGGCGCCGTCGGCGCCCTGCAGTGGCAGCTCCACCTGCCAGCCGGGCTCGTCTGGGTCCACGTAACGCTGGCGACGCTGACGTGGGTCGCGATCCTGACGGCGGCCGCCACGGGCGGCCGCATCAGCGCCCCCACGGCGTCGCCGGACGTGCCCGCTCCTTCGCGCGAGCACGAGGTGGCGCTGTCCTAGACGGCGCAGATGCGCACGGGCGCGCCGCTGACGCGCAGCGTCCACGGCTCGCGCAGCGCGTCCTTGGGGAGCTCGAGGATCGCGGGCGCGTTCGCGGCGAGCGGCGTCGGGGCCTCGTCGGCGCGGACGTCGGTCGCCAGGCGTCGCAGCTGCACACCGGCCGCGGCCCGGCTCGTGAGCAGGTAACGGCGCCCTGGCTCGAGCGTCGCGTCCTGGCCGGCGGTGGTCTCCGCGCACTGGCCGCCGGTCGGCGTGCCCGCGGGCGCCGGCTTGGGGCCGATCCCGGTGATCGCGAGGTAGTAGATGTCGAACGTCGCCTTGGCGCCCTGGTTGTCTCGGCGCAGGTCGTCGAGCGACGGGCCGGCAGGCCCGAACTTCTCGACCGCGCTCAGGTAGCTGCGGATGTCGATGTCGGGCGAGTAGTCACGGTCGATCTGCAGGTCGCCGTTGACGGTCTGGCCCAGCGCGGCGTCGGCGGCGGTGAGCTTAGGCAGCAGGCCCGCCGCGTTCAGGCGCGGCACGGCCGGGCCGCTCTGGAACAGGCCGGCCGCGCTCACGCAGGCCACGACGGTGGCCGCAGCGAGCACCCAGCCCATGGCGCGGGTCACGCGGGTGCCGGCAAGCACGGTGACGCCGATCAGCAGCAGGAAGACGGCGCTCTCGTACGTGTAGCGGCTCGTGTCCGGCGGCAGCCCGGGGATCTCTGCCCGTCCGGAGCCGATCAGCAGCCAGTAGGCGACGGCACCGAGCAGCAGCGCCGCGAGCCGCGCGTCGAGCACGACGCGGCCGCGCCGGAGGCCGAGCACGAGGCCGACGACCGCCAGGACGAGCAGCGAGCGCCCCCAGTTCACGCCGACCGCGCCGCACACCGCGCCGAAGCCGGCGGCGGCCATCTCGAGCCCCCAGCGCATCGCCGCGGACGGTGAGGCGTAGGTGGACTGCGCGTCACCGCCGTAGCCGATGACCGAGATGGCGAAGGCGAGCGCGGGCACGACGACGACCCACAGCCGGGGCAGCGGCCGCGGCTGCGTGAGGATGACGATCGCCACCACCAGCAGGAACGGCAGGCCGATGCCGGCACTGGTGCACGACACCACGAGCGCCAGGCACGTCAGCCAGTCGCGCCGGCGCCCACCGTCGAGCGCGAGCAACGCGGCGACGCCGAACGTCACGGCGCCGATGAAGCCCACCTGGAAGCCCCACATCACGTCCTCCCAGGCGGCGCCCAGGAAGAACATGATCGCCGCGGGGATCAGCGCGAGCCGCGCGCCCACGCGGCGGCGGGCGTAGAAGTACACGAACACGCCGCACAGCAGGTGCAGCAGCGCCACGACGATCCGGTACGGCAGGTAGCTGTCCATCCCGAAGACGGCCAGCAGCAGCTTGTAGCTGGCGACCGGGCCCACCGACGGGTGCTGGTTGTGCGGGGCGAGGAACGTCTCCAGCGAGATCCCGCGCCGGTGCAGCAGGAAGGCCCACTCGTCGCCGAAGAAGAACAGGCCGCGGCCCGCGCGCAGGATGACGACGAACGCCAGCAGTGCCAGCAGCGCCAGCACGACGCTGGGCGCGCGCGGGTGCAGCCAAAGGCGCTCGGCCTTCAGCCGGACGCGGTTCAGGGCATGGGTACGGGACGCCGAAGGGGTCGACATGCGGTGTGCGAGTCTAGGGCGCATGGCCCATCGCGTCCTGATCACCGGCGGCAGCGGGTTCGTGGGTGCGAACCTGTGCATCGGCCTCGCCGAGCGGCATCCCGACTGGGAGATCGTGGCCTTCGACAACCTCAAGCGCCGCGGCTCGGAGCTGAACCTGCCGCGCCTGCGCGCGGCCGGCGTGCGCTTCGTCCACGGCGACGTGCGCTCGCCCGGCGACCTGACGGCGCTGGCGAAAGTCGACGCGATCGTCGAGTGCAGCGCCGAGCCGAGCGCGCTGGCCGGCGTGCACGACTCACCCGACTACCTCGTCCAGTCGAACCTGTTCGGCGCCTACCACTGCCTCGAGCTGGCCCGTCGCGACTCCGCGCAGGTCGTCTTCATCTCGACCTCGCGGGTGTATCCGTACGGCGCGCTGGACGCGCTCCCGTTCCGCGAGGCCGAGACCCGCTTCGAGCTGACGGACGCCGCCGGCGTGGCGGAGGACTTCCCGCTCGAGGGTGCGCGCACGCTCTACGGCGCGACTAAGCTGGCCGCCGAGCACCTCGTCACCGACTACGCGGCCGTGCTGGGCATCCCGACCGTGATCAACCGCTGCGGCGTCATCGCGGGGCCGTGGCAGATGGGCAAGGTCGACCAGGGCGTCTTCACCTACTGGGTGCTGGCGCACCAGACGCGGCGTCCGCTGAGCTACATCGGCTACGGCGGCGTCGGCAAGCAGGTGCGTGACCTGATCCACGTCGACGACGTCGTCGACCTGATCGACCGGCAGCTCGGCGCGCCGGAGGAGTGGGCGGGGCGGCTCGTCAACGTCGGCGGAGGCCGCGAGATCTCGCTGAGCCTCGCCGAGACGACGGCGCTGTGCCGTGAGCTGACCGGCAACGAGGTCCCGGTCGGGGTGGCCGGCAGCGACCGTCCGGGCGACGTCCGCGTGTATCTGACTGACGCGTCGCGGCTGTATGCGCTCACCGACTGGCGGCCGCAGCGTGACGCTGCGGACACGCTGGAGGACATCGCGCGCTGGGTGCGCGACAACGAGGCGCTCGTCGTTTCGGCGCTGGCAGGCTCGTAGACTGGGGCCCGATGTCCACCGTGATCGTCACTGGATCCGGCGGGCTGATCGGTTCCGAAGCTGTGACGCATTTCGTGCGTGCGGGCCACAACGTGGTCGGCATCGAGAACGACATGCGCTCGCGGTTCTTCGGCCCTGACGCCTCGACCGGCCGCACCACCGACCGCCTGCGTGAGCAGTTCAGCGCCGAGTTCCGCAGCGAGGAGCTGGACATCCGCGACGCCGACGGCGTGCTGCGGCTGTTCCAGAGCATCGGCAACGACCTCGCCGCCGTGATCCACACCGCCGCGCAGCCCAGCCACGACTGGGCCGCGTCCGATCCGCCGACGGACTTCGGCGTCAACGCCAACGGCACGATGAACCTGCTCGAGGCGACCCGCAAGGTCAAGCCGGACGCGACGTTCATCTTCACGTCGACGAACAAGGTCTACGGCGACACGCCGAACCGCCTGCCGCTCGTCGACATCGGTGAGCGCCTCGAGCTGCCCGAGGATCACCACTACTTCGGCGGCATCGACACGTCTATGTCGATCGATGGGTGCATGCACTCGCTCTTCGGCGTGTCCAAGGCCGCGGCGGATCTGATGGTCCAGGAGTACGGCCGCTACTTCGACATGCCGACGGTCTGCTTCCGCGGCGGCTGCCTGACGGGTCCGCAGCACGCGGGCACGCAGCTGCACGGCTTCCTCAGCTACCTGATGAAGTGCACCGTCGCCGGCGACCCGTACACGGTCTTCGGCTACGACGGCAAGCAGGTCCGCGACAACATCCACACCAACGACGTCAGCGCCGCGATGGAGGCCTTCCACAAGGCCCCGCGCCCCGGCGCCGTCTACAACCTCGGCGGCGGCCGCGGGCACAGCTGCTCTATGCGCGAGGCGATCGCCGCCTGCGAGCGCATCTCGGGCAAGACGCTGGACTGGACCTACTCCGACCAGGCGCGGATGGGCGATCACCGCTGGTGGATCAGCGACCTCAGCCGGTTCGAGGCCGACTACCCGGAGTGGCAGCAGTCCTACGACCTCGAGTCGACGCTGCAGGAGATCCACGACGCCAACGTCGAGCGCTGGAGCGCCGCCACGGCCTGATGAAGCTCTCCGTCGTCATCCCCGCCCACAACGAGGCCCTCGTGATCGAGCCGACGCTCCGCGGCTTGATCGACGTGCTCGACAGCGAGGTCGACGACTACGAGCTGGTCGTCGTGGACGACAACTCGACCGACGGCACCGCGGACGTCGCGCTGGCCGTCGGCGGGCCGGTCCGCGTCGTCACCAACGAGCCGCCGCACGGCTTCGGCTTCGCGGTCCGCAAGGGCCTGGACAGCTTCGAGGGTGACGCCGTCGTGCTCGTGATGGCCGACGGCTCGGACGACCCGCGTGACGTCGTCCTGTACTACCGCGTGCTGCAGGCGGGCTACGACTGCGCGTTCGGCTCCCGGTTCATGCCGGGCGCGGTGGTGCGCGACTACCCGCCGCTGAAGCTGTGGATCAACCGGATCGTCAACCAGGGCATCCGGCTGCTGTTCCGCCACGGCTACAACGACACGACGAACGCCTTCAAGGCCTACCGGCGCGAGGTGATCGAGAACGCGCAGCCGCTGCTCTCGCACCACTTCAACCTCACGGTCGAGCTGCCGCTGAAGGCCGTCACGCGCGGCTTCAGCTACGCGATCGTGCCGACGTCGTGGACGAACCGGGCGGCGGGCGAGTCCAAGCTCGCCCTCAACGAGATGGGCAGCCGGTACCTGTTCATCGTGCTCTACGTCTTCCTCGAGCAGCACCTGAGCCGCGGCGACTACCGGCGGCCGCAGCGCGCGGCGGCCGAGCGCCCCGCGCGGCTCGCGCCGCCGGAGCAGGGAGGGCGGGACCGGCGGCTGCGACGCGCCGCGGGAGCCCGCACGCGCCGGCCGTGATGCGCTGGGTCCGGCGCTGGCTCGGCCTGGCGGTCTCCGTCGTCTCGCTCGCCGCCGTCGTCTACTGGATGTTGCAGCAGCCGGCGCCCGAGCTGCCCTCGAGCGCGGAAGGGCTGGCGTGGCTGTCGCTCTCGCTCGTGATGACGCTGGTCGCGCTCGCCCTGCGCGGCTGGCGCTGGCACCGGATCATGGTGCTCGCGCACGTGCCGCACGCACGCAGCGACGCAATGGCGTTGACCGCCGTGGCTTACATGGGCAACAACGTCCTGCCGGCGCGCGGCGGCGAGATCCTCAAGATCGGGATCCTCGGAGCCCGCTCGGACGCGCGCCGCCGGGAGATCCTCGGCACGGTGCTCGCCGAGCGCCTGCTGGACGCGATCGTGCTCGCGGGGCTGTTCGTCGTGCTCAGCCTGGGCCTCGCCGACTCGCCCGCCGGGCGCGGCACGGCGGCGCTGATCGGCGCCGGGCTCGTGCTCGGCTTCGTCGCGCTGGCCGTCTACCTCTACCTGCGCCGGACCGGGCGCTTCGAGACGTTCGCCGCGACGATCCGGCCGGTGGCGCGCGCGCTGCGGCTGTTCGCGCACCCGTCCGGCATCCCGGTCGTCGGCCTCAGCGTGGCGATCTGGGTGCTCGAGGGCCTCAACCTCGTCGTGATCGCGCAGTCGCTGTCGCTCTCGCTCTCGCTGCTGGACGGCGTCCTGGTCATCACGCTCGCGTCGCTCGCGGCCGCGATCCCCGCCGCGCCCGGCTTCGCCGGCACCTACGACTGGGGCATGATCCTCGGCCTCAAGGCGGCCGGGATCACCGCGGGAGCCGCCTCCGGCATGCTCATCCTCAGCCGCTTCATGTACTTCGTGCCGCCGACCGTCGTCGGCTTGATCGTGCTGATCAGCCGCTACGGCGGGCTGAGCACCGCCCGCCGCATCGCCCGCCGGTCGAGCGCCTCGACCGGCCTCGAGCCGGCCTAGCGCCGCGCCGCGCGGGCACGCACGCGGCGGCCGAGCTCACGCGCGAGCTCGCGCGCCGGGATGCGCGTGCGGTCGAGCCGCTCGACCGCGACCTCGAGCTCCGCGATCCGCTGATCGCGCGCCGCGACCTCGCGGTGCAACCAGCGCGCGGTCTCGTGCAGCTCGGGCACCTGACCCGCCGCATCGCGGAACTCCACCTCGCGCGCGCCGAGCACGCCGTCGGCGAGCGGACGTTCGAGCGACGCGTTCAGGTGCTTGCGGATCGCGGCCTCGGCCGAGGCGTCGCCGACCTCGATCTCCGACAGCAGCCGTGCCTCTTGCGCGCAGATCCACTCCAGGTCGGCCGCGCGACCGCGCAGCCCACCGTCTCGAGCCAGCGTCGTGAACACGTCCCGCGTGGTGACGCACCCGTCGGGCCACGCCTCGGGCGGCCGGCGGTCGACGAGCATGAAGACGGCGTTCAACAGCCCGCGCCCGAGCGCGAAGTCCACCCCGAGCTCCCGGTGGAACCACTCCTCGTCGATCGTCACGAGGCTGCGCTCGGTGGCGCCGAGGACATGCTCGGGCGAGATGTCGACGTTGACCGCGTCGCCGGTGCCGGCCGTCGCTTCGACGTGCCCTCGCCAGAGCGAGACGAGCGCGGGCAGCGCCGCGGCCGACGCGGTCTCCATCTGCTCGAGCAGCGGCCGGCCGCTGCGGAAGGCGCTGTCGCGCGGCGCGTGCTCGAGTGCGGAGGCCTCCGCGGCGTCCGCGAGCCGCCGACGGCGCAGCTGTCCCGAGGAGACCACCTCGGTCTGGGTCAGGTAGGGCGCCGCGCGCTCCGTCGACCAGGCGGCCGCTTCGCGCTCCTCCGGCCACAGGTCCGGCTGGCCGTCGGCGGTCGCGACCACCAGGAACGAGTTGGCGAACTGCCCGCCGAGCCGGCCCTCGACGAGGCTCCGCCAGAGGTGGTACTCCGACGCGAGGCGTGCGCGGGGGTGCGGCGAGCCGGTGCTGGGGAAGCGCGGGAAGCGCCATGCGAGCGGGCGGCGCGGGCCGTCCAGGAGCCGGTCGTGGAAGACGAACCGGGCGAACTTGTAGTCCGGGAACAGCCCGAGCACGGTCGTCTGCAGCCCCGCCTCGCGGAACAGGCGCTCGATCGTCGGACGGTCGAACGTGCGCGCGGGGCCGCTGCGCGGATAGTCCTCGAGCCCCGCGAAGGGCTGCGCCACGTGCTCCTCGGGCGCGCCGGCCAGGTACTGCGCGCCCAGCCGGTTCTCGATCGCGCACACGACGCTGCCGCCGGGCCGCACGCGCGCCGCGGCGTCTCGCAGGAACCGGACGCGATCGTCCCAGCCGGCGCTGCCGCCGACGTACTCGAGCACGCCGACCATGACGACGGCGTCGTAGACGGGTTCGAGCGGCACGTCCTCGAGCGAGCCGTGGAAGACCTCGACGCTGTCGAGGTCCTCGCAGCGCAGCGCGGCCACGCCGGCGCGCACGCCGTTGGGCTCGAGCGCGTCGACGTTCGCGCACGTCTCGCCCAGGTAGCGGGTGACGGCGCCACAGCCGGCGCCCACCTCCAACACGGTCAGCCCCTCGAGGTCGAGCGCCCGCATCACGTTCGCGCGCGCGGGCGAGAAGTGGTACCGGGTCTCCCAGGTGCGGCGTGCGCGCCGGATGAGCTCAGGACTCACCGCTGAGCGGTCGTCCACCGCGAGCAGCTCGTCACGGATCTCGGCTTCGGCGCCGTCCAGCCATGAGCCTTCGGCGTCTCCGAGCCTCAGCGCGCCGGCCTGGCGCTTCAGGTCGAGGCGTCGCAGCGGTGTGTCTGTGTCAGAGCTCGCAAATCGCACGGACGAACGAGTCTACGATCGTCTGATTAGTGGAGGCTGTCAGGCCGGCGACGAAACCGTGGCGCTCTCAGAACACCTCGCGCAAACGCCCGGTGTCCACGTCGTAGACGAAGCCGCGCGCGTTCTTGTGCTGGATGAAGGCGCTGTTGCGGATGCGGTTGAGCGAGTTGCGGACCTCGGCGTCGAGGTCGGAGAACGACTCGGGGGACCACGGCGGCTTCATGCCGGTCTCGCTGCGCAGGTTCTCGCGGAACTCGTCGTCGGTGAACGTCAGCATCCCGCACTGGGTGTGGTTGATGACGATGATCTCCCGCGTGCCGAGCTTGCGCTGGGAGATGGAGAGCGAGCGGATCACGTCGTCGGTCACGACACCGCCGGCGTTGCGGATGATGTGGGCCTCGCCGTTGTTGAGGCCGAGCATCGCGAAGATGTCCATGCGCGAGTCCATGCAGGTCACGACCGCCACCTGCTTGCGCGGTGGCGTGGGCAGGTGGCCACTGTCGAACCGGATCGCGTAGGCCTGGTTGTTGATCAGGAACTCGTCGGTTGCGCCCATGTTCGCCTGGGAGCCTAGACTGCTGGGCCGATGCCCGAGTTGATCGAGGCCCCGTCGCGCGTGGAGGCGGCGGGCACCAAGCCCAAGCTCATCGACGAGTACGTCGGTCGGGTCAACACCGGCGAGGACCGCGTGAGCGTCGCGCACATGCGCTCCCCCGCCGGCTGGGTCGAGCCCGGGCAGCGCCCGGACTTCGACGAGTACACCGTCGTGCTGAGCGGCCGCATGGTCGTCGAGCACGAGGGCGGAACCCTCGAGGTCCCCGCCGGTCAGGGCGTGCTCACCCGCGCCGGGGAGTGGATCCGCTACTCGACGCCCGAGGGTGCCGAGTACATCGCCGTCTGCCTGCCCGCCTTCTCCCCGGACACCGTCCACCGCGACGACTCGTGAAGGGTGCCGCCATCGGCGTCGTGCTGCATCCGCGGCGCAACAGCCGCGAGCACGTGGACCGGATCGTCGCCTGGGCCGGCCGGCACGGGATGGAGGTGCGCACGCTCGAGGAAGCGACGGACCTCGTCCCGTCCTCGGTCAAGACCGTGCCCGACGAGGACCTCGCGATCGACGCGGGCCTCGTGATCGGCCTCGGCGGCGACGGCACGATCCTGCGCGCGCTGAAGGCGGCGACGGCGCACGAGGTGCCGGTGCTCGGCGTCAACCTCGGGCGGCTGGCGTTCCTGGCGGAGGTCGCCCTGGACGAGCTCGCCGACGCGCTGGACCGGATCGACCGTGGCGAGCACTGGCTCGAGGAGCGCGCCGTGATGACCGTCAGCGGCACGTGCTTCCCGATGGAGATCACCTCGTTCAACGACTCCGCGCTGTCGCGCATCCCCGGCCACGGGCCCGCGGCACTCGCGGTCGAGGTCGAGGAGGAGATCTTCGCCCGCTACACGGCGGACGCGCTCGTGATCGCGACGCCGACCGGCTCCACCGCCTACTCGTTCGCGGCGGGCGGCCCGATCGTCTCGCCGCGGCATCGCGGACTGCTCGTCACGCCGGTCGCGCCGCACGCGGCCTTCGACCGCGCGGTCTTCCTGCACCCGGACGAGCGCCTGCGCGTGCACGTGCTGGACCGCTCGGCGCCGCTGCTGCTCGAGGCCGACGGCCAGCGCGTGGCCGAGCTGCGCGAGGGCGACTGCATCGAGTTCTCGCTCAGCCCGCGGCCGGCGCGGATCCTGCGCCTGCACGCGCAGGGCTTCTACGAGCGGGCGCGCCGGAAGCTGCAGATCGCGGACTCGAGCGAGCTGGCCCCGCAGTGAGGCGGCGCGGGCGGGAGCGGCGCGGGCGGCCGGCTCCGGCGCCCGTCGCGGTCCGCACCGCGTTCGCCGAGGCCGAGGTGATCGCGTCCGACGCGTCCTCGCGCACGCTGCTGCTCGACGGGCGCGAGGCGGGCGTCGTCGACCTCAAGGACCCGACCCGGCTGACCTTCGGCTACATGCGCCGGATCGCGGACCTGATCGACGCCTTCCGGCCGAAGGGGTCGTCCGTGGACGTGCTGCACGTCGGCGGCGGCGCGTGCGCGCTCCCGCGCTACGTGGAGGCGACCCGCCCGCACTCGCGCCAGCTCGTGTGGGAGATCGACCCGGGGGTGGTCGCGCTCGCGCGCGAGCACCTCGGCCTGCGCGCGTTTCCGCGCCTGCGGGTCAAGGTCGGCGACGCGGCCGAGCTGATCGCCGGGCGGCCCGACCGGAGCGCCGACCTCGTGATCGGCGATGCGTTCGACGGGCCGCACGTCCCGGCCGCCTTGTCGGTGGCCGCCTTCGTGGCGCACGTACGCCGCGTGCTCCGGCCGGCGGGCGTCTACGCCCTCAACGTGATCGACGTGCCCGGGCTCGAGGAGGTGCGCGTGCACGACGAGCTGATGCGCGCGGTGTTCGGGAACGTCGCCTGGGTGGCGCCACCCGGCGTGCTGCGCGAGCGCGCGCCCGGCAACGTCGTCCTGCTCGGCAGCGGCGTGCCGCTCCCGCTGGAGACCCTGCGCCGGCGGGCGGCCGCCGCCGTCCCGCGCGAGCAGGTCCTGGAGCGCTGATGGCGCGCAACCGCAAGCAGCTCGCGCTGGTCGCGGCGATCATGGGCTCGTTCGTCGCGGGCCTGGACGCGACGGTCGTCAACGTCGCGCTCCCGGCGATCCGCGAGGACCTCGGCGGCGGGCTCGCCGGCCAGCAGTGGGTGTCGAACGCCTATCTGCTGACGCTCGGGTCGCTGATCCTCGTCGCCGGGTCGCTCGGGGACATCTACGGCGAGCGGCGGGTCTTCTCCGTCGGCGTCGGCGGGTTCGGCGTCGTGAGCGTCCTGTGCGCGCTCGCGCCCTCGATCGAGATCCTCGTGGCGGGCCGCGCGCTCCAGGGCGTGTTCGGCGCGCTGCTGACGCCGAGCGCGCTGGCGGTGATCATCGCCGCCTTCCCGCCCGACGAGCGCGGCGCCGCCATCGGCTCCTGGACGGCCTGGGCGGGGATCGCGACGGTCATCGGGCCGCTCGCCGGCGGATGGCTCGTCGACACGCTCAGCTGGCGCTGGATCTTCTTCATCAACGTGCCGTTCGTGCTGATCACGCTCGTGCTGGTGGCGATGGCGGTGCCCGCGGCGACCGGTCGGCGCGACGTGCGCCTGGACTGGATCGGCGCGCTGCTGACGGCGTTCGGCCTCGCCGGACCCGTCTTCGCCCTGATCAACCCGCCGATGTGGTGGGCGGCCATCGTCGGCGTGGTGCTGCTGGCGGTGTTCGTCTGGCACGAGCGCCGCACCCCCGACCCGATGCTCCCGCTCGAGCTGTTCTCCCGGCGCAACTTCCTGTTCGGCAACCTGCAGACGTTCTCGATGTACGGCGGCCTCGGCGCGCTGTTCTTCTTCCTGACGCTGTTCCTTCAACAGGTCGCGGGCTACACGGCCCTGGAGGCGGGCGTCGCGACGATCCCGACGACCCTGGTGATGTTCGCCCTCTCCCGCCGCTTCGGCGCCCTCGCCGACCGCTTCGGGCCTCGGTACTTCATGGGCTGCGGCCCGCTCGTCAGCGCCGTCGGCGTCGCGTTGATGCTCCGCCTCGACGAGACCGTCTCCTACTGGACCGACCTCTTCCCGGCCCTGATGCTCTTCTCGCTCGGCCTGACCGCGACCGTCACGCCCTTGACCGCGACGGTCCTGGCGGACGCCGACGAGCACAACGCCGGCATCGCCTCCGCCGTCAACAACGCGATCGCCCGCGTGGCCTCGCTGCTGTGCATCGCGGCCGTCGGCGCGGTCGTGGCGTCGGTCTCCTCCGGCCCGGAAGGCACGTTCGGCGTGTCCGGCTTCCACACGGGCGTCGCGATCTGCGCGGCGCTGCTCGCCGTCGGCGGGGTGCTGGGTCTGACCGGCATCCGCAACCCGCGCCGCGAGGTCAAGTGCGCGGACTGCCCCTCAGGTGCCCAGTCCGTCCAGGAACCGGTGGTCTCCGCTACCTGACGCGGATCGTGCCCGCCATGCCGCGGTGCAGCGTGCAGACGTACTTATAGGTCCCCTGCTTCGCGAACGTGCGCTTGAACGTGCCGGTCTTCTGGACCTTGGACTTGAAGCCGGAGCCGACGACGTCGTGGGCCTTCTTGCCGACCCAGCGCCAGGTGACGGTGCCGCCCGCGGCGATCGTGGCGGTCTTGGGGGTGAAGACGTTGTCGCCGACCCGGACGGTCGCGGTCTTCTGCGCGAGCGAGGCCTTGGCCTGCTTGGCCGGGCGCAGCGTGACCGTGCGGGTCTCGGTCTCGCCGGCGACGGTGAAGCGCACGGTGACCTTGAGCTTGCCGAGCTTGCGCAGGGCGGCCTTGCCCTTGGCGTTCAGCGGGAGGGTGAACGTCTTGGTGGCGCCGGCGGCGACCGTGTAGCGCGCGCGGCCGACGCGCACCGGCTTGGCCTTGGCCTTGAGCGCGGCGAGCGTCTCGACCGTCACCGAGGCCGTGGCGGAGCCGCCCTTGATCGAGCCGGCGACGGCCCGGCCGCGCTGGGAGGCGGCGACGGTGAGCTTCGGCGCGACGACCGCGGGGCCCGGCGTGCTGCCGTCGCTCGTCGGCGGGGTGGTGACGCCGGGCTGCGGCGTGGGGGACGCGGTCGGCGTCGGGGTGGGCGTCGGCGTCGCCTCCACCGGGAGCGAGCCGTCGGCGTTGGCGACCGTGACCTTGCCGTCCATGCCGTTGTGGTCGTCGCACACGAAGCGGTACACGCCCGGGCCCGGGAACGTGCAGCTGCCGGTCCAACCGGGACCCTCCGCGGTGGACGGCAGGACGGCGCCCGTGGGCCCGGTCTTGCGGCCGGAGAGCTGCGTGCACGTGACGCCCGTGTTGGCGAAGTGCACGTTGTGGGACTCCTCGCCTTCGGCGAACGCGAAGCGCACCGCGCCGCCGATGCCGACGGTGGAGTCGGCGGGCACGTAGACGTTGTCGCGCACCTCCACGTGCGCCAACAGCGGCGGCTGCTGCGCCTGCGCGATCGCGACCACGCCCACGAAGAGCGCCGCCACCACTGCTCCGACCCGAAGCGCCTTCATCTGCCGAACCCCTTTGTCAAGGTACCTTTACACCGAATGGGCGGCATCCTAGCGCGGACCGACACCTGTCCACTTGGGCGGGTCAGGCTTCAGCACGCGCGCTACCGTCCCGGGCGATGGCCGATGTGACCCAGTCCCTGCTCGCCGCGGGCTTCGTGGAGACGGTGTTCCACTGCCCGTCCTGTGGCGCGAGCGGCACCTCGCTCTCCCGCCCGGCGGCGCTGCTGGACCGCACCTGCGCGGACTGCAACGAGCCGGTCGTGACGACCGTGCTCGACCGCTTCAGCCGCGCCTAGCCCACTCGCGGGCGAGCAGCGCGTAGATCGCGGTGTCCGTCCACTCGCCCTTGGACCACAGGTCCTCGACGAAGTGCGCCTCCTGGCGCATGCCCAGGCGCCGGCAGAGCGCGGCCGAGCTGACGTTGCGCGGATCGAGGTCGGCGATGATCCGGCGGAGGCCGATGCCGTCGAAGCCCACGCCCAGCACGGCACCGGCCGCCTCGGTCATGAAGCCGCGGCCGTGGAAGTCCGGGTGCAGCGTCCAGCCGATCTCGCCGGTCTGCTGCTCGACGCTCTTGACCGTGAAGTAGACGTCGCCGATCACGCGGTCGTCGAGCGTGACCGCGATCTGCCAGTAGTCGCCGTCGACGCTCAGCGTGCGCGCCTGCGCGTGCTGCGCGACCTTCTCGGACACCTGCGCGCGGTCGCGCGGCGGGTACATGAGGTAGCGCGACACGTCCTCGCGCGACTGGTACGCGTGGATGTCGTCGACGTCGTCGGTGGCCATGAAGCGCAGGACGAGCCGGTCGGTGGCGAGCGGCGAGGGGAACGTGAACGGCAGCTGCACGCCCGCGAACGGTACGGGACGCGGACGGCCAAGTCAGCGCCCGGACCGGCCGAAAATCCAGAGATCGCGTGTTCATGCGGTCCACCGTCGGGCCGCTGGACATCTGCGCGGAGTCGTGGATCATGCAACTGCCGTTCCTCCTCACATCGGCGGGGCCGCGCCTCGCCGACACGGGGCGCGGCGCTCCGCACCCTCGCCGTGGCGGTTGTCCGCCAGCCATCCGGTGTGCTGGCTCCATATCGCCGCTCGGGCCGCTCGAAGAAGCTCGCAGGCATGGATCTGAACGCCCTCGAAACGAGCTTCGACCTCGTCGCTCCGCGCGGCGAGGAGCTGGTGGAGCTCTTCTACACCCGCCTGTTCGAGACCGCCCCGGCGGTGCAGCCGCTGTTCGCGCACACCGACATGGCCCGCCAGCGCCAGATGCTGCTCGCGGCGCTCGTGCTGCTGCGCAGGAGCCTGCGCGACCTGGACGCGGCCGTCCCGACGCTGCGCCGGCTCGGTGCGCGCCATGTCGAGTACGGCGCCGAGGAGGCCCACTACGCGGTCGTCGGCGCCACGCTGATCGGCGCGATGGCCGAGATCGCCGGCGAGGCCTGGACGCCCGCCTACGGCGAGGCCTGGACCGAGGCCTTCGGCGTCGTCGCCGGGGTCATGCTGGAGGGCGCCGCCGAAGCCCAGCTCGCGATTGCCGCGTAGATGCGCGAAGGGCCGGCGCGCAGGCCGGCCCTTCGACGCTCCTCCCACGGCAGCGGGCTACCAACCGCCGCCGAAGCCGGGCACCTCCTGCTGAGGCTGCTGCTGCTCCTGCTCCTGAGCCGCGGACGTCGTGGTCGTCGGGCGCTCGCCGAGCTTCACCGTCAGCGTCTGCTCCTTGCCCGCCCGGGTGATCTTCACCTCGACCGAGTCGCCGGCCTTGTGCTCGTCGACGAGCGAGGACAAGGCGGAGCTGTCGTCGACGGCCTTCCCGCCGAGCGAGGTGATGACGTCGCCGGCCTGCAGGCCGCCCTGGGCCGCCGGGCCACCCGCCGTGACCGCGCCGACCTGGGCGCCGGCCCCGCTCGCGTCACCGGTCTGCACGCCGAGGTAGGCATGGCTGACCTTGCCGCTGGTGCGCAGCTGCTCGACGACCGTCTTCACCGTGTTGGACGGGATCGCGAAGCCGATGCCGACGTTGCCGGCCTGGCCGCCGGACGAGCTCGAGCCCGTGGACTCGATCTGCGAGTTGACGCCGATCACCTGGCCGGCCGCGTTGAACAGCGGGCCGCCCGAGTTGCCCGGGTTGATCGCCGCGTCGGTCTGGATGACGTCGTCGATCGAGAAGCCGTTGGGCGAGGAGATCTCGCGCTGGAGCGCGCTCACGACGCCGACCGTCAGCGTGCGGTCGAGGCCGAACGGGTTGCCGATCGCGTACGCGTTGTCGCCCACCTCGACCGTGCTCGAGTCGGCGAGCTGAAGCGGCTTGAGGCCAGTGGCGGAGACCTTCAGCAGCGCCAGGTCGGTCGAGGCGTCCTCGCCGACGAGCTTGGCGTCCAGCGTCTTGCCGTCACCGATCTTGGCCTTGATCTGGCCGTTCGCGCCTTCGATCACGTGCGCGTTGGTGACGATGTAGCCGTCGTTGGACACGACGAAGCCCGAGCCCGTGCCCGAGCCGGTGGTGATGTACGCCACCGAGTCCTTGGCGGACTGGTAGACGTCGTGCGGGGACAGCGCGGTGGCCGAGTCGGACGGCGTGGCGGCGACGGTGCGCGTGTTGGTGATGGTCCGGACGGAGGGGGTGTCGTCGTGCAGTGCGGTGGTAGCGACGGCGCCCGCGCCACCGCCGATCACCGCGGCGGCGGCGAGGGGAGCGAAGGGCTTGAGGAGCTTCATGCTCCACAGCTTCGGCCCGGTCGCTGAGCGCTTCCTTGCGAACCGCTAAGCCCTCGCTCGCGGCTTTATAAGAAGCTCGGAAGAGCGAGGCTCAGGCGAGCACCTTCGCCTTCAGCGTGTTGAACTCGTCCTGCGAGATCGTCCCGCTGTCGAGCAGCTCCTTCGCCTTGGCCAGCTCGGTGGCCGACCCGTTGGAGGAGGCGACGGACTGGACGTAGCCGGCGAACTGCTCCTGCGCGTGGCGGGAGCGCTCGGCGCCGCGCTCGGCCATGCCGCTGCCGTTGGCGATCAGGTAGACGAGCGCGCCGAGGAAGGGGACGACGATGATGAACACGGTCCAGATCGCCTTCGTCCAGCCCGACGCGTCGTGGCGGCGGAAGATGTCGGTGAAGATCCCGACGATCATCCAGATCCACGCCACCCAGGCGAAGAAGATGATCATCGTCCAGAAGATCTCCATGAACGGATAGTCAGCGGCGAACAGCACGGTCAGCCTCCGTGGCTCGGGGAGCGCCGACGGCGCTCATCTGGCCACACTCGACCACGCGCGGGGCGCGCCGACCTCATGCGATCCGGGTGAGTTCCCCCTCCAGATGGCCGTGGACGGCGAACCGGTCCTCCGCCTCGCCGAACGTGACCTTCGACGGCAGCAGGATCGGCTGCTTGAAGCGCACCTCGACCGCGAACGCGTCCGGGAGGCGCAGCGAGGCGAGGCAGCGGGCCTTGGTCCACATGCCGTGGGCGATCGCGCGGGGGAAGCCGAGCAGCCGCGCGCTGACCGGGTGCAGGTGGATCGGGTTGTGGTCGCCGGAGACCGACGCGTAGCGGCGGCCGAGGTCGTCGGCCACGCGCCACTGGGCGGTGACGGGCGGCTCCTCGAACGCCGGCGGCTTGGGCACCGACTCGTCGCCCGAGCCGCGCTTGAGGTTCGTCGAGAAGCCCTGCCAGACGAGCTCGTCGCGCACGCGGGCCTCGGTGACGAAGTTGAACGTCTTCCCGCGCCGGTGCGGCTCGAAGCCCTGCACCGAAGCGGTGATCGTCAACGGCTCGCCGAGCAGCAGCGGGCGCTGCTGGACGATCCGGTTGGCGATGTGGACCACGCCCACAGCGCTGAACGGCGCCTTGGCGAGCAACGCCATGTGCAGCGGGAAGCCGAGCACGTGCGGGTAGGTCGGCGGGAGCTCGTCGCGCAGCGTGAAGCCGCACAGGTGCGCGTAGCCGGCGAGGTGGTCGGCGTCCACCACCACCTCGCGCGTCAGCCGCTCCTTCGGCAGCCCGGAGCCGCGGCTGGGCAGGGCGGCGCGCAACGTCGTCAGCATGCTCACGCCCCCAGCAGCGACTGGCCGCACACGCGGACGACGTTGCGGTCCACGCCCGAGCCCGCCAGCCACGCGACCGTCTCGGCCACGTCGACCGGCAGCCCGCCCTGGCGCAGCGAGTTCAGGCGCCGCCCGACCTCGCGCACGCCGACCGGCATCGCCGCGGTCATCGCGGTCTCGATGAAGCCGGGCGCGACCGCGTTGACGGTGATCCCGCGCTCGAGCTCCAACCCCGTCACGAGGTCGATCAGCCCCGCCTTGGACGTCGCGTAGTTCGTCTGCCCCGCGTTGCCCGCGATCGCGCTGAGCGAGGACACGCAGACGATGCGGCCGTCGTCGCGCAGCACCGGCAGCAGCGCGTCGGTGATCCGCTCGGGCGCGAGCAGGTTGACCTCCATCAGCGACTGCCAGCGGTCCTCGGGCATCTTCGCCAGCGTCCGGTCCTTGGTCACGCCCGCGTTGTGGACGAGGATGTCGAGGCCGTCGGAGAAGCGCTCCGCGAGCACCTCCGGCGCGTCCGGCGCGGTGATGTCGAGCTCGATGTCGGCGTTCTTGAGATCGAGCCGGACGACCGACGCGCCCTCGCGCTCCAGCACGTCCGCGATCGCCGCGCCGATCCCCCGTGACCCGCCCGTGACGAGCGCCGTCCGGCCCGCGACCGCGCGCTCGGCTCCGGCGCCGACGCGGATCACCTGCCCGGACACGTATGCGGAGCGCGGCGTGAGCAGGAAGCGCAGCGTCGGCGCGAGCTGGTCCTCGGCGCCCTCGGCGACGTGGACGAGGTTGACGGTCACGCCACGCGGCCCGACCTCCTTGCCCAACGACCGCGTGAACCCCTCCAGCGCCCGCCGTCCGCCGCCGAGCACGACGACGCGGCCGGACCGCTGCAGCCGCGCCACCGTCGGGTAGAAGAACCGCTGCAGCTCCACGAGGTCCGCCGACGACTCGATGCCCGTGGCGTCGAACACGAGCGCCCGGAACTTCTGGTCGGCCGGCGCCTGCGGGTTGAACACCGCCGCGTCGAGCCCGGCCCGCGCGGCCGACTCCCGCACCGGATCGTCCAGCGCGGTCGCCGCGTCCGCGCCCATCGCCGCCAGCACGCGCGCGGCCGCCTCGGCCACGCGGCCCGCGCCGCCGAGCAGCACGCGCCCGCCGACGTCGGAGGAGCCGCGCGCCAGCTCGACCGGCTGCGGCAGCCCGATCTTCTTGCCCACGGTCGAGGTGACCGGCATCCGCATCAGCTGCGAGTAGAGATCGGCCATCGGCTACTTCTCCAGGATCGCAACGACGCCCTGGCCGCCCGCCGCGCAGATCGAGATCACGCCACGGCCAGAGCCGCGTTCGTCCAGCGCCTTGGCCAGCGAGGCCACGATCCGCCCGCCGGTCGCGGCGAACGGGTGCCCGGCAGCCAGCGACCCGCCGTTGACGTTGAGCTTCTCCGACGGGATCTCGCCCAGCGGCTTGTCCTGCCCGAGCCGCTCGCGCGCGAACACCGGGTCCCGCCACGCCTTCAAGGTCGCCGCCACCTGCGCGGCGAACGCCTCGTGGATCTCGAACAGGTCCACGTCGCCGAAGCCGATCCCGGCCCGGTCGAGCAGCCGCGGGAGCGCGTAGGCGGGCGCCATCAGCAGGCCTTCGCCCTTGTGCACGTGGTCGACGGCCGCCGACTGCGCGTCGGCGAAGTACGCCAGCACCGGCAGCCCGCGCTCGGCGGCCCACTCCTCGCTGGCCAGCAGGACGGCGGACGCACCGTCGCTCAAGGGCGTCGAGTTGCCGGCCGTCATCGTGCCGCTCTCGCCGCCGAACACGGGCTTGAGCTTCGCCAGCTTCTCCACCGACGAGTCCGGCCGCAGGTTCTGATCGCGCTCGAGGCCGAGGTACGGCGTCAGCAGGTCGTCGAAGAAGCCGCGGTCGTAGGCCGCCGCCATCCGCTGGTGCGAGAGCGCTGCGAGCTCGTCCTGCTCGGCGCGCGTGACGCCCCAGTCCTTGGCCATCAGCGCCGTGTGCTCGCCCATCGACAGGCCGGTGCGCGGCTCGGAGTTGCGCGGGATCTCGGGCACGACCTGGCCGGGCCGCAGCCGCGTCAGCGTGCGTGCCCGCGCCGGCAGCGACTTCGCGCGGTTGAGGTCCAGCAGCACCTGCCGCAGGTCCTCGTTGACGGCGATCGGCGCGTCGGAGGCGGTGTCGACGCCGCCCGCGATCGCGACGTCGATCTGCCCCAGCGCGATCTTGTTGGCGACCGAGATCACCGTCTCCAGGCCGGTGCCGCACGCGCGCTGGATGTCGTAGGCGGGCGTCTCCGGGGCCAGCTTGGACCCGAGGACGGCCTCGCGGGTGAGGTCGCGGTCGCGCGCGTGCTTGAGCACGGCGCCGGCGACCACCTCGTCGAGGCGCTCACCCTCGAGCCCGAACCGCTCGACGAGCCCGTCGAGCGTGGCGGTGAGCATGTCCTGGTCCGACGCGTGCGCGTAGGGCCCGTTCGCGCGCGCGAACGGGATCCGGTTGCCGCCCACAATGGCGACCCGACGTGTGTTCATCGTGTCCTCAATCCGGGTTCGATCGTGCGGATCAACAGCTCCGCGGTGCGGTCCGCGGACATGGCGCCGGTGCGCAGCCACCAGCGTCCCAAGGCCTCGGCCGCGCCGAAGATGGCCACCGACAGCGGCTCGACGGCGCGTGACTCGGTGCGCTCCGACAGCGCGGCGGTGACCATCGCCTCCATGTCGTCGCGGTACGCCCGCACGCGCACGGCGATCTCGCCGCCCGACGGCAGCGAGTCGTCGTGCAGCATCCGCCACGCGTCCTTGTCGCCGTCCAGGAACGAGAAGAACGCGTGGATGCCGTCGCGGAGCGCGTCCGGCGCCGTGGCGGCGGCGCTCACCGCGCTCACGACGTGCTCGGTCAGCGCGTCGGCGGCGGGCTTCATGCAGGCGAGGAACAGCTGTTCCTTGTTGCCGAAGTAGTTGTAGAGCAGCGGCTTGGTGACGCCGACCGCGGCCGCGACCTGGTCCATCGTCACGGCCGCGTACCCGTGCGCGGCGAACAGCGCACGGGCCGTGTCCAGCGTCTGCTGCTCCCGCTCGGCGCGGGGCAGACGCGTTCTCACGCGGGCACCCGCTCCTGCTCGTCCGCGACCACGCGGGCGTCGCCGAGCGCCGTCTCCGGCACGCCGAACGCGTCCACGAGCTCACGCACGTGCGGGCGCAGCTCGCCGCACAGCGTGTTGACCGCCTTGACCACGGCCTTCGAGCGGGCGGCCGACAGCCGGCCGTGCTCCTGGTAGTAGCCGCGTTCGGCTTCCAGCACCGACAGCGCGTAGAGCGTGCACAGCTTCGACAGCAGCTCGTTGCCCTTGGCCGCCTCGGCGAACGACTCGAGGATCACCAGGTCCACCCACGAGCGCCCGACCTCGAGCACGTGGTCCTGCGTGTCCACGAGCACGGCGAACGGGTCCTTGCCGTTGTCGATGCCGCCCTTCAGCCGCCGCGCCGCGGCGGTGAGCAGGTGCTCGTGCCGCCAGCGGAACAGGTCCAGCTGCGTCTTGTGGGCGAGCAGGTCGGCGTCGTCGTCGCGACCCGGGAGGACGGTGTCGGCCACCTTGCGCAGCGCCGTCCGCTCGGTCAGCACGCTGAGCGCCTGGCCGGCCACGAACTGCACCATGCCGATCGGGTTCAGGTCGTTGAACGAGTCCCGGTAGTCGGTCAGCAGGTTCTTGGCCGTGAGCTGCAGCAGGACGGTGTTGTCGCCCTCGAAGGTCGTGAACACGTCGGTGTCCGCCTTCAACGACGCGAAGCGGCTGGAGCGCAGGTAGCCCGCCCCGCCGCACGCCTCGCGGCAAGCCTGGATCGTGTCCGTCGCGTGCCAGGTGGCGATGGCCTTGGTGCCCGCGGCGAGCGTCTCCAGCTCACGCCGCTGGCGCTCGGGCGCGCCCTCGTCCGTGAACACGTCGTGCACGTCGCGCACGAGGCGGTTCTGCGTGAACGACAGCGCGTACGTCTTCGCCAGCGGGAGCAGCAGCCGGCGCTGGTGCGTGCGGTAGTCCATCAGCAGCGCTTCCTGCTCGGCGCCCGGCTCGCCGAACTGGCGCCGCTCGAGCGCGCGGCGGACGGCGATCGTGAGCGCCACCTTCGACGCGCTGATCGACGCCCCGCCGACGCTCACGCGACCCTGGATCAGCGTGCCGAGCATCGTGAAGAAGCGCCGCGTCGGGTTCTCGATCGGACTGACGTAGGTGCCGTCGGCGTGGACCTGGGCGAGCTTGTCGAGCAGGTTCTCGCGCGGGATCCGCACGTGGTCGAACCAGATGCGGCCGTTGTCGACGCCGTTAAGGCCGAGCTTGGCGCCGCAGTCCTCGATCCGGACGCCGTCGCACACCTCGCCTTCCTCGGTGCGGATCGGGACGAGCAGCGCGTGCACGCCGCGGCTCTCGCCGCCGGTGATCAGCTGCGCGAAGACGACGGCCATCCGCCCGTCGCGGGCGGCGTTGCCGATGTAGTCCTTGCGGGCGTCGTCGTCCGGGGTGTGGACGACGAACTCCTGCGTCTCCGGGTCGTAGGTGGCCGTCGTGCGCAGCGCCTGCACGTTCGAGCCGTGCCCGGTCTCGGTCATCGCGTAGCACCCCGGGAGCGCCATCGAGCCGACGTCGTGCAGGTAGCGGGCGTGGTGCTTCGCGGTGCCCAGGTGCAGGATCGCGCCGCCGAACAGGCCGAACTGCACGCCGCACTTGACCAACAGCGACAGGTCGCCCATCGCGAGCGTCTCGAACGCGGTCACGCCGGCGCCCGGCGAGTCCTTGCCGCCGTACTCGACGGGATATCCGATGGCCGTGTCGCCCTCGGAGGCGAGCTCCTTGACCCACTCGAGCACGCGGGCGCGGTGCTCCTCGAGCGGCAGGTCGTCGGCGGGTTCGTTGCCCGGCCGCGACAGCCACCACCGGACCCGCTCGCGGGTCTCGGGGTAGGGGCCGTCGAGCAGGGCGCGCAGGGTCTCGGCGGTGCTCATCCCCATATGGTTACCGACCTATAAATTTATATGCCGGTATGTGTGCTCAAACACACTCCTCAAGTCGGTGGGACGGGCAGCCGATAGGAGAGTGATGCGTCGCGTCGGAGCCTTAGTCGCCGTCCTGCTGCTGGCCGCCCCTGCCGGGGCCCAGGCGGGTGAAGGCGACATCATCGTGATCCGCGAGCCCGGCACGAGCGCCCGCGACATCCGCGAGGACGCCGGCGTGCGCGTCGTCAAGCCGCTGCCGATCGAGGGCGCCGAGCTGGTCAAGCCGCGTGGCGGCGACGTCGCCGACGCGGTCGCCGAGCTGCGGGCCGACGACGACGTCGTGCTCGCCGAGCGCGACGTGCGCGTGACGGTCGACGGCCTCGACGCGCCCAGCGACCCCTTCTTCCTCTCGCTCTGGGGCCTTCCCGACGCGACCGTGCCCGCCGCGTGGACGACCACGACCGGTGCGGGCGTGAGCGTCGGCGTCGTCGACACCGGCGTGCGCGCCGACCACCTGGACCTCGCCGGCCAGCTCACCGGCAACCCGGGCGAGCGTGGCGCCGGCCGCGAGGCCAACGGCCTCGACGACGACGGCAACGGCTTCGTCGACGACTACCAGGGCTGGGACTTCGTCGCCGGCGACAACACGCCGCAGGACGGCAACGGCCACGGCACCCACGTGACCGGCACGATCGCGGCGCTCGCCGACAACGGCCGCGGCGTGACGGGCGTCGCCCCGGGCGCCAAGGTCGTGCCGCTGCGCGCGCTCGACAACAGCGGCAACGGCTACATGAGCACGATCGCGTCGGCGCTCGACTACGCGGGCGCCATCGGCCTGCCGGTCGTCAACGCGTCGCTCGGCGGGGGCTACGCGAACGTCCTCGAGCGGGTCGTCGCCGCGCACCCGGACACGCTGTACGTCGTCGCGGCCGGCAACGCCAACCGCAACAACGACGATCCCGCCGTCGCCAGCTATCCCTGCGCCCTGCCGCAGGCGAACATCCTCTGCGTCGCCGCCCACGACCGCAGCGGCGCCCGCGCGAGCTTCTCGAACTACGGCGCGACCACGGTCGACCTGTCCGCCCCGGGTGTCGACATCGCCTCGACCTGGAACACCACCGCCAACGCCTACGCGACCACGCAGGGCACGTCGATGGCGTCGCCGCACGTCGCCGGTGCCGCCGCGCTGGTGCTCGCCGCCCGGCCCGGCATCACCGCCGCCCAGCTCAAGTGGGCGCTCACGTCCTCGGCCACCGTCACCCCCGCGCTGGCCGGCACGACCGTCACGGGCGGCCGGCTCGACACGGCCGCCGCGGTCGCGGCGGTCGCCGGCACGTTGCCGGTGGAGCCGGCGCCGACCAGCACGCCGACGCCGGAGCCCACGCCCGAGGCGCCGGTCGCGCCGGTCGCGCCGCAGCCGCCCGTCGCGACGCCGGAGGTGCCGGCACCCGCCGCCACGCCCGAGCCGACCCCCGCGCCGCCGGCCGCGCCGCGCCTGGTCGACGTCAACGTCGGCGGCTCGCTCAAGGGCGCCAAGGGCAAGCTCCGCGTGTCCTTCAAGCTCACCCGCTCGGCCACGGTCCGCTTCGCCGTTCACGCCAAGGGCAAGGCCAAGCCGGTGGCGAGCTGGACCAAGCGCGCGCACCGCGGCGGCAACCAGTACACGCTCACGCGCAAGCTGCCGACCGGCGCGACGCTCAAGCGCGGCGCCTACACGCTGTCGGTCTCGCTCAGCGCGACCGCGAAGTCTTCGACCGCGATCCGCGTCCGGTAACCCGGCCCGGGAGCGGCACGGGCGACAGCTTGTCGGCCATCGCCCCGGCGAACGCCCGCGGCTCGAGCTTGGACGCGATGTCGATCAGCTCATGGCGCTCGGCCGGCGTCAGGTTGCGCGAGCGGCGGATGAGGTGCGCGGCCCGCCGGCGATCGGCGGGTGTGAGCGCGCCAAGGTGACGACGCGCCAGCAGCGCCAGCTGGAGCACGGCAATGACCTTGAAGAGCGGCAAACGGCGTACGGTCCGGAACATCAAGCGAGGCTACCCAGCTCAAGGTCAGCGTGAAAACGTCGATGACTCGGAACGCTGCATGTCCAACGTGTCCCCATCGTCGTCGGTGCCCCTGGCGCTGCTGCCCGAGGCGGCGGTGATCCTCTCCGCCGCCCGGGAAGTGCTCGTGGCGAGCCCGCCCGCGCAGGACATGTTCCGGCGCGACCCGGTCGGGCTCGGCCTCGACCAGCTCGTGCGCGACGCGCACGTGCTCGGTGCCGCCGTCGCCGAGCTCGCGCTCGGCGAGCACCTGCCGCAGGTCCCGCTCGAGGGCGTCCGCGACGACGGCACGCCGTTCGCGATCGACGCCAGCGTGCGCGCGCTCGAGGACGGCGCGCTGCTGTGCATCTTCCGCGAGCTGCAGCGCTTCGCCCACGGGGCGCTCGACTTCGCCTTCGACCACGCCGCGGTGGGGATGGCGCTGTTCAACACCGACGGCGAGTTCGTCCGCATCAACGGGGCGATGGGCACGCTGCTCGCCCGTCCGGACCCGGAGATCCTCGGCCGCCGCGACCAGGAGTTCACCCACCCCGACGACCGCCAGGCGGACGTCGACGCGGCGTGGCGGATCCTGCGCGGCGAGATGCACAACTTCCACTGCGAGAAGCGCTACGTGCGTCCCGACGGCGAGCACGTCTGGGTGCTGGCGAACCTCACCTTCGTACGCGACGCCCACGGGCGGCCCGTCTGCTGGCTCGGCCAGTTCCAGGACATCACCGAGCTGCGCCGACTGGCCTCGCGTGACCCGCTGACCGACACGCTCAACCGGCGCGCGTTCCACGTCGAGCTCGAGCGGTCGCCCGTCGGCGCGCTGCTGATGCTCGACCTGGACGGCTTCAAGGACGTCAACGACGCGCACGGCCACGAGGCCGGGGACGAGCTGCTGCGCGTGATCGCGGCCGCGATCGCCCGCCGGCTGCGGCGCGACGACGTGCTCGCGCGGCTCGGCGGCGACGAGTTCGCCGTCCTCCTCCCGCGTTGCACGATCGAGGAGGCCGCGCGCGTCGGCTCGGACCTGACCGCGATCGTCGCCGAGCAGCGCTTCGTGTTCGACGGCGTCGAGCGCGGGGTCACCGCATCGATCGGGATCTCACTCGTGGAGGCCGGCGACGTGCCCGCCGAGGCGCTCGCCGCGGCCGACCGCGCCATGTACTCGGCGAAGGCGGTCGGCGGCGGCCGCGTGCGCCTTCATCGCGCGCTCTGAGACGCCAGCTCCGCCCAGCCGCCTGAGGTGCGCGCCGTAACTATGCAGATGCGCCGCCCGTCGCGGCGGGCCGAGCGCACGCGCAGCTTGGTGCCGGCCGGACGCCAGCGGCCGCGGTCGCAGCCCTTGCTCGTCATCCGGACGGCGCGGGTGGGGTAGGGCGCGGTGCGTGCCGGGAGTGGGCCGGTGACCAGCGCGAGGTGCGGCAGGACGCGCTCGCTGACGTCGGCCGGGCCTTCGCCGCACGCACGCTCCTGGGTCTCGCCGCCCCAGCTGACGACGCCGACGACCTGCAGGGCACCGTCGCGGCTGACCAGCACCGGACTGCCGCTGTCGCCGGGGCAGGCCTGCGAGGCGGTCGACGTCGGGTCCTGCGTGCACAGGTGGAAGGTCGGGTGCAGCAGCTGCCGGTAGAGGTCCTTGCAGCTCGCCGCGGGCAGCACCTGCTGGCGCGCCGCGCGCGGGGCCCGCGTCACGTCGCCGGCCGGGCCGGTGATGCCGCGTCCGATCGTGGTCGTCGGCTCGCCGTCGGCGGGCGGGGTCGTCGCGATCGGCAGTGGCGCGACGTCGGTCACCGGCGCGCGCAGGACGATCACGGCGACGTCGCGCACGGCGGCCGACGCGCTCTCGACCTCCGGCGCCACCGGGCTGGGGATGATCCGGTACTTCGGCGAGAAGTAGATGCCCTTCACGGCGCGCGCACGGCCGCCGACGATCACGTCGAACGCGCGCGGGCCGGAGCCCTGGACGCAGTGGGCGGCGGTGAGCACGCGGTCGGGGGCGACGAGGCTCCCACCGCAGAAGTGGCCGCCCTGGCTGAGCGACACGAACGCCGGCAGCTCGGCGGGCGTGCCGTGGAAGATCGAGGCCGAGGCGAGGAGGACGCTCGCGAGCATGAGTTGAACCGTAACCTAGGGGGCATGGCCCGGCCGTCAGAGGCGATCGAGGACTACGCGAAGGCGATCTACTCCCTGGCCCGCCAGGGGGACGGCACCGCGACCACCAACGCGTTGGCCGAACGGCTCGGGGTGACCCCCGCGTCGGTCTCCGCGATGGTCAAGAAGCTCGACGAGCGCGGGCTGGTGCGCCACGTGCGGTACAAGGGCGTGGCCCTGACGCCGGACGGCGAGCGCGTGGCGCTGGAGATCATGCGCCACCACCGGCTGCTCGAGACCTACCTGGCCGAGCACCTCGGGGTGCCGTGGGACCGCGTGCACGAGGAGGCGGAGGCGCTCGAGCACGTGCTGTCGGAGTACCTGGAGGCGCGCATCGCGGCCAAGCTGGGGCACCCGACGCACGATCCGCACGGCGACCCGATCCCGACCGCGGAGCTGGAGATCGTCGAGGAGGACTCGCGGCGGCTGTCCGAGCTCGAGCCGGGAGACTGCGGCACGTTCGTCCGCGTATCCGACTCCGATCCCGCGATGCTGCGCTACCTCGACGAGCGCGGCGTCAAGCTGGGCGACCCGCTCGAGGTGCTCGAGCGCCAGCCGTTCGACGGTCCGCTCACGGTGCGGTTCGGCGACAAGCTGCACGTCTTCGGCGGCACGCTCGCCCACGCCATGCGGGTCGTCGCCACCGCCGATTGACCGACGGTCACGCATCGGGCCGCAGCCGTTTCGGGCGCTTGCGCGGTGGGGTAGCGCCGCTGGCTCATGGGACTGATCTTCGGTGGACGCAGTCGGCGGCGTGGACGGGCGTCGCGCGGACGGGGCGGCTTCTACGGCCCTTTCCCGTACTACTCCGGACGCACGCGGCGAGGCTCACGCGTGACCGTCACCGGGTGCTGCCTGCCGTTGCCGCTGACGCTGCTCCTCGGTGCGGCGATGGGGGCGCGGGCGCTGCTGCGGCGATGAGTGTGGGCAGCCGCACTGCGCTTCTGATACCCCCGGGTGGTATGCTGGAGGTATGACCGAGACACTCACCTACCGCGTCGACGCCATGTCCTGCAACCACTGCGTCGTCGCGGTGAGCGGCGAGGTCGGACGCGTGCCGGGTGTGCGTTCGGTCGACGTCGACCTAGAGACCAAGCTCGTGCGCGTGGATGGAGCCGGGGTCGACGGAGCCGCGGTCGTCGCGGCGATCGACGAGGCCGGGTACGACGCGGAGCCGGCATGAGCGCTCCGGTGAAGCTGGCGGGGTTCGCCGCGCTGCTGCTGCTCGTGTTCGGCGTGGCGGTCGCGGCCGGTGACGTGATCGGGCCGGATCGGCAGGCCCCCGCGATACCCCAACCCGGTATGGGTGAACACGGCGAGGCGGTCGACCCCATCCGCGGTCTCTCGATCGCCGAGGACGGTCTGTCGCTGGCGGTCGCGCAGACGTCGCCGGAGCTCGTGTTCTCGGTCGTCGAGGACGGTGCCCCGGTGCGGGACTTCGAGGTCGAGCACGAGAAGCGGATGCACGTGATCGTGGTGCGCCGCGACGGAACGGGCTTCCAACACCTGCACCCCGAGCTGGGCGCCGACGGCGCGTGGCGGACGCCGCTCACCGTGAGCGACCCGGGCGCCTACCGCGTGTTCGCGGACTTCAAGCACGACGGGACGGCGTACACGCTCGCCGCGGACCTGACGGTGGACGGCGCGGCGACCTACCGCGACTTCCCGGCGCCGTCCGTGGTCGATACCACCGACGGGTATGAGGTCCGCATGCGGGCGGACGGCGAAGCGCTGGCGTTCGACATCACCCGGGACGGCCAGGCGGTCGAGACGGAGCCCTACCTGGGCGCCGGCGGGCACCTGGTCGCGCTGCGCGAGGGCGACCTCGCCTTCCTCCACGTGCATCCGAACGACGATGGCGTTGCCTTCGAGGCCGACCTGGAGCCGGAGAAGCGCTATCACCTGTACCTGCAGTTCAAGCACGAAGGCCGCGTCCACACGGCGGAGTTCACGCGATGAGCACGATCGAGCTGCCCATCACCGGCATGACGTGCGCGTCGTGCGCGAATCGGATCGAACGCAAGCTGAACAAGCTCGAGGGCGTCAGCGCGTCGGTCAACTACGCCACCGAGAAGGCGACCGTGTCCTACGACGCGGACGCCGTGGCGCCCGAGGCGCTCGTGGGCGCCGTCGAGGCGGCGGGGTACCACGCGGTGCTGCCGGCCGACGAGCCGGCGACCTCCGACGAGGTGGACGAGCTCGCGCCGCTGCGGCAGCGGCTGATCCTCAGCGCGGTCCTGTCGTTGCCCGTGCTGCTGGTGTCGATGATCCCGGCGCTGCAGTTCGACAACTGGCAGTGGCTGGCGCTGACCGCGGCCTCGCCGGTCGTGCTGTGGGGGGCCTGGCCGTTCCACCGCGCGGCATGGCTGAACCTGCGCCACGGCACCGCGACGATGGACACGCTGATCAGCGTCGGCACGCTCGCCGCCTGGCTGTGGTCGCTGTACGCGCTCGTGCTCGGCGAGGCCGGCATGGCCGGGATGCGGATGAGCTTCGACCTGATTCCCGAGCAGGGCGAGGGCGCCGACCACATCTACCTCGAGACCGCCGCCGTCGTGACGACCTTCATCCTCGCCGGCCGCTACTTCGAGGCGCGTGCGAAGCGCCGTGCCGGCTCGGCGCTGAAGGCGCTGCTCGAGCTCGGCGCCAAGGAGGTCACGCTGGCCGACGGCCGCGTCGTGCCGGTCGAGGCGCTGCAGATCGGCGACGACTTCCTCGTCCGCCCGGGTGAGAAGATCGCCACCGACGGCGTCGTGGTCGAGGGGCACTCGGCCGTCGACCTGTCGCTGCTCACGGGCGAGTCCGTGCCGGTCGAGGTGGGGCCGGGCGACGACGTCGTCGGCGCGACCGTCAACGCCGGCGGCCGGCTGGTCGTGCGCGCGTCGAAGGTCGGCGCGGACACCGCGCTGGCGCAGATCGCCCGGCTCGTCACCGACGCGCAGTCGGGCAAGGCGCCGGTCCAGCGGCTCGCGGACCGCGTCGCGGGCGTGTTCGTCCCGATCGTGATCGCGCTCGCAGTCGCCACCCTCGGCTTCTGGCTCGGCACCGGCGAGAGCGCGACGTTCGCGTTCACCGCCGCGGTCGCCGTCCTGATCATCGCCTGCCCGTGCGCCCTCGGCCTGGCGACCCCGGTCGCCCTGATGGTCGGCACGGGCCGGGGCGCCCAGCTCGGCCTGCTCATCAAGGGCCCGGAGGTCCTCGAGTCCACGCGGCGCGTCGACACGATCGTGCTCGACAAGACCGGCACGGTCACGACGGGCCGGATGACCCTCGTCGACGTCGCCGTCGACGGCGTGTCCCGTGACGAGGCGCTGCGCCTGATCGGCGCGCTCGAGAGCGCGTCCGAGCACCCGGTGGGCCGCGCGATCGCGGACGCCGCACGGTCGGACGCGCCGATCGTGGCCTTCTCCAACCGCGAGGGCCTCGGTGTCGAGGGCGTCGTCGAGGGGCGCGCCGTCGCCGCGGGGCGGCCGACCATGTTCGCCGCGCCGGTCCCCGCCGGTCCCCTCGCGGACGCGCTCGCCGACGCCACGGCCGCCGGCCGGACCGCCGTCGTCGGCGCCGTCGACGGGCGTCCCGTCGCGGTCTTCACGGTCGCGGACACGGTCAAGCCGACGTCGCGCGAGGCGGTCGACCGGCTGCGGGCGCTCGGGCTGCGGCCCGTGCTCCTGACCGGTGACAACGAGGCGACCGCGCGCGCCGTCGCCGCCGAGGTCGGGATCGACGAGGTGATCGCCGACGTCATGCCGGCCGACAAGGCCGACGTGGTCAAGCGCCTGCAGGACGAGGGCCGTGTGGTGGCGATGGTCGGCGACGGCGTCAACGACGCGCCCGCGCTGGCCCAGGCCGACCTCGGCCTGGCGATCGGCACCGGCACCGACGTGGCGATCGAGGCGTCCGACCTCACGCTCGTGTCCGGCGACCTGCGCGCCGCGCCCGACGCGATCCGCCTGTCCCGCGCGACCCTGCGCACGATCAAGCAGAACCTGGCCTGGGCGTTCGGCTACAACGTCGCGGCGATCCCGCTCGCGGCGGTCGGCCTTCTGAACCCGGTGATCGCCGGGGCGGCGATGGCGTTCTCGAGCGTCAGCGTCGTCGCCAACGCGCTGCGCCTGCGTCGCTTCCGCTGATGGACGACCGGCGCCGCGTCAAGGTCTCCAAGTACCTGTCCAAGCATCTGCGGCACGATCCTGAGCGGCTCGGCCTGACCCTCGCCCCCGGCGGCTGGGTCGGGGTCGACGAGCTGCTCAGGGCGTGCGGGGCCCACCGGTTCGCGGTCACCCGCGCGGAGCTCGACGAGGTCGTCGCCAAGAGCGAGAAGCAGCGGTTCGCGTTCGACGAGACCGGTGAGCGCATCCGCGCGAACCAGGGGCACAGCGTCGCGGTCGACCTGCAGCTCGAGCCGACCGCACCCCCGGAGCAGCTCTACCACGGCACCGGCGCGGGCTCGGTCGACTCGATCCTCGCGACCGGCCTGGAGCGCCGCGGACGCCACCACGTGCACCTGTCCGCGGACGCCGAGACCGCGCGGCGCGTCGGCATGCGCCACGGCCGGCCCGTCGTCCTCAGCGTCGCCGCGGGCGAGATGGCCCGCGCCGGCCACGCGTTCTTCGTCTCCACGAACGGCGTCTGGCTGGTCGATGCCGTGCCGCCGGCGTTCCTACGGCGCGCGTAGCCCGGCCAGCAGGACCGCGAGCATGCGCCGGGCGGCATCGGCGCCGCCGCCCTTGATCAGCGCGGCGTTGGCGAGCAGCCACGCGCCGACGTCGTCGCGCCCGAACTCCGGGCCGCCGGCGCGAGCCGCGTCGAGCAGGCGGGAGCACTCGTCGACCGCGGCGTCGCAGAGCGCGATCACCTCGGGCGAGCCGGGGTGGGCACGCGCGATCGCGTCGCTCAGCGCGGGGTTCGCGATCTGCATCTCGAGCAGCCCGTGCAGGTAGCGCTCGGCGCGCGTCCACGCGTCGTCGGCGCCGTCGGCGTCCTGGCGGACCTGCGCGAGGTTCGTCACCAGCAGCTCCGGGACGACCGCGTCGATCAACCCCTCCCGGGAGTCGAAGCGGTTGTAGAGCGTGCCGACGCTCACGCCGGCGCGCTTCGCGATCTCCTCCAGCGGTGAGTCGAGCCCCCGTTCGCGGAACACGTCGAGCGCCGCGGCCTTGAGGCGGTCGAGGTTGCGTTGGGCATCGGCTCGCACGACAAGTTGAGGATAGCCTCAAGTTCCTGCTACAAGTTGAGGCATGTCTCAAGTTATTGCCGTGTTCGGCGCGGGGCCTGGCCTCGGCGCGTCCGTCGCCCGCCGCTTCGGGCGGGAGGGCTACCGCGTCGCGCTCGTCGCGCGCCGCCTCGCGCCGCTGGAAGCGCTGGCGGCCGAGCTCGCGGAGGAGGGCATCGAAGCCGCGCCCTTCAGCGTCGACCTGACCGACCAGGCGGCGGCGCTGGTCACCTTGGAGGCGATCCACGCGCGCTTCGGCCGGATCGACGCGCTCTACTACGCCCCCGTGCCCGAGGGGGCGTTCATCGCCGCCCGCGACCTGCGCGCGGCCGACATCCGGCCGCTGGTCGAGCTTCTCGTCTTCACGCCGATCGAGCTCATCAACGCCGTCGTGCCGGAGCTGGTCGACCGCGGCAGCGGCGCGATCGTCGTCGGGCACGGGGCCAGCGCCGTCCACCCGCACCCTGGGATGAGCGGCCCGGGCGTCCCGATGGCCGCCACCCGCAACTACCTGCACAGCCTCAACGGCGAGCTGGCCGACGCCGGCGTCTACGTCGGCACGATCGCCATCCAGGCGATGATCGCCGGCAGCGCCGCGCACGCCGCCTTGACCAGCGGCGACCTCGACCTCGGCGGCGCCGACTTCCCCGTCGTGCAGCCGGCCGACCTGGCCGAGGCGGTCTGGGAGCTGGTCACCCGGCGCGACCGCGTGGAGCTCGTGCACCCCTGAGCGATGAATCCGGCGCGGATGTGCAGTCATATGCGGCATGACCGACATCACCGGCGTCGACTTCGTCGCCATCATGACCAAGGACCACGACGCCGCCGTCAAGTTCTACGGCGAGACGCTGGGCCTCCCGTTCGTCAAGCAGTGGGGCAACATGCCCGGCAGCGAGTTCCAGGCGGGGAACCTGACGCTCGCGGTCATGCAGCCGGACGCGTTCGGCTTCGAGTGGTCGCCGAGCAGCACGATGATCGCCCTGCAGGTCGACGACGTGGCCGCCGCGCGCAAACGGCTGGAGGACGCCGGCGTGCAGTTCCGCGGCGAGATCCTCGACTCAGGCGTCTGCCACCAGTCGTTCTTCGCCGACCCCGACGGGAACCCGCTGAACCTGCACCACCGCTACGCCCCTAAGTGATCCGGTCGGGCCGCGTGTAGACGTTCACGCCGCCACGCCGGGCGAACCCCGCGAGCGTCAACCCGCGGTCCTGCGCGAGGGAGACCGCCAGCGACGTGGGCGCGCCGACCCCGACGAGGATCGGCGCTCCCGCGACCGCGGCCTTCTGGACGAGCTCGAACGAGAGCCGGCCGCTGACGCACAGCACGTCGCCGTGCAGCGGCAGCGCGCCGTCGAGCAGCGCGCGGCCGATCACCTTGTCCATCGCGTTGTGGCGGCCGACGTCCTCGCGCACGCACAGCAGCTCGCCGTCCGGCGTGAAGCGGCCGGTCGCGTGCAGGCCGCCCGTGCGCTCGAAGCCCGGCTGGTGCAGGCGCTCCGGCAGGTCCGCGAGCAACGCGCGCGGGATCGTCGGCCCGGGCGGGAGCTCCGGGGCGTGGATCGCGACCTCCTCCAGCGCGCCCTTGCCGCAGACACCGCACGAGGACGTCGTGTAGAAGGAGCGCGCGGACGGGTCGCGCGTCAGCGGTCCGGTGACCTCGACGATGTTGCCCGCGAAGTCCTCGGTCGGCCCGGCGGCGCGCGGCCCGTCGATCAGGCCCTCCCCGTAGAGGAAGCCGAGCGCGAGCTCCTCGTCGTGACCGGGCGTGCGCATCGTCACGGCCAGCGGCGCGCCGTCGACGCGGATCTCGAGCGGCTCCTCGATCGCGACTTCGTCGTCCACACCGTCGTGTTCGACCGGGCGCGTCAAGGGGCCGCTCATGATCCAGAGGTCTAGCAGCGCGCTCCTAGGTCGACGGCAGGAAGCAGAGCCCGAACGTGTCCGGGTCCGCGATCAGGTCCGAGGCCTGGGCGGCGATGAACGCTCGCTGCTTGGCCGAGGGTGACGGCGCCACGAGGTCCTGCTTGGCCGCTCGGGCGGCCTTCGCGCCGCCGGTCAGCCGCAGGATGTCGACGCCGCGGGTGCGGTCGGCGGTGTAGATGTAGCCGTCGCGCAGGTAGGAGGCCCAGACGATGCCGTCGTCGGGCCGCCAGTACGCGAACTGCCGCGGGTTGGCCGGGTCCGAGATGTCCAGCAGCCGCGTGCCCTCGCCGTACCAGGCGTAGGTGACCGTGCTGCCGTCCACGTCGAAGTAGTGCGCCGAGCAGAAGTTCGCCAGCGGCGCGTACTGGCCCTCGAGCCGTGAGCCCTCCTGCCCGTACGGCGACCACGAGCCGACGACCGGCATCCGGAACTTGGTGGTCGGCGTCGACTTCCACGCCTCCCCGTTCAGACTGCCCTTGATCGACGCGATCGTGAACTTGCCCTGCTTGCTGCACGCCTCGGGCGCCGGGCCGAAGTCCTCCTCGGTCATCAGCAGCAGCTCACCCTTGCGGTAGCGGTCGTCGCCGCGCGGCGCGTCCTTGCCGATCGGGCGCCACGCGTTGTGCATGAAGCCGCCGTTGGAGTCGTTCGTGTGCTCCGGCCCGATGCCGCCGCCGCCGTACGGCACCGGCTTGAGCGCGGTCGCGTGGCGGTGGCGCCGCTCGAGCGGGTCGTAGTGGACGCCGTCGGTGTAGTAGCCGCGCGTGCCGCCGTCGCCCGAGACCCAGGCGATGCCGGCGTCGTCGACCTGGACGTCGTGCGAGTAGGCGGTCACGCCGTCGCGCCGGAACAGGTCCACGGGCTGCATCGGGAACGCCCGCGGACGCCGCGGATCGCTCAGGTCGGTGACGATGATCGGGCGGCCGCCGGTCCAGCCCAGCTCGGTCTGCTGACGCGTGGTCGAGGCGGGACCGCCGGTCCACAGCGCCCGGCAGCCGTTCACGCAGGTCGTCGTGTGGCCGGTCGGCAGCGGCTGGAAGGCGAGCAGGCGCAGCGCCTCCGGGTCCTTCGCGTCGACGATGTAGACGCCGGCGATGTTGGTCGCGCCGTTCGGGTCCGGCTCGCCCGGCTCGCGCGTGGTCGAGCCGGCGTAGGCCCGCGGGTCGCGCGACAGCAGGACCAGCTTGCGGTCCTGGTCGACGTCCATGTCCTCGTTCTGCCAGAACGTCGACCGTGGCGCCGACGTGTCCGGCGGCCCGAAGTCGACGTCCGGGTCGCCCTCGAGCTTGAGCCGCTCCGCCGACAGCTCGTCGAGCAGCTGCGGCTTGGCCGGGTTGCCGATGTCGTAGGACTTCAGACCGAACCGACCCGTTACGAGCATGACGGTGCGCTTCCCACGCCAGCCGTCGCGGTACTCGAGGAAGTTGATCGCCGTGGCGTTCTTGGCCTCGGTGATCTGCTTCACCAACTCGACGTTCTTCTGCGCGCCGAACGCGGGCGCCGCGAACACGAGTGACGCGCCGAGCGCGCCTAGAACCAGCCCTCTACCTCTCACGGATGCCCTCCCAGGATCCGGGGATATGAACCAGGCGGCGGAATCTACTTCATGCCGGTCTCATCTCCTCAGGGCTTGACATCCGGCTCATCTTGCGCTCGTCGACGTGGCGGCGCCGAGCGCCGGTCGGTGTGATGCGGCGGTAACGGCCGCGGTGGAACATCGGCGCATGACGCTCGAGAACCCGGCGGTGCCCTACGGCGACGCCTTCCTGCGCGCAAGTGCGCCCGACGGCCGGCTGCCCGACGCCGGCATGCCCGCGTCCGAGGCGCTGCGGCTGATCGAGTCCGAGATGGTGCTGGACGGCATCCCGGAGCGGAACCTCGCGACGTTCGTGACCACGTGGATGGAGCCGGAGGCGGTCCAGGTGGTGACGGACAACCTGGCCCGCAACTACATCGACCACGCCGAGTATCCGCAGACGGCGGAGATCGAGCAGCGCTGCGTGCGGATGCTGGGCGACCTGTTCCACGCGCCGGGCCCGACGACGGGCACGCGCACGCAGGGCTCGTCGGAGGCGATCATGCTCGGCGCGCTCTCGCTGAAGTGGCAGTGGCGCCGCCGCCGCGAGGCCGCCGGGCAGGCCGCCGACCGCCCGAACCTCGTCTTCGGCGCCGACGTGCACGTCGTCTGGGAGAAGTTCTGCCGCTACTTCGACGTCGAGCCGCGGATCATCCCCCTGCGACCCGACAAGCTCACGATCGGGCCCGAGGACGTCGAGCCACACGTCGACGAGCACACGATCGGCGTCGCCGCCGTGCTCGGGACGACGTTCACCGGCCACGCCGACGACATCGCCGGTATCGACGCGCTGCTCGGCCGGCTCCGCGCCGAGCGCGGCCTCGAGGTCCCGATGCACGTCGACGCCGCGAGCGGCGGCTTCGTCTGGCCGTTCCTGCACCCGGACACCCCGTGGGACTTCCGGCTCGCCAGCGTGCGCTCGATCAACGTCTCAGGCCACAAGTACGGGCTCGTCTACCCGGGCCTGGGCTGGCTCGTGTTCCGCACGCCCGAGGACCTGCCGGACGACCTCGTGTTCTACGAGAACTACCTCGGCAAGCGCGACGCCACCTTCACGCTGAACTTCTCCACGGGCGCGAGCATGGTGCTCGCCCAGTACTACACGTTCGTCCGCTACGGCCATGAGGGCTACCGGGGCGTCATGGAGGTGCTGCAGGCCAACGCGCGCCGGCTGGCGGAGCGCATCGTCGCGACCGGCCACTTCGAGCTCGTCGGCGACCCGGGCGCCGAGCAGCTCCCACTCGTCGCCTTCAGGCTGAAGGAGGCCGATCGCGCGTACGACGAGTTCGACGTCGCTTCCCAGCTGGCCGCCGAGCGCGGCTGGATGGTGCCGGCGTACACGCTCCCGCCGAACGCCGACCACACGACGATCATGCGCGTCCTCGTCAAGCGCTCGCTCGGCCATTCGCTCGCCGAGACCCTGGCCGCCGACATCGCCCAGGCCTGCGCGACGCTCGACGTCAAGGGTGGCCTGCACGAGCTGGACCGCCGGCGGGTGAAGACGGGTACCGGCTACTGATCGCCCTGGCGACGGTCGTGCAGGCCGAGCGCCGCGGGCACGTCGACGTCGAGCTCGCGAGCTTCGACGAGCGCCTCGTCAAGGCCCGCGGGAACCTGGCCTAGAACGACGACGGGCCGCGCAAGGCGGCCCGTCGAGTGAAGCTATTCAGCCGCGGGGATCAGCCGCAGCCGGTGTTGTTGCCGCAGGACGAGCACGTGTAGCACGAGCCCGTGCGCTGCATCATGCCGCCGCAGTTGTTGCAGGCCGGGCCCAGGTCCAGGCCGACCATCTTCACCGGGACGACCGGCGGGGTCTCGGTCAGCGCCGCGGTGGCCGGGACGGCCGTGACCGGGGCCGCCGGGGCCGGGGCGAGCGCCTTGGGGGCGCCGTTGCCGTTCGCCGGGCCGGCCGTGTCGGACGAGGGCGCGGTGTTCTGCGCGATCGCCTTGGCACGGACCTCCTGCGTGAGGATGCCGAGCTCCTCCTGGGTGTCGGCGTCCAGGAAGCGCGAGGCGAGCCAGCGCATGATGTAGTCCGGCATCGACTTGGCGAACGGGATCTCCGGGTTGGTGGTGATCCCTTCCGGCTCGAAGCGCATGTAGGCGAACTTGCGGACCAGCGTCTCCAGCGGCACGCCGTACTGCAGCGAGATCGAGATCGCCGTCGCGAACGAGTTCATCATGCCGCGGAGGGTCGAGCCCTCCTTGCCGATGTCCGTCAGGAAGATCTCGCCGACCGAGCCGTCCTCGTACATGCCGGCCGTGATGTAGCCCTCGTGGCCGCCGAGCGAGAACTTGTGGGTGAGCGACTTGCGCTCGCGCGGCATGCGCTTGCGCAGCGGCTCGTCCTCGCGGGCGAGCGCCTTGTCGACGGCCTTCTTGACCGCGACCGCCACCAGCTCGTCGACCTCGGTCTGCGTGAAGATCTCCTCGCCGGCCTCCAGAGCGGCCTCGGCCTTGGCCGGGAGCTCCTTGGAGTCCTGCGCGTCGGTGCGCAGCGCCTGGGCGGTCTTCGAGCCGTCGCGGTAGATGGCCAGCGCCTTGACGCCGAGCTTCCACGCGTTGATGTAGGCCTCGGCGATGTCCTCCACCGTCGAGTCCTGCGGCATGTTGACCGTCTTGGAGATCGCGCCCGACAGGAACGGCTGGACCGCGCCCATCATCTTCACGTGGCCGGCGGCGGAGATCGCGCGCTGGCCGACCGCCACGTCGAACACCTCGAGGTGCTCGCCCGCGAGGCCCGGGGCGCCGACGATCGTGCCGTGCTCGGCGACGTAGGCCTCGATCTGCTCGATCGCCGCCTCGCCGTAGCCCAGCGTGCGCAGCGCCATCGGCACCGTGCGGTTGGCGATGATCATCGTCCCGCCGCCGACGAGCTCCTTGTACTTGACGAGCGAGAAGTCCGGCTCGATGCCCGTCGTGTCGCAGTCCATCAGGAACGAGATCGTGCCCGTGGGCGCGAGCACCGTCGCCTGCGCGTTGCGGTAGCCGTAGAGCTCGCCCAGCGCGACCGCGTCGTTCCACGTCTCGCGCGCGGCGGCCAGCAGCTGCGTGTCGCCGACCGCGGCGTCCGGCACGGCGTACGACGCGTCACGGTGCATGCGCATGACGGCGTTGTGCGCCTCGCGGTTCTCCGCGTAGCGGTCGTACGGGCCCATGGCGCCGGCGATCTTGGCCGACTGCGCGTAGGCGCGGCCGGTCATCAGCGCCGTGATGGCGGCGGCGGCGCCGCGACCCTCGTCGGAGTCGTAGGCGAAGCCGTTGGCCATCAGGAAGGCGCCGAGGTTGGCGTACCCCAGGCCGAGCTGGCGGAACGCGCGGGCGTTCTTGCCGATCTCCTCGGTCGGGTAGCTCGACGGCGAGACGACGATCTCCTGCGCCAGGAACACGATGTCCACGGCGTGCTCGAACGCCTGCGTGTCGAACGTGCCGTCCGGGCGGCGGAACTTCATCAGGTTCAGCGACGCCAGGTTGCACGCGGAGTCGTCCACGTGCATGTACTCCGAGCACGGGTTGGACGCGTTGATGCGGCCCGAGTTCGGGGACGTGTGCCACTGGTTGATCGTCGTGTCGTACTGGACGCCCGGGTCGGCGCAGCGCCACGCGGCCTCGGCGATCTCGCGCATCAGCTCGCGCGCCTTGACCGGCTCGCCGACGGGCTCGCCCGTGGTGCGCGCGATCAGGTGCCAATCAGCGTCGTCCTCGACCGCCTGCATGAACTCGTCCGTGACGCGGACCGAGTTGTTGGCGTTCTGGTACTGGATCGAGTGGAAGCCGTCGCCGTCGATCGACATGTCGAACCCGGCGTCACGCAGCGCGGCGGCCTTGTCCTCTTCCTTGGCCTTGCACCAGATGAACTCGCGGATGTCCGGGTGGTCGACGTCCAGCACGACCATCTTGGCCGCGCGGCGCGTCTTGCCGCCGGACTTGATCGTGCCGGCCCAGGAGTCGGCGCCGCGCATGAAGGACACCGGGCCGGAGGCGGTGCCGCCCTTGGCCAGCGGCTCCATCGAGCCACGGATGTTCGAGAGGTTGATGCCCGACCCGGAACCACCGCGGAAGATGCGACCCTCGCGCGTGTTCCAGTCGAGGATCGAGTCCATCGTGTCGTCGACGCTCAGGATGAAGCAGGCCGAGCACTGCGGGGACTCCTCGAAGCCCACGTTGAACCAGACCGGCGAGTTGAAGGCCGCGATCTGGTGCAGGAGGATGTGCGTCAGCTCGGCCTCGAACGTGTCCCCGTCCTCCTCGGAGGCGAAGTAGCCGCGCTCGCGACCCCAGTCGGCGATCGTGCCCGACACGCGGTTGATCATCTGCTTGACCGAGCGCTCACGCGTCGGCGAGTTCAGCTGACCGCGGAAGTACTTCTGGGCGACGATGTTCGTGGAGTTCTGCGACCACGACTTGGGGAACTCGACGTCGTCCTGGCGGAAAGAGCCGACGGCGGCGGTGCGGGACTCCCACTCCACAGCCTCGTAAGGGTGCACGCCAGGCCGCGTGAACAGCCGACGCACGCTCAGCGCTTCAGGGGCGCGAGTCGGTTGCGTGAGCGTGGTTTGCGGCGACGTCTTTTCCATGGTGCTTCCATCTCCCTCGGCAGGGACTTCCAAAAAGTGCGGGCGGTGGATATTGCACCCGGTGCCGGACGGAATCTAGACGGCGCCGCCGTTTCGAGGCAGAGAGCGAAAATCCTGCTTTTGCAGAGCAAATTCTACCGAACGGACGGGTGCGGGCAGCCCCCGAAAGCCCCGCTCTGTCCGCTTTAAACCGTTATCGGCCGAGCTTCAGCCAGTCGGTGAAATCCGCCCACGTCGTCCGCGTGCGGAACGCGGCTTCGCGCCAGGCGGGCGTGTTCCGTCCGAACAGCGCGAGCGCGAGCGCGCCGACCACCGCGAGCAGCACGAGGACCCCCGGGATCACGAGCTTGCTGCGGTCGGCCTTCGTCGACACGAGGCCCGGCGTGGCGCTCGGAGCCGGGGTCGCGGCCGGCGCCACGGTCGGTACCGGGGTGGCCGTCGTCGGCGGGACGGTCGGGTTCGGGTCCACGGTGGTCTCGGGCGGCAGCGTGCCGTCCTCGGGCGTGGCCGTGCCGTCGTCGGGCGGCGGGATCGCGCCGTCGTCGGTCCCACCGTCGTCAGGCGGTGGGAGCGTGCCGTCGTCCGGGGTCGCCGTCGCCGTCGCGGTCGGCGTGGCCGTCGCCGTCGCGGTGGCGGTCGGCGTCTTCTCGGCGTCGTCGCAGCGGCCGTTGTCGTGGCGCTGGATGCCGGCTTCGACCGCCTCCCGGAAGTCCGGGTAGTCCGTGTCGAAGTCGGGCTCGATCGTGTCGAGCGCGTCCTCGAGGTCGGCGCGGTCGTGGTCGCAGACGTCGATCTTGCCGTCGCGCCGGTAGTCCTCGTAGATGAGCTTGACGGCGTCCGACGCGCTGTCGGGCGGGCCGGGCGTCGCGGTCGCCTCCTGGGCCAGGGCGCTGGCCGGCCAGAGCGCCAGCGCGGCCACCAGGACCGTGATCAGGCGCAGTGGCATACCCGTCCGAGTGTACGATCCGGCGCGCATGGACGACCGCGCATTCGCCTCCCGCGAGGAGTGGGAGTCCTGGCTGGAGGTCAACCACGCGAGTGCGGACGGCGTCTGGCTGGTGTTCCCGAAGAAGGGCACAGGGCTACCAACGGTCGACTTCGTCGAAGCGATCGAAGTTGCTCTGTGCTTCGGCTGGATCGACGGGCAGCGCAAGGGCCTGGACGAGACGCACTACCGGCAGAAGTTCACGCCGCGGCGGGCGCGCTCGAAGTGGTCGCAGATCAACGTCGGGCGCTGCGAGCAGCTGATCGCGGACGGGCGGATGCGGCCGGCCGGCCACGCCGAGGTCGAGGCCGCGAAGGCGGACGGGCGCTGGGATTCGGCCTACGCGCCGGCGTCGAGGATCGAGGTGCCGGAGGATCTGCGCGAGGCGCTCGAGGCGGCTGGCTGCGCCGAGGCCTTCGCGGCGCTCAAGAGCCAGGACCGCTACTCGATCCTGTTCGGCCTGCACGACGCCAAGCGGCCGGAGACCCGCGCGCGACGGATCGCCAAGGCCGTGGACCAGCTTCGCTGACGACCTCGAAGTCGCCGCCCTCGAGGGCCTTGTCGGCGACGGGAAGCGATCCAGGTCGCCACGGCCGCCTGAGTACCCTCGCCTGCAATGCGACTTCTCGTCACCGGCGGCGCCGGCTACATCGGTTCGATCGTCGCGCAGTACCTCGTCGCGCGCGGCGACGAGGTCACCGTGCTCGACTCGCTCTATAAAGGGCATCGCGCGGCGGTTCCCGACGGCGCGGACTTCGTCGAGGTCGACCTGCTCGACGCGGACGCCGTCGACGCGGTGCTCGCCCGCGGGTTCGACGCGGTGCTGCACTTCGCCGCCATGTCGCTGGTCGGCGAGTCCCAGCAGGTGCCCGAGAAGTACTGGCGCGGCAACGTGGTCGGCGCGCTCAACCTGCTCGACGCGATGCGCGCGCACGGCTGTGGGCGGATCGTGTTCTCCTCCACCGCCGCCACCTACGGCGAGCCCGACGTGGAGCTGATCACCGAGGAGACGCCGAACGTCCCGGTCAACACGTACGGGAACTCGAAGCTCGCGGTCGACCGGATGCTCGCCGACGAGGCCCGCGCGCACGGGCTCGCCGCGGTGTCCCTGCGCTACTTCAACGTCGCGGGGGCGAGCGGTGCGCTGGGCGAGGACCACGAGCCCGAGACGCACCTGATCCCGCTGGTGCTGCAGGCGGCGGCCGGCAAGCGGGAGAGCGTCGCGCTGTTCGGCACGGACTACCCGACGCGCGACGGCACCGCCGTGCGCGACTACATCCATGTCGACGACCTGGCGGTCGCCCATGCGCTCGCGGTCGACAAGGCCGTGCCCGGCGAGCACGCGATCTACAACCTCGGCTCCGAGCGCGGCTACTCCGTGCGCGAGGTGATCGAGACGGCGCGCGCGGTCACCGGGCGTGACATCACGGTCGTCGAGCAGGACCGCCGCGCCGGCGACCCGCCGCAGCTGGTCGCGTCGAACGCGCGCGCCCGGGAAGGCCTCGGCTGGACGCCCGAGAAGACGCTCGAGGACATGATCCGGGACGCGTGGACGTGGCACTCCGCCCACCCGGACGGCTACTGAGCGAGCAGCTCCAGCAGCGAGTCGGCGTGCTTGTCGACGAACGACGGGCCGATGCCCTTGATAGCGAGTAGGTCGTCGCTGCTGCGCGGGCGGCGGCGGATGACCTCGCGCAAGGTGGCGTCCGTCGCCACCGTGTAGGCGGGCTTGCCGTCGGCTCGCTCGCGGCGCCAGGCCTTGAGCGCGTTCAGGTCGTCCTCGTCCACGGGCGGGCCGTCCTCGACGATCGGAGCCTTCTTCGCCTTGGCCTTGGCGACGGTGATCGGCGGCAGCCAGTCGGGCGGGTCGTCGACGTCGCAGCAGCGGCCGGTGGGGGCGACCGGCGTCGGGTCGCCGAAGTGGTCGAGCAGCTGGCGCCGGCGGCAGCGGTCGTTGCTGGCGTCGGCGTAGTGCTCGATCGAGCGGTAGGACTGCCAGCGGCGGTCCTTGGCGGCGCGGCACAGCTCCGCGACGCGCCCGCGGTCCAGCGGGCGGTCGGCGAGCGTGATGTGCACGCGGCCGCCCTGGCCGGGTGAGAGCGTGAGCGCGCCGGCCCGCTCGGCGACGGCCAGCAGGATGCGGTCGCGGTCGACGCCCGCGTCGAGCTCGAGGTCGCCCTGGTTGCGCAGGCGGTTGACGAGCGACGCGACCTGCTCGACCGTGACCTCGGCCTCCTGGATGAAGCGCACGAGCCGGCCGAGGTCGCTGCGGGAGGCGAGCAGCACGGCACGTCCCGGCCGGCCGTCACGCCCGGCGCGGCCCGCCTCCTGGTAGTAGGCCTCGAGGCTGCTGGGGAGCGCCCAATGCCAGACCGAGCGCACGTCGGCCTTGTCGACGCCCATGCCGAACGCGTTCGTGGCCACGACGACGTCGACCTCGCCGCGCATGAACATGTCCTGCACGCGCGTTCGCTGCTCGGTCGGCATCCCCGCGTGGTACGCGGGAGCGTTGAGCAGCGCGGCGATCTCCTCGGTGCTCTTGCGCGTGCCGCAGTAGACGACCGCCGGGCGGTTCTCCGGCATCTCGACGCCCGCGACGAGCGTGGCGCGCTTGCGGGCGACGCTCCCCTCGCCGTCGAACGGCAGCACGTCGAAGCTGAGGTTCGGCCGGTCGAAGCCGGACCGGACGCGCTCCGGGTCCCTGAGGCCGAGGCGCGTGACGATCTCCTCGGCGACCTTCGGGGTCGCGGTCGCCGTGCACGCCATCGTCGGCGGGTGGCCGAGCTCGCGGATGATCGTCGTCAGGCGCAGGTAGTCCGGGCGGAAGTCGTGCCCCCACTCGGACACGCAGTGCGCCTCGTCGACGACGAACAGCGCGAGCGTGCGCGCCGCGAGGGCGGACCGGAAGGCCGGGCTGGCGAACCGCTCGGGCGCGGCGAACGCGACCTGCGCCTGGCCGTTGCGGATCTGGTCCAGCGCGGTCTGGTTGTCCTCGCCCGAGGCGAGCATCACCGCCGGGTGCCCGAGGTCCGTGAGTCGCTGGCACTGGTCGCGCATCAGCGCGATCAGCGGCGAGATCACGACGGTCAGGTCGTCGGTGGCGAGCGCGGGCAGCTGGTAGCAGAGGCTCTTGCCGCCGCCGGTCGGCATCACCACGAGCGCGTCGCGGCCGTCGAGCGCGGCCTGCACGGCCTCGCGCTGGCCGGGCCGGAAGTGGTCGAGGCCGACGAGCGAGAGGAGCTGCTCGGGGGAGACGTCCGCGGGCGGGCGGGGCGGGCGCTCGGCGGCGAAGCGGGCGGGCGAGGGGCCGGCGGCCTGCGGAGGCGCGGCGGCGGGGGCGGGCGACGAGGCGGCCTGCGGCGGCGCAGCGGCGGCACGCGGCGGCGCGGCGGCGGGCGACGAGGCAGCCCGCGGCGGCGCAGCGGCGGGCGGCGAGGTTGCGACCGGCGGCGGTGGGGTGCCGTCCCCGCCGGCGGCGCGCCGCTCGGCGACGTAGGCGGCGGTCGGGCCGAGCCTGGGCTGTCCCGACGCCGGCGGCGCCGCGGTCGTCTGCGGCTCTCGCACGGCGGCCACGCGGCGCGCCGCCAGCTGGGCGAGCGGCGTCAGCGCCTCGCGTTCCTCGGGCGTGAAGTCGCGCCAGCGCGCACGGAGCTCGTCGAGCATCGCCGCGTTGGCCGCGGGTGCTTCGAAGACGTCGGCGAGCAGTCCCAGCGCCTCGTGCATGTCAGTCGGTGGTGGGCCTCACGCCGAAGCGCAGCGCGGCGCGCAGCTCGTCCTCGCCCGGGGTGGCGAGGTCGGCGTCGGTCGCGGCGCGCGCGGCCTCCGCGGGCTGCGCCGCCTTGGCCTCCTCGGCTCGCCTGGCGGCGAGCTGGGCCAGCGGCGTGAGCGCGGCGCGCTCATCGGGGTCGAGCTCGCGCCACTGGGTGCGCAGCTGCTCGAGCGCGAAGGCCGCGTTGACGGGGTCGTCGAAGGCGTCGGCGAGCAGTGAGAGGGCTTCGTTCATGTCAGGGCTTCAATCGCGTGGGCGAGGACGGTGTCTGGGGGCAGTGCGGCATCGAGGACGACGAACCGGTGCGGCTCGGCCGCGGCGAGCTCGTCGTACGTCATAGCCACGCGGGCGAAGAACTCTCCCCCCGCGCGTTCGAGCCGGTCCGCCTCGCGACCGGCGATCCGCGCGAGCCCCACCTCCGGCGCGACGCGCAGCAGCAGGGTCCGGTCAGGCACCAGGCCGGCGGTGCCGAACGCGTTGAGCGCGCGGATCTCGTCCACGCCCAGGCGGCGACCGCCGCCCTGGTAGGCGAGGCTCGAGTCGACGAAGCGGTCCAGGATCACGGTGGTGTCCGCCTCGAGCAGCGGCTCGAGCCGCTCTGCGACGAGCTGCGCGCGGGCGGCCGCGTAGAGCAGCGCCTCGGCGCGCGGGTCGACGTGGAGTGAGGGATCTTGGACCAAGGTGCGGATGCGCTCGGAGAGCTCGACGCCGCCCGGCTCGCGCAGGACGGTCGCGTCGAGGTGCTCGGCCAGGCCGGCCACCAGCGTCGTCTTGCCGGCGCCGTCGAGGCCTTCGACCGTGATGAGCACGCAGGGGAGTGTGACGAGTGGGGTCGACGCCTCCTCATCCGTTTTCCCGCAGCGGCCGTTGCGCGGGCGGCGGCTTGTAGCCCACGAGCACCTGCACGCCGGCCGGCTGCCAGCGGCCGCCGCCGCGCAGCGTGGGTACGCCGGCGGCGTTGAGCGCGTCGGCGATGGCCTGCAGCGACAGCCCCCGTTCGCGCATGGCGACCACCCGCGCGCGCAGCTCGGGGACCTCGCGGAGGCCGGCGGCCAACCCGTCCCGCGCCCGGGCGGTGCCCCGTGCGCGCTTGTAGTCGTCGAGCTCCACCAGCGCCCCGGCGGTCAACCGGCCGGGCGGCAGGCTCGTGTCGAGCCACTCGTCGACCGCCATGACGAAGGCGTCGGCGTCGTTGATGCGCTCCAGCATCGGGGCGAGGTCCGCCGCCGAGTCGGCGATGTCGCTGAGGTGTCGCACGACGAATCCTCGGCTCTGGCCCGTGCTGATCCGGTCCATGACGTACGCCAGCCCGGGACGCTGGCTCGGCCGGCCGACCTGCGGCGCGTCGTGGATGACGCGCTCCAGGTGCCAGTCGCGGGCCTCGCACCAGGCGGCGATCGCCGCGGTGGCGGCGGCGACCTCCGCGCCCGCGTGCCGGTCCGCGACGACGTAGCCGAGGACGTCGCGCAAGCCCGTCGCCCTGGGCGGCTCTTGGGGGATCGAGGGCGTCGGGCGCTCGCGGCGCAGCCGCAGCGCGGCCAGCACCAGCGTCGCGACGGTCATGATCGCCAGGAGGATCGCGAGCCAGGCGTTGGTCGCCCCGGGCACGGGCGCGGCGGCGCGGACCGGCGCGGGGGAAGGCTCCGGAGCTCGCGTGACCGGCGTGCGGCGGCTGCGCAGCGCGGCGAGCGTGCCGGCGTCGACCGTGCCCGTCGGGCGGAGTCCGTGCTTGATCTGGAACCACGTGACGGCGCCGCGCGTGCGCGGACCGAACCGTCCGTCCACGCGGCCGACGCGATACCCGCGCCGGCGCAGCTCACGCTGCACGGCGCGGACCCGGCGCGACCCGCGTGCGGTGGCACCCGTGCCCATGGCGACCGGACCGGCCGACCATCCCCGCGGCCACGCGGGTTCCGTCACCGGCCGCGACGGCTCCGGCCGTTCGATGGCGCGCCCGCGCCAGCCGGTCTTCGGATCCGGCGTGCCGGCGGCCGCGACGGGCGGCGCCACCAGCAGCCCGGCGAGCGCTACGCCGAGCGTCCACTTCCGCGCACGAGGCGCGATGGGGCTGTCCAACATGTCATCTCCTGAAGTCGAGCGTGAATGGGGCTGGGGACTCGGAAGTCCTCAGCCGGGGCGCTCGGTCAGCGAGATGAAGGCGACGGGCCGCTTCAGCGGCGCAAGCAGGGGAAGGACGGTGAGCACGGCCGCACAGCCGAGCCCGGCGAGCGCGAGGAGGGCGATCGCGCCCGTCCCGGAGCCGGAGCCGGCCGCCGAGAACGCGCCGGAGCTCACGGCGGCGCCGGACGGCGTGGCATCGGACACGGTCGCGTCGGCGCGCCGGGCGGTCGAGGCCGCCGGGGCAACGGCGGACGGCACGTCGGCCGGTGCGGTGCGGACCGCCGTCGGAGCCGACCGTGCGAGGTGCGTCGACACGTGTCGCGGCGCGCCGGGAAGCGCCTGCGCAGCGACGCGGGGCGGCGCGAGGGCACGGGCCGGCGCGAGCACGGCACGTACCGCGCCTTCGCTGGGCCGGGCCGAGAGCGCGTCGCTCGTCGGCGGGGCGGGTTCGTTGCGCGTGGGATTGGCGACAGCGGCCGCGGAGATGGTCACGCGGTCGCGCGCCGGCTCCGTGCGCGCGGCGAAGGACGTCGGCTCCACGACTACGACCGACGTCGTCGGCTGAGTGCGAGCGACGCGGTCGGCGGGCCGCGCCACCGGGACCTGCGCGACCGGCCCGCTCGTCCCTCCGACGGGGCGAGCGGCGTCGCCGACCGGCGGGTCGGCCCCGGCGTCGACCCCGTTCGCGGTCGGCCGGGTGGCGTCGGCGACGACTTCGGTGACGGGGCGCGTGGTCGTGGCAACGACCTCGGTGACGGGGCGCGTGGTGGCCGCGAGGGTCTTGGTGATCGGACGGGCCGTTTCGGCGATGGCGTCGGTGACGGGGCGCGTGGTGTCGGCGACGGTCTTGGTGATCGGCCGGGCCGTTTCGGCGATGGCGTCGGTGACGGGGCGCGTGGTGTCGGCGACGGTCTTGGTGATCGGCCGGGCCGTTTCGGCGATGGCGTCGGTGACGGGGCGCGTGGTGTCGGCGACGGTCTTGGTGATCGGCCGGGCCGTCTCGGCGATGGCGCCGGTGACCGGGCGCGCGGCTTCGGCGACAGCCTTCGTGACCGGCTGCGTGGTTTGCTCGACCGTCTTGGTGACCGGCTGGGCCGTCTCGGCGGCGGCGTCGGTGATGGGGCGCGCGGTCTCGGCGACCGCCTCGGTGACGGTCCGCGCGGTGTCGGCGACGGCCTTTGTGGCCGGCTGCGTGGTTTCCTCGACCGTCTTGGTGACCGGCTGGGCCGGCTCGGCGACGGCGTCGGTGGCCGGGCGCGTCCCTTCAGCGACCGGCTCGGTCGCGGGTCGCGTGCTCTCGGTGACCGGTTCGGTCGTCGCGGGCGCCGGGCTCGGCGGGGCGACCGTCGGCGCCGGAGCCGCGGGCGCCTGCTCGACCGGCGCGGTGACGGCGTCGGTCGTGGCCTTCAGGGCATCGTCGAGCGTCGGCGTCTGGGCGGCGGCGAGCGGCGGCGCGGCCGCCGTCAGGAGCGGCGCGGTGAGGACGACGCAGAGCTTCGCGGCCAGACGCACTGGTATCCGTGTGCCCCGGTCGGCGCAGAACTTGCCTGCGAGCGCGCGTATACGCATCGAACGGTCAGGAATCCGGGTGTGCCGCGGCGGCGCCTAGGATCAACGGGGTGCTCGACCTCGCACACCATCCTCACGCCCAGGCCGTGCTCGGCGCGGCGCTCAGCGGCTCGCCCGCGCACGCGTACCTGCTGCACGGGCCGGCGGGCAGCGGCAAGCGCGATGTCGCGCGCCGGTTCGCCGGCGAGCTGCTGTCGCGCGGGGCGAAGGACCCCGACAACGTGAAGGTGCGGGCGGACCACGGGAGCCACCCGGACCTGACGTGGGTGTCGCCGAGCGGGGCGCACGAGATGCTGCGCCGCGACGTGGACGAGGCGGTCGTGGCCGCGGCGGCGCACACGCCGTTCGAGGCGCCGCACCGGATCTTCGTGCTCGAGCGGGTCGACGTGATGAACGACGAGGCCGCCAACGCGCTGCTGAAGACGTTGGAGGAGCCGCCGAGCTACGTCGTGCTGCTGCTGCTCACGGACCGGCCGACGCAGGTGCTGCCGACGATCGCGTCGCGCTGCCAGCCGGTGCGGTTCGACCCGCCGACCACCGACCAGCTCGCGCACACGCTCGAGATGAAGGGGATCGCGCCGGACACGGCGCAGGCGGCGGCGCGGCTCAGCCTCGGCGACGGCGAGAAGGCGCTCCGGCTCGCGCTCGGCGACGGCCCGCGGCTCCGCCAGGCCGCGGAGGAGTTCGCACGCGCCCCGCTCAACGGCACGGTGGGCGAGAAGCCGTGGCGCGCGCTGCTCGATCGCGCCAAGCAGGCGGGCGCGGACGCGAAGGCGGAGATCGAGGCGCAGCTCAAGGAAGAGCTGCAGTTCCTGCCCAAGAAGGAGCACAAACGGCGCGAGACCGAGTTCACCGAGCGTGCGCGCCGCGCCGACCGGCGGGCGGCGACGCAGGCGCTCGACCACGCGCTGCAGCTCGTCGGCCTGTGGTACCGGGACCTGGCGGTGCTGGAGGCGCAGGCGCCGGAGCTGGTGTTCCACTCCGACCGCCTGGGCACGCTCCAGCAGGACGCCGGCAAGCCGAAACTCCAGCAGGCGCAGGAGCTGGTCGACGACACGCGCTCGCGGCTCGTGCTCAACGTCTCCGAGGAGCTCGCCTGCGAGGCGCTCGCCTACCGGTTGGACGCCGTGCTCGCCTCCCGCTCACCGCGAGCCTGACGACCGAAGCGGCCGTCGACGGTCGTGTCGCCCGGCTCACCCTCCTCGTCGGCGCGACCGTAGAGGTAGTAGTAGGACCCGGCGACGAACACCGCCGCGCCGACCAGGTTGCCGAGGAAGGCGAAGATCCAGTTGTGGATCGCGTCCCACCAGGTGAGGTCCGGGACGCCGGCGAAGATCGCCGCGGGCAGGAAGAACATGTTCGCGATCACGTGGTCGAAGCCCATCGCCACGAACGCCATGATCGGGAAGAAGATGGCCAGGATCTTGCCCGCGACGTCATCGGCGGCCAACGACATCCACACGGCCAGGCAGACCAGCCAGTTGCAGCCGACCGCGCGCAGGAAGATCTGCCACTCGGTCTCCTCGATCCCCTTGGAGTGGGCGATCGCGCTCAGCCGCTCGAGCGGCAGGTCGGCGGTCAGCACGCCCGACTGGACGCCGAGGAAGTAGGCGACGAACAGCGAGCCGATCAGGTTCCCGAGCAGCACCCAGGTGAAGTTGCCGATCAGGTGGCTGAGCTTGATCTTGCCGCGGAACAGCGCGAGCGGGACGAGCGCCATGTTGCCGGTCAGCAGCTCTGAGCCGGCGATCACGACGAGCATCAGGCCGACGGTGAAGACGGCGCCGGTGAACAGCGTCGGGAGCGTGCCCCAGCGCTCGGGGTCGAGCCCGGAGGAGACCGTGATCGCGAGCAGGCCGCCGAAGGCGATGTAGGCGCCGGCGAGGAAGCCGGCGACCAACGCCTTGTTCGGCGCGAGCTTGGCCTTCTTGACGCCGGTGGCGGTTCCGGCGTCGGTGATCGCCTGCGGGTCCTTGACTGGCACGAGCGTCCTCCTGGCGTGAAGCGTTCTGCTGCGCCGGTCTACCCAAACCGCTGAAGATGTCAGTCGATCGGCCGATTTCCCTGGTCATGCGTATGCGTGAATTTCGGCGCGCAGGCCACACGCCTTCGCTCGTCGCGGCCCTCCTGCACTTCGACGTCTCGTTCGCGATCTGGGTGATCCTGGGCGCGCTCGGCGCCTACATCGCCGAGGACCTCGGCCTGAGCGCGGCCGAGAAGGGCGTGCTGGTAGCCGTCCCGCTGCTGTCGGCAGCCGTGTTCCGCGTCACGCTCGGCGTGCTCGCCGACCGCTTCGGCCCGCGCCGGATCGGCACGATCTCGATGACGATCGCGCTGCTGCCGCTGCTGTGGGGCTGGCTCGGCGCGACCTCGATGAACGAGCTGCTCGGCGTCGGCGTGCTGCTCGGCGTCGCCGGGGCGTCGTTCGCGATCTCGCTGCCGCTGGCGTCGCGCTGGTACCCGCCGCAGTACCAGGGCCTGGCGATGGGCATCGCCGGCGCGGGCAACTCCGGCACGTTCGCGTGCGCGCTGCTCGCCCCGCGGCTGGCCGAGCACGTCGGCTGGCACGCCGTGATGGGCCTCGCGCTCATCCCGGCCGCGGCAGTGCTGGTCGCGTTCCGCCTGCTCGCGAAGGAGCCGCCCGCGCCCGCGCAGCGGCTGACGCTGCCCGCCTTCGCGAGCCAGCTCGGCGAGAGCGACACGTGGAAGCTGTGCGCGCTGTACGCCGTCACGTTCGGCGGCTTCGTCGGCCTGTCGTCGTTCCTGCCGATCTTCTTCCACGACGAGTACGGCCTCTCGAAGGTCGACGCCGCTTCGCTGGCCGCCATCGGTGGCGCCGCGGGCTCGTTCGTGCGGCCGTTCGGCGGCCACCTGGCGGACCGCTTCGGCGGCACCCGCGTGCTGACCGTCGTCTACGGCGTCGCCGCGCCGCTGCTGCTCGCGCTGTCGACTGTGCCCTCGCTGGTCTGGGCGGGCGTCGGCTTCCCGGTCGTGATGGCCTTCCTCGGCCTCGGCAACGGCGCCACCTTCCAGCTCGTCGGCCTGCGCTTCCGGGCGCGGATCGGCGTCGTCACCGGGTTGGTCGGCGCGGCCGGCGGCCTGGGCGGGTTCATGCTCCCGATCGCGCTCGGCTCGCTGCACGACTCGTTCGGCAGCTACGGCGCCGGGCTCTCGCTCGTGTCCGGTGTCGTCTTCGTCGCCTTCGTCGGCGTGGCCGTGCTGCGGGTCGCCTGGCGTCGCGGCTGGGGCGCCACCGCCGAGGCGCCCGTGTGATCCGAACCGGGTGCCCATACTGCGGCGTCGGCTGCGGGCTCGTCGCGGAGGTCCGCGACGGCCGGCTGGCCGCTGTCCGCGGTGACGAGGCGCACCCGGTCAACGCGGGACGCACCTGCCGCAAGCCGCTGGAGCTTCCGGCCGCCGTGCATGCCGGCGACCGCGCGGTCACGCCGCTGCTGCGCGGCGGCACCGACGAGCGCTTCCACGAGGCGTCGTGGGACGAGGCGCTCGGCCACGTGGCGGAGCGCCTGCTCGCCTACCGGCCGGACGAGATCGCGTTCTACATCTCCGGCCAGCTCCTGACCGAGGACTACTACGCGGTCAACAAGCTCGCCAAGGGCTACCTGCGGACGAACAACGTCGACTCGAACTCGCGGCTGTGCATGTCCTCGGCCGTCGCCGCGTACGACGCCACCTTCGGCGCCGACGGCCCGCCGCCGGCGTACGACGACATCGAGCTCGCCTCGACGATCCTGCTGCTCGGCTCGAACACCTCCGCCTGCCACCCGATCCTGTGGGGCCGCATCCGCGCGGCGCAGCAGGCGGGCGCGACGCTGATCGTCGTCGACCCGCGGCGCACCGACGCCGCCGCGGTCGCCGACATCCACCTGCAGCTGCGGCCGGGCACGGACCTCGCGCTGCTGAACGCGTTCATCGCCGGGCACGAGCTCGCCGGCGCGTGGGATGCCGTCACGGCCGCGGAGGTGTGCGGCGTGCCGGCGGTGGCGATCGAACGCGCCGCCCGGGCGTTCGCGGACGCGCCCGCCTCGCTCGCGCTCTGGTCGATGGGCGCCAACCAGTCCGTCGAGGGCACCTCGATCAACCGTGCGCTGCTGAACCTGTGCGTCGTGACCGGCCAGATCGGCCGTCCCGGCGCCGGCCCACTGTCGCTGACCGGCCAGCCGAACGCGATGGGCGGGCGCGAGACGGGCGGGCTCGCGCACCTGCTCCCCGGCTACCGCAAGGTCGTGCGCGAGGATCACCGCGCGGAGGTCGAGGCGCACTGGGGGCTGCCCGCCGGCACGATCGACGCGCGCCCCGGCCTGCCCGCCACCGACCTGTTCGACGCGCTCGAGGACGGCCGCGTGAAGGCCGTCTGGATCTGCGCCACCAACCCCGCCGTCTCGATGCCGGACGCCGAGCGCGTCCGCCGAGCGCTGCGCAAGGCCGAGCTGGTGATCGTCCAGGACGCCTACCACCCGACCGAGACGGGCGCGCTCGCGCACGTCGTGCTGCCGTCGGCGCAGTGGCCGGAGAAGGCCGGCACGTCGGTGAGCTCCGAGCGCCGCATCCAGCTCATGCGCGCGGCCGTCGATCCGCCCGGCGAAGCGCTCGCCG